>CAVEPA010000005.1:0-150311 GCA_963617485.1 bacterium | reverse complement strand
TTCATGCACCATTAAGGAAAACCATGGCGGTGTTAATCTTCACCCCAAACTTCCACGTGTGCTAACGGCAAGAGAAATGGCAAGACTTCAATCATTTCCCGATGATTTTATTTTTGAAGGGAAAAAGAACAAGCAACTTGTTCAAATAGGGAATGCGGTTCCTCCTTTGCTTGGCAAAGCGATAGGACTTGCTGTCCGTATTTCAAACAATGATTTTCCCAGGACCCAATAACCAATGGACTAATCATAAACGAATCTGTCTCATAATATGATACCAAAGTTTAAATATTATTTTTTCCCGTTTCTTGATAACTTATCGAAAAAAGGGAATTGCAGATTATATGATCTCAGTCGCTATATTGGAACGGATTTAAAAATGTCAAATGAAGATTATAATGAGTATACAAAGAGCGGACGTGTTACGAAGCATTTCAGTAGAGTTAATTACTGCGCTTCATACTTAAAGAAAATGGGGCTCGTAGAAGCCTTCTCTGTAGGGTCTTACAAAATTACAACTAAGGGATTAGAGGTTCTTGAAAAATATGGAGAAGATTTGACTCTCGACAATTTGAGGGAGTTGCCGGAATTTATAGCAACACAAGTTAATTCAGAGAATACGAATGTTGTATAAGTAAAACCTCATAAACGTGGTTCAAGAGTCATAAACCCATACATATGTAACAAGAAGTTTCTTAAAGAAACAAATCCCAACATAGAATTGGTTATCACGGATTCTTTCCGGAAAAAGCTTGCAAACAATCCAGATGATGTTAAGATATAACTTATGTTGAGTCGTTTCTAAGGGCTAAGATATGCTTGACATCTTGCTTGGTTAGCGGCGGCAAAGGTGACGGAAATCGCAGTATTCGCAGGTTTTGGTATTGTCGCAGCGCTCGAAGTTGTCGTGGTCGCTGTGGAAATATCTGTAGTAGAGGAAGTCTTGCAGGGCGGCGCGGAAATCCTCTTGATAGGCGCGGAAATCCGACTTGCCTTCGAATTTCAACAGGTGACTGTCGGTCTTGGCATAATCGCCGGCGAGCGGATAAAACAAGACGGTTTGGAGGGCGGTATCCGCTTGCTGCAACTTCTCGTTGAGACACTGGGGCAGGGTAGTGTCCGGGTCGGGCTGGGGGCCGGCGGCGTGCTTTTGCAGCAGCATAGCGTAAAGATGCACCTGCATGGCGTTCAGCTCGTAGGAACTGGCCCTGGTACTGAAAACCTTGTCCCATATAAGTGTTTTGGGGTCGCGGCGGCCGGTCTTGTAGTCGACAATGCGCAAGCGCCCTTCTTTATAGTCGATACGGTCGATGATGCCGTGGGTGCCGAAGCTGGTCTGCGCATCTATCTGCAGGGCGGTGTCGCTGCCGACTTTCAGTTCCATGGCCAGCAGCTCGAAGGGGGCTTGGCTTGCATCGCAGTGCAGTGTCCGCTTTAGGTTTTCCTCTTGGATATTGAGTTTGAGCAGCAGATCGCCGCCGAAGTTTTCGCGCTTTTCAGGGCTGCGTAAGGCTTGGCCGTAAGGGTCGATGCTTTTGAAATAGTGCATTTGGGTGAAAAGCTCCAGCACTTCCCTCAGATGGCCGTCCCCTTGGATGGCCTTGATGTCTTCTTTTTCGATGATAATGGGCAGGATGTCGCCGGTTTTGTCGGCCATGGCCTTTAGCACGTCGCCGGTGGCATGGGGCCTGTTGGCTTTTCTTAGCGCGGTTTCGGTATAGAGATACTGCATGCTGCTGTGAAAAATGGTGCCGGTGACGGCGGCGTCCATGTCTTCGTCGGGTTCTTCTATCGGTTTCAGTTTGAGTATGTTGGCATAATAGAATTTGGCCTCGCAGCTGATATAGTTTTTCAGGCTGCTGGGCGAGAGTACTTGGGGCAGGCTGACACCTTTTCTGGGCAGGGGCGGCAAGTGCCGGTTGTCGCCGTTCTTACCGCTGATGAAGCTGCTTTTGATGTCCAGCCCCGATTCCATTTGCAGCTGCAGCAGAAAACGGCTCTTTTCGGTGTGCCGGTCGCCCTTGGTGACGTTGCTGTAGCAGATGGTGATGTCTTGGGCGCGTTGCAGCATGCGCATAAAGTAGTAGGCCGAGATGGCTTCCTGGTGTTGGGGCAGGGTAAGGCCGAAGGCTTGGCGCAGATGATAAGGGATGAAGGAGCTTTCCTGTGAATCGCGCGGCAGGTTGCCTTCGTTGGCCGACAAGATGAGCAGGTGGTCGAAATCGAGGTTGCGGGTTTCGAGCAAGCCCATTAGCTGTACGCCACCCAGCGGCTCGCCCGAGAAGGGTATGCTCAGGTTGAGCACTTGGGCCAGCAGGCGGCGGTAGGTGGCGAAATTGAGCTGGATAAGCCCCGATGTGAGCATTTGCTGTAATTGCTCTATGGCCTGGTGACAGAGGAAGAGGCTCTCTTGGTAGAGCGGTGCGAGCAGGCGGCCGGCCTCTTGGGCCGGCCGGGCTGCGGCCGCCGCGTCCGCGGCGGCCGCAGCGCAAGCCCTCCGGGCTTGCTCCTGCTCCGCATCCGCCAGCAAGCGGATGGCTTCGAGCAGCTTGTCGCCCAGTTCGGCCGGCGTTTCTACGGGCTTGAACAGGCAACGCAGCAGTTCATCGTTTTGGCCGGTCAGCTCGTCGGCGCTGCAACTGAAGCCGTGGCTGTCTTGCAGCAGGGCGGCCAGCTCGCCTGCCGGCGAGCTGGCCCGGCCCACGATGCTGTTCTGTAGCAGTGGCAGAACGTACTGGCTGCGATAACTGGCCGGGCCGTCGCAGCTGCCGCTGCGACGGCCCTCGCTGTGCAGCTGCACAATCTCTTGCAACAGGTGGTAAACCGGACTCTGCGTCATGGGGTAGCCCATGGTGATATTGAACTCTTTGATGTCTTCGGGCAGGGCGTGCAGCATGGGCAGCAGCAAGGCTTCATTGCAGAGTACCACGGCCGAATGGCTGTCGCTGTGGCGCTGCAACCAGTCGCCGGCCGCATAATGTACCTGGGCGTTCTCGCCCGCCGAAGCGATGATTTCGATGCTTTTTCCCCTCTGTCGCAGCGCGTTGAAATCGTCTTGCAGGGCATTGGGAAAACGCTGTAGATTGCGGCGCATGAAATAGCCCGCCTCATCCAGTTCGTTGTCCAGATAATAGTGGTCGTAATCCCAAAAGAATAGCGCCTTGCCCTCTTCCTTGAATTTGCCGAACAGCTTTTCCTCGCAAGGATTGAGTGCATTGAAGCCTACAAAGGCATAGAGCTTGGCGTTGAAAACGTTCTGGCTGTACCTTTCCCAATTTTCCACAATTTCGCGCGTCAGCATCGAGCTGTAGACAAGAGCTTCCTTGTCGAGCCTTAGCTTGAAGGCCTGATAGAGTGCGTACATGCGGTTCCACAGCTGGATAAAGTTCTTTTTCAGCTGGCTGACTTCCTCTTCGTCTTTGGGCTTGAAATTGCCGAAGAAGCTCTGTATCAGTTGTTTCTGTTCTTCGCTAAGATGTTCGAAATTGTCCTGAAGGCTCAGCGTTTCGCCCACTAGACGGAAAAGAGCTTTGGCATCGGCCAAGTTGCGGTCTATGTTGTCGAAATCGCGCAGCAGCACCTTGCCCCAGGCGTAAAAATCGTCAAAACTGCCCTTGCTCTCGGAAAAAATGCGGCTGTATTCCTCAAAAAGCAGGCCGTTCAGGTAGATGGGGTCGCCCAGGGTCCAGGGCTGGCCTTGGGCATTGCTCACCCGGCACTGCGCCCAAAGGTCCGCGATGCCCAAGTATTGCGGAGTCCACACGGGTCTGCCGGCCACCTCGTACAGCGCCTGGTTAAAGAACAATCTGGCACGTTTGTTGGGAAACACCATCACCACTTGGTTCAGATGATGTCCCTGCTGTTCATATATACTAGCGGCCACCTTGGCCAAAAAACTCTTATCCATCGTATTAACAAGCGATTATCTGTTTCTGTTCAACATACCAAAGGTAACCCTCCACTTGTGCAAAACCCATGCGTTGCAACAGCGCGACATATTCCCCGACCTGCTTCAGGTGCGCCGGCTTTTGCTGCCCGAACTTGAAGTCGATTACCGTCACTTTGCCCTGCTTCATCACCACACGGTCGGGACGGCGTTCCTGCAGACGGCCCTCTTCGTCCTTGAAGAGGATGGAACATTCGGTGTAGAGCTCGTAAGAGCCGCTGTACCAGTCTTGAACCTGCTCCTGAGCCAGAGCTTCACGCGCAAAGGCTAGGTATTGGTCTTTTTCCGAGGCCGGCAGCAAGGCTTCGTTCACCAGCGTCTGCACGGCCTTCTCGATATCCTCCCGGTGACGGATAAGCTCGAAAAGATGGTGCAACAGCTTGCCGCGCTCGATGTAGGAACCCTCGCCCTGGTCTTCTTCGTCGCGGATAAAATCCATCGAACGGTTCGACTGGCGGAAACGCGCCGGGTTCTCCCGGTTGACGAAAGCCACCTCGCGACCTTTGCCCTCAGGCTCGTTTTGGGCCTCGCTCTTTTCTGGCAGCGGCTCCTGGCCCAAGCGATATTCCTCTTGTTGGAAGCTGAGGCAACCCTGCAGCAAGTCGGCCACCGTCTTGACTTCTTTGTTGCCCGTTTTGGGTGCATACACAATCAGGTTGTACTTGGGCCGCGTAAAGGCCACGTAGAGCAGGTTCAGGTTGTCCATGAGCTGTTGCTGGCATTCAAGACGATAGTCATCTTCGAAGATGCTGTCCTTCATGTCTTTCTGGAAATCCACCGGCAGCAGGGGCATTTCGTTGTAGGGCGGCTCTTGAGGAGCGCACCAGATTTGGTTGGTCTTGAAAGCCGTGCTTCCCTCAATCAGCTCCCAATTGCAGTAGGGCACGATAACGGTGTGCGCGTCGAGACCCTTGGCCTTGTGGATGGTCATGATGCGGATGCCCTGCGGCTGGCGGCGCGAGGGCAGGAAAGAACTTTGGAGTTTATCTTCCCAGTATTGCAGAAAATCGGCCAGATGGCCCTTGCCGCGGCTCAGGTAGTCGTTCAGAAAATCCATGAAGCAGAACAGAAAATCGCTTTCATCGCGGAAATCGCAATCCTCGTCGGCACTGTCCAATGCCAGTATGCGGTGGATGGCATAGACCATTTCGGTAAGCGGCAGCTGGGCCAGCTCGGGCAGGGCGTCCATCAAGGTTTGGTATTGCTTGGGACGATACGTTAGGATATCGGTTTGGCTGATGCCGTCGTTGGGGTGCAGCACCAGCTTCATGGCGGCCACCAGACAGTTGAGCAGCGAAGAACTGCCCAGAACGAAGGCTTCGTCGGAAATTACCTTGAAACCATGGGCGTTGAGCGTGGCGGCCAAGGCACGTATCTCCTTGGTTTTGCGGGTAAGAATGCAGATGTCGCGCACCGGCGGCTGCGGGTCTTGCGGATGTTGCAGATGGTTCAGCGTTTCGAGCAGGGCCTCCGTCATAGCGGTGTCGTATGAGTTTTTGTCGAAAAGCCGGATGCTCACAAAGCCCTCGCTGTCGGTCTTGCGGCAATGCTGCCTGGTGTCCTGATAAGCCTTGTTCATCTGCTCTCTGAGCGCTGGGTTCAAAACGTCGGCAAAGGAAGTGCTGAGCATTTGGTTGGCATGTTCGAACAGGCCGTTGTTGAATTCCACGATGTGCCGGCGGCTGCGCCAATTGTCTTCCATAGGGAAAATTTCGGTGCTGTAGGACGATGGCAATGCCGTCTCGATATTGTTCAGAATGCTCCAGTCGCCGTTGCGGAAACGGTAGATGGACTGTTTGACATCGCCCACCACCAGGCTGTCCTGACCGCCCGTGGAAAGACATTCTTTGAGCAAGTGCTTGAAAATGCCCCATTGCAGGTGCGAGGTGTCCTGGAATTCGTCTATCATAATGTGTTTGAGTGGCGCGCCGATTTTCTCGAAAACAAAGGAAGCGTCGCTGTCGCCCACCATCTCGTCGAGCAGGGAGGCGGTGTCGCTCAGCAGAAAACTGTTCTCTTCGCGGTTGATGGCCTTGGCTGCCTGGCTGATGCTGTTGAGCAGGCCTATTTCGTACAGGTGTTTGGCGCAGATGCGGGCGCTTTGCAGCGTTCTTATGCTTTTTTGTTGATATTCAATGCATGCTGTCAGCAGGGGATGGATTTTTTCGGCCACCAGCTGACGGAATACGGCATCTTTTTCGGTCGATTTCCAGCACTTCTCCACATCGTTGTAGGCAGAGAGAATACGTACGCCCTGTTCTTTGAGAAACTCGCCTCGTTCCAGCGAATGGAAGTAAGCGGGAAGGCCCCCGGAAGTGGGATAGGGAAACCTGTCTTCACTCCAGGAATGGTCTTTGATTGTCTGGAAGAACTCCTCGGCATAGGCCTTGAGCTGCTGCTCTATCTGCCGCTGTGTTTGAATCATCATCCCTTGGAATTTGCCGAGGAATTTCTTGTCTTTCAATACGGTGGTCAGTTGCTGGCGGTGCTGCTGGAATACTTCACGGTAGATGGTTTTGCCGAAGCTTTTCAGCTCTTTTTGGATATTGACGCTTTTGCCCTCGTTCATGCGGTCTTGCAGACAACTGTTTATCCAATCGAGGGTCTGGGGGTCTTGGGCGGCCTGGTCGATAAGCCTGTCGACGGCTTTTTCCACCACTGTGTCGGAGTCCAGGTCGATGTTGAGGCTACTGCCGATGCCCAGCTCGCGTGTCAGGTTGCGCAAGATGCGCTGAAAGAAGCTGTCGATGGTTTCTATCTGGAAATGGCTGTAGTCGTGCAGCAGCAGGTGCAAGGCTTGGGCGGCATTCGCCAACACTTTGTCTTCGCGGCCGCTCATGTTGAGTTCCTCCACGAGAATGCGCAGCAGGCTGTCGGGATGCTCCCGGGCCAGCTTGGGGTCGGCCAGGATGCTCAGGTCGTGCAGGATGCGCTCTTTCATTTCGCCGGCGGCCTTGTTGGTAAAGGTGACGGCCAGTATGTGCCGATAGGCATCGGGCCGGGCGATGAGCAACTTGATGTATTCCAGGGCCAGACGGTAGGTTTTGCCGCTGCCGGCCGAGGCTTTGTAAACCTTGAGTGTAGACATGTGCTTGGAATTTGATATGGGAAGGTTGCAGCTGACAAATATAGGCAAAATATCCGTTTTTTTTGTTGCTTAGCCATTTGTGTTGTACCTTCGCACGTAATTTTTTTCGATACCAAAAATGAAAACTATCAACTGGTCTGAACTGTCGTTTTCGTACTTGCCGACAGATTATAACGTACGCTGCTACTGGCGTAACGGAGAATGGGGTGAACTTGAAGTGTCATCTTCGGAATACATACCTATGCACATGGCTGCCACCTGTCTGCATTACGGTCAGGAAGCTTTCGAAGGCTTGAAGGCTTTCCGTGGCAAGGATGGTAAAATACGCATTTTCCGCATGGAAGACAATGCCAAGCGTCTGCAGTCGTCCTGCAACCGTATTTTGATGCAGCCCCTGCCTGTGGAAAAATTCAAGGAAGCCGTCATCAAGGCCGTCAAACTGAACGAACGTTTTGTTCCGCCCTACGAGAGCGGTGCTTCGCTGTATATCCGTCCGCTGCTTATCGGTACGGGTCCCCGCGTGGGTGTGAATCCCGCCGACGAATATCTCTTCGTGGTGTTTGTAACGCCCGTTGGCCCTTATTTCAAAGAAGGTTTCAAGCCTACCAATGTCTGCATACTGCGTGAATTCGACCGTGCTGCACCTCAAGGTACCGGCAATGTCAAGGTGGGCGGCAACTACGCTGCTTCCCTGTCGTCCGGAGCCATTGCTCACGAGAAGGGTTATACCGCCGTTCTTTTCCTCGATTCCAAAGAAAAGAAATATCTCGACGAATGCGGCCCCGCCAACTTCTTTATGGTAAAGGGCAACAAATATGTAACGCCTGCCTCCAACAGTATTCTGCCTTCTATCACCAACAACAGCCTGCAGCGTATTGCCGAGGATATGGGTCTGGAAGTGGTGCGCCGCCGTATCGAAGTGGCCGAACTGGCCGATTTCGACGAAGCCGGCGAATGCGGAACGGCTGCTGTCATCAGCCCTGTGGGTAGGGTAGACGACCTAGATACGGGCAAGAGCTATGTTTTCTCCAAGGACGGCAAGCCCGGTCCTGTTTGCGAAAAGCTGTACCATACGCTGCGTGCCATCCAGTATGGCGACCAGCCCGATCCCTACAACTGGGTAACTGTTCTGTAAGTTTTCTACGGCTGCCCTAAGCACTGACTGCCAAATTATGGCCAAAAACAAACTGCAGAAATTTGCCGATATGAAGGCCTGGACTCATGTCTATGAGTTCGCCCAGAGCGACTATGCCACCACCGAACATCCGCTCAAGGGTCACTGGGCCGAACGCGCCTTCTCCAACGACCATCCGCTGGTCTTGGAGCTGGGCTGCGGCAAAGGTGAATACACGGTGGGTCTGGCCGGACTTTATCCCGACAAGAACTTTATCGGCATCGACATCAAAGGTGCGCGTATGTGGACGGGTGCCCGCATTGCCCGCGAACAACAGCTCGACAATGTGGCTTTCCTGCGTACGCATATCGAGTTTCTGCCGCAGTTCTTCGCCCCGGGCGAGGTAGCGGAAATCTGGCTGACCTTCCCCGATCCGCAGATGAAGAAGACGCGTAAACGCCTCACTTCCACGCGCTTCATGCAAGACTACGCGCGGATGTTGCGCCCGGATGCCTGTATTCATCTCAAGACCGACAGCCAGTTTATGTTCCGTTATACTTTGGCCATGATAGAGGCGAACGCGCTCCCGCTGCAGTTTCAGACTTTCAACCTTTATCAAGAAGGGGTGCTGCAACAGGCCGGTGTGCCCAACATCCAGACTTTCTACGAAAAACAGTGGCTCGACCGCGGCATCGATATCAAATATCTGCGTTTCGCCCTGAATCCGGACCAGTCTTGGCAAGAACCCCAAGTGGACATCGAACCGGACGAGTACCGCTCTTTCGGACGCAATGCCCGTGTACAATAAGACGTGTACAATAAGCAATGATGAATCTTTATCCCAAACTGATAACCGATGCCCTGTCCAAGGTACGCTACCCCGGTAGCGGCAAGAACTTGGTGGAAGCCGGCATGGTCGAAGACAATATCCGTATCGAAGGCAACAAGGTGAGTTTCTCGCTGATTTTTGAAAAGGAAAACGACCCCTTCATCAAGTCGGTGGTGAAAGCCGCCGAGTCTGCCATTCTCACTTTTGTGGGCGAAGAGGTGGACATCAAAGGCAATATCTCGCTCAAGTTCAGGAAAGAAGCGCCCAAGCCCAAGGCCGAAGAACGCCCGCTGGCCAAGGTCAGGAACATAATTGCCGTTTCGTCGGGCAAGGGCGGCGTGGGCAAGTCGACGGTGTCGGCCAATTTGGCGGTGGCCCTGGCCAAACAAGGCTATAAGGTGGGTTTGCTCGATGCCGATATTTTCGGCCCCTCCATTCCCAAGATGTTTGGCATAGAAGACGCGCGCCCCATACTGGAAACTGTCGATGGACGCGACCTGATAGGCCCCATCGAGAAGTTTGGCGTGAAGATACTTTCCATCGGCTTTTTCGTGGAGCCCCAACAAGCGGTGCTTTGGCGCGGCGGCATGGCTTCCAATGCCCTCAAACAACTGATTAACGAAGGCAATTGGGGCGAGTTGGACTACTTCCTTATCGACCTGCCGCCCGGTACCAGCGACATCCATCTGACCCTAATCCAGACCCTGCAACTGACGGGTGCCATCGTGGTGACAACACCCCAACAGGTGGCTTTGGCCGATGCGCGCAAGGGCATCGATATGTTCCAAAATGAGAAGGTGGATGTGCCCATCCTGGGCTTGGTGGAGAATATGTCGTGGTTCACACCGGCCGAACTGCCCGACCACCGTTACTACATTTTTGGCCGCGATGGAGCCAAGCAGCTGGCTATTGAAACCGGCACGCGTTTGCTGGGCCAGATTCCGCTGGTGCAGAGCGTTTGCGAAAGTGGCGATGCCGGCACGCCCATCGTCGCCCAAAACAGCATCGTCTCGCTGGCCTTCGACGAACTGGCCGCGCTGCTTGTTTCGCTGACGCAGTAGGGCTTGCACATACGGCCCCGCGCGGAGCAATGTTTTATCCGTAAAATGCGGCCCCGAAAGCCCAATTATTAAAAAAATATAATTATCTTTGTCTGTTTTCTGAAAATTTCAAAAATAGATAAAGATGAAGTTCCTGAAGTCGAGAATGCTCGTGTCGGCGGCTTTGTCGATACTGTCGCTCTTGTGGTTCTCCTCTTGTCAGCAGCAGATGAAGGAGTATTACGAGGAACCCGAATGGATTAAGGGCAGTATCTACGAAATCCTGCAAGACCGAGGCGATTACACACTTTTCCTGCAAGGCGTTGACACTTGTCAGTACACGGCACTGCTCAAGGGCCGCAGTATCCTCACGGTGATGGCTCCCACCGACTCTTCGCTGGAAGCCTACTTGCAGCGGCATTATGGCAGTCCGGACTGGTCGGCTGTGCCCACGGCCGAGGTGAAGAAACTGATAGGTTTCCATATTTTGTATTATGCCTTCGACCAGGACAAGCTGTCGAATTTCCGTCCCAAAGAGGGCGACGGTGCCAGTGCCGAAGAGTTGGAAAAGAATGCCGGTCTGTACTACAAGTTCCGCACGCGCAGCCAGGATGCACCGGAAAGAATCTCCGTCAGCCGCTGGATGAACGGTACCACGCTCGATACGGTGCCTCACGAGGTGGATGTCTATCATCTGGAGCGCTTTATCCCGGTATTCTCGGCCAATATGTTCCAGACCAAGCTTATCGATGCCAAGACGAACTACGAGTATTTCTTCCCCGGCAGTGAATGGAAGGCGGGCACTGTGTTCAATGTCTGCGATGCGGAAGTGACGGAGATGGAAGTTATCGCCAAGAACGGCTATATCTACTTTGTCGACCGGGTAATCGAGCCGTTGGAAACCATCCATAAGGAATTGGAAAGCGACGAGGCCTACAGCATGTACCTCAATTTCTACGACAAATATGCTTACTATGCCGTCGAGGAAAATCTGACCGACCTTTACGGCGGCGGTTCCACCACTTACTACGAATGTCTGTACGAGAAGGCTTCCGGCAAATTCAGTCTGCCCAATATCGCCCAGGAATGGCCCGTGAGCGACTATAGCAAGATGTCGACCTTGTCTTTTACGTCCAATACGCTCTTCGCTCCCACCAACGAGGCTTTCAACGAGTTCTACCTTTCGTATTGGGGTATTCCCGGCACGGGCTATCCCGCTCAGGTGAACTACGATTCGGTGAGCAGCGATGCCGTGGCCTATCTGTTGAGCAACTCCTTTTACGAAGGCTCTTTTGTCTTCCCCGATGAAATCAGCCGTGGCGATATCTTGAACAAGTTCACCAACACGGCCATCACCTTCGATGTGAACAAGGTGCCCGAGGCCAACCGCAAGGTCTGCGTGAACGGTGTGCTCTATGGGCTGTCTGAAATTACGCCTCCGGCCGTGTTCGGCATGGTGACGGGTCCGGCCTACCAGTACAAGCGCTACAGCAATTTCCTGAAGATGCTGACGGCTTCCGGTATGGAGAATACGCTTACTTCCGATGCTGTCAACTACATTATGCTGTATCCCAACAACGACCAGTTGGCGGCCAATTATATATGGTACGACGCTACCACCGACAAGCTCAAGAACGGGGTGGTGGGCGATGCTACCCAGCCCAATCTGGGTTCGGCCGAACAAGGCAGGTATGTGAACGCGCATATCGTGAGTGTCGACAATATGCGTCCGCTCACGGCCACCGGCGATATTCAGGTGCTGCGCACGCTCTCGCCCGACTACAAGCTTTACTGGTATGTTTCGCCCGATGGCAAGATTAGCAACAGCTTCAAATACAACAGCCTGATTCAGTATGCCGGCCATATGGATGTGTCGAAAGATTCGATCTACACCGATGTGCGCGAACTGACCTTCCGCGATGCTCCCTGGCAGAACGGCTACTGCTACGAATACGACACCCAAAACAGCCGCTTCCTGCTGAGCGGCTCCAATGCCGAAGCGCTCATCCAGAACTTCGTGCCTTTCATGTGGCTGCACCGCAACGATGAGGCTACGCTCTTCCAAGGTTTCATCAAGGTGCTGGGTTTGGCCAACCTGATGGACGAGGAGGCCATGACCATGAACTTCATGAACGAGAACTGCCTGATACTGATTCCCACCACCCAGGCCGTCAAGACGGCTATTGTGGAGGGTCGCTTCCCTTACTTGAGCGTGCCGGCCGGAACTACGACCGACGAGCCGCTGTTCTGGGATCTCGTTTCGGCTCCGGCCGATGGCAGTGCCGCTCAGGACAGTTTCCAGCACTATATGTTGGAGTATTTCCTGCCCGAGAGCATGTCGCCCGCTTTGGACTATCCTTATTACAAATGGGGTGTGGATATCGAGGCTGACGGCGGTTACGCTTCCATTGCCGATTTGTCCGGCACGATGGCGGCGCAGGTTTATGTCTATATCTACGACCACGGCAATGCCGGTCTGACGGCCAAAGTTGCCGGGATGGACACGGAAATTCCTTTCTATGCCGCCTACGATTATCTGCCTTTCGTTTTCGATGATGCCTGCGTGCATTTTATCGACGGTATTTTCGAGGATAAATGGCCTCACGGTATCCAATAACACTTAGAAGCTGTAAAAAATGCAGAAGATGAAATACATAAAACAACTGTCGCTCTTGCTCTTGATGGCCTTGACCTCCCTCTCGGCTTTTGCGCAGAGCAATGTGCTGACGGGTACGGTCTACGAAATATTCGAAGGCAAGCAGGAACCCTGTATGGGTGTGAACGTGGCTGTGGTGAATGCCCAGAACCGTTTGGTGACGGGTGTCACAACCGATATCAACGGACAATATGCCTTGCGTATGCCTGCGGGCGAAAACCTGACGCTGCTGTATTCTTTTATCGGCTTGCTGCCGCAGCGCATTCCTTACACAGGCCAAAAAACCCAGGATGTGGTGATGAAGGAGGATGCCAAGGCTTTGGGCGAAGTGGTGATTGCTCAGGAACGCTCTTTCCGTTCGGAGATGGGCGTGTCGGAACGTGCTTTTACCGGTTCCAGCCAGCGCATCTCTATGGACGACGTGATGGAAGCCTTGCCGGTAAACTCGGTGGAGGAAGCGCTTCAGGGCCAGCTGGCCGGTGTGGATATCCTTACCAGCGGTGACCCGGGTGCCAAGGGTTCTATCCGTATCCGAGGTACGGCTACCCTCAACTCCAATGCCGACCCGCTAATCATTATCAACGGAGTGCCCTACAATACCGATATCAGCGACGACTTCAACTTCGCCACGGCCAGCACCGAGGACTTTGCCGATATGTTGGCCTTGAACCCCAACGATATTGAGAATATCGAAGTGCTGAAGGATGCCGCTTCGACGGCTATTTACGGTACCAAGGGTGCCAACGGCGTGTTGCTGATTACCACCAAGAAGGGTAGCAAGGGCAAGCCCAAGTTTGTCTTCAGCCATAAATCGACCCTGAAAATCGAGCCAGAGTGCATTCCCATGCTGACGGGCGATGAATACACGGCCTATATGCAGGATGCCATTTGGAACACGGCCAATGCGCGCGGTCTGGATGCTTCGGGCGATTTGCTCAACATGCTCTTCAGCGAAAAGTCTTATGCTATCGGCTATCAGCCCGACTGGAGCTATTTCGACGAATACAACACCAATACCGACTGGCTGGGCGACATCCGCAAGAATGCCTATTCCACCGACAACAACTTCTCGATGAGCGGCGGCGGCGACCGTGCCACCTACCGTTTCTCGCTGGGCTGGACCATGGAAGACGGCACCACGCGCAACAACGACTTGAACCGTCTCACTTCGAGTCTGCGTATCGGCTACAACTTCTCCGACCGTATGAATGTGAACGCCGAATTCACCTATTCCGATACCAACAACAAGCAGACTTATCTGTCCACCTCTACTTTGCGTTCGGAAGCCCAGCGCAAGATGCCCAACAAGAGTCCTTATTACATCGACGACCTGACCAAGGAATCGACGGACATTTATTTTACCTATCAGGACGAGAATGAATTCCAGGGTGAGTATACGGGCAGCAAGAACTTTCATCCCATCGCCATGACGGACGAGAGTTACAACAATACCAACACCAAGGAAGAAAAGATTACCATCAGCCCCAGCTATATCATCCTGTGGGACCGCAACCAGCAGCCCATCTTGCGTTATCAAGGCTATGTGTCCATGAAGTTCAAGACGGTGAAGTCGCGCAAGTTCCTGCCCCAGGAGGCTACGGGCGTGAATATCGAAAGTGCCTACTCCAACTACAGCTACGACGGCTATACCAACAACTTCTCCTTGCAGTCGGAAACCAAGCTGCTGTATAACCAAAGCTTTGCCGACAGTCAGCATCAGCTGGTGGGCGCCGCCGTTTGGCGCACCACGCAGTCGCAGGGTTCTACTTATGCCACGCAGGTGTACGGGGTGGCCGCCGGTGGTATGGGCGACCCGGTGACGGGCGGCACCATCTACAACAGTTCCCTGAACTCGGGCAACAGCGATGCCCGCTCCCTGTCGGCTATCGGCAACCTCAACTACACGATGTTCAAATGGATTACCATCAACGGTACCTGGAACTACGAGGGCAACTCGGCCCTTAGTCAGGACAACCGCTGGGCGCTCTTCCAGTCGTACGGCGGTGCCTTGAACCTGCAGGATTTCGAACCGGTCAACCTTTGGACTTCGGAGTGGCTGTCGCAGGCCAAGCTTCGTGTCAGCTGGGGTCAGTCGGGCAAGGCTCCTTCGGGTACTTCGCCCTATGTGGGTACCTATTCGGCCATTACCAGCAAGTATGGCACCATGACCCCTGTCATGCCTAACAATATGCAGTTGAACAAGCTCAAATGGGAAACTTCCGAAGAGTGGGACTATGGCTTTGACTTGGGTCTGTGGGGCGACCGCATCAAGATGACTTTCGACTATTACAACAAGGTGACGAGCGACCTGCTGCAGAAGAACGTGAAGGTGGCCAGTACTTCGGCCTATTCGAGCATTTCCTACACCAACTCGGGTTCTTTGCGCAATCAGGGCTGGGAATACCGCATCGACTGGCGCATCTTCCAGAATAAGGATTGGAACTGGACCATGGACTTCAACATCAACCGTAATGTGAACACCATTTTGGAAGTGCCCGACAATATCGCCACTGAAACCTACAGTTTCAAGAACGGACAATATGCCCAGAAGATTTTGGCTGGAACACCGGTGGGTTCTTTCTTCGGTTACCGTTATCAGGGCGTTTACCAGAATACCGATGAAACCTATGCCCGCGACGAGGACGGCCGCATCATGCGCGACCTGCTGGGCAATCCGGTGGTGATGAAAAACGGCAGCTACACTTGTTATCCGGGCGATGCCAAGTACCAGGATATCAACTACGACGGCAGTATCGACGAGAACGACATCGTCTACTTGGGCAACTGTAACCCCGTGGTGACGGGTGGTGCCGGCGTGACGGCCCGCTATCGGAACATGTCGGTGAACATGCGTTTTCACTACCGTCTGGGTCAGATGATTATCAATCAGGCGCGTATGAACAACGAGGCCATGTACAATACCGACAACCAGTCTAAGGCGGTGTTGCGCCGTTGGCGTAGCGAGGGCGACCAAACCGACATTCCACGTGCCTTGTACAATTACGGTATGAACTATTTGGGCAGTGACCGCTTTGTGGAAGACTGCTCTTATATCCGTCTGCAGACGGTTTCTTTCAACTACCGCCTGCCCAAATCCTTTGCCAACAGCATCAAGGCCAGCTCTGCCAGCGTTTTCCTGACTTGCTACGACCTGCTTACCTGGACCAACTACACGGGCCAAGATCCTGAAGTGACCTTGCCGAGCTCTGTCACTTCTTTGGCCAAGGACAATTCGTCTACCCCGCGCAGCCATCGTTATGCCTTGGGTTTGACTATTAATTTTTAATGCCCTTAGAGATGAAAAAGATATATCTGTTTTTACTGGCTGCCCTGCTGTGCTGCTCTTGCACGGACTATCTGAACGTGACACCCGAAAACTCTCAGGTGGCCGATGATTATTGGCGTACCCAGCAGGATGTGGAGAACTTCCTGATAGGAGGCTATTACCAGTTGCGCGAAACGGTGGTTGACTATCTGATTCCTTGGGGTGAATGCCGCGCCGGACTGGTCTACAACGCCAAGTCGAACACCAAGTTGCAGTCGTGGCAGATGCAGGCTTCCAACACCAGCCTCTGCGACTGGTCCGATTTCTACAAAATCATCAACATAGCCAATACGGTGCTGGCCCGTGCCGACGAGGCCTGCGCCAACGATGAAACCTACTCTGAGTCGGCCCGCAACAGCCATTACAGCGAGGCTTATTTCCTGCGGGCGCTCAGCTATTTCTACCTGGTTCGCAATTTCCGCGATGTGCCTTTGGTGCTGCAAGCTTACGAAGACGACAAGGTGAAAATCAATCTGCCCAAGACGAGCGAAGATACCGTGGTGATGCAAATCAAGAACGACCTGCTGGCCGCTTTGGAAACGGGTGCTGCCAAGGAAGTGTACGGCACCACTTGGGAAACCAAGGGACGTGCCACGCGCTGGGCCATTTACGCGCTCATGGCCGATGTCTGCCTATGGAAAGGCGACTATGCCGATGCTGTCACCTATTGCGATTTCGTCCTGCAGTCGGACAACCTGAACGCGCCCCGTTTCTTGTCGACGCCCAGCCGTTCGGTCTATATGTCGATGTTCAATCCGGGCAATAGCAAAGAATCCATTTTCGAATTGCAGTGGAACCGCGAGGAAAACCAGACGAACAACTTGCCGGCGCTCTTCGATAACGACCCGTCCAACACCCAAGCCACTTATGCGGTGTCCGAAGCCGCCTGCCGCGATTTCGTGAATGAATACGCCACCGTGCTGGGCGCTGAGTTCGAAGATGCCACTGTTGTTACCAAGGAAGCGCCGCGAACCTATCATGCCGCCTTTGCGCCCGAAGAGGGCCAGGGCATGTCCCTGACGATGTCCAAGGGTTATGTATGGAAGTATGTTGGCTCCACCACCGAAGACAAGAAGCGCACCACCAACTACTACGACCCCAACTTCATCATTTACCGCGTGGCCGATGTGATGTTGATGCAAGCCGAAGCCTATCTGTGCATGGACGGCGCGGAACCAACCGCCCAGCACAAGCTGGAAGCCTTGAAGCTCATCAATCGGGTACGTCAGCGGGCTGCGCTCGAGAACTATGCCGAAGAAACCGAAGAGGCCGTGACGCTCTATTCACAGCTCGACCTGCTCACCGAAGTGCTCGACCAGCGCAAACTGGAGTTCTTGGGCGAGGGCAAAATCTGGTACGATTTCCTGCGTATGGGCCGTCGCAACGACAATCAGTACAAGGATGCCCTGCTGGTAGACCAAGTGTTGGCGTACAATACTTCGGCCAGTGCCTCGTGGCTCAAGTCGGCGCTTACTTCCGACAACGCCCTGTTCCTGCCCATCATGAGCACGGAAATTGAACGCAATGAGAACCTGATTCAGAACCCCTATTACAAATAATCCGCAATGAAAAAGCCTATAGTATATCTGTTGTTGCTCTGTCTGGTGGCTTGTACCGACCCCTTCAAGGGACAGACCTTCATCACGCCGACAGAGATAGAAAACGAAATGACCTGTACCACTTTGCTGGAACATCGTTCGCAGGATTTTTCCCTGTGGATAGAACTTTTGCGCTATGCCGACTACTACAATGGCCTAAAGGATGTTTCGGCTTCGATAACGTTGTTTGCACCCACCAATAAGGCTATGGAGGAATTCCTTTCCTGGCAGGGCGTGAGCTCGATCAAGGAGTTGGATTTGACCTATGCCCGCTATGTGGTGCAGAACCATATTTTGAACGGCACCAAGATAAACAGCGAGACTTTCATCAATTTTGCGGTAGATTCCGAACCGCTGCTGGTGCAGAGTCTCTTCAACGCCTACCTCAAGCCCAGCTTCGGACGTACTATTACCGATGTGGACGATGCCGAACGCAGCGATGAAATTATCGACCAGGCCACACTGTTCATCAACAACCAGGCAGCCGTACAGCCCCGCGACAGCGGCGGCATCAACTTTGTGGAAGCCTCGAACGCCATCATCTATTACATGGACGATGTGATACATCCGCTGGCCGAAACCATGGTGGAAAAACTCGAAGAACAAGGTGAATACAGCATTTTCGCCGCTGCCTGCCGCGAAAGCGGTTACGACAAGATTGTGGAACGGGTGCGCGATACGGTGCGTCTGCAAGGCGGTGGCTACACCATTCAAGACTATCATTTTACCTGCTTCGCACCCAGCGACGAAGCGATGAAGGCCGATGGCATCAACAGTTTGGAAGAACTGCGGGCGCGTTGCCGCCAGGACCTGCCCCAAGCTGGCGATTCGGCCCTGTACCGCTACGTGGAATACCACTTTATGGACCAGGCTTACACCAAGGAAGCCTTCTGCCAGTTCAACGCCATCGACGAGACGCTGATTTACGACACTTCGCTCGACGGTCAGGTGATTATCTGCAACAACGAACCGCTGAATTACGCTTATCCTATCCTGAACGGCAAGGCCCGTTTTATCCGTTCCAACATCGAGGCGCGCAACGGCTATATCCACAAGATGGACTATTATCTGCCCGTTTACGAGCCTACTCCCGTGACGATTAAATGGGACTTCTGCAATTCTTCCGACATTATTGCCATCGTCAATGCTTACGGTGCTTCCAAGAGTCTGGGTAACCTGTTTTCGTCGGCCATGACCAACCGCGAAGAAAAAGTTGACCTTTCGCAGATGTACCGCGATGGCAATTTCGGCCCCATTACCAGCTTCACTTATCAGGCCAACACGGCCAAGGCCAGCTACTCCAACTACCGGGCCGTGGGCTTCACCAAGTGCAAGTACAGCTCTTCGAGCAAGAAGAACGTAAACGGCTACAATGCCTATATGAACAACCTGCTCAATCTGAATCTGGGTTATGCCGGCTGGATACAGTTCACCACGCCCACGGTTATCAAGGGTAAATATAAGGTGACGCTGCATTATGCTTCCGACGCTTCGCTCAAGAACTTCCATTCGGCAGGTTCGCTTACCAAGTTCCAGTTCGACCCGGAATTGAACAAGGCCGAGTGGACCAAAAATGCCCAGGTATTCAAGGGTTTGCCTTCGAAAGTATTGTATTGCGACGCCGACCTTGTCCTGTTCGAGGAACTTGAATTCGACAGTTCGCAGAAACATCAGTTCAAGGCTATTATGCTGGATATCAATGCCAAAACCAATTCCACCTATCATCAGATGTGGGATTACCTCTTGTTTGAACCTATCAACTAAGCTATGTATATGAAAACTAAACTGATAAGCATCGTCGGCTGTTTGGCCTTGCTTTGCGCTTGCCAAGACCGGTGGACAGAACATTACACTTGGCAGGGCGATCAGGGCAAGCTGCAAGTGGAGCTGAGCGAGCTCTATGCCGATGAATACTTGGCTTCGCAGGCTTCGCTCTCGGATATCGCCGCGCTCTTCGACCAAGCTGGGCTGACGGAGCGTATGTCCAAGGGCAAGAACTGTACGCTGATTGTCTTCGAGAACGATGTGCTGGGGCGGGCCGATTCCCAAACCTTGAACGATTCGCTCTTCGCCAAGAACCTTTTCTCGACCGTACCGGTACCGCCATCGGCGCTTAAGGACGGATATGGCATCTACACCCTGAGCGGCAAGAACCTGTGGGTCACCACCGATGCCGACGGCCAAATCTTCCTGAGCCGCCAGCGCGTTTCGCGTCAGGTGAAGCTGCGCAACGGCTATATTTACTATGTGGAAGCCGTGCTGCCCGTGCAGCTGTCTATGTACGACTACATCCAACAGCTGGGCGGTGACTATTCGCTCTTCAAGGAACTGGTGGCTTATTTCGAGCAGGAATACTTCGATGCCGACGCTTCGACTCCTTCGGGTACCGACAAGATGGGCAACATCGTCTACAGCGACTCGGTGATGGCCATACGCAACACCTTGATGGACCGCTATACCGAAGACGGCCTCGATTACTGGAACATGCACAGCGAGGCTTACCAGTCTACCTTGTTCATTCCCAACAACGATTTGATGAAGCAAGCCTTCAACACGGCTATCGCCAATGTTCCCCTGTGGATGAACCGTGCCGCCACGCAGGCCGATACCCTGAAGTTTGCCAAGTGGATGCTCAGCAGTTGCTTTGTAGACCGTCGCCTGCAGCCCGAAGAAGTGGCCTCCAATGTATCCGGTCAGTTTGCCTGTGTGGGCGGTTATGTCCGCGAGGTAGACGAAGCCAGCGACAGCGAGAGCTTCACATCCTATACGGCTGCCCAATGGAAGCCTTCGGTGCAGAAGGTGGATGCCGCCAATCCGGTGGAACTCTCCAATGCCACAGCCTATTTCCTTACCGACTACAAAATACCCAACCATATCGTCATCTGGCGCGTCAAGGCCCGTATGTATCAAGTTTGGGCCGCGCTCAATGCCGAACAGCGAGGCTGGAGCGATGTGCTGTCGCAGCCTACCGACGGCGGCTATTTCCGTTGGGATGGTTGGGAAAACCCCGACAACTCTTTGGAGGGTCAGGGTTCGTTCGAACTCTCGTCAACATTGCCGGTGATGTACTATTATCTGCTCACGGCCGCTCCTTCCATTCAGGCCCAGGCCGATTCGGCCGAAGTTTCGGTAGATTTCGACGGCCTGCTCTACAACGAGAACGACCGCAATTTCGGACTGAAGGAAGTGACTTTGCCTGCCGGTGAATATTACCTGCGTATGGGCTTCAAGCACTCGCTGCGTTATTCGGTGAGCATCTATTTCTGTGGTCAGGACGAGTATTTCGGCCCGCAGAACTGTCTGGTGAAGGATATGTCGCTGGTGGCTACCGGTTCCAACTTCCATTTCGACCGAGGCGGTGCCATGGAAGGTCTGGACTTCTACGGTTCGGAGTCGATTGGCTATCCCGAATATTACGATTGGCGCTGGTGGTACGACCAAGACCCCGTCAAGTACCAGAAGGCTTCGGCCTACGACACCGATGGCTACCAGGTGGCTGTGGTCAACCTGAAAAGGGACGGTAACTTCAAGATTAAAATCAGTTCGTCCGATGCCGCATCCCTGTACATCAACGGCCGTCAAGACCGCAGTAAATCGGATATCTATCAGCTGATGTTCTATCACTGGTGTCTGCGTCCCACCCAAAACAACTATTAGGAGTAAGTCTATGAAGAAGAGATTGCTATATACTTTCCTGGCCTTGGTGCTGGCGCTGGGTGCCCAGGCACAACAAAGCTACCGTGCCCGTGTGGTGGCCACCGACGGCGCTGCTATCGAGGGTGTTATCGTGCGTGTGTTGGCCGAGAAATCTACCGACATTAGCGCTGCCGACGGTAGTTTCTCCGTGACGGCGGAAAACCCTTCGGCCCTTATCCGGCTCAGCAGCCCGGGCTATTATACCCGACAGGTCAGCCTTCAACGTCTGAAGTCTGAGGATGACCGCCTTGTTGATATTGTGATGACACCGCTTACGGCTCCCAACTATCATGCCGATGTGGTGCTCGATCAGGCCGACCTTACCCGCGATGAGTCTTCGGCCATACTCAGTACGGTGGCCAACAAGGATATGAAGGCCAGCCCCTCGGCCACGATGGCTTGGCAGGATGTAGACCCGGCCCTGCGCGTGGAAAGCAAGAGCGGCATGCCCGGCGAGGGCGGCTATTTCAACATCCGCGGTCTGCACAGTCTTTATGCCGAAAATACCCCGCTGCTGTTGGTGAACGGTGTGCCTTATCTGGCCAATACCGCCGTGAGCGACGTGAACAATGCCTACAGCCGCGATGCCATGTTCGCCTACAACGCTGCCGATATCCGCAGCATTACCGTTTTGAAGGGTGCTGAGGCCGCCATGTACGGTTCCATGGGTGCCAATGGCGTTATTCTGGTGGAAACCCAGCAGGCTACCAGCGAGAATCTGGATACGCGTATCACTTTCTCGGGCAATTACGGGCTGTCGCAGGTCAAGAGCCAGATTCCGACTTTGGGCGTCGGCGACTATCAGGAATATCTGATGGAAATAGGGCAGACCCGCTACGCTTCCCTGTCGGAATTGCAAAACGACTATCCTTTCCTGGCGGGCAGCGATGACTATTACTACCATTACTTGTTCGACAACAATACCGACTGGACTTCGCACATCTACCGTCCGGCCATGCAGACCGACAATGTCCTGCGGGTGGAAGGTGGTGACGAAGTGGCCAAATACAACATCTCTTTCGGCTATACCCGTCAGGAGGGTGTCCTCGACCAGACCAACACCAACCGTTATCATACGGCTTTGAACACCAATATCATGGTGTCGCCCGAGTTTGAAATCTTCACTTCGGTGAATCTGGCTTATATCAACAGTGCGCTCAACAACACGGGCATGCAGGAAGAGACCAATCCCATTTTGGCCGCCTACCACATGATGCCCAACTTGCACCAGTACCAGAAGCTTTCCGATGGCGGTGTCATTACGGGACGCTATTCCAAGTACGATGCCTGGAACGTGAACGGCAACCCGGCTTATGCTTACGACCTGGTGTCCAACCCGGCGGCCCTGGTGAATACGGTCAGCAGCAGCGACAAAATTTACGATGCCAACATCCGTCTGGGTCTCAACTACAAGGCCAGTGACCTGTGGACGCTCACGGCACTGATCAACATCTATTACGATTATACCGAAGAATACGTCTTTACGCCCGGTGTCGACCAGCGGGCCATCATCCCACAGCTTTACGGCACGGGCGAGAACTTCGTCTCGATGGGCGTGCTGCGCCAGTCGTCCTACTACTACAATCTGGGTGCCGCCTACCATAATACTTTCGGCGACAAGCACCGTCTGGACGGCTATGCCGGTGCGCGCGTCATGACCAAGAGCTACGAATACGATGCCGCGAGCGGCTACAATTCGGCCAACGACTTCAACCGCACGCTCTCCAAGGTGACGGACGAATGGAACATCTTCGGCAACAACGACGATTGGAAATACCTGAGTTTCTACGCCCACGCCGACCACGTCTACAACAACCTTTGGAAGACCACGGCCGGCCTGAGCCTGGACGGCAGTTCGGTTTCGGGTGTGGATGCTCCGCGCTTCGGGCTCTTCCCGTCCTTGTCGGAAACCTTTATGGCCGCCAATACGGCTGCGCTGCCCGCTTTTATCGACCATCTGAACCTGACGGCCGAGCTTTCGCTGGCCGGTAACAACCGTTTCTCGTCCAACTACGGCAAGAACTATTATGTGTCCAACAACCTGTTCAGTTTGGGTACCATCGTGCGCAACGGTGTGCCGAATACGCATCTGGAATGGGAAAAGAAGGCTCAGGCCGATTTTGGCTTCGACCTGTCGATGTTGCGCCATCGCCTGGATGTGCGCATGAATGCCTATTACGCCCACCATTACGACTTGCTGCTCGACACCAAGATTTCGTCGGTGTACGGCTCCAACGAAGCCTACTACGACAATACGGCCGCCATCGACAACCGGGGTCTGGAACTCTCGGCCCGCTGGAACGTGCTGGATACGCGTCTTTGGGGCTGGAACATCTATGCCAATGCCTCGCATTTGGCAAGCCGCGTGGCCGACCTTGGGCAGATGGACAGCTTCATCCAGGAATATACTTCCTACAATGGTGATGATGCCCAGACCCGTCTGAAAGTGGGCGAGTGTCCCTATGAATTCTGGGCTTACCAAACGGCCGGTGTCTATGCCACCACTGCCGATGCCCAGGCTCCGACCGCCGCTACGGGCAAGCCGCTGCAAACACCCTATGGCGGTACCTACCAGGGTGGCGATGTCATCTTTGTCGACCAGAACAACGATGGTATTATCAACGACAACGACCGCGTAGCCGTGGGTTCCGCTCTTCCTGATGTTTATGGCTCCTTTGGCAGCAATTTGCGTTATCGCAACTTTAGCTTGACAGCCGATTTTGCCTTCAGCATCGGCAATGAGGCCTACAATGCCACGCGTCGTCAGACCGAGTCGATGGACAATTTCTTCAACCAGTCTTCTGCGGTGCTGAACCGTTGGCAAGTGGAAGGACAGCAGGCAACCATGCCCCGGGCTGTCTATGGCGACCCTTCGGGCAATGCGCTGTTCAGCGACCGCTGGATTGAGGACGCTTCCTTCTTGAAATTGCGCCGCCTGATGCTGTCCTACAGTTTCGACAATTCTTTGCTGCGTTTTGTGGATGGCCGCGTATGGCTGGCCGCCGAGAACCTTTGGACGCTGACCTCTTATCTGGGTGCCGATCCGGAATTCTCGTACAGCTATGCCCCGGCGCTCCGTGGATTCGATTATGCCAAGGTGGCCAATCCGGTTTCTTTCAAAGTGGGTGTTAACTTGAACTTCTAAGACTTACGATATGAAAAGAATAATCTATATGCCTTTGCTGGCCCTGCTCCTGTGTTTCGTCTCCTGCCAGTTTTTCGAGACGAATCCCGACAATGTTCTGGACGAAAACCAGTATATCTCCAAGGAAAGCGAAATGTACCGGGGCTTTCTGGGTATCATCACCCGTATGCAGGAGGCCGGCGACCACGCCATCTTCTTGACGGATACGCGCTCCAACTATCTGGAAACCACCGGTAATGCACCCATCGCCTTGCAGAGCATCTATCGCTACGAACCCACCGATGGCAATACCTATGCCGACCCCAAGCCCTATTATGCGCTCATCGTCAGCTGCAACGATTTTATGGTGAAGATGGACGAGTTCTACCAGCGCATCGATGGGGCGCTCAGCGACAGTGCCAAAGTGCATATCCCGCGGCTGGTGTCGTCGGCCTTGCGCCACAAGGTTTGGGGCTATTACATGTTGGGCCGCATCTATGGCGAAGCTTACCGTTTCGATACCAACATGACCGAATTGACCGACCTGAACGATACCCGCACCTTTACCAAACTCGATATGAAGGGCATTTGCGACTATTGCATCGACTTGCTCGACAATGGCATTGAACTTTGCGGCCAGCAGATTCCTGCCGATTTGGAAATGGACTGGACCTATTGGGTGAACCCCATGGGCGGCAACGCTGCCTACGACTACTGGAATCTGATGACGCCCAAATGGATAAATCTGCGCACCGAACTGGCTTCTTGGCGTACCAACTACGAAGACGAGGCTGCCGCCCAAGCCGACTGGCGCTGGATACGCGACTATATCCTGAATTATCTCAGTTCTGTTTACAACAGCAAGGGCGGTAACTGGTACAGTTGCTCTATGCAGATTATCCTGTCCTATCCCAATATCTTCTATACCGAACTGCTTGGTTATCAGCAGCAGATACTTGGTGCCATCTTCTACGATTACCAGAACAAGCAGACCAATCGTTTGGTGCAGTATTTCTGTCCCGAATATCCCGATGACGGTTTCTATCTGCAACCTTCGGAAAAAGCGCTGGAAGTGTATAGCGAATCTGATATCCGCGGACCGCAGCAAAGGCTGATGTGCTATCCGCTGGGCGGACAGCTGGCTTTCTCCAAGTATTATTACACACGTCAGAACAACCAGGGCTACTTGCGTCAGAATATCTTTGAGATTCAGCCTACCATTCCCATTTTCCGTGGTCACGACCTGCATTTCCTCTTGGCTGAGGCCGAAAACCATTTGGGCCATTGGGACGCGGCCCGCACTTTGCTCAACACCGGTATTCTGAACCGTTTCCCCGGTGGTGAAGTGACGGTACCCGAAGATAGTTTGGACGGCGATGCTTATTGGCATCCGCTGTATGACAATTGGTTCGCGCCCGCGGGTGGTTATGGCGACATCGGTATTGTGGGTGCCAACCGTGGCAGCGAGTACGATCTGCCCACCATCGCCGACGATGCTACCGAGGCTGAGAAGCGCGCCTTTGCCTACGACCCCGAGCGTATCAAAATCTACGACTTGGCCCTGGCCGACGAATATCTGAAGGAATTTACCGGCGAAGGCAAGTCTTACAGCTATCTGCTAAAGATGGCCGAGCGTTACGGCAAGGATTACAAGATAATTTTCGACCGTATCAAGGCCAAGTACGATGACTCTTCGCAGGTGGAAAGTTCCCTGCAACAGAAATATTTTATCGACTGGACGCTGGAATAACATTTTTTTGTACATTTAGCCGATTTTTAACGGACGTGCTTTGGCTTGCCAAAACCCTTGCCGACGCATAAACTAACTACTAAATATTATCACTATGAAAAGAATCTTTACTACAGTCTGTTGCCTGATGGCCGTCCTCAGTATGATGGCCGACCGTGTGACAGTAAGCAGCAAGAACGATTTTGAAACCAACTTTTTCAAGGAACGTTCCAACGATCAGGTGGACACCATTTTTGTCAAGTCGAATGGTACGGCCATAGGCTTGAGCAATGGCAAGAATATCCCCAATGCCGGTAAAATCTACATTATCGGTATCGACAACGAAGAAGGCGAGAAATCGGGTATCAAGTTCCAGTGGAACATGCCTATCAACCAACAGACGGACATCCTGTCGCTGTTCTTCGAAAACCTGGTATTGGAAGGCGCGGGCACCACGGCCAGCTCCAAGTACTACATCCAGACCAAGGACAATAAATACCATTACATCGACACGATACGCTTCAGCAATTGCGTGTTCCAGAACTACAACCGTGCCATTTTCCGTATACAGCCCGCTGCCAAGGACGATGGAACCAAGGATGCCGGCGATATCAACTATTTCGGTGTAGAAGGCTGTACTTTCCATACGGGTTATCAGATTAACAACCCCATGTCCTTGTTCCGTATGGATATGCGCGTGGCCGAAATGAACTTCAGCGAAAACCTGTTCTACAATCTAGGCTATGTACATTCACTTATCCAGTTCGGCACGATGACTGATGATGCCGGCCGTGTAGATATCAACTTCACGTTCAAGAACAACACCTTTATCGGCTGGTGCAGCCAGAATTCTTTGATGGTGTTCGATGAATATGTAGCCCCCATGTCGTCGTTTGTCATCAACAACAACATGTTCTTGATGCCCAATTGGAAAGACTACAACAACAATGTCTATATCCCCGATAGCATCGTGGCTGCCAACCCCGATACGCTGGAGAATCCGGCCCGTAAGCATATTGCCAGCATCCAGTATGGCCAGGTGGAATGCCGCAACAACGTGCTGGTGGGTTTCAAGGGTCCGAGAGAAAAGATTGATACCGAGACGCTGGAAGGTGCCTGGCTGGCCGTTGATACGGTTTATCTTACCCCCGAACAGCACGGCTTCAACTGGAATATCTTCACCGATGTGCAGTCGGGTCTGCTCAATATCTGGAAGCAGGAAAAGGTGTTCACGGCTGGTGTAGATGGTGCTCCCATCGGTGTCACCTCGCTTTATACCGACGACAAGAAATCGGTTGTGAACGTAACGGTTATCGTCAACGGCTCCAAGTCAGCTACCGTCAGCATGAACGGCCAGACCGGCGATACCATCAGCGCCAAGTTCATCACGGGCGACGAAATTGAAGTGATTGCCAACCCCAAGGGCTTGCTGAACAGCTTCAAGGGCTGGAGCAACGGTGTCAACACGCTGAGCCAGCGCATCACCCTGACCTCCGACCTTACCCTGACGGCCAATTTCGAAGAACAGCCTTACATCGCTGCCTGGAACCTTGAACAGCTCACCACCAACAATGTCAAGCTGAGTGCTCCTTTGGCTGCCAACTACGCCACCGAAGCCGACACCTACTTCTTGAAGTATGCTACCCACGACGGTACGCAGTATATCGACTCGACGACCAATGCCCTGATGACCCGCAACAACAAGGTGAGCGGTGATGTGCGCAACTGTCTGTTCATCCACACCGACAGCACTTCTTTCGCCGACAAGACTCCTGCCGACTACATCTACTTTGAAATTCCCAGCGTCAAGGCCGGTTCGCGTCTGCTGTTCAACATCGCCACCGACAACTTCTGCTATGCCAGAACTCTTGTGGACATTTCTTACGATGGCGCTACCTGGGAGAACATCGCTTCTTGCGAAATTACCGAAAACGGCAAATGGTTCCCCGTACGTGCCGAGATGCCTGCCGCCGCTACCGACAAGAAGGCTTGGGTTCGCATCAAGGGTGATGAAACCAGCGGTTATTTCGGCGCTCCCGAACTGATTGCCGAGGTGGAAGCCGGTACACGTACCCGCACCTACGAATTCCTGTTCGTCAGCGAAATCTACTATGTGGAAGATGCCTTCTCGGGTCTGTCCAGCACTCGCGTACAGCCCAAGGATGACGCTGTTTACGACATCTTTGGTCGCCGCATGAAGAATACCGACAACTTGCAACCGGGTCTTTATATCCAGGCTGGCAAGAAGTTTATGGTAAAATAAGGGCCTTTTGAGCCGCGATACAGAGAGGGTCACCATTATGGTGACTCTCTTTTTTTGTTTGGTTCGCCGGGGCAAGTCTGCGCACGTCGGGGCATGGCTCCGACCATTTTTGCGGTTTTGAAAGGGCGGCTATTTTTACAGATGGCATAATTCATTATCTTTGCAGTTTCAAGCTTCTAATATTTATATGATGAAAACAAACTGGGGTCGTCAGGT
Source organism: bacterium (assembly GCA_963617485.1). GTDB lineage: Bacteria > Bacteroidota > Bacteroidia > Bacteroidales > UBA1402 > UBA1757. The sequence goes on along the minus strand of CAVEPA010000005.1, from coordinate 121,690 downwards.
CTTGATGCTGTTGTTCTGTGGCAGTCTTGCGTTTGCTGCGGTGGCCAACGTGGCTTATCCGGGCGTAGTCCGCAAGCAACAAGCCGATGGTAAAATGCTGAACTTGCGTCTGTACGGCGATGAACATTTCCATTATGCCACCGATGAAAACGGCTATCTGATTGGGCAGAAACGTGATGGCAACTATTATTACGCCACGATGGACAGTCGGGCCAAACTGCAGGTGGGCAACAGCCCCGTTGGTTCTTTGCATAAACTGATGCATTACAGCCAGATACCACAAGAGGCCTATCAGGTTGCAGAACAACGAAGAAGCCAACAGATGCGACAACTGGCTATGCATGTTTCGGCACCCAAGGCCTCGCTACGCTCGGCCACAACCACCGTCCGCCAACTGGTGCTGCTCGTTGAGTTTCCCGACTGCAAGTTCGCTTCCGGTCACGGCCGGGATGCCTTTCAAGCCATGCTCAACGAACCGGGTTACAAGGGCAATGCCGCCACGGGTTCGGCCTACGACTATTTCTACGAGAACTCCATGCAGCAGTTCTCGCCCAGTTTCGATGTTTACGGTCCTTATATGGCTTCCAAACAAATGGCGGCCTATGGTGCCAACGACTCTATCACCGACAACGATACCGATCCTTATTCCTTGATGATTGAAGCTTTGGAGGCTGCCGTTGCCGACGGTGTCGACCTTAGCCTTTACGATGCGAACAACGACCAGATACTGGACAATGTCTTTGTCTTCTATGCCGGCTACAGCGAAGCCGAAGGTGGCGATGAGAACACCATTTGGCCCCACGCTTCTTCGCTGTATTATCAAAACAAGGTCTACAATGGCATACGTGCTGGCAGTTATGCTTGTACGGCCGAGCTGAATATGGCGCTCAATACCATTGCCGGTATCGGTACTTTCTGCCATGAATTTTCGCACGTGCTGGGCCTTTGGGATGTCTACGACACCGATTATGAAGAAAGCGGCGGCACTTCGCGCAATTTCGGTACGCTGTCGCTCATGTCCTCGGGTAGCTACAACAACTACGGACGCACGCCTTGCTACTTGACGGCCGAAGAACGCCAACAACTGGGCTGGTACACGATTCCTGTCATCAAAGCCGAAGACAAGTACAGCCTCAAGAGCATCGGCAACAGCGAGGCTTACCGCATCAACACCGATACCGACAACGAATATTATGTGCTGGAGTACCGCACCAAAGAACGCTGGGACCGATACATTTCCGGAGAGGGCCTTATTATCTATCACGTGGACAAGTCGGACAATTTGGCCGACGGGATTATGGCTTCGCAGCGCTGGTTGAGCAATACGGCCAACGCTTCGCCGTTGCACCCTTGCATGTATGTGGTGGACGCTTCCAATACCAAAGGCATCAATGTGGATGCTTCATCGTTCTATCCGACAGACAAGGGCAACAATGCCTTTAGCTATAAAACCAGTCCGGCAGCCGTTTCATGGTCGGGCATGCCCTTGAAGTACGGCGTTTCTGAGATTAGCTGTGACGGCACGACGGCCAGTTTCCAGACCAACGACCAATACACGGTGGTGCATGTGGCCGGTGTGGTTTCCTGCTACGACGGCAGCCCGCTGGTGAACGCCGAAGTGATGCTGACCCCTGTGGAAGAACAGGAAAGCAGCAAGGTGAGTGCCGGTTTGCGTCTGGCCAAGGTGGGCCCGCTGCGTTCGGCCAAGGCCTATACCTGCCGCAGCAACAGCCAGGGTCAATACGGCTTTTACGATATTCCTGCCGGCGATTATCTGCTCACTTGTTTGGCCGGCGGCGACTATCTGCCTTTCAGCAAGAATATTAGCTTGAATCAGGGAGCTTATCGTTACGATATCGATATCCGCACCGAAGTGGATCAGTATTTCCATAATGAATATCATTGGTACGACAAGAGCACCCTCGGTTATTACGGCATAGGGGCCAAGGGCCAGACTATGTTGATAGGTTGCCGTTGGGAATCGGCCCAGCTCAAGGACGCGTACGGCGATATCTTCGGCTCGGTTACCATGTACGTGAGCGCTGGCAAGCCTAATATGGAATGCCTGATACTTGAAGGCGATACCACCGTGTTGGCTTATCAGACCATAGAGGATGCTCCCGAAGGCAACAATGTCTTCAACTTTATGGAAGATTCCGTTGTGCTGATGCCCAATACCGATTACGTTATAGCCGTACAGTTCTCCGACTACGACGAGGATGCCTATCCCGTTGGGGTTGATGCGGGTCCTTCGGTAGATAATTACGGCAATCTTATTTGGGACAGCGAAACCAAGGCCTGGGTGTCGCTCAAGGCTGAGACCGAAATGGACTATAACTGGGGCCTGTCCTTTATGACTTGCATACAAAAAGACTATGTGCCGGTGAGCAGCTTGGAAATTTCCCAGGACAGCCTGGAACTGCGCATGGGCCAGACAACGATGCTCTATGCGACGATGTTGCCCGCCGAGGCGGCCCAAAGCAACCATCTGGTTTGGAGCAGCAGCGATGCCAGCATTCTGACGGTGAACGGAGTAGGTATGGTGCGAGGCCTGAAGGCTGGCGAAGCCTATGTTTACGTTACGCCCGACAAGGGTTTGCATACCGATTCCTGCAAGGTGCGTGTCACCAAATCGACTGCCGCCGACTGGAAGGTGCAGTCCAGCCAGCATCAGCTTTTGTTGCGTTGGAGCGCCGCCAAGGAAGACAATTGGAAACTGCGCTACGCTCCCATGAACAATCTCGCTCAAGTCGACAGCCTGTTGTTGGATGAACCTGTGGCTTGTCTGAGCGACCTGGAAGCCGGCACTTCGTACAAGCTGACGCTCTATGCCTATCGTCAGACGGAGCTTTGCGATTCCTTGGTGAAGGTGGTGAATACCAGTGCTGCCAACGGCAACTACCCATCCTTGTTCGTGCCATCGTCTTTGACAGAAGGCGATGCCATGCTCTTGGACGTGCTTAACCTGAAAGGCAGCTACGAAAGCTTGAGTTGGAGTTTGGACGGCGAAACGATAACATCGTCCTACCTGCCTTCGCTGAGTGCGGGCGAGCATCTGCTGAAAGTACAAATCCGTTATTCCAGCACCAAGGGTACGGAAACCATTATCAGATATATCCAAGTAAACAATTCGAAATGAAAAGATACCTGCAATTAGCCTTATATTGCCTTCTGGCAGTATGTCTGTCGTCTTGTACCAAGGAAGATCCGTTGTTGAAGGCAGCCAAGGAGGCTGCTCTGAAACAGGAAGTTTACGGCGTTTTCAAGACGGACAAGACGGTTTTTGCCTACAATGCCGCTTCGCATCAGTTGGCCTATAACCCTACGCAACGTATGATGCGTATCCAGACCGATGACCTTTCGCGTGTGTTGCAGCTGACGCTCGACCAAACACCCGTGCAGGGCAAGACCTGCAAACTGACGCTGAAATCGGCCGGCCTGACCGGTTTGGCCACCAGCTACAATGTGGAAGTGGTGCAAGTGTCTGAAAAAGACAAGATGCTGCGTCTGGTCGATCCTGAATCGCTCTACATCTTTGTGATGTATTACGATTTCGACTGATGAAACCTTGGGCTTGCACGCTGGTTGGGCTCTGCTTGTCGCTGTGTGCGACCCGGGCTGTCGCATCGGTCTTTGAGGAGGATACTGCGGCCTATCGCCCGGCCTCGGTGGCTTACTTGCTGGAAGATGCGCAAAGCGGCGGGCTGCTCCTTGCGTCGCAGCCCGAGCGCGTGCTGGCCTCGGCTTCGCTGGCCAAGCTTATCACCACCGCTACGGCCCTGGAGGTGTTGGGGCCTGACTATCGTTTTGACACCTGGATTTTCTACACGGGAACTTTGCGCCGAGGCCAGCTGGACGGTGATGTCTGGATTTTGCCCTTGGGCGATCCGACCTTGGGTGCCGCCTGCTTTTACGACCGGCCCATGGCCTTTTTGGACGAATGGACCGGCGCGCTGCAGCGCGCCGGCATCAAGACCGTGCATGGCAGTCTGCGCCTGCTTTCCTGCTGGGCCGACCCTCATCAGCCGGTTTCGCCCTATTGGCTGTGGGAGGATTTGGGTAACTATTTTGCGGCGGGTGTCTATTCGGCGGCTATCTACGAAAACAGTCTTGATCTTTATCTGAACAGTGCCGGTGTGGGGGAGCGCGTGTCGCTACAATCGGTATATCCCCGTCTTCCGGCCTATAGTTTCGATGTACAGGCCATCGCTGCCGACAACAGCAAGGACAGTGCCTATGTGTACGGCGCTCCTTACGCTACCCGGCGTGCCATCTACGGCAGCATCCCTGCCGGACGCAACTCTTTCCGTGTACGCGCCGACAACCCCAATCCGCCGGCGAGCTTACGCTGGCTTTGGCAGGAACATCTTCGAAGCCAAGGTATCGTTATCGACCATCCTTTGTCCTTCGACCAAGGTGTCGTCTACTGGCAGGTGCCCGACTCGCTGCGCTCGCCGGCGGCCCTGCAATCCTGTCTGGCATCCCTTCCCGGCCTGATACACCGTCAGCGTTCGCTGCCCTTGTCTGAGGTTATAGCGTTGGTCAACAAGCGCAGCCACAACTTGACGGCCGAATACCTAGCGCGCCATTGTGCTTGGCATCTGGGTGCCTCCCTGCCTTTGACGGCCAGCGACGGGCTGCAGGCGCTTGGGTCCTTTTGGCAAGACAAAGGGATAGACATGCGTTCCTGTCAGCTGCGCGATGCCTGTGGTCTGGCACCCCAAACGGCCTTTTCTCCCCGAGTGTTGGCCGATATTTTGCGCTATATGTCGCAGCAGAGCCGCTGGGCCGAGGTCTATGTCGCATCTTTGCCCCGTGTGGGCCACGAAGGTACCGTGCGCAGCCTAAAGCCGAACCTTCCCGGCGACCTGCGCTTGAAATCCGGCTCTATGTACGGGGTGCGCTGCTACGCCGGCTACTACAGCCAGCCCTCCGGCCGCTGCATTGTGGTTTTGATGACCAATAGGGTAGACAAGCCCACGCACGAATTGCTGCAGGATATCCAAAGCTTCCTCAAAAACAATTTGTAGTGTAGGAATATTTTCCACAACTTGCTAACTTTGTAAACTTTTGCAGAAACGGTCGCAGACATTTGTCTCGGTCCCCAACATCGATTATATGGATATGGAAGAAATATTGCGTCATATCGAAACTTTGCAGGAAATGATGCAGACGATGATAGCAGAAATGGATGCTATCCGTTTGGAAATAAATCGTTTGCAGCAGTCTTCGTTGCCTGAAGCGCCGCAACTGGAACCTCAGGCCCCGCAGCCCGTTCGCGAGCTGCAACCCGAGCCGGCACCGAATCTTGAGCCGGTACATGAGCCAGCACCGCAACCCGAACCCGAGCCGGCGCACAAGCCTCAGCCCGCCTGCGATAATCGTCCGCAGGAACGTCCCGATTCTTTGGCCGAGCATTACGAAAAGAACATGAACCAACGCCGTTTGCAGAACGAGCTGGCCGCCCGTCGCTTTGCCGACCTCAGCCATTCCCTGAGCCTGAACGACCGTTTCCGCTATCAGCGCGAGCTGCTCGACAACGACCGGGATGCCTTTATGCAGCTTATGTCGGCCATCGATGAAATGGAATCTTGGGAGGATGCAGCCGACTATCTCGGCACTTACCAATGGGACGAGGAATCGCCCACAGTACGCGATTTCCTGTCTATGATAGAGCAACATTTCAAGGGCTAGCAGATGGCAAAACTCAGTTTGATACCCACGCCGGTGGGCAATATGGAAGACATGACGCTGCGCGCCATACGCTTGCTCAAGGAGGCCGACTTGATTCTGGCCGAAGACACGCGTACCAGCTCGCATCTCTTGCAGCATTTCGATATCCATACGCCTATGCTGTCGTATCATAAGTTCAACGAACACAAGACAGTAGACGCTTTCGCACAGCGCGTGCAGGCTGGCGAGAACATCGCCCTGATTACCGATGCCGGAACGCCTGGCATATCCGACCCGGGCTTTCTGCTCCTACGCCGTTGCGTGCAAATGGGCCTCGAAGTGGAATGTCTGCCGGGAGCAACCGCCCTTATCCCCGCCGTGGTAGTTTCGGCTCTGCCCAACGACCGTTTCTTTTTCGAAGGCTTCCTGCCCGTCAAGAAAGGACGTCAGACCAGGCTCAAGGAACTGGCCGCTCTGAACGTGACTTTTATCATCTACGAATCGCCCTTCAGGGTGCTCAAGACCTTGCAGCAGCTGGCCGAAGTCTGTGGCCCTCAGCGTCAGGCATCGGTGACGCGCGAGATTAGTAAAAAATTCGAGGAAACCCGGCGCGGCAGTCTTTCCGAGTTGATAGCCTATTTTACAGAAAATCAGCCCCGTGGCGAGTTTGTGTTGTGTGTGGCCCCGGACGAAAACGACCGTCATGACGAAAATGACCCTAACGATGAAACAGACAACTGATATAACTGAAGAACAAAACATTGAAAAGACCCTTTTGGTGGGCCTGATAACGCCTTTGCAGGACGAACGGAAATGTCACGAGTATCTCGATGAGCTGGCTTTTCTGGCTGAAACGGCCGGCGCTACGCCCGTGAAACGTTTCGTGCAGCGTCTGGATGCGCCCAATCCGCGTACCATAGTCGGCCCCGGTAAATTGCAGGAAATCAAGGACTATGTGGAAGACAACGGCATCACCTTGGTTATCTTCGACGATGACTTGACGGCCAAGCAGCTCAAGAACCTCGACGATGTGCTCAAGGTGAAGATACTCGATCGTACCAGCCTCATATTGAACATCTTTGCCGACCGTGCCAAGACGGCCCATGCCAAAACTCAGGTGGAACTGGCGCAGTATCAGTACTTTTTGCCGCGACTGACCCGTCTGTGGACTCACTTGGAACGTCAGCGGGGCGGTGGTGGCGTGAACCTTCGTGGTCCGGGTGAAACCCAGATAGAGACCGACCGCCGTATCGTCCTTGATAAAATCGCGCAGCTCAAGCGTGAATTGCAGCGCATCGACAAGCAGAAAACCGTGCAGCGCAGCAATCGTGGCAAGATGGTGCGCGTGGCCTTGGTGGGCTATACCAATGTGGGCAAATCAACGCTGATGAATGCGCTGAGCAAGTCGGATGTCTTTGCCGAGAACAAACTGTTCGCTACCCTCGATACCACGGTGCGCAAGGTGATTATCGACAACCTGCCTTTCCTGCTCAGCGACACTGTCGGCTTTATTCGCAAGTTGCCTCACGATTTGGTGGAATCCTTCAAGTCGACGCTGGACGAAGTGCGCGAGGCCGATTTGCTGCTGCATGTGGTGGACATTTCGCATCCCACCTTCGAGGAACAGATAGAAGTGGTGAACCGTACCTTGGAGGAAATTGGTGCTAATGACAAACCTATTATCTTGGTCTTCAATAAAATAGATGCTTTTACCTACGTCCCCAAAGACGAAGACGACCTCAGCCCGCTCAAGCGCGAGAACCTATCGCTCGACGATTTGAAACAGACTTGGATGTCGAAAATGAATCCCGACAACTGCATCTTCATTTCGGCTACCGAACGCACCAATATCGAGGCTTTCAAACAACTGGTTTACGATAGGGTGAAAGCCATTCATATCACGCGTTTCCCCTACAACGATTTTCTTTTCCAGAAATATGATGAACTCTCTGATACGGAGGATTTTACAGAAAACAATTGATAACATTATAAACAAAAAGCTATGGTAGAATTCAAGTACGCCCCCATGTTCCAGACGGGCAAAGATGAAACCGAGTATTATCTGCTCACCAAAGACTATGTCTCTGTGGGAGAATTCGAAGGACACCCCATCCTGAAAGTGCAGAAAGAAGGCCTTACTGCGATGGCCAACGCCGCTTTCCGCGATGTTTCCTTCCTTTTGCGCCGTTCGCATAACCTTCAGGTTGCCAAGATTTTGAACGACCCAGAAGCCAGCGAGAACGACAAATATGTTGCCCTGACTTTCCTTCGCAATGCCGAAGTGGCAGCCAAAGGCAAGCTTCCCTTGTGTCAGGATACCGGCACCGCTATCATCCACGGTGAAAAAGGTCAGCAGGTATGGACCGGCTATTGCGATGAGGAAGCCCTTTCCCTGGGTGTCTTCAAGACCTATACCGAAGAAAATCTGCGTTATAGCCAAAACGCTCCGCTCTCAATGTACGAGGAAGTGAATACCAAATGCAACCTTCCCGCCCAAATCGACATCGAGGCTACCGAAGGTATGGAATACCGTTTCCTCTGCGTCACCAAGGGCGGCGGCTCTGCCAACAAATCTTATCTCTATCAGGAAACCAAGGCGCTCCTGAATCCGGCCAAACTCGTTCCCTTTATGGTGGAAAAAATGAAATCTTTGGGTACGGCGGCTTGTCCTCCTTATCACATCGCTTTCGTTATTGGCGGCACTTCTGCCGAGAAGAACCTGCTCACCGTCAAGTTGGCTTCTACCCATTACTACGACAATCTTCCCACTACCGGCGATGAAACCGGCCGCGCTTTCCGCGATATCGAACTCGAAAAGCAAGTGCTGCAAGAAGCTTACAAAATCGGTTTGGGTGCCCAGTTTGGCGGCAAATACCTTGCCCACGATGTGCGCATCATCCGTCTGCCTCGTCACGGCGCTTCTTGTCCTGTGGGTCTGGGTGTTTCCTGCTCTGCCGACCGCAACATCAAGTGTAAGATTAACAAAGACGGTATCTGGATTGAGAAAATGGACGACAAGCCCTACGAACTCATTCCCGAAGCTCTTCGCAATGCCGGCGAAGGCAACGCCGTCTCCATCAACCTGAATCGTCCTATTCGCGAAGTTTGCCAAGAACTTTCCAAATATCCCATCGGTACCCGTCTTTCGCTTAACGGAACCATCATTGTGGGTCGCGACATCGCGCATGCCAAGTTAAAAGAACGCCTCGATGCCGGTCAAGATCTTCCTCAATACATCAAAGACCATCCCATCTATTACGCCGGTCCTGCCAAGACTCCTGTCGGTATGGCTTGCGGTTCCATGGGCCCCACCACTGCCGGCCGTATGGACCCCTACGTCGACCTTTTCCAGTCGCATGGCGGTAGCCTCGTTATGCTTGCCAAAGGTAACCGTGCCCAATGTGTCACCGACGCTTGCCACAAGCACGGCGGTTTCTACCTCGGTTCCATCGGTGGCCCTGCTGCCATCCTTGCTCAAAACAATATCAAGAGCATCGAATGTGTCGAGTATCCCGAGTTGGGTATGGAGGCTATTTGGAAGATTGATGTGGTTGATTTTCCGGCCTTTATCTTGGTCGATGACAAGGGTAACGACTTTTTCAAGCTCGTATAGCGGGTAAATCGGCGCGCTCGCGGCGGCTCGGCCTCGGTCACGTACGCGTAAGTACGCTCCCGTCGGCCTCGCCTTGCGACCGCACTGCTTCACCCACTCTCCGAGCTTGAAACCGTGAAGAATAAGTATAGCGGGTAAATCGGCGCGCTCGCGGCGGCTCGGCCTCGGTCACGTACGCGTAAGTACGCTCCCGTCGGCTAAAAATAAAAAGATGAACGAAATCAAGACGGCGGCAGCCATAGAACTGCCCAAGATTCCCGACGAGAGGGGCAACCTGTCGTTCCTGGAGAACGGACACCAGATTCCCTTCAACATCAAGCGCGTGCAATGGATATTCAATGTGCCCGCCGGTGAGGCCTGCGACTTTGCGTCCTGCAGCCAAGGTGAAGAGTTCATCTTGGCGCTCTCGGGCAGTCTGGACCTTTGCGTAGGCGAGGGCGGGCAACGCGAGCGCTATCATCTGAATCGTTCCAATCTTGGCGTTTATGTACCGGCCGGTTGTCCGCGCAAGCTGGAAAATTTCTCCACCAATGCCATTGCGGCTATCGTTTCGTCGCAGACGGATGCAAACGCTCCGGGTCGCGAACCCGAGCCTGCGCGCCGGCTGACGGCCCAAGAGGCCTCTTGCAGCCGCGTACTCAACTCCTGCTGCCTGAATATCGAGCCACAGCGTCATCCGCAGCGCAAGGGCGATATCTGCGTGGTGAATAACCTCTCGCAGATGCCTTTCGATGTGAAGCGCGTCTTCTTTATCTACGATGTGCCGGCAGGTGCTTTCCGCGGCGGGCATGCGCACAAGGAGCTCTATCAGCTCATCGTGGCTGTCAGCGGCTCCTTTACCGTCCGTCTGGACGATGGCGATGACAACCGTAGCGTCACCCTGAATCGACCTTATCAAGCTTTGCTGGTGGAACCCGGTATTTGGAGCGAACTCAACAATTTTTCTTCGGGTTCGGTGTGCCTGGTGCTGGCTTCCGACCTTTACGATGCCTCCGATTACCTGCGCCGTTACGACAAGTTTCTTCAATTCAAGCTCGATGCCCATGATTAAGTTTCTCGATTTGCAGCAGATAAATGCCCGCTTCCGCGAGGAAATGCTTCAAGCTATGATGCGTGTGTACGACTCCGGCTGGTATTTGCAGGGGCAGGCCAATGCCGAGTTTGAACAGGCCTATGCGCAGTACATCGGTACGGCTCATTGTGTGGGTTGCGCCAATGGCCTGGATGCATTGACGCTGATTTTCCGCGCTTATATCGAACTGGGCATGCTCAAACGAGGCGATGAAGTGCTGTTGCCGGCCAATACCTATATCGCCACCATAATGGCCGTTTCGGAAAACGGTCTGGTGCCGGTGCTGGTAGAGCCATCTCCTGCCACGCTGCAAATTGACGAAGACAAAATAGAACAGGCCATCAGCGGACGCACCAAGGCCTTGTGCATCGTGCATCTCTACGGCCGCAATGCCTGTACGCCCAAGATATTGCAGCTCTGCCGCCAATACGGCCTGCTGCTGGTGGAAGACAATGCCCAGGCCCATGGCTGCCGTTACGGCGGGCAGCGCACCGGTTCTCTAGGCCATGCCGCCGCTCATTCCTTTTATCCGGGTAAGAATCTTGGTGCCTTGGGCGATGGCGGTGCCGTCACTACCGACAATCCGGCTTTGGCCGAGGCTGTACGTTCTTTGGGCAACTATGGTTCACAGGCCAAATATGTCTTCCGTTATGCCGGTCGCAACAGCCGTCTGGACGAAGTGCAGGCCGCCATACTCTCGGTGAAGCTGCGCCATTTGGACCAGGACAACGATTTGCGCCGGCGTGTGGCCGACTATTATTACCGTCACCTGCAACATCCTTGTCTGCGTCTGCCCGAACGTGCAGCAGACAGCGAAAATGTCTATCATCTTTTCCCGATTCTGCTCAACAGCCGCGCCCATCGCGATGCTTTGCAGGAATATTTGCGCCAGCATCAGGTGCAGACCCTTATCCATTATCCCATACCGCCGCATCTGCAGGAATGTTATGCCGCTGCGCCTTGGAACCATTATGCCAAAAGCAAAGCGCTCCCGCTGACGGAAGCGCTTGCCGATAGGGAATTGAGCTTGCCTATAAGTCCGGTGCTGACCTTAGACCAGGCAGCTCAAGTGGTGGCTCTTGTCAATCAGTGGGAAGCCGAAATCTGAATACGTCCTCTTTGAACCCCTTCCAGCCATTGCGGCAGCGATGAAGGACCTACCAAATCGGTGGAGTTCACTTTGTTGCGCACACCGGGAATAACATCCAGCACGGCTATGCCGGTCTGGGGCAGGGTGTAGAGCTGTGCGTCGCGGCCATCGCGCGGGGTGAAGACACCCAAGAAAGTGCCGGCCTTGCCGTTCTGCAGTAGCAACTGTCCTTCGCCAGTCTGGAAGCGAGCCCATTTCCAATCGTTGAAATAGCCTTTGAATTCGGGATATTCGAAGCTCTCGCCCGGAATGGGGTCGTTGTACTCGTTCTCCCAAACATCCAGTATGGTGCCGTGCATACGGTTCTGCCATACACGGTAGGGACCTTTGCCCAGAAAGCGGAGCGACTGCACCTGTTCTTCGGGATAGTCGAAACAGATGCCGCAGAGTTCCACGTTGCCTTCCCAGCGGTAAGCGTAGTCGATATAAATGGCACCGCTCTTTTCGATGGTCCAGTCAACTTCTTGCAGCTGGCCCCAGTAGCGGGCGCTGACAATAAGCTTGCCATCGGCCTCTTGCACTTCGAGAGATGTCAGGGTAGAGGTGCCGGAAACATCCTGATAAATACGTTCTTTGCTGCGGGCAACCTTGTCGTCGTGGTTGTAGTAGACATCCATGGAACGGTCGCCACGGCGGGCTGCGATAAAGCGCGGGCCCTTGCTCAGCGACATTTGGTTGAACTGCTGCAGATAACCGGTTTTGGTGTCGAAACGCAGCTGGTTGTCGCCGGCCTTGACAATCAGACTGCCGTCCTGATATTCGTACGACAAGGCCAAATCTTGCGCTTGAGCCTTGGGTTGCAGCTCATCGAGGCCTTTCCAATACCAGGCCCAAGTGTAGACGGCTAGGCCTTCCGGATTGTAGGCCGTTACATACAAGGCATCGGCATCTTTCCAGTTGGCGGGCAGTTTGAGGCTAAGCTCCCCGTTTTGGCGGGCGGGCAGGTCCAGTCCTCGCTGTTGACCCTTGGATACACAGTCGTGACCGGTCTTTTCAATATCAAACTTGGCCAGTTCCCAGCTGAAGTTGCAGTCTTTCAGGTTGATGAAATCGTAGCGGTTCTCCACGTAGAACTTGCCGGCAAAAGCATCGGCATCGGCAATGAAGCTGCATTGGTCGGCCCGCATGCGCTCTTCGCGGTGCAGACGCACTTGCGGCTGATTGGCGGGCTTGAGATAGATAGGACTCCACACCTGACGGATGGTGTAGAAACTGCCTTCCTTCTCGTGATGCGGACCCACGATACCGTCGGCACCATAGTTGCCTACATTGTCTATCTTGTTGTTCAGGTCGGTGCGCATTACACCTTCATCGGCAAATACCCAAAGGAAGCCGCCCACGTTGCGCGGATGACGGCATTGCATTTCCCACATATCCCAAAGACCGGCACCGTGGCCGCCATCGTAGAGGCCGTGCAGAAACTCGGTAGGCATATAGATGCCGGGGTTGCGCATATAGTCCTGGCTCTCGCCGTAAGAACGGTAGTGCTTGGTTTCGAAGCCATTGCGGTTGGCCCAAGGATAAAGTACGGGACGTTTTTGCAAATCGTATTCGTAAAACAGGGGCTCGAGTTCGTAGTTGAAGCCGCCTTCGTTGCCGTTCGACCACCAGATGATACTGGGATGGTTGATATCGCGCACGAGCATCTCCTTAACCAGTTTGCTGCCCACTTGCGTATCGTATTTGCCATGCCAGCCGGCCAGTTCGTCCATCACATACAGACCCAGCGAGTCGCAGTAGTCCAGGAAGATGGCATCTGGCGGATAGTGTGACATGCGCACGGCATTCATATTCATTTCCTTGATAAGTTTCACATCGTCGAGGTTGTCGCTGTAGCTCAGGGCACGGCCGGTCTCGGGACGGAAGCTGTGGCGGTTGACACCTTTCACCAAAATGCGCTGTCCGTTGATGTACAGACCATCGTTCTCGCGCACCTCGATGCTGCGGAAACCGAAGCGCTGGCGCACCCGGTGTTGTACCTGACCCTTGTCATCGAGCAGGCTGAATTCCACGTAATAAAGGTTAGGCGTTTCGGCCGACCAGTTCTTGACACCCTCCACTTGCGTGTCTACCAGCACTTTGTCGCCACCTTTGCGCAAGGGTGTTTTGACGGTTTTGCCCACTTGCTTGCCCTGAAGGTCGGTAAAGCGGGTTTCAATGCTGTAGCCTTCGCCCATGGCACAACCCAGAAAAACTTCGCTGCGGAATGCGCCATCGGCCTTGGCATCAAGGGCACAGCGGTCGATGTGGAAAGCGGGCAGGGCTTCCAGATAGACGGGACGGAAGATGCCGCCGAAATTCCAATAATCGGCACGGCGCTCGGCCAGGTTGACACTTTCGTTGGCCGATTCTTTGCTGACGGTCACTTCGAGCGTATTCTCCTTGTCGCCGAAATAGACGCGGTCGCTCATGTCGCCGTAGAAACGGTAGAAGGAGCCTTGGTGCAGCTTGATGCCCCGGCGTCCGTTGATGTTGACGCTGCAGTCGGTCATAACACCGTCAAAAACCAGCCGGATAACGCGGCCTTCCCATGAGGCGGGCAGTTTGAAGGTGGTGCGGTATTTGCCCTGTTCCTTGGCGATGCCTTCAGGATTGGCTTTGCCATAGAAGGGCATACCGTATTGATAGGTGCCGAAACCTTGAAGTTCCCAGCAGGAAGGCACTTTTATCTTGGTCCATTGGCCGGCATTGCGTCCGTCGGTGCAGAAAAAATCCCAGTCCACAGCAGTGGCGGCATCTCGGCCGGAAATGTACTGTATCTGGGTTTCGGGGCCCAACTGGGGCTGGCTTTTGGTTTTGGACTGCTTGGCTTGCAGGGAACTTAGGCTCAACACACAGCAGGCCAGGCAGCAGATTTGTCTCAGTTTCATGTATTTATGTTTTGTGATTTGCTTGTCCACAAATATAAAACAACTTCCCTTTATGGGCAAATGAAAGCGGGGCTTGCTTACTTGCGCGAGCAGAGGCTCAGCAGTCCGTTGATGATGGTTAGCGGATGGGCCGGGTTGCCGGGCAGGTAAAGGTCGACGTTGTGTTGCTCCAGAAAATGACGGTCGATGTCGGGTGAGGCTGTGAACATGCCGCCGCTGATGGCATCCGTGCCGCAAAGCACCACTATTTTGGGTTCGGGCGTGGCCTGATAGCAGATGTCCAAGGCGGTGGCCATATTCTTGGAAATGGGGCCGGTAATCACCACACCGTCGGCATGGCGGGGCGAAGCGACGAACTCTATGCCGTAGCGGCCCATGTCGAAGTTGACATTGCCGGTGGCTCCCAGTTCCCACTCGCAGCTGTTGTCGCCGCCGGCCGAAACCTGACGCAGTTTCAGTGAGCGGGCAAAGCATTTCTTGATTTCCGGGCGCAGCGTTGCGAGGTCGAAAACGATGGGACGGTCTTCGCCTTCACGCACGATGAGGTTCTCCCTTTTGTTGGTGGCCAACTTATAGTCTTGGCTGAAGCGGATTTTTTGAGGAAAACACCTGGCGCATTCGCCGCAGAACATGCAACGGCCCAAATCGAGGCTCAGGCGGCCTTGGTCGTCGGCTAGGGCCGCGCTGGGGCAACAGGCGCAGATATCGGCATTGCTTACACTTTTGTCTTCCGAGATGATGGGTCGTCCGCGGAAAATGCCGGGTACTTTGGCTCGGGTGGGGTCGGGAATGAATTGTTTGCCCTGATGTAGCAGTATTCTAAGGGTATCTAACATAATGGCAATGGTTTACAAGTCGTTACCGCAATATGAAAGGTTGAAGCTTTTGTTGCAGATGGGAAAGTCGGAAATTTCGTTGCCGGCTACGGCTAGGGCCAGACACTTCCAATTATGCAGGGATGGGTCTACCATCTTGTAGAGCGCCAGCTGGCCCTGCGCATCGGAGATGGCGCAGTGGCAGACCGCGCCGCGCCAGCCTTCTGTGGCGGCAAGGCAGAAACTGTTGGCTTGGGGCAGAAGGCTGGCGCAGGGCGCGGCAGCTGCGGGCTCGGCTTTCAGCCAGCCCGCCAGCTGCCGCACATACCCCAGCGACTGCTCGATGTCGTGGCGGCGTATCTTGAAGCGGGCGTACACATCGCCCGTATCGCGCGTGATGCACTGGTGCTGCAACTCAGGATAGAGGTAGTAGGGATGGCTGCTGCGGATGTCGCGCGCCAGCCCGCTGGCGCGCGCTGCCATACCCACCGCTCCGCATTCGAGGGCCTGCCCGGCCGACAGGACACCCGTCCTTTCCAGTCGCGACAGTACCGAAGGCAGGCTGTTGGCCTTACGCACCATCTCTTGAAAATCGCGCTCGTAGCGGTCTAAAATCTGTAGCAGCCTGTCGGCCAGGGCAGGCGTGAAAGGATAAGGGGAACAGCCCGGACGCAGGCAGCCTTTGCCCAAACGGTTGCCGCACCATTCCTGCATAAAGTTGATGATGGGTGTACGCAAGCGCCCGAAAACGGCATTGCCCAATTGGTAGGCAACATCGCCGCAGATGGCGCTCAAATCGCCCGTATGGATGGCAATGCGCTCCAGCTCAGTGGCCAGGCAACGTTCCAGTTGCTGGCGACGGCTGGGCTTGAATCCGCACAAGCCTTCCCAAACCATGGCAAAGGCTGTGCTGTAGGCAGCGGCACTGTCGCCGCAGGCCGATTCCACCAAAACACTGCGCTGTACCAGCTTGGTCTGTTGCAACATGCATTGTTCCACGCCACGGTGCTGGTAGCCCAGACGGATGTCCAGACGCAGTACTTTCTCGCCATCGCAGGTGAAGCGGAAATGTCCCGGCTCGATAATGCCGGCGTGTATGGGACCTACCCCCACTTCGTGCAGATGCTCAGCCTGGGTGCTGGCAAGGGTGCTCTCTTCGAAGGGATAGTCGGGATGGTTCATCGCTCTTTCGAAAGGCTGCATGCAGGGCAGACGGTCGCCCAGGGGCTGCAACTCCACGTCGGCGGCCACAAGGCTCGACATCAAGTAAAAATCGCCCGTGGCATCGTCGGCCAGACAGACAAATAGCCGCCGGTGCGCCTCGGGCAGGGGCTGGGCAAAATACTGCATGCAATGCCAATGCTCATCGCCCAAAGCCGCTACAATACTGTCGCAGAATTCGGAATAAGGCAAGACGGGTATGCTGTCGAGCGCCACACAGGCACCGTTTTTAATCTTCAAGGCATTCATAGGGCAAGCACGGAAACAGATTCATGGACGAGGCTCAAGAGCCATTGCGGCGGATTGACGCCGATATAGGCGGCCAGCAGGAAAAGCAGCAGTTGCGATACCGATTCCCATGGGCTGAAATGCAGCGGTTGCAACTCTCGCCGGGCGGGCAGGAAAATAATGCGCATGGCATTGCGGGCGATGGCCCAGACAATAACGCTGAGCAGCAAGACCGTCACGACGAACAGCCAAATCTGGCCGGCATCTATCATCGATTTGAAAACGAAGAATTCGCTTACGAAAATGCCCGAAGGCGGCACGGCCATAATGCTGACAAAGCCCAGCAACAGTACCAGCGCACCGAAAGTGTTGTGTCTGAAGTAATCGCCCATATCTTCGATGAACTTGCTCTGGTAAAGGCGGTACATTTGCGTGAAATGCAGGAAAAGCCCCGATTTTACCAAACTGTGCATGATCAAGTGCATAATGGCGGCAACATAGCCCACGCCTCCCATGGCCAGACCCAGACAGACGATAGCCATGTGTTCTACACCCGAATATGCCAGCATACGTTTTACGTTGCGCAGCTTCAGCATATAGGCCGAGGCGATGAATAGGCTAATCAAGGCTGTAATCAGCAAGAAATGCCGGCTCCAGTCGAAAACATCGGTATGCGACAGCACTGCGAAAACCCTGAAGATGCCCACGAATCCCACATTCACCAATACGGCGGCCAGCAGGGCGGCGGCAGGAGCGGGTGCCTTGTCTTTGGCATCGATACCGGCCGTAAACATAGGGAAGAGACCGATTTTGGCCGTATAGCCCGTCAAGATGAAGATGAAGGCCAGTTTCAGCCAAAAGGTATCCAATAGCCCGGCGGCACTTGTCAAGCAGGCATACGAAAGATCGTGCAGGCCGGCGTGCAGGAGCGACAAACTCAGAAACAAGATACCGATAAACACGAAGCTGATACTGATGGCGCAGATGAAAACATACTTCCAAGTGCCTTCCAAGGCCAGCTTGTTACGGTGGTGGTAAATGAGCAGGGCGGCACTCAAGGTGGTAATCTCGGTGAATATCCAGTTGACGGCCACATGATTGGCGATGAAACTCAGGCTCATGGCTTCGACCAGCAGAACGATGGCGGCATAGTAGACTGCGGCCGATTCGGCTTTGGCCTTGGGCCGGTTTAGGTAAATGTGGCTGTGGATGGAAACCGGAATGCAGATGACAGTCAGCAGAACCAGAAGCAATAGTCCCAGGGCATCGAAGCTGAAATAGCTTAGCTCGCTCTGCCCGTAGTGCAGGCAGGCATACACGCTGAGTGCGCATTGCAGCAGGTTGAACAGCAACATCAAGGCATCCTGTAGTCGGGGGCTGCGCGAAAGGGCCAGTGCGATGACTATACCGAGCGCGAGCAGAATATAAGCAGGTAACATCATAAGCCTCAGTCTTTTAGAGAAATTAGCTGGTCGACATCGGCATCCTTGAACACGTCTCCGATTTTGTTGATGAAGATACCCAGTATCAGCACCGAAGCGAAAATATCGAGCAACACGCCCAAGTTCACCAACATCGGCATTTCGTTGCCCACGGCCAGCGAGAGGATGAACACGCCGTTTTCTATCACCACATAGCCCATCACGTGCGAGAGCAACTTGCGCCGCGAACTGATAAAGTACAGCCCGAAGAAGATGGCCGAAACGGCTGCCACAAAGAAAATGCGGTCTAGATGTTCGTCCTCGATGAGCGAAGCCAGTACGATGCTGCCCACCACAATAACCGTGGTGATAACCAGCGACACGAAATGTGGCAGGAAGGGTTCCGACTCTCGCGTAATGCGGTTGTGACGGATAATGGTGGTCAGAAAGTAAGGCACGGCGATGGATTTGAAGATAATGGTCTCCACCAGAATCCAGAACAGGTTCAAGGCGCTCACTTCACGCAGTTGGAAGAGCGCTACCAAAAACATCAGTATGCCTTGTATGCCCAGCACCTGAATATAGCCGCGCATGCGGTTGGCGATGGACATATAGAACAAGGTCACCAAAAAGATGATGAGTAGGATTTCTTTCATTTCAATTGTCCCGATAAAAGCAACATGCCGAATATCACCATCAAGGCGATGGACGATAGGGCGAAGATAAACTGGGGGTTGTGGTTCATGCGTAGACGTGCTATAAACGACTCGGTGATGCCGATGACAACGGCCGAGAGTATCTGTATGGCGAAAAACAGGGGTACAGCCACTTCCAGTCCCAGACCTCCCACAAAAAGATTGGCGATAAGGGCCGCGTAGATGGCGAACTTCAGGTAGCCGCCGCTCAGAATCAGCCCCAGGTCGAACCCGCTGTAGTCGAGTATCATCACCTCGTGTATCATGGTGAGTTCGAGATGCGTCTTGGGGTCGTCGATGGGCATGCGGCTGTTCTCTATCATGGCAATCATCAGCAGAATAAAGGCGGCCAGACCGGCCAGTGCGTAGCTCATCGTATCGCCCAAATGCAGGTAGGTGAACATGGCCTGAAAGGATGTCTGTCCCGTTATCAGTGCAATAGAACCGATAATCAGGAAGAAGGCCGGTTCGGCGAACATCGAGAACAGGGCTTCACGCGAAGCCCCCATGCCTTCGAAACTGCTGCCCGTATCCAGTGCGCCAAGAATGCTGAACAGCTTGCCCAGCGCCAGCATATAGGCGAAAAAGACAAAGTCGCCATCGAAGGAGAGCAGAGCGGGGTGCGGACCGAAAGGCACCGTCAGCATGGCCGTCAGGATGCTGGCCAGATATACCACGGGTGCGGCTCTGAAAATCCAGCTGCAGGCGGGACTGTACACCGAGCCTTTGTGCAGCAGCCTCCACACGTCGAAAACGGGTTGTAGCAACCCTGGCCCCTTGCGTCCTGCGCAGATGCTCTTGGTGCGTATGATGAAGCCTTCGAAAAAACAGGCCGCCACCAGAATCAGGAAGAAACTCAGCATGGTTTAATGGATAATAAAGGTGATTATGATGGTAATCAGCACAAAGACAATGCCATAGAGCATATAGAATTGCAGCTTGCCGTTCTGAAGGAACAGAAAATGCGACATTAGTTTCTGATAGCCGGCTAGGGGCTTGTCGATAAGATTGCGTTCCAGCTTGTCGTAGTTGTCGCGGTTCTTGTCGTAACCCAGCAGGCCGCCCATGGTGTCGCTGTAGGTCTTGACGTACGATGAGCCCGTATATTGCATCTTGGCATTGGGAGCTGTGTAGGCGCAACCCCAAGTGTCGCCCGGCTGTATCTTTTGCTGCGCTTGTACCCGGTTGCGGGTGATATGGAGAAAAGCCGCTATCGCGATAAAGCAAAGGCAAGCCAACGAGAGTTTGGCCATAACCAGCGGGTCGAGGGGCATTTCGCGAGCCGGAGCGGCGGGCACTTGCGGCAGACAGCACAAAGCTTGCTGCATGGCATCCTGCCACCACCAGGGACATAGCCCGATGCTCAGCATCAGCACCAAGCTGATGGCGATGGGAACCAGTCGGATGGCGGGCAGTTCCTTGACTTCGTGCAGGTCGCTGCGGGCCTCGCCCAGAAAGCTGATGCCATAGGCCTTGGTGAAGCAGATAATGGCCAGTCCGCCGATGAGCGACAAAGCCATGATGGAGAAGGCGGCGCCTACGGAGCCGGTGAGCGATGCTTCCTGCATCCAGCGCAGCAAACCGCTGTAGAGCATAAATTCCGATACGAAACCGTTCATGGGAGGCAGGGCGCAAATGGCCACCAGACAGAACAGGAAAAACAGGCCCGTCCAAGGCATTTTCTTGCTCAGTCCGCCCAACTGTTCCATATTCAGCGTGTGGGTGGCATGATAGACATTGCCCGCCAGAAAAAACAGGCTCGATTTGAATAGCGCGTGGTTGAGCGTGTGCAGCAAGGCGGCCGCGAAGCCCAAACCGCTCATCACCGGCATACCGCTGCCCAGCCCCACCAGGCCCAGGCCGATACCCATGCAGATGATGCCGATGTTCTCGATGCTCGAATAAGCCAGCAGTTTCTTGAGATTCTTCTGGACAATGCCCAGCATGATACCATAAAGTCCGCTGATAGCGCCCATGCAGAGTATCAGGTAGCCGATGCTGCAATAGTCGATGTGGGCGAAGCTGAGCATACGCAACATACCGAAGATACCTATCTTGATAATGACACCCGACATCACGCCCGAAACATGGGCCGGTGCAGCCGGGTGCGCGTGCGGCAACCAAGTGTGAAAGGGCAACAAGCCCGCCTTGACGGCAAATCCGAAGAAAAGCAGCAGGTAGACGGTATTGGCATCTTTACCCTCGAGGTTTTGTAGGCTGGCGAAATCGAAACTGCCGGTTTTGGCGTTCATCAGTAGAAAGCCCAGCGTGAGGAAAAGTACCGAAACATGCGACTGTATGAAAAAATTGATGCCAGCCTTCATGACATCGGGCTTCCAACTTTCAAAGACAATCAGCACGAAACAGCTCAGCGCCATCAGTTCCCAAGCAATCAGGAACGCCAGACTGTGCTGCACGATGCAAAGCATTTGCATAGAGGCATAGGCCAGCAGATAGGCGAAAATATGCAGGCCGATATCCTGTTTATGTTCCCGATAATGTTGCATATAGCCCCAGCCGTAATAGGCTCCCAGACAGAACACCACCGAGATAATCAGGCTGAACCAGGCGGCAAGGCCGTCCATGCAAAACCGGATGGGCCCGAAAATGCCCGGCTCGGTCTGGTATTCGAAAATTTGTCCTGTCAAGGCTAGTATGGCCGCAATGGCCGTCAAAACGGAGGAGATGCTGATGGCCGCAATGGTGCTGACGGCCTTGGCTCTGTTGTCGCTTATACTCAATGTTATCAGCGCCGCCATTGCCAGAACGGCAAAAGACGAGAGTAGAAATATCATCAGAATGATAACTAAGTGAGATTACTAAAAAATCGGGCCGCAAAGGTACGACTTCCCTGCGGCCCGTAAAAGATAAAAGACGTTAACTAATCGGGTATGGACGGCTTTTGGCTTAGTAAAAGAGCCAATCGATGGCGGAGGCTTCCTTCAGGCCTGCGTCGCGTGGCTGGAAGTCGTTTTGAGGCTCGCTGAAGCCCAGTACCAGGCAGAGCCCTTGACCCAGTTGCAGGCTATGTTCTCCCGGTCCGAAAAGATAAGTATGTACGTTCACTGCCGGCATCTGGTCTATTTCCAGCGCGTGGGCCAGCTTGATATCAGCTTGCCCGTACTGGTTGGCCGAAGCGTCCGTCTCCAATTTGGGTGCGGGCATATAGCGCTTGCTTGGGCTGATGGGACTGTAATAGCCCACCCACAGACAAACGCTGTCCTGACAACTGAACTGCAACCGTGTTTTGGCATCGCGCTGTTTTTCGTAGTCGAAGCGCAGGGCATGCAGTCCTTGAAGCTCCGGTGCCAGACGCAGCAGCGGGTAGGGCTTGTCGCGGTAAATGAGCGCACCTTCTTCCAATGGCACTTGTTCCCAGGCTCCTTGCAGCCGAACCTTGGCAGCTTGGAAAGCCCGAATGGTCTTGTCTTCAACCTTGGGATGCTTGATATTTTCGATATTGGCGGCAAAATTGGCCAGCTCTTTTTCGTATTCAGGCAACAACTCCCACCATTCCTTATATTTGCCATCGGCTCCGGTGATGGGAATGCGGCGCATGGCAGTCTGCATGCTGTTGGCGTAGAGATAGCTGTCGCGGGTGAGCGCCACCAGCCGACGGTAATGCTGCAAGCTGCTCTGCATAAGTGTATAGGCGGTGTCCAGACAGGCCACGTCGCCGGTGTATTTGTAGCGCAACACTTGCATGGCCGCTTCCAGCTTGTCGTCGAAACTGTAGGTGAAAGCTTCGTAGCAGAAAATGTCGTTCTTGAGCCGTGCGAACTCGGCCTTGTCGTCGTCCACGCGCACGCGCCGGATGGCGCGTGCGGCCTTGCGGGCATGTTCGCGCGTTTGGGCGATAAGTTGGGGCGGGGTCTCTCCCTCGTGGGGCAGTCCCTTGAATTCGCGCTCGGCCCAAACTTCCAGTTTCTCACCCAAGGGACCGCAGGAGTTGGCAAAATCGGGGTAGACCGTCCAGCGGTTGGGATTCACCAGTTGGCTCATGAACATACCCAACAGAAAAGTCTGGCGATTGCCTTCGGTAATGCCGAACTTGCGCAATAGCTTGGGCGAAATTTCGCCGGTCTCTTCGTAGGCCGTCAAAATCTTGCGGGCCTGATGCCGGCTGCAGTCGTACTTGTCGGCCAAGGCTTGGCACCAATAGTCGATTTCCTGCTTGCGGTCGCGGTCGGCCTTCCAAGCATAGCGGGCCCAGGCCTGATACCAGATCCAGTCGCGGTCCATCTCTTTGAGCCGCCTGCCCATGGGCAGGCGGTCGGCCGTATAGGGCCAGTCCCAGTAGGAAGCCTGCGGGTAAAGGTGCAGTGCATTGGCTCCGTGCACCCGGTGCATGGCCTGCACGCATTTTTGGATAAAGTCGGGCGAACCGTAACGGAAAGGCTCCAAGTTGGCCAAGATGTGAACATTGGCTACGTGTACGCTGCCAAGCTGGCTCAAGTTGCGGTGCGTCTGCGCCCAGGGGCCGCGCGGTTCGTAGGTGCAAAGCGATTCGCCGTTGTATTTGTTCATTGTGTACAGATTCTTGTACAAAGGTAGGGCGGCTTCCATCACCATTTCGCAGTTGGTGTCGTGGGCGCGCAGCACAATGGGCGGTTCCTGAGTGATACCCAGGGCCTTGAGTCCGTCCTTCACTCCCGGAATGATGGTTTGCGTAAACCAGTCCACATCGTCTTGCCAGGTATTCATGGCCTCACCCAGACATACCAGCAGACCTACATTGGGATACTTCTCGATAAAGGCCTGCACCGATTTGCGCGTATAGTCCGACAACAGAGGCGTTATCTCTACTTGACGGCTTTGTGTGGGGATACCGTGATGTTCGGCAAATGGCTTGGATACCAGAATATTGTAGAACATCTGTATCACCCAAATGCCGCGCTTGTTGGCTTCCTGGGTGATAAAAGAGAACATCTCCTCGTTCTTGCGGAAATCCTCCTCGCTCACTTCCAAGGCATAAGGATAGTCGGGCAGTTTCACCAAAGAGGCAAAAGGATGCCCGTTCCACAAGTACAACGAGTTCATGCGGTTGTCTACCAACATGTCCAGATATTCTATCCACAAGTCCTTGTCGTAGAACCATGGAAATTCGGCTTCGGTGTAAGGATACTCGTAGACTTTGCGTCCGGGCAGGATATAGGTTTTCTGCACCCCGATGCAAGTGCCGCGCAACACCATTTCAGGTGCGTCCCTAAAATCGATGCGGCGGGGCAGGCGTTCTGCCTTGTCGATGCGTTCGGCCAGTTCGAGAGCCCCATACAGCACACCGCTTTCGTCGCTGCCGGCAATAAAATAACAGTTGTCCTTGCCGTAGATATGGAAACCTTCTTTGCACTCCATGCCCTCGGCCTGCCAGCCAAACTCCTGACATCTCTGGCGGAAACTCTCGCTCTGCCAGCTGCCCAAAATGATGGTCTTGCCGTTCGGGTTCTCGCTCAGTCGGTAGTCTTCATCGTCCAGCTCTTCGGCCAGACGTTGGGCCGCGTAAAGGGCACGCTCGCTTTGAGGATTGTCCACGATGATGCGAACGTTGCCTTTGCAGTGGTCGTCGCAGGCCGACAGCAATCCGCCCAGCAAGAGGCAGAGTGCTGTCAGAGTGTGATGAAAAGTCTTCATACAAGAAATTTGAGGTGATTACAGTTCGAGCGTGGCACCAGCTTGCAGCGTGTAACACCGACCACGGTAATAAACTTTGCCCAAACCACCCGGGCTGCTGATGCTCAAATGTTGGGCATCCATCTTAAGTTGAATCTCGCCGTAAGGTGTCGGAACGCTGCCTTCCATCCACTCCATGCCGCCTAAAACAGGAAGAGCTTCCCAAGTGGCATAGCCGGGCGAAGTGGGCTGTACGCCTAAATAATAGCGGCCCAACAGATAGATGGGGCTGGCTCCCCAAGCATGGCACAAGCTTTTGCCGTAGGGACGTCCGTACATGGAGAGGATGTCGCGACCTTCTTCCTGGGGAATGTATTTTTCCCAAAATGAAGTGGCACCCTTTTCGAGCATACCGCCCCAATAGGCCTTCATTTCCTGCATCACGCTGTCCTGTTTGCCCAGCATGCACAGCGCTTCCAGTTCGTAGAAACGCATATAGGGCGTGGTGATGGCCGGCACTTCGCTGTTGAAGATAACAGACTGGGCTACGCTTTCTTTCTTGCTGTCACTCAGTAGGCTGTACATGATGGCGAACATATTGGCGTAGCGGAACACTTCTCGGCTTTGCTTGCCGTCAACGCGATTGTGTACCAAAGCCTGCTTTTCTTCGTTCCAGAAAGCGGGCAAAAGTTTGGCGGCCAGATTGTCGGCCAAAGTACGGTATTTTTGGGCATCATCGGTTTGGTCGAGTACACTGGCCACGCTGGCCATGGCTTTGAGCGACTGGCAGAACAACACCTGCTCGAAGGCCAGCTGGCCCGTCTTGTCCATGGCTTGGTCGGCCCAGTCGACAAACACCCAGTCGCCGCTGAGTCCCTGCACCATACCTTCGGCATCGGTGCGGCCCAAAACATAGTCCATCATGTCGCACATCGAGGGGTAAATCTGGCTCAGGAAAGCACGGTCGCCGCTGTAAAGATAGTAGTCGGCTATGCTGATGAACCAGTAGAAGGTGTAGTCCATGATGGTGTTGATATGGCTGGTGATGGGCGCTTTGCCTGCCAGTAGCCAAATGGTACGCTTCACGCAGTCGTTGTCGTTGAACAGATAATAGTTCATCAGGTAGCTCTGCGCAGCATCGCCGCTCCACACCCAACGGTCGCGTTTGATACCGTCGATGAAGAACTCGCGCGTGGTCAGTTCCAGCGTGTAGTCGCCGATGTCCCACATACGGTTGATGAGCTCGTCGTTGCAGCGGAAGCGCCCGGGCCTGTGCAGGGGCAGGTATTCGTAGTCCATGCAGAGACTGTCGACCTGTACGCCCGCTTCGCAGCAAAGATGCACAAAACGGAAGGCCTTGCTCAGCGCCATGCTGTGCTGCCCGTCCTGCAGGCTTTGCGTCTTGCCCGTAGAAAGGTCCGTTACTTCGTTACCCTCTATCAGCAGGCGGTCGTAGGTTTCGCAATAGTCGTGGTCGAGGGCTTCTTCGCGGCTTTCACCATAATAAAGGCTGATGCTGCCATAGCCCTTGATACCTTGCAGGATGACATAACCGAAGGTCTCTTTACCGAAGTCGTAGAGACAGCCGCCGGCCAAATGCTCGCAGGCAACAGCCTGCTCGCGCCGGCGTTCCAGACGAAAATCCGAGGGCCTGGCTTCAGCACTGTCGAAGTTCCAGTACCCCACCTGACGGTAGTCTGTGGCCGAAGTGTCTGAGGCTTTGCCGCTCTCGTCTATCCATTCCTTGTCTTCGAAGGTGACCTTCCACGTAGCGTCCGTGCCGAAACTCTCGCCCTGCAGGAAAAGGCAGGGCGGAGTGGCCTGGTTGTGCACCTTGACGTTGATTTTGTGCTTGCCGGCAGCCAAAGAGAATGCCTTGGGCATACCGAAAAGCATCTTGCCGTCTATTTTGACATTGTAATCGCCTTCGGCTTCGAGACGGATTTGCTCGTCCTTAGACAGTTCGACCTCGGTCGAGAATTCCACCGTCACATAATGGCTGTCCTGTTTCCAAAATGGCGGAAAATAGGCACCACGGTCGGTGCGGCGATTGTTCATGCGGTTGCCGAGCCAGATTTCGTAATCGCCCGGGAACCAAATCCAAGTGGCGGGTTTAGAAGTCTTCGCCATAGCGCTCGCGGGTAATCTGGTCCAGCGTCTTGCCTTGCGTCTTGGGAGCGCCGATGGCACCCACTACCAGCGAAATGAACAGCAGGCCCATCATCAAGTAGGCTGCCAGTTGGAAGCCCTGGCCGTTTTCGCCGTAGATGTAAACGAAGCACAGTCCCCAAAGGGCGCAGATACCGCGTACCAGGAAGAACATAATGCCTTGGGCGGCTGCACGGTATTTGGCCGGGAAGAGCTCGGAAGCCCACAGTGCGTAGAAAGCCTGCACGGAAATGCCGCCTTGTACGGCCCAAAGCACGGTGAAGATAATCAGACCCGTCATGTTGCTGACACCGACAAAGGCAACCATCACCCAAGCGGCAATGGCAATGACCAGACCGGCGATGTAGAGTATGCGGTGTGGCACTCTGTCGACAATGAGCGAGAAGAAGAAGGTAGTGATGATGACTATGGCCCAGTTGCCGGCCGAGAACATATTGGCATCGGCGTTGGAAAGGCCGCCGGCGGTTTCATAAATATGCGGCTGGAAGAAGCCCATCACAGAGGCCACCATGTTCCAGGTAAGGTAGATACCGGCCAGGAAGCAGATGGTACGGACGTTAATCTTGTTGGTGAACAGCGAACCGAAAGACGAGAAAACACCTTTCTTTTGGGTGGCGTTCCCTTGGTCGGCAGCCTTGGCTGCGGTCCATTCCTTGGATTCGTCCAAACGGCGTTGCAGTATCCAAGCCAGCAGCGCTACCAAAAAGAGCGAGAAAAAGACGATACGACTGCTCCAGACATTGAGCGCTGCGCCGCTGATGGCCGCGCCGCCTATCCACTTGGCAATGCTTTCGGTAATGCCGAACGCGATGCCTTCGGGAGCGAAGAGCATGCCCAGAACCAGAATGACAAAGGGTCCGACACCCCAGGCCATCTGCGAGATAGCGATGTTACGTCCGCGCTTGGTCTGCTCGGAACTTTCGGAAATATAGGTCCAGGAGGCGGGTACGCCCACGCCTACGGAGATGCCGGTGATAAGGAATCCCGCCAACAGCATGGGAAAATTCACGCTCAGCATCACCAGGGCAACGCCCGTCATATAAATAAGCATGTTGTAGGAATAGATGGCCTTGCGTCCGTATTTGTCGGCCATGAAACCGCCGATGATGGCACCGATGGCTGCACCCAAGCAGTTGGCGCTGATGGCGTTGAGCCAGCCCAGATGACCTTCGCTAAGACCTAAATAATTCTGCCAGAGCGTCAAACCGCTGGCACCTGCAACGATGGCTCCTGCGTCGAGATAGTTGGTCAGCGACACGGCCAAAGTACTTTTCAAACTTCCTTTTTTACTCATAGTCAAGTGTAAGATTATAAATGTTGTCTGTTAGAAGCTATTTGATAAAATATCATAAGCCTGCAAAAGTAGCTTTCCAAGGCCCAAAAAACAAGGCTTTCAGCGCCTTTTTTACGTCATCAGCCTTTGCAAGGCGTCGGCCAAAAACTGCACTTTGGGCCCTATGACAATCTGCAGCGCATGCTCGTCGGGATGGATGATGCCGCTGATTTTCGTTGAGCGGATGGCGGCTTCGTCCAGCAGGCTTTTGTCTTTGAGGACAATGCGCAGCCGGGTGGTGCAATAACTCAGTTCTTCGATGTTGCCACTGCCACCGAGTGCTTGCAGGATAATGGCAGCCTGTTCCTGATAACCGGTGGTTTGCGTCTTGGGGCTTGCCGTTGTTGGCACGGGGCTATCATCCTCTCGTCCGGGTGTCTTGAAACGGAAATGCTTGATGCACCAGCGGAATACCAAATAGTAAATCATGGCCAGTACGAGCCCTACGGCCACGATGCCCCAGGGATGCAGGCAGAGCGGCGCTTTCAGACAGAGCAACCAGTCTATCAGGCCGGCACTGAAATTAAAGCCTACGCGGATGGGCAGTGCCGCCACAACAAAGGCGCACAGACCGCTCAGCAGTGCGTGGATAAAATAAAGGGGCGGTGCGGCAAACATAAAGCTGAACTCCAGCGGTTCGGTAATGCCCGTAAAGAACGAACTGATGATGCCGGCCAGCATGAGCGACCCGGTCTTCTTCTTTTGCGAGGGCATGGCACAATGGTACATGGCCAGGGCGGCGGCCGGCAAACCGAACATCATCATGGGGAAGAAACCCGACATATACATGCCCGTTTGACCGAGTGTGCCTTCGGCGCTCCAGAATTTGCCCAGATCGTTGATGCCGGCAAGGTCGAACCAAAACACCTGATTGAGTGCATGGTGCAAGCCGAAGGGCAGAAGCAGCCGGTTGAGGAAGACGTAGAGGCCGGCGCCTGCGGCGCCGGCACCGGTGATGCCTTCGCCCACTGCAATGAGCAAATGGTACAGCCAAGGCCATACGAACATAAGAACTAGGCCAAGCAGGCAGCTGATGGCGGCAGCAACGATGGCTACCGAGCGTTTGCCGCTGAAGAAGGCCAGCGCTGCGGGCAGGTCGGTGTCCTTGAAACGGTTGTAGGCCCAGGCTCCTGTCAGGCCCGAGAGTATGGCCACAAAGACATTCTGGCTCTTGCCGAAGGCTTCCAGCGGGCAGCCGGGACGCAGCAGACGTATGCAGTCGGGCGAGAGCAGGGTGGTGACCACCAGCCAACTGACCAGCGCTGACAAAGCAGCTACGCCCTGTCCGTCTTTGGACATGCCTATGCCGATGCCCACGGCAAACAACAAGGGTATATTGTCGATGATGGCCAGACCGGCTTGGATAAGAAAGTTGGCCACTGCGGCCCCCGGGGCCAGAGATAGTATCCAATAACCCAGACCTATCAGTATGCTGGCTACCGGCAGACAGGCTACCGGCAACATAAGCGATTTTCCGAGTCTTTGCAGAAATTTCATCCTTGAAGTTGCGCTTGGCTTATACGAGTACCGTTGTCAGGGCTTGGGCGGCTGCCATCTCGTCACAACCCTCTATTTCGATACGGATGGCATCGCCCTGTTTCAGGCCCAGTGTCATGATGGACAGCATACGCTTGGCGTTGATACACTGACCGTTGAAGTACAGACGGATGTCCGATTGGAAGGTCGATGCGGTCTTGGCCAGCACGCCCGCAGGGCGGGCGTGCATCCCTTCCGGCGCTTGGATACAATGGTTTATCGTTTGCATAATGAAAGAAGCATTTCTTTGACCATAGGCACAAAGGCCGGACTGACCGAAAACTTGCGGTAGCCCATGCCCACCAAAGTCGGCAAGGCCTTGCGTTCGTGGGCCAGTTCGCCGCATACGCACAAGGGAATATCCGCCTTGGCAGCCGCCCGGGCCGTCAGGTCAAGCAGTTTGAAAATAGCAGGATGCTGGCTGTTGTAGTAAGCGCCCATGCTGAGGCTCTCACGGTCAACCGCCAGACAATATTGGGTGAGGTCGTTGGTGCCGACACTGAAAAAATCGGCCTCGCCGGCCAGCTCATCGGCGCAAAGAACGGCTGCGGGCGTTTCCACCATAACCCCCACTTGCAGGTGCTCGTCAAAAGCGTGACCCTCCTTTCGAAGAGCGTCCTTCACCGATGCGAGTATCGTCTTGCATCGGCGAACCTCGCCGGCATCGTTAACCATGGGCAGCAGTATGGACACCGGGCCGTAAGCCGAAGCTCGCAGAATGGCCCGTAGCTGACGAACAAAAAGGCCGGGATACTCAAAGCATAGACGCAAACCCCGGCAACCCAAGGCGGGATTGTTTTCGTGCGGCAACTTTAGAAACTGCGCCTGTTTGTCGGCCCCAATGTCGATGGTTCTGACAACCAGAGGTTTGCCCTTCAGCGCCAGCACGCTCTGCCGATAATCTTCGAACAAGCTCTCTTCTTCCGGCTCTTGGCTTTTGCCGATGTATTGGAATTCGCTTCTAAACACGCCAACGCCGTCGCAAGCCTCGATAAGGCCGGGCTCCAGTTCCTGTGGATGTCCGATATTGAGAAATAGCTGGAAACCTTCTAACCGACAGCCTTCTCCGCCAATCGTTTTGCTTTGCGCCTCGGTATTGCACAGACGGCTGTCCAAGGCATATTGGCTGCGGACCTCATTTTGCAGGTCGCTGTCAGCATCGATGAACAAGGCACCACGTTGCGTGTCGAGTACGGCGGTTTTCCCGTTCCAGTCTTCCTGGATGTCCATGTCGGGACAAAGCAATAGGGGCAGTCTGCGGCCGGCCGCCAGTACTGCCAGATGCGAGTTGGCCGAGGCTTCCTTCAGCACCAGCCCCAGCACCTTTTCGCTGTCCATTTCCACCAACTCGCCGGGCAAAAGACTTGCACTCACCACAATGCACTGCTCGGGCATTTCATCGAAGAGATGCTGTCTGTCGTGCAGAAAATTGACCACCAGCGAGGCGATATCGCGCATATCGGCAGCCTTGCTTTTCATCACGGCACTGTCCATCTTCTGGAAAATGTCGGCAAAATACTCGCCCGTTTCCATAACGGCATAGATAGCACTGCGGTGGTCGATGGTGATATGTTGCTGAACCTGAGCATTGAAGTCTTCGTCTTCGAGCATCATGCGCTGGGCTTCAAAAATGGAAGCCTGCTCTTGGCTGTTGCGCTGCAAGGCCCGCTGATAACGACGGTCGAGCGTGATGCAGGCCTGTTGCATGGCCTTTTGGTAAAGCGCCCATTCAGCCTGGGTGTCCTCCACAAAATCGAGGAAGTCCTCCCATTTGGGCGGATGATAGACATAAATCTTGGCTATGGCGGCTCCGCCTACTATGCACTTTCCGGGACAGGTTGTCATTTTTTAAGGCTGATGATTTTGTCGGACAGATACACACTGCCTTTGGTGATTATTTCGAATTCGGAAAAATCGTCACTGTTGCAGATAACGATGGGAACGGTGGTGTCGTAGCCGGCTCGATGTATGCCCATCAGGTCGAAGCCGATGAGCGGAGTGCCGGTTTTCACGCGGTCGCCTTGTTGAACCAAGGGTTTGAATCCCAGGCCTTTGAGCTTACAGGTGTCGATGCCTATGTGAATCAGCACTTCCACGCCGTCATCGCTGACGATGCAGATGGCATGACCGGTGTCTTGCAAGACCGACACCACACCGTCGCAGGGTGCGTGAACCAAGCCATGGCTGGGAATGATGGCCATGCCCTTGCCGAGCATTTCCTGACTGAATACGGCATCGTTGACATCGCTTAGGCTGATGGCTTCGCCTTCGAGGGGCGCGTGCAGATGAATCTTCTTCTTGAACAGTTCCATAATGTTATAAAGGCATAGTCAGAATGTGTTGCCACTGCGGTTCCAGACCGGCTTGGGCTTTGATGCTGTCGTCTACCTGCGGGCCGTTGTTTTCCCAAAGGTTCAGACCTGGTTGGTTCTGGCCGAATTTAGCTTCGCTGCACCAGTTGTTGCGTATAGTCATCCACGAGGAAGCTTCATCCAGATAAATATAATGGCCTTGGCTCTTGTCGTGTACATATTCGGGATGATAAATGTCGTGTACATAGTTCTCCTCGATAAGCGTACCCGTTTGGGCTGAGAGGGTGTAAAGCCCGCCGCAGCTGTAGTTGTGCCGTCCGAAATGATGCACGTCGTTGGCTATCATCTTGTTGTCTTTCATACAGTTGGCTGTCCGTATCCAGCCCCATCCGATGCTGATGCCGCTGTAAGGCAGTTCGCAGACCTCGTTGTGGATAACGGTGACATCCTGCACGTAACCGGCGATGATGCCCACGCAGCCCCAGTATTCATTGGCGCAGTCGTGTACCCAGTTGTTGCTGATAAGCATGCGGCGGCTCAGCTCGCGTTCGTCTTTGGGCTGATAGGGCAGATGAGTTTCGATGCCCGGGTCGGAGAATTTGCCCACCACGATGCCGCTGCCCGCAATGTCGTCGAACAGACAACCTTCAATGCGGTCATCAAGGCTGGCCATCTGATAGTCGAGACCCGAAGCACCCAAATGCTGGAACACGCAGCCTTCGAACACCGTGTTTGCCACGCCCGACAATTGTACGGCTGCCGGTTGACGGCCTATCCAGGCCTGGTTCTCAAGATTGGCTTTGAGCGGAGTACCGTCTACAGGCAATTTATAGGCATCCAGCAGATACATACCGGCCTGCAGGGGAACGTAGCCCAAGAGCGACGGACGCAGCCAGGTGCTGTGCATAAAAGCAATGCCCTCGAAACGGATATGCTCCACGGGTCGGTCTGTGGTGCCGGCCACTTGAACCAAAGTCTCCAAATAGGGTACGATTACCTCGGCTCGGTCCATACGTTCGCCCCGACGCGGAATGTAATACAACAGGCTCTGGTCGCGGTCGTAATACCATTCGCCTTCGTGGTCGAGCAACTCAATGGCCCCGCTCAGGCGGAAAGGCGAGTTGCCGTTTTCTGAAATGACGGCCGGTGGCCAGGGATGCTCGAATTCCAAACGGCTGGCCGGTTGATGAAAGCGCAGTACCGCCTGCTTGCCTTCGATGCGTAGGTCCTTGACACCCAAAACGGCCACTTCCCACATCTGATGGATAAAGAATTCCATGGCCTCGGGTTTGCTGAACTTTTTCACCGCTGGTGCGGGAATGCGGATTTCTTGTTTTTCCTTGTCTACGGACAATATTTTGTGCAGGGCATCTGGGTCTTCTACATCGCAGGCTTTCAAGGCTTTGTTGCCGTTTACATACACTTGTCTGAAGTCGAGGCTGCGGCCGGCAATTTTGGGCACCGGAGCAGCCCAGACACGGGAAGCTTCCACCGGCAGACCTTGGGGCGCGCGATCAAGCTGTTGCCAGCCTTCTATGCGGATGCCGCCGCTCAAGACGGGATGGGCTCCCTTGTCGGCGCGGATAATGGTGGGGCAACTGGCGGTGCCGGAATCTTCGGGACGTATCAACAAGGTCTCTGACAGGGGATAGATGCCATCTGTCAGTATGATTTCGATGGCTGAACCCTGCACTTTCTGTAAACGGCGATATTCGCGGGCCTGACGCAGGGCGGCATGCAGGCTTTGTTTGGGATTTGCGGCGCTGCCTTCGGCCAGGTCGTCGCCCTGGACATTCACCCAGATTTGTGTCGTTACTTGGGCTTGAACGCTCAATGCGCACAACATTCCAAGGCCGAGTAAGCATAGTGCAAGTCTGCTATTTTTCACTGTTGTGATGAGCTTTGAAGTTGAAAACATAATAAAGGAGATAGGCAAACAGGCCGCCGACAATATCGGCTACCCAGTCCATTTGGTCCATGCCGCGGTAAGATGTCAAGCCTTGCAGGAATTCTATCAGTCCGCCGTAGATGCTGCACACAAGCACTGCCATCCAGAAAAGTTTCATGGATGCTTTCGGCCTGTTGCGCCATTGTCTGTGGTTGTACTCCCAAAGGAAAAGGAAGGTTTGCACAAAGTAAAGGATGAAGTGTACCACTTTGTCCAGGCCGAAAACTTGCGGCAGGTCGTTGGCGATGGGTCTAAGGTCTATCAGGCAGGCCAGTGCGATTAAAATCATCCACAGGATGCTGAAGGTGTATCGTGGCCACGAATGGTAAAAGGCTGGCTTTTTCATTAGATGCAAATTTTGCGCAAGTTAGGAAAACAATCGTGTAATTCGAAATTTCAACAGAAGAATTAGGGCTGCTTTTTGGGTGATATTTGGGCTTTTTGGAAGATGATGTAAGCAATTTGTAAAAATATTATTAACTTTGTCCTTGGATTAATTAAATCGGATACCGTGACACTATATCCTAAAGCGGACAGGCTCGCTTTTGTCTTGTTTCTGACCGCGATGTTGCTGATTAAGATAGCCTGCGATTTCTGTTGGAAGCCCGACAAGGAACTGGTACAAGCTATGGCGGAGTTTCAGGAAAAGCAGTTGCGCGAAGACAGCCTGCGGGCGGAGCGGGCGGCGGCGTACCGCCGCCGCGACTCGCTGCGCGCAGTCGCGCAGCGCGCACGCTATCGCAAGGATAGCTTGCGCGCTGCCGCCCGCCGTAGCCCGGCAGCGTCCTCGGACGCTGCCGGGCACCACGCTGCTTCGTACACCGCCACCCGCAGCCCGTCCCCAGCCGCCTTGAATCTGAACACGGCCGATTCCGTCCAACTGCAGGCAGTTCCCGGCATCGGTGCCTATACCGCCCGGAAAATCCTACAGTACCGCCACTCGCTCGGCGGTTTCGTGTCGATAGACCAACTCTCTGAAATAGAAGGATTGCACAGCGAGAACCTCACTGCCTTGAAGGCCTGTGCCTTCATCGAAAAGAAGCCCGCCATCAGACGTATGGCAGTAAACAAGGCCGGCGTGAAAAGCCTGTTGCGTCATCCCTATATCAGCTACGAACAGGCTGTGGCGCTGGTACGTCTCCGCGAAGAAAGCGGCCGGCTGGAAAAACTGGAATCACTGTCCTTTTTAGACGAATTCAGCCCCAAGGATTTGCATCGCTTGGGGCCGTATCTCGATTTTGAACGATAGTTCTATTCCTTGGCCACTTTTTCCTGAACTTTGCGCCAACGGTCCTTGGCCAGTTGCTGCATGTCCACCACTTCGTCCTTTTCATCCACTATTTCAAGGCCGAGCATGGTTTCGATAACATCCTCCAGCGTAACGATACCGCGGGCCGCGCCGAAGTCGTCGATGATGACTGCGATATGCTCCTTCTTACCCAGGAACTGCTCCATGATGTTCGACACCGGTTCGTCTTCGTTGAAGGAAAGAATGGGACGCGACAACTCCTTGAGTTTGATGGTGAATTTGTCTTCGGCCATCTTTTCGAGTATCTCCTGTTTGAGCACGTAACCTATGATGAAATCGTCGTTTTCCTCTTCGTAGAGGGGAATGCGCGAGAATTTCAAGTGATCTTCGCTTTTGTAGAAATCGCGGATGGTTTCGGAAGCTTCGGCCATGGTAACCACGCTCGAAGGCGTCATGATTTCGTAGGCCGTCACGCTGTCGAGCTTCAGCAGGCTCTGTATCATGCGGTTCTCGTCCTTTTCGATAACACCTTCTTCGGTGCCGGTGCTGAC
Organism: bacterium; assembly: GCA_963617485.1. Classification (GTDB taxonomy): domain Bacteria; phylum Bacteroidota; class Bacteroidia; order Bacteroidales; family UBA1402; genus UBA1757. Next base: position 86,224 of record CAVEPA010000005.1, on the reverse strand, counting down.
GATGGCGGCCACTTCTTCGCGGCTTATCGAGTTGGCGTCGCCGTGCTTGGAAATAAGATGCGTCAACTTTTCAACCAGCCAAACCAAGGGCCAGGTGATGAAAATCAAGGCTTTGATAATGCGCGAGGCGGGTAGTGCCAAACTTCTCCAATAAGTGGAGCCTATGGTTTTGGGGATGATTTCGCTGAAAGTGAGTACCAAGAGCGTGAAGATACCGGAAACAATACCCACACCGGTGCTGTTGAACAGCAGGCCCGCTTGCGAACCCACCAGCGAGGCACCGGCAGTATTGGCGATGGTGTTGAGTATAAGGATGGCGCTGAGCGGCCTGTCGATATTGGTTTTGAGAGATTTCAGCCTTGCCGCGCCCTTGGCCCCCTGTTCCTCCAGCATATTGGCAAAGGTAATGGGCGTGGACAGTAAAGTGGCTTCAAGCAGTGAGCACAAAAAAGAAATGCAAAGGGCAAATAGCGCGTAGATTATCAGCAGCGATAAGGCGCCTTCGGGTTCTGTAACGGTGGATAAAATTTGGTTGGCGGCATCAGGGTCCGCCGAGCTTAGGTCACTTAACATATAAGGGCATGAAAATTCGCGGCAAAGTTAATAAGAAGAATTGATTGCCGCAATACTACAGTAAATCTATGAGTTGTTCCAGATGGTTGGAGTGCGAACCCTTGACCAGTATCAGGCAATCTTGGACTTGACGTGCTTCCAGACGGGCGCGGCAATCTTCCATCTTGCTGAAAAAGAAAATGTTGTCTTGGTTCTGTGAGAGCTCTTCCCGGGGCAGTTGCCCGTAAGCCTCATGGAATTCATCTCCGACAAGATAGATAAAACTCAGCGGCTGACGGCAGAGCTTGCGCAGGATGTTCTGATGTTCGTCGAGACTGTAGGTGCCCAGTTCGCGCATGGCTCCCAAAATGACTGCGCGCTTGGGAGCGCTGAGATTCAGAAAATTGTCCAGTGCCACGTTCATGCTGCTGGGGTTGGCGTTGTAAGCGTCAACAATAAGGCGGTTGTGGGCCGTCTGCATCCACTGGGAGCGGTTGTTGCTGGGCCGATAGGCTTCGAGTGCCCGGTTGATGTCATCTTCGTTCACACCGAAATACAATCCGATGGTAGCGGCGGCCAGCAGGTTGTCCTGATTGTAAGCACCGATAAGCTGAGTGCGGGCCAGATGCCTGTCTTGCTTGCCTTGCCACTGCAATTGAGCGTAGGCCTGGCCTTCCAGACAATGACCTTCAACATAAGCCACGCTACGTCCCTGACGGGCCAGCGGGGCCAGGATTTCGTTTCCCGACTGATAGAAGACGCAACCCTCGTGGGCCTGCAAATAGCGGTAGAGCGCGGTTTTGGTATCGATAACGCCCTGAAACGAGCCGAAGCCTTCCAGATGCGCTTTGCCCACGTTGGTAATAAGACCGTAGTCGGGGCAGACCAGTTCCACCAGCTCGGCAATTTCGCCCGGGTGGCTGGCACCCATCTCGACGATGGCCATATCGTGTTCGGCTCGAAGGTTCAGCAGTGTCAAGGGTACCCCGATATGATTGTTCAGGTTGCCCTGCGTGTAGAGCACTTTGAATTTCTGCGACAGCACAGCGGCCGTCAGCTCTTTGGTGGTGGTTTTGCCGTTGGTGCCGGTAATGCCGATAACCTTCAGCGACGGAAACTGCAGGCGATGATGTCGAGCCAGTCCTTGCAGGCTTTTCAATACGTTGTCTACCAATACGATACGTTCGTCTGTGGCATATTCTTCCTCGTCCACGATGGCATAGGCGCAGCCGGCCTGAATGGCGGCCAGGGCAAACTTGTTGCCGTTGAAGTTTTCGCCCTTGAGGGCAAAGAACAGACTGTCGGGAATGCAGTGGCGGCTGTCGGTGCAGACGCTGGGGTGGCGGAGAAAGAGCTGGTAGAGCTCTGCGATATCGGCTTTTTTCATATGCTTGTGCGGCCTTTGCGGCCTTCGTAATCTGCCGGCGAAGGTAAGTATTTTTTTTCTTGATAATTATTTCTTTCGGTAGTATCTTTCGCCCTTGTTCAAGTTATGTACAGACAGACGCCTACATATTCGCTAAACATCGGTGGCAAGCTGCTTTCGCTCGATAAGCCGCTGGTAATGGCCATCGTCAATCTGACGCCCGATTCTTTCTATGCATCGAGCCGCGTGGCCGGGACGGATGCCCTTGTGGAACGTGTGGAAGACTGTCTGTCGCAGGGAGCCGATATCATCGACGTGGGGGCTTGTTCCACCCGGCCCGGCAGCGAGGCCTGTGGGGCGAAAGAGGAATGGGCGCGCCTTGGGCCAGCGCTGGCGCTGCTGCGCCAGCGCTGGCCCAAGGCCACGCTCTCGCTCGACACCTTCCGCAGCGAGGTGGCCCGCCGGGCCGTGCAAGACTACGGTGTGGACATCATCAACGATGTGAGCGGTGGCGAACTGGATGCGGAAATGTTCGCCACGGTGGCCGACTGCCACATACCCTACGTTTTGACGCACAGCCCGGTGCGCTACGGCCAGTCTGTCGGCCAAGCCGATAATAGCGTGGAAGGCGTGTTGCGCTATTTGGCCGCCAAGCTCTCCGAACTGCGGATGCTGGGCGTAGCCGATGTAATGGTGGATCCTGGTTTTGGCTTTGGCAAGAGTCTCGAAGAAAACTATGCCTTGCTGCGCCGCTTGCGCGATTTCGAGGTCTTGGACGCTCCTTTGCTGGTGGGCCTTTCGCGTAAGCGAATGGCCTATGAACCTTTGGGCGGCACCCCTGCCGATGCTTTGACAGCCACCACCGTGCTGCACACGCTGGCCTTGCAGGGCGGTGCCCGTATCCTGCGCGTACACGATGTGAAGGCCGCTGCAGATTGTATTAAAATAATGGACCTGTATCAACAATGATTTTACCTGGCTTACTGGACATCATCGACATTTTTCTGGTTGCACTTCTGCTGTATGCCACCTACAACCTGATGAAACGCTTCGGGGCGCTCAATATTTTCTATGGCGTCATCGCGGTGCTGTTCGTTTGGGTAATGGTGTCCTTCGTCTTCAAGCTGAAACTTTTCAGCGGCATCCTCGATAAGGTGGTGAATGTGGGTGTCATTGCACTTATCGTCTTGTTCCAGAACGAGATACGGCGTTTCCTGCTGATGCTGGGTTCGCGTAAGCAATGGAATCACATCGTGGAGTTGTTTTCGCCCAAACACAAGCACGGCGACGACCAACTGTCGTATATCCTGCCCATTGTGCTGGCCTGCAAGAGCATGGGAGAAAAAAAGACCGGTGCCCTGATAGTCATAGAAAACAATGTCAGCCTCGAAGAATATGCCGAAACGGGCGAGAGTCTCGATGCCAAAGTGAGCGTGGCCCTGCTCGAAAACATCTTCTTCAAGAATACGCCCTTGCACGATGGTGCCGTCATCATTTCGAGGGGCAAAATCCAGGCGGCATCTTGTATCCTGCCCGTATCGTCGGCCAACGATGTGCCCAAGAAATACGGCTTGCGTCATCATGCGGCCATGGGCATCGCCCAGCAGACCGATGCCATTGCGGTGGTAGTGTCGGAAGAAACCGGCCAAATAGCCTTGGCCTACAATTCCCGTCTGCGCGAACATCTGTCTATCACCGAATTGGAAAGAGCCTTGCACGACATTCTGAATGTCAACAGACCCAAGCCTCGCCAAGGCAAGTCGCGCCGTCCGCAGCCTAAAACGAAACAATCAACTGTTCAAAATATCAACAATTAAAGTAGTAGATTATGAATTTGCTCGAACAAATGCGTTCCCGTGCACAAGCTTGTCAGCAGAGAATTGTGCTTCCCGAAGGAACCGAAATCAGAACCCTGAAAGCCGCCAACCAAATCTTGGCCGACGAAGTTGCTGAAATTATCCTTATTGCCAAACCTGAAGAGGTGGCTGCTCTTGCCAAGGAAAACGGTCTTGACAATGTTCTGGCCAAGGCCAAAGTGGTGGATCCCAAGAATCATGACAAGAAGGAAGCTTATGCAGAATTGCTCTTCCAATTGCGTCAGAAGAAGGGCATGACCATCGAAGAAGCTCACAAGAAAGTGGAAGATCCTTTGTATCTGGCCACACTGATGATAAAGAGCGGTGATGCCGACGGCGAAGTGGGCGGTGCCCAGAATTCAACGGGTAATGTATTGCGTCCCGCCCTGCAGATTGTCAAGACTATGCCCGGCATTTCGGTGGTTTCGGGTGCCTTCTTGATGTTCCTGCAGAACAAGAATTACGGTTCCGATGGTTTGATGGTTTTTGCCGACTGCGCCGTAACGCCCAATCCTACGGCTACCGAACTGGCTCAGATTGCCGTTTCTACCGCTGCCACTACCCGCAATATCGCCGGTTTTGAACCCAATATCGCTATGCTGAGTTTCTCTACCAAGGGCAGCGCCAAGCACGAAATGGTTGATAAGGTGGTGGAAGCTACCCGCATCGCCAAGGAAATGGAACCCGCTCTGCACATCGACGGTGAATTGCAGGCCGATGCCGCTCTTGTCGCCTCCGTTGCCAACCAGAAGGCTCCCGGCAGCGATGTTGCCGGTCATGCCAACGTGCTGGTATTTCCCTCTTTGGAAGCCGGCAACATCGCCTACAAGCTGGTACAGCGTTTGGGCAATGCCGAAGCCATCGGCCCGATTCTCCAAGGTATGGCTGCTCCTATCAACGACCTCTCACGCGGTTGCTCGGTAGACGATGTCTACAAGATGATTGTCATCACCTGCAACCAAGCTATCGGTATTAAAAAAGCAAACAAATAAATGAAGATTCTTGTATTAAACTGCGGCAGCTCATCTATCAAGTATAAGCTGTTCGATATGGACCGGAACCTGGTGATGGCCCAAGGTGGCATTGAAAAAATCGGTTTGCCGGGTTCTTTCCTGAAGCTGACGGCTCCCAACGGAGAAAAAGTTATTTTGGAGGAAAGCATTCCCGAGCATACCAAAGGGATAGAATTCATTATCTATCAGCTTACCCAAGGCAAATATGCCTGCATCTCTTCGCTGAAGGATGTAGACGCTGTGGGTCATCGTGTGGTACACGGCGGCGAGAAGTTCAACCAAAGTACCCTTATCACCAAGGAAGTGTTGGACAATATCATTGCCTGCAACGATTTGGCTCCGCTGCACAATCCTGCCAACTTGCTGGGTATCAATGCTGTGGCTAAGATTGCTCCTGAAATGCCTCAGGTGGCTGTCTTCGATACGGCTTTCCATCAGACCATGCCCGCCAAGGCTTATATGTATGGCATCCCTTACGAATATTACGAGAAGTATGCCGTCCGCCGTTATGGGTTCCACGGCACCAGCCACCGTTATGTTTCCAAGCGCGCCTGCGATATCCTCGGTCTCGACTACAACAAGACCAGAATCATTACGGCCCATATCGGCAACGGTGGTTCCATTGCCGCTGTCATGAATGGCAAGTGTATCGATACCACCATGGGTCTGACCCCACTGGAAGGTCTGTTGATGGGTACCCGCAGCGGCGATATTGATGCCGGTGCTGTGCTTTTCATGATGGACAAGGAAGGCTGGAGTACCCGCGAAGCCAGCAACGTGCTCAACAAGAAGAGCGGTATTCTGGGCGTGTCGGGAGTATCTTCCGATATGCGCGAACTGACCCAGGCTGTGAACGAGGGCAATCCCAAGGCCAAGCTGGCGATGGAAATGTATCACTACCGTATCAAGAAATACATTGGTGCCTACGCTGCTGCTATGGGCGGCGTCGACCTATTGGTATTTACCGGCGGTGTGGGCGAGAACCAAGCTATCGCACGTTTGGATGTCTGCTCCGATATGCAGTATATGGGCATGAGCATCAATGCCGAAATTAACGATAAGATTCACGGCGAAGAAGCTGTCATCTCCACCCCCGACTCCAAGGTGACCATTATGGTAGTACCCACAGACGAAGAGTGGATGATTGCTTCCGACACCGCTGCGTTGCTGTAATTTCGACCGCTGCATTGCTGTAATTTCAAGCATACGAAAAAAAGAGTGGCTAATCGACTTAGTCACTCTTTTTATTTTGAGTTGAAGAACTTTTGAGACGAAGAACCTGCTTCAGATTTCAAAGCTTATAACTGGAGGCAGTAATCTTGCCAACTATCGTTCTCGTAGATGGCTATGTGAAGCTCCCGGCGGCTTTGCAGACCGTCCGGCAAGGTGTTCAGCGGAATGGAAATGCAGCAACTGCTTGGCGTCAAGGCTGAGTCGTCGGTCGAGTCCGGGTAGCAGAAATGATGCAACTTCAAATAGACAGCCTTGTCGTCGAGGGAGTGGAGTGTCACCTGCATGGGGTGCAACTGGTTGGTGGCGCGGATGTCGCAGTTGTAACTGATGTTCAGAAAACCGCCGCCGCTCCAGACCCGGTCTACATCTATGCTCTGGTATTGTTGCCCGCTGAAAGGTGAATCGAGGCTTTCTTTGATGGGAATTACCGGTACGTCCCACAGATTCAGCACGTTGGCGCTGAACTGATTCAGCGCATTTACCGATCGGCGTTTGTTCTCAAGGTCGTAGTGTACGCGGTAGCGCTGGCCGTCTTTCACTTCTTGTTGCAGCTGTTGGCTTTTGGGACAGAGCCAGGTGCTGTCGTCCATCAGTATCTTGTAAGACTCTCCGTCGTTGTGGGCGATACCCAATTCCAGACTATAAACACTGTCTTTGTCTACAAACAGGTCGCTGTTGCAGGCAAAACATGGCAGTGCTATCGTCAACAACCACAGGAAATGATTAACGGAGCGCATATTTCAGACCTCTGGTGGTGGCTTTTTCCACTGTAAAAGTGAAATTGATATACAAGGTGTCGGTCAGGCCGGCATAGGCTTCCTTCAAGGGCGACAAGTCGTAGCTGTTCAGTTGCCACTGGTTCTGATGCACATTGATGCTGGGAGCATAGTGCTTGAGCTCGAGGTTGACATAGTAATTGCCGTCGCGGCCGAGGCTGTCTTGACTGTTGTCGTAGGTGAGCATGAGCTTGTCGATGTTGCCTGACGACAGAAAACTGTAGCAGCTTACCGTGGCCAAATCGCCCCTGAGGCTGCAATATTCAAAACTTGACAGTTGCTGGTTGGCGGCCAAATCGGGTGTGCTGTCCGAGAGCAGATAGATGGCTTGGGTTGGAATAGCCCGATAGGCATTCAGTGTGACGGTCCAAATGCTGTTCTTGTTGTCCATGTTGTAGTCCCATACCGAGAAGTTCAGCAGTAAGCGGCTGCCTGGCTGGATGGAGTCGGGCATGGGGTAGGCGGGAGCTCGCAGGGTTATGCCGCCATCGGCCAAGAAAGTGGAACCTTCGCTCTGGGACGATGCCGTCAAGGTTACTAAAGTCTGATAAGAGTACTGGTTTTCGTCATTTTCAAGGAAGTTACAGGAGGCCAGTCCCAGCATCATGGCCAGAAGGCTTAGGGCAACTATTAGATTCTTTCGTGTCATTGCAATGCTTTTAAATGGTTCTTCAGCGGGTTGGCATACATTTCCAACAATTTCTCGCGCAGGAACCCGCAGTCTTTTTGCTCTTGAGGAAGGTCTATCTTGTCAATTTGTCCGCTTAGGTAATGCTGGAACTGTTCTGCCTGAGCGGCGGTATAGTGTCCGGCAAAGCCATGTTCGCCATGGAGCAGGTCGGCGGCAATATAATTGTTGGCATACAGCTGATAATGTGTGTGTATCGAGTGGTCGATACGATCGGCAACCTGCTGCAGCAGGACATTCTTGGGCAAATGGGCCTCCATCTGTAAAAGATCTTGCGAGATACAAGCGTCGAAATGGTAATGTACACGACCTTTGTATCCGGTGATACCCGTGAGCATGCTCAGCAAATCGTCGGCAGGCGCTTTCTTAAAGCCGGGAACATCGCGTTTCAGCTGCATTTCCTTGGCCTTCAGCCAGTCGCATGGATCGTATTCGTACGATATGCTCAACGGAATCACGCGCAAAGACGCTAAATCTTCCAATACGTTACCGTTGCCCGAAAGAATTAACATTTTCAGCACGCTTCTTTGGGTGAGGTCGTTGCTGTCTTTGGCACGGCCTTCGCGTTGGGCCATCCAAATGGAATCGCCCGTCTGGCAGATGGTGTGGCGGATGTAAGCGGAAAGTTCGCGCGAAGCTTCCAATTGTTGGGCCACTCCCAGTCCGCGTTTCACGACGAAAGATTTGCAGAGGCGCACCATGGGTTCTATCCAAGGCCGTCCGAACAGGTTGTTGCCTATGGCCGTCTGGCAGGGCTTGAGCCGGTTCTCGAATAGCAGGCAGTTGAGCTGCAAGGTGTCCATCACGATATCGCGGTGGTTGGATAGGAACAAGCAAGGCTCGTGGCCGCGTACATGCTCCAGCCCCGAACAACTAATCTGGCTATGGCTTAATTGGCAGATGTCCTTGAGCAGCGGAGCCACAAAGCCATAGTGGTAGGCTTGCAGGCTGGGAAAACTCATGGCCAATTGCCGGTAGCCTTCCGCATCGGGGATGAAGGGTATTTTGCGTAGCAGCTGCAACAACTCGGGGTCGTTCCATACTTGGCCCAGGGCCTGGGCGTAATCGCTTTCCTGGTAACAGCGGATGTCGTCGAAAGAATCGGTCATGGGTCGGGTGTTAATGGGTTTATGAAAGAATGTCGCTGATGATTTCGTCCATTACTTCGGTCATGGTCTGGCCGTTGGCAGCCACTTCTTGGGGAATGAAACTGGTGGCCGTCATGCCGGGGGTGGTGTTCACTTCGAGCAGGTAAATACCGTCTTGGCAGATGATGTAGTCGGCGCGGATAATGCCCTGGCAGCCCAGCAGGTCGTAGATGAGCGAGGTCTGTTGCTGAACTTGGTCGCGTTGCTCGTTGCTGATGCGGGCTGGGGTGATTTCCTGCACCTGGCCCTGATACTTGGCTTCGTAATCGAAAAATTCGTTCTTGGTCTGCACCTCGGTCAGTGGCAGGCAGATGCTGCGGTGGCGGGTCTTGTAGCAACCGCTGGTGAGTTCAAGTCCGTCCAGGAAGCGTTCGATGATGACGCTGCCGCCTTCGCAGAAGGCGGCAGCCACAGCTGCCTCCAGCGCCCCGGCCTCCTTCACCTTGGTGACACCGAAGCTGGAACCGCCCACATTCGACTTGACAAAGCAAGGCAGCCCGCAGACCTTCAGTACCTGGTCGGTGTCGAGATCTTGAGGCTTGCGGAGCAAGATGGCTTCCGCACCCTTGATGCCAAAGCCTTGCAGGTAACGCTTGCAGGCATATTTGTCGAAGGTGAGTGCAGCGGCCAGAACACCGCAGCATTGGTAGGGCAGACCTATCATGTCGAAATAGCCTTGCAAACGTCCGTCCTCGCCCGGGCGACCATGAATGGTAATCCAAGCTAAATCGAAACGCACCTGTTGCCCTTGGTAGGCGAAGCTGAAATCTTCACGGTCTATCTTGACGCGGACTTCGCTGTCGAGCCCCTGAGGGCAGGCTTGCCAGTTATTGCCGTGCAGCACGACGATATAAGGCAGATACTTGTTTTTGTCGATAAAGGAATAAAGGCCTTGGGCACTTCGTAATGATACTTCGTATTCGGAAGAGTCGCCACCGGCGACTATGGCTATCGTTTTCATTATCAATCGTTTAATAAATCTTTTGCTGTACTGTATTGTCTCCAGCGCTGCAATAGGACCTCGAAATCGTCCGGCAGGGGAGAGTCGAAGAACATCTGTTGATGGGTGCTGGGATGCTCGAAGCCCAAGGTCTTGGCATGCAGAGCCTGACGCGGGCAGATTTCAAAGCAGTTCTCCACAAACTGCTTGTATTTGCTAAAGCGCGTGCCTTTCAAAATTTCGTTGCCACCATAGCGGGCATCGTTGAAGAGCGGGTGTCCGATATGTTTCATGTGGACACGAATCTGGTGGGTGCGTCCCGTTTCCAGACGGCATTCCACCAGCGTTACATAGCCGAAACGCTCCAGCACGCGGTAATTGGTGACGGCTGTTTTGCTGCCTTCATCGCCATCGGGATAGACGCACATCTGCAGGCGGTCGCGCTTGCTGCGTCCGATGGGAATGTCGATGCGGCCTTCGTTTTCGGCAACATTGCCCCAAACCAGTGCCTGATAACGGCGTTGCGTGGTCTTGTTGAAAAATTGGGCGCTCAAGAAGGCCTTGGCTACAGGATTCTTGGCGATGACCAGCAGACCCGAAGTGTCTTTGTCGATGCGGTGTACCAGCCCGGGACGCGGGTCGTCAGAAGGAAATTGCGGATTGTCTTTGAAATGCCAGACCAGCGCGTTCACCAAAGTGCCGGTGAAATTGCCGTGGCCGGGATGCACCACCATGCCTGCGGGCTTGTTCACCACCAGTAGGTCCTGGTCTTCGTAGACGATGTCGAGCGGAATGTTCTCGGGCAGCACCTCGGTATCGTTGGGACGATAGTTCACCATCACGCGGATGTCGTCGCCCGGCTTGACACGGTAATTCGACTTCACCGCCTTGCCGTTGACGATAATCATGTCGTTGTCGGCGGCATCTTGAATGCGACTGCGCGAAACCTTGGCGATATGCTCTACCAGAAACTTGTCGATGCGCAGCAGTGTCTGGCCGGGGTCGGCAGTGAAATGCCACTGTTCGTACAGTTCCTTGCCATCGAATACATCTTCTTCCAGCTCTTCCTGAACGGGAACTATGTCGTCATCGTTAGCCATGATGGGTCAGAAATCCAGGTCGATATCCTCGTTGAGCAGGCTGTCGGCGGGCAGCAGCATGTCGCGGTTGCGGCTCATCCAGATGTCGATGCGCTTGCCCACGCTGTAGTGCATGGCTGGAACGGGGTCTTGCATATAGACAAAATATTCGGCGCTGTTCTTGCGGGTCGGCTCCTCGTCGTAACGGATTTCGCCGATATTGACGCTGTTCTCGTGCGCAATGATGATGGCCGAGTCGAGCGATTTTCCGATAAGGTCGGGTATGGACACCTTTTCATTGTTGTTGCCTTGGCCCACCACCAGCGTCAAGGCCGAGTGCATGGGCAGGCTGGTGCCGCTGGCAATGCTCTGGCCCTGATATTGAACGTCAAGCACAAGGTCGCGGTACTGCGAAGGTACGTACTGCACGTGGGCCACCTTGAAACCGACGGCTTGCAGGGTAGAAATGGCCTGACGCTGCGAGTTGTCCTTCACGGCAGGGACGGTCATGTATTTTTCCTCTTGCGAGTTGACGGTGAGGTAGACGCGGCGGTTCTCCTTTACTTTGGAACCGGGCGAAGGCCTTTGTTCCAGCACCACACCTGCCGGATGCCGGTCATTGCGTATGGAGTCGATAATCTCGAAACGCAGCTGACAGCTTTTCAGGCTGGCGGCAGCCTCTTCCATGCCGAGATAGGTGACATCGGGCACCAGTATGGCTTTGTCGTGACGGGTATAGGCTTTGAGCCAGATACTTAGGATGATGAGCACGGCAATGACGGTCAGGATAAAGGCTGTCAGAAGGTACAGGGTCTTTTTGATTCCGGGTTTCATAATGGAAAAATGAGCCAACGCTTGCAAAGGTATAAAAAAAAGTAAAGACACATGGCCTTTACTTTTTACAGATTATTAAGTTCGGTTCGGACAATCGAACAGGCATTAACCCTTGATACGCTCTTCGTCAGATACGGTCAATTTCTTTCTGCCGTGTGCACGACGGCTTGCCAATACGCGACGGCCGTTGGCAGTGGCCATTCTTGCGCGAAAACCATGCTTGTTGGTCCTCTTTTTGTTCGAGGGTTGGAATGTTCTTTTCATAACTATATTGTTTTGTTTTATTTCGATTGAATCGCTTGGGCGATTTGCTCAAAGCGGACGCAAAAGTACGGATATTTTTCTAAATGGCAAATGCTCGCTATAAATTTTTTAAAAATTTGTCTATGTGGAAGATTTGAGCGATATTTGCAGGCTCAAAACGCTAACCCTATCTTACAAGTAAAGAAAACCGATATTTATTATGGCAACTACCGCAGATTTTAAGAATGGTATGTGCATCGATTTGGACGGTGCTTATTATTTTATCATTGAATTTCTTCACGTAAAGCCCGGCAAAGGTGCCGCCTTCGTGCGTACGAAACTGAAGAACGTGCAGACCGGCCGCGTGTTGGAAAAAACTTTCAACTCGGGCGTCAAAGTGGATGAAGTCCGCATTGAACGTCGTCCTTACCAGTTCCTATATCACGATGATATGGGCTACAATTTCATGCACGCCGAAACCTACGAGCAGATTACCGTACCCAAAGAATCCATCAACGGCGTTGATTTCCTCAAAGATGGCGATATGTGCGAAGTGGTTACCCATGCCGATTCCGAAACCGTGCTCTATGTGGATGTTCCTACCCATGTCATTCTTGAAGTGACCTATACCGAACCCGGTTTGCGCGGCGATACGGCTACCAACACCCTGAAACCCGCTACGGTTGAAACCGGTGCTACGGTGCGTGTACCTTTGTTCATCGAAACTGGCGAGAAAATCAAGGTTGACACTCGTGACGGTTCTTACGTTGAACGCGTGCGCTAGTCAACACTTCCAACGATACGACTCAGGCTGCCGGTCCATGACCGGCAGCCTCTTTTTTTTTGCCTGCAATTGTTAAATGAAAGTTTCTTTTGTATTATCTTTGCGATTTGAAAAACCATTCTAAATCATTCTAAACATCTTCTGATACTATGGAAAAAACAAACAGATTCAGCATTAAAGATTGGGCCGAAGACGACCGTCCGCAGGAACGGTTGTTGCGCTACGGGCCCTCGGCATTGAGCTTGTCGGAACTGCTCGCCATTATACTGCGTACCGGAACCCGCTCGGAATCGGCCCTGGACCTATCGAAAAGGGTGCTGTCCGGCGTGGAAAACGACCTTTCGGCCTTGGGAAAACTCTCGCCACGCGAACTGCAAGACCGTTACAAGGGTGTGGGCCAGGCCAAAGCGGCCATGATACTCTCTTGTCTGGAGTTGGGCAAACGCCGCAGCGAAACCCAGTTGCGCGAAAAAGTGCAACTGCTCAACAGCCGCGATGTGTACCGTTATATGTTTGCGCGCATGGCCGACCTGCCGCACGAAGAATCCTGGGTGCTGTTGCTTAACAACTCCAACCGTCTTATCGCCGAGCGGCAGATAGGCAAGGGTGGTATTTCGGAAACGTTGGTGGATATCCGTATTGTCATGAAATTCGCTTTGGAAGCCCTGGCTCCCAGGGTGATACTCTGCCATAACCATCCTTCGGGAACACTCAAGCCAAGTACGCCCGACATCAAGCTCACCGAAAAACTGCGCAAGGCGCTGCAGGGTATGGATATCTCCCTGGTAGACCATCTGATTGTGTCCGAGCAGGGCTATTACAGCTTTGCCGATGAAATGATTTTTTAAAACAGTTTCTTAGTCTGAAGCCTAATGTGTACTTTTGCCCTCGTTTGATACCTAATCTATGGAAGAAAATAGCTTTTTGACGATAGAAGAAGAAATCGTGCGTATGCTGCGTACGGTGTACGATCCCGAAATACCCGTGAATGTCTATGATCTTGGGCTGATTTACAAAGTGGATATCAGTGCCGACAAGGACGTGTATATCGAGATGACCCTGACGGCACCGTCTTGCCCCATGGCCGATTTTCTTATTGAGGATATCCGTCAGAAAGTGGAGAGCATCGATGGCGTGAAGAGCGTTGATGTGCAGCTGGTTTTCGAACCGGTCTGGGATAAAGATATGATGTCGGAAGAGGCTAAACTGGAACTGGGCTTGATGTGATGAAAAAGTACTATTTCGTTTCCGATGCCCATTTGGGTTCGTTGGCCGCCCCTTCGTTGGAACGCGAAAAGAAGCTGGTGCGCTGGATGGAGACTATCCGTCCCGATTGTCAGGCGCTCTTTATGCTGGGCGACATGATAGATTTCTGGTACGAATACGACTATGTGGTCCCCAAGGGCTATACGCGCTTTTTCGGCCAATTGGCTTCCTTTTGCGACGCGGGCATACCTGTGTATTGGTTCGCCGGTAACCACGATATGTGGCTCTACCGTTATGTGCAGGAGGAAATAGGGGTGCAGGTGCTGTTTGGGCCTTACGAAACCACTTTGCTGGGCAAGCGCTTTTTTATGGCACACGGCGATGGCTTGGGCGACAATTCCTTCGGCAGCCGTTTTTTGCACGCTTTCTTCCATTCGCGTTTGAACCGTTTCCTGTTCAGCCATCTTTTGCCGCCCTCTTGGGGTATGCGCTTTGGCCAGGCTTGGTCGCGCCATAGTTTCAACAAGCGCAAGAAGGAAAACACCCAGCAGTATCTTGGCGAAGACAAGGAGCATCTTATCGCCTTCGCCAAGAAGGATATTGCCGAAAAGCAAGACGATGCCCCCGACTATTACGTCTTCGGACACCGTCATATTTTGCTCGATTTCCAGCTGGCCAACCGTAGCCGTCTGCTTATTTTGGGCGACTGGATCAAGGAATTCAGCTACGCTTGCTTCGATGGAGAAAACTTCGATTTGCTCAATTTCGAAGACTGAGAAGCCGTTTTGAAATTCAAAACAGCTTCTACAGATTTCCTAATATCTGAATTTGCCCTGCTGCGTCTGCCCGTCTATGCTTAGACGATAGAGGTAAATGCCTTGGGCCAGACGCTCCGTTTCGATGCGCTGCTCGCCGGCCTGCATCCAGACTTCGGCTTTCCGTGCCACGCAACGTCCTTGCATATCATAAATGCTGAGACTCACGCGGGCAGCCTGCGGTAGGTCGAACAGCAGGGCACCGTCGCGGCAATAGAGGTCAATCTGTCCGTAAGTGTTGTGCTGCAAACCATCGATGACGGGTTGCTGTATCTTGTACTTGCGTTCAACCAAGGCCGACCACTCTCCGTTTTTCAGGCAGCGAGCCTTGACGGTGACATTTTGGCTGAGCTCCAGACTTGCACTGTATTTCTGAGCATATTTCGAGGTTTTGGCTGTGTAGGCCGTGCGCGGGTCATTGCCGTTGGTGGTGTAGTAGATGTCGTTGTCGGCCGACATTTCCAGACGGGTCTGCTCGGGATAGGTGCCGGAAGCAAGCGAAAGCTGCGGTGCGTCGATTTTGGGATAGAGACCGGCATCGCGGAGTTGCTGAAGCAATATCTGCGTACGCTGCGGGAAATAGTTCTGCAGGAGATCTTCCTTGCGTGGTGTCCAGAAATCATCGCGGGTATATACTACATCGCTTTCGCCCGTCTTTTGGCGATAATCGCCCCAGCGCGCCGATTCGCAGACGATGGCCTGCTGTATTTCCTCGGCCAGGCGGCTGTAGATGGAGCTTGCGCCCTCAGGCGTCAGCGGACCTTCGTCGAAAAGCTGCAGTTGCACGCGGTCGGCAAAGCGCATCTTGAACTCGGGATGCTTCTTGAGCTTGGCCATCATCTGGGTGGGGTGACCGCTCTTGAGGCTCACACGGTTGATGTTGACATCGGTAAAGGCATCTTCGGCATCCCAAACAAAGTAGACAAAGCCGTTTCGGGGGCTCTTGCGGCTGCGGGCGCAACGCCAGTTGTTGCTGTCCCAGTCGTTGTTGCCGATATAATAGTTGATGAGCATATAGTCGATGTAGTTGTCCAGGTCGAGCAACTGCTCGGAGATGAGCGTCTTGTAATTTTCGTCGTTGGCCTTGCTGCCCACCGAACAGGCGGTTTTGTACATCACTTGGTAGATGGAGTCGTTGCCATCGATAATCTCGTTGTGGTCGCCAATAACGTCGTAATCGCTGTCGTCACCGCCCAGATAGGCTTGGACAAAGTCGTCGTTGGTCTTCTCGCAGATATCGTACAGACCCCAATATAGACCGTTCAAGTATAGATGAACGAAACGCGAATGGGTGGCCGGATGGCCCATGGCCAGCTGTACCTCTTTGGCAAAACTGTCGTAGATGTACTGCGCGTTGGTGCGTTGGATGATGTTTTGCGGATAGAGGGTCTTACTGCCGTTCTTGATCCATGTATAGTTGTAGCCGGCCCGCAAGATAAGGTGGTCGAAGCGGTCGGTAGCAGTCTCGTCATCGAAAATCCGACAGTTGAGTTTGGTGGCACCGTACTTGCTGCGGAAGGAGATACGGAGAGAATGTTTGGGCGAGTTGTTGGGGTTGCGACTGTTGCCGCCATGTAGACGCAAGCCGCAGTTTATCTGGAAGTTGCGTCCGCTCTGCGGGTCGTAATACTCTACCGAAGCGGGTCTCTCCCAGCCATCGCCCAGGCCTTGGTAGCTCTTGCCCGTGTGAATGTAGATGCCGCCCGTGTCGGGATGTAGGCTGTGCGAGAACAAGTCTTCGCGCTCGCAAACGATGCTCACCGTGGGGATGGCCAGAAAACCCTCCAGCATGTCGTTGCGGTAGGCGGCGTTATCGTAGATGCTGCTGTCCATGCCGTAGTCGGCAGGGTAGAAGGTGCTGTCGGTAAGGTAACTCCAATTTTGCGGGTAACCCTCCGGGTTGGCGGTCTGCAGCACGATATCCGACAGGAAGAAGTAGCTGCGCGTGGCCAGCGGGCTATACACCGTGTCGATGTCGTTGCTTTGGCAAACGGCGCTCACCACCGATGTTTTGTCTATAAGAATAGGTTGGGTGTAAAGCGTGCCGTGCTCCTGGTCGGGATAACTGCCGTCCAGACTATAGTAGATTTTGAGTCCGCCGGCGGCTTGGAGGCTGAGTTGGAAGGCTTGTTCCTTGTAGCCGCCCTCTTCGCTGAATGTGGGCGTAACCACGGCTGACCCCATCACGTTTTCGCTACCGGGTGTGGGCTGGTATAGATAATAGGCCTTGCCGTCGATGAGTCCGTAGGAGACATCGTTGTACTGCACAGGAAAGCTGGGCGCGTACTCGTAGACCACGGCACGGTCTTGGTCGAGCAGGCCCAGATATTCGCCGCTGCCGGATAGCCCGAAACTGGCGTGCAGCTGCTTGCCGGCCACGCTTTGGTCTTTGTCCGACAGGAAAACCAGCAGATACGATTTGGCCGGCAGTGTCGTCTTGTCGGGAAAGCGGAATTTGGTGGGCTTGTCGGGGTTGTCGGTCAGGTACCACTGGCTGATGTCCACCGCTTCGTCGCCCTGGTTGTAGAGCTCGACCCAGTCGCTGTAGTTGCCGTCTTCGTCTTGCAAAGTAGCGGTGTTGAGTGCCATGAATTCGTTGATGACCACTTGGGCCTGCATTTGGCCTGCAAAGCCTATCGTGCCTGCGCAACACAGACCGATGAGGATATTTCTGAATCTTGCTTGCATTGTTATAATAAGGTATCGGACAATGGGCGCAAAAGTACATATTCTTTGCTGGAAAATATCATAAAAAAGATGCTTGGTCCTTTGCGATTAACCAAATAATCCCTAATTTTGCAGCCGTCTTAAGAAGGACAACATGAGAGTATTTTCCTACGTATATCATTTCTTCTATTACTTTTACTTTAGCCACAAAGTAGAGCGGGATTTGATATGCGTACAATAAAGATTTTCCTTATTTGATGATATGAAAGCTCGCTCGATAAAGGCGGGCTTTTTTTGTGACATCCGACATATGAAAAAAATAGCGATACAAGGCGATTTGGGCTCCTATCACGACATAGCTGCCCACGAATATTTCCAAGGGGAAGAATTGCAGTTGCTTTGCTGTGATACCTTTGAACAGGTATTCGATGCCATGAAGGAAGACGGCTCGGTGCTGGGGCTGGTGGCCATAGAGAACACCATCGCCGGCAGCTTGCTGCATAACTACGAACTTTTGCGCCAAAGCGGTGCCGAAATAGTGGGCGAACACAAGTTGCGCATCTCGCATAGCCTGGTCTGTCTGCCCCAGGACGACTGGGACGATATTCAGGAAGTGCTCTCACACCCCATCGCCCTGATGCAGTGCCGTCAGTTCTTGTCGCAGCATCCCGCCTTCAAGGTGGTGCAGGCCGAGGATACGGCCAAGAGCGCCGCCATGATTAGCCGTCAGCAGCTGCGCGGGCACGCGGCCATCTGTTCGATGGCCGCGGCCCGCCAATACGGCATGAAAGTGCTGCAGTCGGGCATTGAAACCAACAAGCACAATTTCACCCGTTTTTTGGTGCTGTCGGATGCTTGGCAGGCCGATGAGCTGCGCCGTCAGCGCGGGTTGCACATCAACAAGTCGAGCATGGTCTTCACTTTGCCCCATCAGGAAGGCAGCCTTTCGCAGGTCTTGTCCATCCTCTCGTTCTACCGGATTAACCTTACCAAAATACAGTCCTTGCCCATTATCGGCCGCGAATGGGAATACCAATTCTATGTCGATGTCGTTTTCGACGACCGACTGAGATACAAGCAAGCGATGGCGGCCATCGCCCCTTTGACCAAAGAATTGAAAACATTAGGAGAGTACGAAGATGCAAAATCGAGTTTATGACATCGCCCCGGCCCAGCGTCTGGCAAGCGTGAGCGAATACTATTTTTCACGGAAACTCAAGCAGGTGGCAGCTATGAATGCCGCCGGAGAGGACGTTATCAGCCTGGGCGTGGGCAGCCCCGATATGCCTCCCTCGCAGGCCACCATCGATTGTCTGTGTCGGGAAGCCCAATGCCCCGATGGTCACGGCTACATGCCTTATGTGGGCATTCCCCAGTTGCGCGAAGCCTTTGCAGGTTGGTACCGTAAATGGTATGGCGTGCAACTGGACCCCCAAACAGAAATTCAACCGCTTATCGGTTCCAAGGAAGGTATCCTGCACGTTACCCTGGCCTTTGTCAATCCGGGTGAGCAGGTGCTGGTACCCAATCCGGGCTATCCGACTTATACCTCGCTGAGCCGTCTGTTGGGTGCCGACATCGTCTATTACGACCTGAAGGAAGAAAATGCCTGGATGCCCGACTTCGATGCCTTGGAAGCTATGGACATGAGCCGCGTCAAGCTGATGTGGACCAATTATCCTAATATGCCCACGGGAGCGCCGGCCAGTATGGAACTCTACGAAAAACTGGTAGACTTGGCCCGCCGCAAGAACATCGTCATCGTCAATGATAATCCTTACAGCTTTATCCTCAACGACAAGCCTCTGAGCATCCTCAGTGTCTCCGGAGCCAAAGACTGCTGCATCGAGTTCAACTCTATGAGCAAGAGCCACAATATGCCGGGCTGGCGTATCGGCATGCTGGCATCCAACGCGCAATTCGTGCAGTGGGTACTCAAGGTGAAAAGCAACATCGACAGCGGTATGTTCCGCGCTCTGCAACTGGCCGCGGCCACTGCGCTGGAAGCACCCGAAACTTGGTATGAGGCCAATAACGCCAACTACCGCGAGCGTCGTTTGTTGGCCGAAGAAATGATGCGCACGTTGCATTGCAGTTTCGACCCCGACCAGCGCGGAATGTTCCTCTGGGGCCGCGTCCCCGAGGGCTGCGACGATGCCGAACAACTCACCGAAAAAGTGTTGCATCAGGCCAAGGTTTTCATCGTGCCCGGCTTTATCTTCGGCAGCAATGGCCGCCGCTATGTCCGCATCTCGCTTTGCTGCAAAAAAGAAAAACTGCAGGAGGCTTTGCGACGCATTCAAAATATGAAATAATCAAACATCAGACAATCAATAAAATACCAATATATTATGGAACTAGAATCGATTTTGCTGCCGGGCATAGAGGCAAAAAGACCTGTGCTGATTGCCGGCCCTTGCAGCGCAGAAACGGAAGAACAGGTAATGACAACGGCCAAACAGCTGGCCGAACGCGGTGTGAAGATTTTCCGTGCAGGTGTATGGAAGCCCCGCACCAAACCGGGCGGCTTCGAAGGTGTAGGTGTGGACGCGCTGGCTTGGCTCAAACAAGTGAAGAAGGAAACCGGCATGTACGTTGCCACCGAAGTGGCTACTGCCAAGCATGTGTACGAATGTCTGAAGGCCGGTATCGATATTCTGTGGATAGGAGCCCGCACGACGGCCAATCCTTTTGCCATCCAGGAAATTGCCGATGCCCTGAAGGGTGTGGACCTGCCCATCTTGGTTAAGAACCCCGTGAATCCCGACCTCGACCTTTGGATAGGTGCCATGGAACGCATCAACAATGCCGGTCTAAAGCGTATTGCCGCTATTCATCGGGGTTTCAGCTCGTACGACAAGAAGATTTACCGCAACCTGCCCCAATGGCACATTCCCATCGAACTGCGCCGCCGTATGCCCGAACTGCCCATTTTTTGCGACCCCAGCCATATCGGCGGCAAGCGTGAACTGATTGCGCCGCTCTGTCAGCAGGCTATGGACCTGGGCTTTGACGGTCTGATAGTGGAAAGCCATTGCAAACCCGACGAGGCCTGGAGCGATGCCGCCCAGCAAATAACGCCCGATGTGCTCGACTAT
The DNA here is from genome assembly GCA_963617485.1 of bacterium. Classification (GTDB taxonomy): domain Bacteria; phylum Bacteroidota; class Bacteroidia; order Bacteroidales; family UBA1402; genus UBA1757. Next base: position 65,926 of record CAVEPA010000005.1, on the reverse strand, counting down.
ATCATCAACCTGCTGGTTATCCGTAAGGATCCCCAAAGCACCGAATGTCTGGGCGAATTGCGCAAACAAATCGATGAATGCGACAACGACCTTATCCAGCTGCTGGCCAAGCGTATGCGTGTCTGCCGCGAAATCGGCACCTACAAGAAGGAGCACGGCATCAATATCCTGCAGACGGGCCGTTACAACGAGATTCTGGAAAATCGTGGCAATCAGGGTATTGCCTGCGGTATGGACAAAGACTTCATCAAAACGGTCTTCGAAGCCATCCACGAAGAAAGTGTGCGTCAACAAATGGAAATCGTCAATCAGTAAACGGCCATGAGAATACTTATTATGGGAGCCGGCAAAATGGGCTCTTTCCTTTGCGATGCCTTGAGTTTCCAGCACGAAGTGGCTGTGTATGACGTGGATCCCCAACGCCTGCGCTTTGTCTACAATGCTTATCGTTATACCTCGCTCGATGAACTGCGCGATTTCAAACCCGAACTGCTCATCAATGCCGTGACGGTGAAATATACCATCGAGGCTTTTGAATCGGTGTTGCCCTATCTGCCCCAAGACTGCATTATCAGTGATATCGCTTCGGTAAAAACCGGGCTGAAAGAGTTCTATCTGAGCAAGCCGTTTCGTTTCGTGTCGACGCACCCGATGTTCGGCCCAACCTTCGCTTCGCTCAACAACCTTTCCAGCGAAAATGCCATTATCATCAGCGAGGGCGACCATTTGGGCAAAGTCTTCTTCAAGGATTTCTACAACAGCCTGAAACTGAATATCTTCGAGTATACTTTCGAAGGACATGACGAAACGGTGGCCTATTCTTTGTCGATTCCTTTTGTATCGACGCTGGTCTTCTCGGCCGTGATGAAGCATCAGGAGGCTCCAGGCACCACGTTCAAGAAACACATGGCCATCGCCAAAGGCCTATTGAGCGAGGACGACTACCTATTGCAGGAAATTCTCTTCAATCCAAGAACGCCCGGGCAGGTGGAAAATATTCGCCGCGAACTCAAGCGTCTGTTGGCCATTATCGAAACCAAGGATGCCGAGGCTCTGAAAACTTTCTTGACGGAGATTAGGCAAAAGATTCAGTAATCTTGCGAAAAAACACTACCTTCGCGCCAAATTATCCCACATGACCTTCGAACTGCTTGCCCAAGATGCCCAGACCAACGCGCGTGCCGGTATTTTGCATACCGACCATGGCGATATCATGACCCCCATTTTTATGCCGGTGGGCACTTGCGGCTCGGTTAAGGCCGTGAGTCAGACCCAGTTGCAGGAAGACGTGCAAGCTCAGATTATTTTGGGCAATACCTATCATCTGTATCTGCGTCCCGGCCGGGAAGTATTGCAGGCGGCAGGCGGTTTGCACCGTTTTATCCATTGGGACCGACCTATTTTGACCGATAGCGGTGGCTTTCAGGTTTTTTCCCTTTCGAAATGCCGTAAAATGAAAGAGGAAGGTGTCACGTTTCAGTCGCATATCGACGGTTCGCGGCATTTGTTTACGCCTGAAAATGTGGTGGATACACAGCGCATCATTGGTTCGGACATCATGATGCAGCTCGATGAATGCACGCCCGGCACGGCCGACTACGCTTATGCCAAAGATTCGCTCGAACTTACCATGCGTTGGCTCGACCGAGGCTACAAGCACTATCGCGAAACGGAGTCGCTCTATGGCTATCACCAGAGCTATTTCCCTATCGTTCAGGGTTGTGTGTATCCCGATTTGCGCCGCCGTTCGGCCGAGTATGTGGTGGAAAAAGACTGCGACGGTTATGCCATTGGCGGACTGGCTGTTGGAGAGCCCACTGAAAAGATGTACGAGATGATAGAATTGGTCAACGCTATCCTGCCCAAGGACCGTCCCCGTTACCTGATGGGGGTGGGCACGCCTCAGAATCTGCTGGAAGGTATTGAGCGCGGGGTGGATATGTTCGACTGCGTCATGCCTACGCGCGATGGCCGCAATGCCCGTCTGTACACCAAACATGGCCGGCTGAATTTCCGTAACTTGAAGTGGGCCAAGGACTTTTCTCCCATCGAAGAGGACGGTGCCGCTGCGGTAGACCGCATGTATTCCAAGGCTTATCTGCGACATCTGTTTATGGCCGACGAACTGCTGGCTCTGGAAATCGCTTCCATCCACAATCTGGCTTTTTACCTGTGGCTGGTAGGGGAGGCTCGCCGTCATATCATTGCCGGCGACTACGCTTCTTGGAAACGTCAGACACTCAACGATATGGAGGCTGAAAAATGAAGCGTTGGCGTTCACCTTTCAAGCGGCTCGATACCTATATCATCTCCAAATATTTGGGCACCTTTTTCTTCTGCCTGCTTTTGGTGATGGCCATTGTGGTGGTTTTCGACTACAACGAGAAGTTCGACAAGTTTCAGCAGCACGAGGCGACGGCCCATGCCATCATCTTCGACTATTTCATGAACTTCATCCCGTATTTCGGTGTCAAGTTCAGCCCCTTCTTTATTTTTATCGCGGTGGTGTATTTCACTTCGAAACTGGCCACCAATACCGAAATTATCGCCATGCTGGCCGGAGGCATGAGCTTCTCGCGGCTGATGCGACCCTATATGCTCTCGGCTGTGATGTTGTCGTTGGTGGTGTTTTTCCTGTCGTCGTATGTGATTCCTCCGTCCAACAAAGTCAGGCTGGACTTCGAGGATAAGTATGTTCACAAGGTAACCAAGGATTATGTGCGCAATGTGCAGATGGAAATAGAACCCGGTGTTATTGTCTACATTGAGCGTTATGACGATAAGCGCAGCGTCGGCTACCATTTCTTTATGGAACAATACGACGAGCATCGGCTCATGTCCAAGACCACGGCTCAGCGCATCAATTACAAGGGTGACAACCAGTGGACCATGCACGACTACCTTACCCGCGATTTCGACGGCAATATCGAGCATATCTCGCAGGGCAAGAGTCAGGACACCACTATCGTGATGAATCCTTCGGAATTTTTTATCGTGAAAGGTTACAGCGAACAAATGACCACTTCTGAGCTGCATCAGTATCTGGAACGCCAAAAGCGCAGGGGTGTGGCCAATATCAAGGAATACGAAATCGAGTATCAGCGCCGTTTTTCCTTCCCCTTCTCCATACTCGTGCTGACTGTTATTGCCGTATCACTTTGCTCGCGCAAGGTGCGTGGCGGTATGGGCCTGCACATGGGTCTGGGTCTGCTGATAGCCTTCTCCTATATCCTCTTCGATACGCTGTCGGGTTCGCTTGCGCTGTCGGGCACCACCTCGCCGATGGTGGCGGTATGGATACCCAACATTCTTTTTACACTGATTGCGGCAGTATTATACCGCACTGCCCCGAAATAGAAAAACTAGGATTATGTGGCCTTCTTGGTCAGTTTCGGCTTTGTCATCAGTCATGTGCTACATGCACACTCCTTCTTCCAAAGCCGAAACTGCCTCAAAAATGCCGCATAATTGTCTCACTTTGATGCGGTTTCGATTGCCAGCTCGATGACCTGACGGGCATCGTGTACATAGTGGAAAACCAGCCCCTTGCGGTAGATGGCTTGTATCTCTTCGATATCCTGACGGTTCTCTTCCGAGAGGATAATCTCCTTGATGCCGGAACGCTTGGCGGCCAAGATTTTTTCCTTGATGCCACCCACTGGCATAACGCGTCCGCGCAGGGTCATCTCGCCCGTCATGGCGATATCCTTGCGCACCTTGCGCTGGCTGAAACTCGACACGATGGAGGTGAGTAGCGTAATGCCGGCCGAGGGCCCGTCTTTGGGGACTGCACCTTCCGGTACATGGATATGCACGTTATAATCGTCGAAAACGCTGCTGTCGAGACCGAGGTTGAGGCTCTGGTAGTGGGCCTTCAGGTATTCCAAGGCCAGGATAGCCGATTCCTTCATCACGTCACCCAAATTACCCGTCAGGCTCAGCTTGCCGCCGTTCTTGCTCGGGTTGATGGACGATTCGATATAGAGGATTTCGCCGCCGGCGGCTGTCCAGGCCAGACCGGTTACCACCCCGATGTTGTCGTTGCCTTCGTAGTGTTCCTGCTTGTAGCGTTCCACACCCAAGAACTCCTTGATGCGGGCGCGGTCCAGCACAACGCATGTTTCCTTGTGAGAGGCGATAAGATGTGCGCAATGGCGGCAGAGCTGGGCTATCTTTTTGTCGAGCTCGCGCACGCCCGATTCGCGGGTGTACGATTCGATGATATAAGGCAGGTCGGCTTTGTCCAGTTTTATCTGTTCGGGTTTCAGTCCGTGGTTTTCCAGCTGTTTGGGCAGCAAGTGGCGCCAGGCGATTTCCACCTTTTCTTCGCAGATATAGCCCGAAACATCGATGAGTTCCATACGGTCGAGCAGTGGCTGAGGTATGTTGTTCAGCGAATTGGCCGTTGCAATGAACATCACCTTGGACAAATCGTAGTCGAGGTCGATGAAGTTGTCGTGAAACGAAAAGTTCTGTTCCGGGTCGAGCACTTCGAGCAAGGCAAAGGATGGGTCGCCATGGGCGGCATCGCGCGTAACCTTGTCTATTTCGTCCAAAATGAAGACGGGATTGGAAGTGCCGGCTTTCATCAGGCCTTTGATGATGCGGCCGGGCATAGCTCCAATGTAGGTGCGCCTATGACCGCGGATTTCGGCTTCGTCGTGCAGGCCGCCCAGCGAGATGCGTTGGTACTGGCGGCCGAGCGCTTCAGCAATGGAACGACCAAGAGAAGTCTTGCCCACACCGGGTGGGCCGTACAGACAAAGAATAGGTGCCTTCAGGTCCTTCTTGAGCTTGAGAACGGCCAGATGCTCCAAGATGCGTTCCTTCACCTTTTCCATACCGAAATGGTCTTGGTTCAGCACCTTTTTGGCACGTGCCAGGTTGAAGTTGTCCTTGCTGTATTCACCCCAAGGCAGGTCGAGCAGCGTGTGCAGGTAGTTGGCCTGGGTAGAGTAGTCGGGCGAGTAGGGGCTCATGGCCTCCAGCTTGAGCATTTCCTTTTCGAAGCTCTCGGCGGTTTCCTGCGACCAGTGCTTGTTTTTGGCCTTTTGGCGCATCTCGCGGCATTCCTGTTCCTGAGCCGTGCCGCCAAGTTCGTTCTGGATGGTCTTGATTTGCTGTTGCAGGAAAAATTCACGCTGTTGCTGCGAAATGCCCTCCTTGGTTTTCGATTGGATGGACATCTTCAAATCGAGCAGTTGCGACTCGCGGTTCATGATTTCCAGCAAGCGGTAGCAACGCGTCTTGAAGTCGTCTATCATCAGTAATTCCAGCTTCTCCTGCATCTTGATGGCAAAGTTGGCGCAGATGAAATTGACCAGGGCGAAGGGCTTCTCGATGTTGCGGATGGCAAACACTGCTTCCGGCGGCAGATTGCTGGCCGAGTTCTTGATAATCTTGATGGACAGGTCTTTGATGGCCTGAATCAGCGCTTCGAACTTACGCGATGTCTTTTGGGGGACGATGTCTTCACGCAGCACGATACGGCCCTTCAGATAGGGCTCGACGCTGGTGAGTTCGTCCAGTTCGCAACGGTTGATGGTTTGCAGGATGATGGTGGTGGAATTGTCGGGCATCTCCAGAATGCGGATGATGCGGGCCACCACGCCCACGGGAGCCAGGTCTTCCTGACGCGGATCCTCGACAGAGGCATCCTTTTGCGTGAAAGTGGCGATGATGGTGCTTTGGCGATAGGCTTCCCTAACCAGACTGAGCGATTTGGCGCGGCCTATGCTCACGGGCATGGCTACCCCGGGAAACAGCACCATATTGCGCAAAGGCAGGATGGGCAGGGTATCGGGCAAATCGGTCTGTGCGAGGCAGGGTTCGTCCTCGTCAGATATCATCGGTATGAAATTGTTTTCGTTTTCGTCCTCGTCCTGAGGAAGTGTCAGCTGTCTGAAAATGTTCATTCGTGGTTATTTCTTGGTTTTCTTGCCCGATTTGCTGTAGCGGGCGTTCAAGGCATTCAGCACTTCGTCGGTGATGTTGTAGGCGGGAGCGGCTACCAGTACATTGTCGTTGGCGGAGTTACTGATAATAAGGTGATATTGTTTAACGCGGTTGTATTCGTTCAGATAGTTGTAAACCGAGTCGTGCAGGCAGGTGTTCATCTTCTGCATTTCGGCGTTCAGCTCGTTGGACAGGCGCTGGTCGAGGGCCTGCAAGTCCTGCTGCTTCTTGACGAGGCGTTCCTGTTCGCTGCGGGCGCGCTGTTCGGAAAGGAAGGCGTTGTTTTCGAGCTTGCGCTGGAATTCGGCTGCTTCCTGCTCGAACTGACGGGCCTTTTGGTTGTAGCTGGCCTGGGAATTCTCGCGTTTGCGCATCAACTGCTCGTTCAGTTCGATGGCATAGTCGTATTGCAGCAACAGAGAGTCCACGTTGATATAGGCGATGGGCAGTTTTTCATCGGCGGCGACGGGCACGGGGCAGTCGGCTTCCTTTTGTTTGCAGGAAGCTCCGCAGAAATGAATAATGTAAAGTGCTGCAACTGCAATGAGCAGAACGATGTTGATGATGAGGCTAGTCTTTTTCATAATCGGGGTTATTGTTTTTGTTTGTTGTTGTCTGGCGGCGTTCGTCCCGGTCCATGCTGGCGGCGCAGTGTATGCCCTGTCGGCGCAGGGCCTTGTTGCCTTCGATATGGGTATTGGGAAAGCGTCCTCCCTTGACGAAGAACACGCGTATGCCCAGCAACAGCACGGCTATGAGTACCAGGACGATAGTGAGTATCAATACTTCCAACATTTCTTGCTGAAAAAATGAGTACAAAAATAGTGTGAATTGCACGAATATCCAAAAGTCGCAAGGCTTGTTTCTTATCTTTTCTCTCCATATATTTGCGCTGTCAGTCCAACAACTTAAACTTATAACGATATGAACCAATTACAACCCGCCTCTGTATGGCATTATTTCCAAGAACTTTGCAAGGTGCCGCGTCCTTCTTTCAAGACGCAGAAAGTACAACAATGGCTGCTTGATTTTGCCAAGGAACATGGCTTGGAAAGCGTGCACGACAAAACCGGCAACGTCATTATCCGCAAGGCTGCCACGCCCGGTATGGAAAAGGCCAAGCCCGTCATTCTGCAAGGCCATATGGATATGGTCTGCGAAAAGAACGGCGATGTGCAGCACGATTTCGAAAAAGACCCCATCGATTTTTACGTGGACGGCGACTGGATGCGTGCCCGCGGTACCACGCTGGGTGCCGACAACGGTATAGCCGTGGCCATGTGTCTGGCCTTATTGGCTGCCGACGATGTGAAGCACGGCCCCATCGAATGTCTGTTCACCGTCGATGAAGAAGTGGGTCTGGTAGGAGCTACCAATATCGAGCCCGGTTTGCTGCAGGGCAAAACCTTGATTAACCTCGACAGCGAAGACGACCATTGGCTCTGCATCGGTTGCGCCGGCGGTATCAACACTTTGGCCCAGTTCGCTTTTGAAACTATGCCTGCACCGGCCGGTCTGTTCTTCTTCAAGGTGGGCATCACCGGTCTGAAGGGCGGCCATTCGGGTACCGACATCAATGCCGGTCGTGGCAATGCCAACCAGCTGCTGGTGCGCTTCCTCTATCAAGAATCTTGTGTCAACGAGTTGTATATCACCGATTTCAAGGGCGGTAACTTGAGCAATGCCATTCCCCGCGAGGCCAACTGTATCGCTGCTGTGCCTTTTGCCAATAAAGAGCAACTGCGCGCGCGCCTGAATATTTTCGAAGCCGACTTGCAGGCTGAATTCGGCCAGAATGAACCCGGTCTGAAAATGGTACTCGAATCTGTAGAGGCCCCCGCTACGGTGCTCAAGCCCGAATACGCCCAACGCTTCCTGCAGGCAATGTACGCTTGTCCCAATGGTGTTATCCGCATGAACAAGGATATGCCCGATCAGGTGGACACGTCTACCAATTTGGCTTCCGTAAAGCCTACCGAAGGCAAGAAGAACCAATGGACCATCGTTACTTCGCAGCGCAGCTCTATCGAAAGCAGCAAACTCGATGTGGTGAACCGTGTTCAGGCCATCTTCGAACTGGCCGGTATGGAAACCTGCCATACGGAGGGCTATCCCGGTTGGGCGCCCAATACCGATTCTCCGCTGCTCAAGCTGATGGTGGACGTACACAAGGATATCTTCGGCGAAGAACCTCATGTGTATGCTATCCACGCCGGTCTGGAATGCGGTCTGTTCCTGCAGAAATATCCCGATTGGGATATGGTGTCTATCGGCCCGACCATGCGCGGTGTGCATTCGCCCGATGAATGTCTGTATGTTCCTTCGGTAGAAAGCATCTGGAAATACCTGGTGGCTACTTTGGAACGCCTGTAAACCTTACCGGCAGTGAAAATGAAAAGGCAGCAGCGGCTCCGGGCCGCTCTGGTGACGATATGTTGGGTCTTGGTTGCCGCCGCTTGCGGGCGGCAACCAAGCCTTTTTCCGTCCGGCGACGGCGCACTCCGCGCTTCGTGCGACAGCCTGCGTTTCGACACCCTGTTTTCGGGCCTTTCCTCTACCACTGCCTGGATGCGCATTTACAACGCATCGGCCCAGCCGCTCCGCATCGATTCGGTGTATCTCTTGTCGGGCGGTGGCTCAGGGTTCCGTGCCAGTGTGGATGCCTTTGCCTTGTCCGAAAGCCGGAATTTGAGCATACCTGCGGGCGACAGTCTCTTTGTCTTTGTTGAACTGACCGCGCCCGAACAGCAGCAGCCCGGACCTTGCCACATCGAGGACAAGCTTTGCTTTGCCTACGGCGATGAACGTCTGGATATCGTTTTGGATGCCTATGCTTGGGATGCTGTCATGTGGCGTGGCAAGACGATAGATGTCGATACCTTGTTGCGTGCCGACAAACCCTATGTCATTTACGACAGTTTGACGGTGGCCGCCGGTGCTTGTCTGCGCTTGGACGAAGGTGTGACCTTGCATTTTCACGACGGCGCCGCTTTGATGGTGTATGGCTCGCTGCAGGCTAAGGGCAGCGCGCAGCACCCGGTGGTGCTGCGCGGCGACCGGCTCGATTGGGCTTTCGACGATTTCCCCTACGAATGGTATCCCGGGCAATGGACGGGCGTGTACCTGGGCCGTGAAAGCTATGACAATAGCCTCGATTTTACGCACATTCGCGGTGCCTATTACGGCATCATCTCCGATTCCTCTTCGCTGGAAACCACCAAACTGACGCTGAGCAATTCGCAACTGTTCAATATGATATACAGCGGCATTTACGCCCTCAGCACCAAAATGGAGGTGAGCAATACGCTTATGGCCAACAGTGGCTCCTATACTGTGGCGCTCATAGGCGGCGATGCCGTCTTTACCCATTGCACCATTGCCAATTATCAGGTGCTGACCCGGCGCGAAGACGATACGCCCTCGTTGGTGGTAGTCAATTTCACGCAGGACAATCAGGGCCGGCAGACGCTCTATCCCTTGCAACAGGCCTCTTTCCGCAATTGTATAGTCTATGGCTCGCGTCAGGATGAGTTTGCTATGGGCCTTTTGCCGGAGGCAGGGGAGGATATTTCCTTCCAATCCTGTCTGCTGCGCAAGAAAGATACGCTGGACGCCACTGTTGCCTCCGCTGTCATTTACAATCAGGATCCTTGTTTCAAGGCTATAAACAACAATTACCGCTACGATTTCCATCTGGATTCTCTGAGTCCGGCCATCAATGCGGCCAATCCCTTATTTTCAACCGACCTTCCCCTCGATGCCGATGGCCTTCCCCGGCTGCAGGACGAGTCTCCCGATATGGGCGCTTTCGAATATGCCCTGAAAGCTTTTTGAATGGGCTTTTTTAACATTTCTATTGCGTTGGAAGGCTTTTATTTTCGGATTAATCTTCGTAAAATTGCGGACTTTTACGACCAAGAGAAAATAACTAAATCCGCGATATGAAAAGACTTCAGAAAACCTGGTCAAAGCTGGTGCTTGCAATGGCCCTGATATTATGTACATTAGGCTTCAATGCATGCTTCGACAGCGATGATGTGGGCTCTGCCTATTACACCTTCCTCGGACAGACCGTCACTTCCTATCTGGAAGAAAATCCCGATTTGTACAGTGAATTCCTTCAGGTGCTGGATACCACCGGAGTAAAGGATTTGCTCGCCACTTACGGCACCTATACGGTATTTGCTCCTGTCAATGAGGCTATGAAGGCCTATTATCAAGACTCGGGCGTGACGACTATGCAGGAGTTTCTTGCCGACAAGACTTATGGCGATTCAGCCCGTTATACGGCCCTTAGGGAGATGGCTTTCTTCCAGCTGATATCCACCAAGGCCTATACCGAAAGCGAGTTCCCTGAGAGCGGCCGCTTCGACCACAAGAACATGATGAACCGCTATATCAGCATCGCCTACAAGAACCCCACAGGCAACAAGCTGGAAATCGTGGTGAACGGCTCGTCCACCATTTTGCTCAAGGACCAGGAAGTGCACAACGGTGTGGTACATGCCGTCGACCGCGTGCTGGTACCTTCGAACTTCCTGCTGCCGGAATTCATCAAGTCGGAACCTAGATTCTCCATTTTTGCCGAAGCACTTTACGCCACCGGATTGAGTGAGAAATTGCTGCTTGAACGCGATGAAACTTACAAGCAACTCAACAAGAACAATCCCGATGTAAAGGATATCAACTATACGGCTTTTATAGAGTCTGACTCCGTTTACAATGCGGCTGGCATCTACGATTTGGACGGCCTGGCACAGTATGCCAGAAAAGTGTACGACCCCTTGTATCCGCAATATGCCGGCATTTCCGACCAGACCGACCCCAACAACAGCTTGAACCGCTTTATTTCTTACCACTTGCTCAATTATTGGGTATGGGAAGGCGGCTTCACCTACAAGGTGGGTATGTACGACCCGCTCTTGCAGCCTGCGCGCAAGGGTAAGGGCGAAGGTATCGTAGAGTATCTCTTCCCCATGGCAGAGAACACCATGATTGAAATCAAGGAGGATATGGATGCCGGCTATGATATTGTTCCTGTTTTCAACAAGAAGGACGATGGTTCATGTGTGCGCTGGTTGCGTCAGGTAACTATCGGCGATATGTCGATGGCTGCCAACGGTATCGTGCATGAAATAGACAATATTCTTGTTTTCGACCAGGAAGTGCAGAATCAAGTGTTCACCAAGCGTCTGCGTATCGATGTGTACGCCACGCTGCCCGAAATGATGAATGCCAACCTGCGCCCGCTCAAGGAATCGGACCAAGCTAACAGGGAGGTGACCTATCCTGCGGGCTTCTTCGAAAACTTGACCTATACGGATGCCACTGTTATGCAAAACCGCAAGTTCAACTCGGGTAGCGTGCAGCACCAAGGCGGCTCGTTCTATGTGAGCGGCAACTTCGACTTTACACAAAAACTGCCTGCACTGCCCGAAGGTACTTGGGAGTTCCGTGTGGGTACCAAGCTGCGCGCCGACATTCCCTATATCGTACAAATCTATGTTGACGGCATTCCCAACGGTATTCCGCTCGACCTTACCAAGACGGCCGAACATCCCGATGTTGGTGCTATTATGGACTATACCATTGCCAAGGACTATGGTTACGGCACCGGTTCCAAAGACTCAGAAATCGCTGACCTTTACCGCGACGAAGTGCTGGGCGGCAAGCCTAACGACAACGACAAGGACCTGCGCAACCGTGGTTGGATGAAAGCCCCCGATGCCATTACCTCTGTGGGCGGTGGTCTGTCGGCCCGCGACGACATCGGTTCTATGCGTAGCATTCTGGGCCGTTACGATTTTGGCCCCGGCATCGAACATACTTTGCGTATCAAGGCTGTGGGTGTAGTTGGCAGTAAATCGCATCCCTTCGTATACGACTATTTGGAATTCATCCCCACCTCTATGATGGAAGACGAAGACATCTATTAATTTTCATTAATAAGCCAAAAAGGCGGCTGGTGCGTGTGGCATCGGCCGCTTTTTTTTGTAATTTTGGTGCTTTTACAGATAGCTTACCGTTTATCTTCAAAGGATATCCATACTTTACCGTAATGACTAAGAAAAAACTGACCCCTATGGCGGCCTTCAGGAGCATCTTCGCGCTTCTGCTGCTCTCGACCATGTTCGCTTGTGCACCCATCAAGGTGGACAAGATGCTGTGCAATTACGAGGAAAACGCTACGGCATTGGAGGCTAACTCCCTGTATTTTTCCTGGCAGCTTAAATCCAAGAAGCAGGCCTGTATGCAGTCGGCCTATCAGATTGAGGTCTATGACAGCCGCAACAACCGTATTTGGGACAACGACTATGTGCAGAGCAACCAAAGCCAGCGCATCCCTTACAACGGCCCTGCCTTGGAAGCTTCGCAGCAGTATTACTGGCGTTTGCGCGTATGGAACGACAAAGGCCGCAAATCTGCCTGGAAAGAGGCCGGCTTCTTTGTGGCTCCTGCCACCGAAACGCTCGATGCACAATGGATAGGTGCTATCAAACGTTGCGACAGCCGCTTGCCCGAGGGTCGTCATTACGAAGGCAATACCGTCAATCGTAACAAGGAAATGAAGGAGGCCTGGAAGAATACCGACCCCTTGTCCAAGCGCAGCATTTGTCTACGCAAGGAATTCCGTGCCAAAAAGAACGTGGTATCGGCTATGGTGTATGTGTCGGGCCTGGGCCATTACGAACTCACCATCAACGGCAAAAAAGTGGGCGATAGCGAATTTGCGCCTCTTTGGAGCGACTACGACAAGACGGTTTATTACAATGCCTACGATGTCAGCCGCTACATCAAAAAGAAGAATGCCATCGGTGTGCTGCTGGGCAACGGCTTTTACAACGAACAGGGTGGCCGTTACCGCAAGCTGCTGGTAAGTTTTGGCCCGCCAACCCTGTTCTTGAAACTGCATTTGGTCTATGCCGACGGCTCTCAGGAAGATATTCGTTCGGACGCTTCCTGGAAATACGATTTCAGTCCTATCATATTCAACAGTCTTTATGGCGGTGAAGATTACGATGCTACTTTGGAACAGAAGGGTTGGACGCGCTATGGTTTCGATGACAGCGCCTGGAAGCCCGTGGTAGTGCAGGAAGCGCCCAAAGGCCGCTTGTGTCCGCAATGTGCGCAGCCTGTCAAGATTATGCGTCGCTATGATGTGCAGCGCTATTGGACCAAGAACGGTGCCTACGTTTTCGATATGGGGCAGAACTTGGCCGGCTTCCCCGAAATCAAGCTCAAAGGCAAGGCCGGAGACAAGGTACGCATCTGGGTGGGTGAGTCGCTGGGCGAAGACAGCCTGGTGAGCCAAAAGCAGTCGGGCAAGTCGCATTATTACGAATACACGCTTGGCAGCGACAAGGCTGAGACCTATCGTCCCCGTTTCGCCTACTACGGTTTCCGTTATATCCGCGTGGAAGGTGCCGTCTACAAAGGTGAACCCAACGACAACAACTTGCCTGTGGTCAAGAAACTGCAATCGTGCTTTATCTACAATTCGGCGGAGAATTTCGGTTCTTTCCGTTCGTCCAACGAGATTTTCAACAATACGCACGAGCTGATACAGATGGCTGTCCGCAGCAATATGCAGGCAGTGTTTACCGATTGTCCGCACCGTGAAAAGTTGGGCTGGCTTGAACAGGTGCAGCTGAACGGTTACGGTTTGCTCTACAACTACGACCTGACGCGTCTTTGGCCCAAAGTGCTGCAGGACATGTGCGACAGCCAGACGGCCGAAGGTATGGTGCCGTCGACAGCGCCCACCTATGTGGAGTTCTCGCGCCTTTGGAGCGATTGTCCGGAGTGGGGTAGTTCCAGCCTCATCTTGCCCTTCATGTACTATCAGTTCTACGGCGATGATGCCATGATTCGCAAGTATTATCCCATGATGAAGGCTTATGTGGATTATTTGGAAAAAACTTCCGACAACCATATTGTGATGCAAGGTTTGGGCGATTGGTACGATTTCGGCCCCAACCGTCCCGGTTTTGCGCAGAATACGCCGGTGCCTTTGTCGGGAACGGCCCATCATTATCAGAATATCCAACTCTTGGTAAAGGCTGCGCAGATGCTTGGCTATCAAGACGATGTTGAGTATTATTCGCAATTGGGCAAGGAAGTGAACGCCGCCTTCCATCAGAAATATTTCCGTGCCGACAGTTGCATTTACGGCACTGGCAGCCAGAGTTCCTATGCCCTGCCGCTGTATATGGGTATGGTTGCTCCCGAACACCGCGACTCGGCGGTGGCACATCTGCTCTCCGACATCGAAAAGCATGGTTATCGGTTGACGACGGGCGAAGTGGGCAACCGTTACATGTTCGAGTTTCTGGCCCAGAACGGCTACAACGATTATATGTACAAGATGCACAACCACGAAGAGGTGCCCGGCTACGGCTTCCAGAAGAAATTCGGTGCCACTACGCTTACCGAACAGTGGGATCCGCGTCAGGGTGCATCGTGGAATCATTTTATGCTGGGTGCCATCGACGAATGGTTCTTCACTTCACTGGCCGGTATCAGATTCGACCCGCAACATCCCGGTGGACAGTATCTTATCATCCAGCCGCAAGTGCTGGGCGACATGACCTTTGTCGACTGTCAGACCAAGACCCTTTATGGCCAAGTGTCCGTGCATTGGGAAATCAAGAAAGACAACTTCATTCTGAAACTGGAAATCCCCGCCAACAGCGAGGCCAAGGTGTATATGCCCGGTCAGGATATGCCACAATATCAGGTGAAGGCCGGTAAGTATAAATTCACAAGCAAACTTAACTGATAGATGAAACATACGTCGATACTGCTGCTGGCTGCCCTAATGCTGGTATCTTGCGGCCAACGGGACAAGACTTCCTACCCTTGGGACAACGGCCGCCTTCAGGTGGATGCTACGGGTCACTTCCTGCAGCATGAAAATGGCGAACCCTTCTTCTGGCTGGGCGAAACCGGCTGGTTGCTGCCCGAACGTCTCAATCGTGAAGATGCCGAATATTATTTGGAAGCCTGCCGTCAGGCCGGTTACAATGTGGTGCAGGTGCAAACCGTCAACGGAGTGCCGGCCACCAATTGCTACGGACAGCTTTCTATGCCCGAGGGTTTCGATTTCAGCCATATCGATTGCGACAGCAGCTATGGCTATTGGGACCACATGGACTACATTGTCGAGACGGCCGCCAGCAAAGGCATCTACATCGGTATGGTCTGCATTTGGGGCGGACTGGTCAAGAAAGGGCTGATGTCGGTAGAGGATGCCAAGGCTTACGGCACTTTCTTGGGCGAACGTTACAAAGACCATCCCAATATTATCTGGTTTATCGGCGGCGACATCTACGGCGATGTCAAGACCGAAGAGTGGGAGACGCTGGCCCGCAGCATCAAGGCTGTGGACAAGAATCATCTGATGACTTTCCATCCTTTCGGACGCACGCTTTCGGCTGTCTGGTTCCATCAGGCCGACTGGCTGGACTTCAATATGTTCCAGAGCGGTCACCGCAACTATGGCCTGAGTCTTAAAAAGGAACGTTCTCGCTGTGAGTTGCTGCCCGATTCCTGTGAGGAGGACAACTGGCGTTACGTGGAAATCGCCCGCAACTATCAGCCCAGCAAGCCTGTTATTGATGGCGAACCCAGTTACGAAGGCATTCCCTATGGTCTGCACGATTTTACCCAGCCTTTCTGGCAAGACTACGAGGTGCGTCGCTATGCTTATTGGTCGGTGTTCGCCGGTGCTTTTGGCCATACCTACGGCAATTCGGCCATTATGCAGATGCATCCCGACGGTGGTAAAATGGGTGCTTACGGTTGTACCAAATATTGGAAGGATGCCTTGAAAGACCCAGGTTTCAATCAGATGCAGTACTTGAAGAAACTTATTCTTGACTTTCCGTATTATGACAGAGTTCCCGACCAGTCGGTGATTTTGGGCGAAAATGCATCGCATCACAAACATCTTCTGGCTTGCCGTGGCAACGATTACATCTTGGTATACAACTATGCCGCCGTGCCCATGAGCATCGACCTAAGCAAGATTGCCGGCAAGGTCAAGAAGGCTTGGTGGTACAATCCTACCAATGGTGTCTATACCTACATCGGCGAGTTTTCGGGCGATAAGGCCGACTTCGCTTACGAACCCGAACGTGAACACGATGACAGAGTCTTGGTTATCCGCTCGAAGGATGCTCAAGCAGCGGCAACGGTGCAGGTGACGGCCCTCAAGTGCGAGAATCGTGTAGAACCCCAGGGAGTCGGTTTGCAACAGCAACGTTTCAGCTGGCAACTCCAGAGCCAGCATCGTGGGCTGCAACAAGAAGCTTACCGCATTATGGTGGCTAGCTCAAAAGATTTGCTCGACAACGACATTGCCGATGTTTGGGATTCCAAAAAACAGCGTTCCGAGGCCTCGGTGCTGGTGCCTTACGCCGGACCGGCCTTGAAAACAAGCAGTTACTATTATTGGAAGGTACAGGTGTGGACCAATGCCACTGCGGGCTACAGCGAAAGTCCCGTCGCCTCTTTCCTGACCGCTCTCGAAACCGATAAAGATTGGAGCCCGTCCTATTGGATAGGCTATGAAAATGCCTTCCCTTGGGATGACGAATCGACCCACGCGCGCCTGTCGGCGCGCTACTTGCGCAAGGAATTCAAGTGCAAACAAGACCAGCCCATCCGCCAGGCCGTGCTGCACATAGCCGGGCTGGGTCTGTACGAACTCTGGTTGAACGGCCAAAAAGTGGGTGATCAGGTGATGGCTCCCGTTCCCACCGACTTCCGCAAACATATCATGTACAATACCTTCGATGTGACCGACTGTCTGCAGGCGGGCGACAATGCCATAGGGGTTATTCTGGGCAATGGCCGCTACTATGCCATGCGCCAGAACTACAAGCCTCACAAATGGACCCGTTTCGGTTATCCCAAGTTGCGTCTTCTCCTGACCATCACCTATGCTGACGGCCGCCGTCAGACTTTGGGCAGCGACCAGTCCTGGCTGCTGAGTGCTCAGGGACCCATCGTTGCCAATAACGAGTTCGATGGCGAAGAATACGATGCCCGCAAGGAATTCGATGCTTGGACGCTGCCCGCTTACCAGCCCACCGCCGCCTGGATACCCGCCCAGCGTGCCGCAGTACCTCAGGCCGCCCTGGTGGTGCAGCCATGTGAGAATATGAAGGTAATGGCAACGATAAGCCCCAAGTCTATCGTTAAGCTAGACGACAATACCTATATCATGGATATGGGCCAGAATATGGCCGGGTGGATAAAGATGCGCGTCAAGGGGCCGCGAGGCCAACAGGTGCGCCTGCGTTTTGCCGAAGCTCTCTTGCCCGACGGACACTTGAGTATGGCCAATCTGCGTGATGCTCTGGTTACCGACATCTACACCCTCAAGGGCGATGAAAAAGGCGAAGTCTGGGCACCCCGTTTCGTTACCCATGGTTTTCAGTATGTGGAGATTAGCGGCTATCCCGGCGAGCCCAAGCTGGAAGATTTTACCGGCGAGTTCGTTTGCGACGAGATGGCCGATTTGGGTAGTTTCGAAACCTCATCGCCGGTGCTCAATGCCGTTTACCGCAATGCTTATTGGGGCATCCGCGGCAACTATAAAGGTATGCCGGTAGATTGTCCGCAGCGCAATGAACGTATGCCCTGGCTGGGCGACCGCGTCATGGGGTCTTATGGCGAGAGTTTCCTGTTCGACAATGCCGCTTTCTATGCCAAGTGGATGGGCGATATCCGCGATGCCCAGCGTTGGGACGGTGCCATTCCCGATGTAGCCCCTGCTTACTGGAACTATTACAGCGATGATGTTACCTGGCCCGCCGCCATGTTCTTTACCTGTGATATGCTCTATCGTCAGTATGGTGATATTCAGCCTATTGCCCAGCATTTCGATGCCATGAAGCTGTTCATGGACTACATGCGCAAGTACTATTACAACAGCGAATCCGGTTTGATAAAGGCCGATAAATACGGCGATTGGTGCATGCCAACCGAGTCTTTGGAAATCATCCACTCCAAGGCTCCCGACCGCTTGACCGATGGCAAGCTTATCGCAACTGCCTATTTCTACGCCCTTTATCAGTTGATGATAAAGTTCGCCGATTTGCTGGACAGAAGTGCTGAGGTGCAGGACTATGCCGCCTACGCCGAAGGCCTCAAGGCGGCTTTCCAGCGTAACTTCTTTGACCAGGAACGCCACTGTTACAGCAACAATACCGTTACGGCCAATATTTTGGCCTTGGCCATGGATTTCGTGCCGGATGAAGAGGTGGACGCTGTCTGTGAAAATATCCGTGCTAAAATTATGGATGAATATCACGGTACCATGGCTACGGGCATTATTGGCAACCAATGGCTGTGGCGTGAGCTGACCCACCATGGCTATGGTGACATCGCCTGGTTGCTGGCCACCACCACGGATTATCCCAGTTTCGGTTATATGGTAAGCCAAGGGGCCACCACCATTTGGGAACTCTGGAACGGCGACAAGGCCAATCCCAAGATGAATTCACGCAATCACGTCATGCAGCTGGGCGACCTGCTAATATGGTGCTACGAAGATTTGGCCGGCATTAAGTCGGACAGCAAGGACGTGGCTTTCAAGAAAATCGTGATGAAGCCGGCTTTTTATATGCAGGATTTGGATTATGTCAAGGCTGCTTACGCCACGCCTTACGGCTTGGTGCAGAGTTATTGGCAGAAAATCGACGGACATCTGCGGTGGCGGGTGACGGTTCCGGCCAACACGAGTGCCGAGGTGCATATTCCCCTTACCTCGCTCAAGGAACTACGTGTGAATGCGGGCAATTATGCCAGTGCCGGGGTCAGCTGTCTGTCCAAAGACAAGGATGGCTGCGTATTGGCTCTTCCCTCGGGCTCTTATCTTATCGAGTGGTAATTAATTGTAAATCAGTATAATATGAAGAAGAAAACAATTCTTTTCTGTATGGTCGTCTGCGCCTTAGCCATGACGGCCCAAGATAAAGGTATGGTGAACACCTACCAGAGCAAATACGCCAAAATCTGGAATGCCGATGTCACTTCTGTGGCCTGGACCGGCGGATTCTGGGGCAACCGTTTCCAAGTCTGCACCGACACCATGGTGATGAATATGTGGAACATCATGAACGATCCCGAGCTTTGCCACGCTTACCGTAACTTGGAAATCGCCGCAGGCAAGTGCGAAGGCGAACATCATGGCCCAGCTTTTCACGATGGCGACTTTTTCAAATGGTTCGAGAGTATGGCTGCCGTATATGCCGTTACCAAAGACCCCAAGCTCGATGCTCTGATGGACGAGATTATCGCCACCATTGCCAAGGCCCAGCGCGAAGACGGCTATATGCATACCCAGGTGATTATCCCCGAACGCTATCATCAGAATGCCAGTGCCGAACATCAGGGCTTGGTGGGTACAGCAACGGCCACAGCCGAGGGCGGTGCCTTCAACAATCGTCTCAACTTCGAGACCTATAATCACGGACACCTGATGATGGCTGCTTGCATGCACTACCGCGCCACCGGCAAAAGGACGCTGCTGGATGTAGCCGTCAAGGCAACGGATTTTCTGTATCAGTTCTACAAAAACGCTTCGGCCGAACTGGCCCGCAATGCTATCTGCCCCTCTCATTATATGGGTGTGGTGGAAATGTACCGCACCACCCGCGATCCGCGCTATCTGGAACTGGCTCAGAACCTTATCGATATCCGTGGTATGGTGGAAAACGGCACCGACGACAACCAGGACCGCGATCCTTTCCGTGAGCAGATGAATGCCATGGGTCATGCCGTGCGCGCCAACTACCTTTATGCCGGCGTGGCCGATGTGTTCGCCGAAACGGGCGATATGACCCTTTGGCCCAATCTGGAATCCATCTGGTCGGATATCGTCAATCATAAAATGTATATCACCGGTGGTTGCGGAGCCTTGTACGACGGCACTTCTCCTGACGGTACCAACTATACACCCGACTCCATTCAAAAGGTTCATCAGGCCTACGGGCGTTCTTTCCAGCTGCCCAACAGCACGGCTCACAACGAAACCTGCGCCAATATCGGCAACCTGCTCTTCAACTGGCGTATGTTCCAGATTACCGGCGACGGCAAGTATTGTGACATCGTGGAGAAGGTGGCCTACAACAGCTTGCTCTCGGGTATTTCTTTGGATGGTACCAAGTATTTCTATACCAACCCTTTGCGCCTGTCGGACGAATTCCCCTACACGCTACGTTGGCCCAAGGAACGTACGCATTACATCAGCTGCTTCTGCTGTCCGCCCAATACGGTGCGCACCATCTGCGAAATCCAGAATTATGCCTATGCCTTGTCTGAAGAAGGCGTATGGTGCAACATCTATGGCAGCAGTAAACTCGATACCAAGCTGAAAGACGGCTCGGCCGTACAGTTGAATCAGGTGTCTGCCTATCCTTGGAACGGCGATGTGCTTATCGAAATCCAGAAAGCTCCCCGCCGGAAGGCCATGTCGATGTTCCTGCATATCCCTTCGTGGTGCGACCATTACAGCGTGCTGGTGAACGGCGAGAAGGTAGACTGCGAGACCCAAAACGGCTATGCCCAGGTTCGCCGCATTTGGAAGAAAGGCGATATGCTGCAGCTTAACCTCGAAATGGAAGTCAAGTTGATGGTTTCCAACCCCTTGCTCGAAGAAACCCGCAACCAAGTGGCCGTGATGCGCGGTCCTGTGGTGTACTGTCTGGAATCGACCGATTTGGATGGCAAGAAAATTGACAACGTGATGATACCCGGCAGCATCAAGCTGGAACCCAAGGAAGTGAATATCGACGGTACGCCTATGATGGCCCTTACCGGTTTGGCCAACTATGCCGGCGAAGCAGAGTGGGGCGCTAACGACCTCTATCGCGAATATCAACCCGGCAAGCAGAAAGTGCAGATTACCCTTATTCCTTACTTCGCTTTCGGCAACCGTGGTCACAGCGAAATGACTGTTTGGATGCCTATCAACCGATAATATGAAACGACAACTCTGGATATTGACAGCGACGGCGGCCTTGGTGCTGTCGTCTTGCTGTACTCGTCAGGCCGCCTTGTCACTGAGCCGTCCCGGCGACGGCAGCGACACGACGGTAGCGCAACAGGTGATGCAGCAGGTGTATGAAGAGAGCAAGACCCCGTATAAATATGGTCTGGTCATCGCTCCCGAAGACAACCAGCACAAGATGGATTGCCCCACGGTGTTTCGCGAGAACGGACGTTGGTATATGGTGTATATCGTCTATAACGGCCGCACCAACAAGGACGGCCGCGGTTACGAGACCTGGCTGGCGCAAAGCAAAGACTTGCTGCACTGGACCACTTTGGGCCGTGTACTTTCATTCAAGGACGAAGGTTGGGATGCCAATCAGCGAGCCGGCTATCCCGCCTTGCAGGACATGACCTGGGCCGGCAGTTACCGGTTGGGTACGTTTCAGGGCAAGCACTGGATGAGCTATTTCGGCGGCACCAAGACCGGTTACGAAGGCACGCCTCTGCATATTGGCATGGCTTATACCGACAAGGACATCACCAAGGCTCACGAATGGGAAAGCCTGCCCCAAGCGGTGATGTCGACCGACCAGCCCGAAACGCAATGGTTCGAGACCATCACCCAATACAAGAGTTTGGTGTACGAAGACAAGGACAACAAGCGTTTTATGCTCTTTTACAATGCGGCCGGCATCAATCCCGACAATGGTGTCAAGGCGGAACGTATCGGCATCGCTTACTCGGACGATATGCTGCATTGGCAGCGTTATCCCGGCAATCCTGTTTTCGGCCACGAGAACGGCATGATTACGGGCGATGCCCATATCCAGAAAATGGGCGACCTGTATGTGATGTACTTTTTCGGAGCATTCTGGAAGAACCGTCCCTACGATGCCTTTAATACTTTTGCCTGCTCCTACGACCTCGTGCATTGGACCGAATGGCAGGGCGAAGATCTGATATATCCCAGCGAACCTTACGACAACTGGTTCGCGCACAAATCGTTTCTGGTGAAATACAAGGGTGTGGTCTACCATTTCTACTGCGCCGTCAACAAAGACAACCAGCGTGGTATTGCCGTGGCTACTTCGCGCGATATGGGGCAGTCGGATGTGCAGTTCCCTACACCTCATCCCAAGAAGAAAAAGACGTCTTAAGATATGAAACCATTAGCTTCCTTTTTGACTTTGGCACTGGCTGTGTTTGCTGCTCAGGCGCAATCCTGGACGGAAATCTGGCAGAACCATTATGTGCAGCAGATTAACCGTATGCCTGCGCGTGCCCAATACGAGCCTTACGGCCAGACACCAGGCGACCGCAGCATGAGTTTGAACGGTACTTGGAAATTTCATTGGGTACCGACTTCGGCCGAGCGTCCCACAGATTTCTACCGCAGCGATTTCGATGATGCTGCCTGGGTGGATTTTCCGGTGCCTGCCAATTGGGAAGTGAATGGTTATGGTACGCCCATTTACGTTAGTTCGGGTTATTCTTTCAAAATCAATCCGCCCTATGTAGAAGACCAGCCCAAGCAGGGCTATACCACCGAGATAGAGCGTAATCCCACCGGTTCGTACCGCCGTCATTTCAAGTTGCCCGCCTCTTGGGAAGGCAAACGGGTGTTCTTGCGTTTCGACGGTGTGCAGAGTGCCTTTTTCGTATGGATCAACGGTCGGCAGGTGGGCTATAGCCAGAGTTCCATGGATATGTCGGAATTCGATGTCAGCTCTTACGTTCAGCCCGGCGACAATCTGATAGCTGTGCAGGTGTTCAAGTATTGCGACGGCAGTTATCTCGAAGACCAGGATATGTGGCGTTTCGCGGGCATTCACCGCAGCGTGGAGCTGTATGCCACTGAGCAGGTGAGGCTCTACGACATCGGCATCCGCACGGTGCTGGACCCAGATTATCTGAATGCCGAGTTGCAGATAGAACCGGCCTTGAAAGTCTTTGATGATGCCTCCTTGGACAATGTGCTTATCGAGGCCAGCCTTTTCGATGCCGATGGCAGTGCCGTTTGGGAACGCCCTTTGACGCAAGCTGCCATACCGGTGCTTAACCGGGAATTCAAGGCTTCCATACTGAACGAACGCACTCCGCAACGGGGCGAGCGTCAGTTCGGTTGGCTCAAGGCCAAGGTCGATTCGGTGCATCTGTGGACGGCCGAGACACCTTATTTATATCGTCTGGAACTTTCGCTGCGCGATACCTTGCAAAACCGTTGTATCGAGCGTATCAGTACCAAGGTGGGTTTCCGCGAGGTAAAACGTCAGGGCGGACAAGTGCTGGTAAACGGCAAACCGATACGGCTGCGCGGAGTCAACCGTCACGAACACGACCCCTGGCAAGCCCGCGTGATGAGCGAAGAGCTGATGTTGCAGGACATTCTGTTGATGAAACGAGCCAATATCAATGCAGTGCGCACGGCTCATTATCCCGATGTACCCCGTTGGTACGAACTCTGCGATGAATATGGTCTGTATGTGATAGACGAAGCCAATATCGAGACACACGGTGTGCGCGGCTGGCTGGCCTCCAACCCCGACTGGATCCAGGCCTTTATGGACCGGACCATCCGCATGGCCCTGCGCGACCGCAACCATCCGAGCATCATCATGTGGTCCTTGGGCAATGAATCGGGTTATGGTTTCAATTTTGCAGCAACGGCCGCCTGGCTGAAGGATTTTGACCCTACGCGCCTGATTCATTGCGAAGCTGCCCAGGGTAGCCCGCTGGACCCGCCCGCCGTCGATGTTATCGCCCGATTCTATCCGCGTACTCAGGATGTCTACGTCAATCCGAACATTCCCCAGGGCAGCGATGCAGAACGTGCCGAAAATGCCCGCTGGGAACGGCTGCTCTCTTTGGCCCTTGATACGGCTAATGGCGACCGTCCCGTGATGACCAGCGAATATGCGCACGCCATGGGCAATGCTATGGGCAACTTCAAGGAATATTGGGACGAAATCTATTCGCATCCCCGTATGTTGGGCGGCTTTATTTGGGATTGGGCCGATCAGGGCATCTTCCAGCGTTTGCCCGATGGCCGCATTAAGGTGAATTATGGTGGCGATTTCGGTGACAAACCCAATCTGAAGGCTTTTTGTTTTAACGGAATCGTGCTTGGCGACCGTGCCTGGACACCCAAATATGAACTGGTGCGGAAAGTTTATCAGCCCTTCCTCATAGAACTTCTGCCGCAGCGCGATACCGACAAGGACTTGCGCATACGTTTGACCAACCGTCAGCATCATCTGGGTACCAAGTCTTACGAACTGTCTTGGGAACTCTTCCACGAAGGCAAGTCCGTTGAGTCTTGGACGGAATATTTGCCTGATATCCAGCCGGGTAAATCGCAAGAAATACTGTTGCACTGCCGTCGCTGGAAGAAACTGAAGGGCAATGTGCAGCTGCGTGTGAACCTACATTTGAAAGAGGCAACGTCTTGGGCCGACAAGTCTTATGAAGTGGCCTGGGAGCAGTTCTCGCTGAGTCTGGCCGACCTCTCTGCCAAGCCCTTGGTGGCCGCCAAGGTGGAAATAGAACAGCAAGGCTCCATTTTGACAGCCAAGGCCCGGGGAGTGAATTATGCTTGGGATGTGAATACGGGTGCGATACTTTCTGCCAGCGCCCAAGGCCAGGAATGGGTATCGCCTTGTGAAGACCTGCCTGCCCAGCCATATTTCCAGGCTTTCCGTGCGCCCACCGACAATGATGCGGGCTTTGGAAACTGGCTGGCCAAAGACTGGAAGAACCACAACATGGCCCAGCCCCGCCTGCAACCTGCGTCCGTGAGCTACAAGCTGCTCGACAACGGCTGTCTGCAAGTTTTCGTCAAAATCAACTATCTGTATGCCAAAGGCAGTATCCAACGCGATATTACCTATCTGCTCGACGGACGCGGCACGCTGGACGTGAAGGAAGTCTATCATACGCAGGGAGAATTGCCGGTATTGCCGCGTTTGGGTCTGGCCTGGACTTTGACACCTGCTGCCACTGAACTGCAATGGTTCGGCTATGGCCCGCAGGAAACCTATCCCGACCGCAAGGAAGGTGCCAGCCTTTCGCTTTGGCAATCGACGGTGGACGAACAACTCTTCCCTTATCCCAAGCCTCAAGAGAGCGGCAATCATGAAGCCACGCAATATTTGGTGCTGAGTACAGCTCTTGGCCGTCAGTTTAAGATTCAGGCCGTTGACGAATGCTTCTCGTTCTCGGCCCTGCATGTGGCCGCTACAGATTTGGCCAAGGCCAAGCATCACGTGGAATTGCAGCCCCGTCCCCAAGTGATACTGAGCATCGATGCAGGACAGCTTGGCTTGGGCAACAGCAGCTGCGGACCTGGTGTGCTCGAAAAATATACTGTCAATAAACGGCAGCTTCACTATAGAGTCAACTTGAAATAGCGTATATGAAACGATTGACAAGCATACTTGCTTCACTGGTTTTGCTTTGTGTGACGGGCCAGCTGTCGTTGCCGGCACAAAATAGGGTAGAGCGTCTGGCCGATTTGCAGCAGGCTTTCCTGTCGCCGGGCAGCGAGGCCTCCCCCTGGATATTCTGGTACTGGATGAACGGTGCCGTTACTCGCGAAGGCATTACGGCCGACCTTGAAGCTATGAAGGAAATCGGTCTGGAGGGTACTTATCTGATGCCTATCCGCGACTCCGCCCGCGTGCAGTTCATGGACAACTGCGTGCTGCAGGGCACGGAACAATGGTGGAAGATGGTGGAATACTCCATGCGCGAAGCCGACCGTCTTGGTTTGAAGATGGGCTTGCATATCTGTGATGGTTTCGCGCTTGCCGGTGGCCCGTGGATTAGCCCCGAACAGTCGATGCAGAAAGTGGTCTACTCCATGACGCAGACCCAAGGGGGTAAGATTGGGCATCTGGTTTTGCCCTTGCCGGAAATGAACGAAAACTATTACCGCGACATCGCCGTCTTTGCCTTGCCTTTGCGTTTGCAGACATCTGAGCAACTGCGCCCCGTGGTGAGCGTGTCTACCGGAGAAGACATGCAAGGTTTAATCGACGGCAGTGCCAAGTTCCGCAGTTCGCAGCCGGCCTGGGTGCAATATGCTTTCGATGAACCCTTTACCGCTGCTTCGCTGAGGGTGAGCCCCAGCGGTACCAATTTCCAGGCCTTGCGCTGGCGCGTGGCTGTGAGCGACGATGGTGAACATTTCCGCGACATCAAGACTTGTGAACCCGCCCGCCGGGGCTGGCAAGATACCGATGCCCCCAGCACCTATTCTTTGCCAACGACTACTGCCAAATATTTCCGTTTCTATTGGACACCAGAAGGTACTGAACCCGGCAGCGAAGATTTGGATGCTGCCAAATGGAAGGCGACCTTGGCCGTTCGACAGCTGGTGCTGAGCAGTTTGCCGCTGCTGGAGAATTTCGAAGGAAAATCGGCTTTGGTCTGGCGCCTGAGTCCGCGTCAGGACAGGCAAAGCCTGCCAGACGCGGACTGCACCGCCCTCGAAGACGTGCACAACCTCAGTACCTACTTGGCTGCAGACGGCAGCCTTTCGGGCTGCAGCTTGCCCAAGGGCGACTGGTTGATTTTGCGTATGGGTCATACTTCTACCGGCCACCGCAACGAAACGGGTGGCGGCTGCAAGGGCTTGGAATGTGACAAATTCGATGCCGAAGCCGTGCGCTGGCAATACGAAAACTGGTTCGGTGCCGCCTACAAACATATCGACAATGCGCTTTTGCAAAAGGTACTCACCCGCATGCATATCGACAGTTGGGAGTGCGGTAGCCAAAACTGGACGGCCCGCTTTTTAGACGAGTTCCGTCAGCGTCGCCATTACGACCTGACACCCTTCCTGCCTTTGTTCGCCGGTATTCCTTTGGTGAACGCCGAAGTATCCGAAGCGGTGCTATACGATGTGCGGCAGACCGTCAGCGACCTTACCCAGGAAGCTTTCTTCGGAACCCTGCACCAATTGGCTGCCGAACATGGCTGTCTGCTCAGTTGCGAGTGTATCGCCCCCACCATGATGAGTGACGGCCTGCGCCATTACGATATCGCCGACCTGCCTATGGGTGAATTCTGGTTGGACAGCCCCACGCACGACAAACCCAACGATATGTTTGATGCTGTGTCCGGTGCCCATATCTACGGCAAGAATATCGTCCAAGCCGAGGGCTTTACCCAGCTCCGCGCTTTGTGGAAGGAGTATCCCGGCATGTTGAAGACCTTGGGCGACTATAACCTGGCCTTCGGCATGAACAAGCTCTTTTTTCACGTTTTCTGTCAACATCCTTTCCCCGGCAAATATCCCGGCATGACCCTGGACGGTATCGGGCTGTACATGCATGGTTCGCAGACCTGGTGGCCCTATGCCGGGGAATGGGTCGATTATATCAGTCGTTGTCAGGCTGTGCTTCAGGCCGGCAAATCTCGGCGTGACATTGCTGTGTTTACGGGCGAGAACCTGCCTTCGCGCAGCGTCCTGCCGCATCATCTGACTGCCTCCTTGCCCGGCCTTTTCGGAGAGGAACAATTGCAGCGCGAAGCCAGTCGCCAGGCCAACGACGGGCAACCGACCACGATTACTTCGGTGGGCGTGCGCGCCTCGGCCAATATGGTGACGGCCCAACTGTGGACCGACCCGCTCCGTGGTTACCAGTACGACTGCATCAACCGGGATGCTTTGCTGCGGCTGGCCAAAGCCGAAAACGGCCGTCTGTGCCTGCCCGGTGGCGCTTCCTACCGGGTGCTGGTATTGCCCATAGCCCATGCCATGGCTCCCGACACCCAATACATGAGCGAGGAACTGCTGCAGAAGCTCTCCGAATTCCAAAAAGCCGGGGTGCTGGTCTTCCTGCCTCCAACCCGGCCGGTAGCCAAATCGCAGGACTTGGTGCAGCAAGTATGGGAGCATGCCCGCCGTCAAAGATGTCTGCTGCCTTTGCAAGACGAGACCCTGGCCGCCTACGGACTGCCGCCTGCCATCAGTTTTTACCATAATCGCTCAGAGCGCTTCGACAAGATAGCCTGGTCGCAGCGCGACTTGCAGGATGCCCAGGTGTGGTTCATCTCCAACCAATCGGGCCAGCCACAGGAACTGACTGTGCGGCTGCGTAGCCAATATCCTTGTTTGAGCCTTTGGGATGCTCAAAGCAAAAGCTTTTATCGTCTTGAGTCACAGCGCAGTGCCGAGGCTTTGCAAGCACAGATTGAGTTGGCGGCCAATGCTTCGGCTTTCTTGGTGGCATCCGCTTCTTGGCCCGAGGGTGCTGAGGCTCCGCAATGGGCCCGTAGCCAACAGCCGCTCAAAACCGATTTTGCTCCTTGGAACATCCTCTTCAAGCGCAACGGCAAGCAACTGCTTGGCGTGCAGCTTTTCGACTGGCGTCTTAGCGACGACCCCGACATCCGTTACTATTCGGGCGAAGCCATCTACCGTACCACATTCAAATGCCGTGTGCCTAAAAAGGCCGGCCGCGTCTGGCTCAAGCTGGAAGATATGCACGTCATTTCCAGCGTAAAAGTCAACGGGCAAGACTGCGGTATCGTTTGGGCTGAACCTTATATGATAGACATCACCAAGGCTTTGAAAAAGGGCAGGAACAGTCTGGAAATTTCGCTGGCCAATACTTGGTATAACTATACCCAGGCCTACAACTATGGACTCGTGCAGGATGACAAGTACTGGACCAACGGCCGCCAGTGGGACTACAAGCAAGACAAGCAAGGCAAGTCAATCCCAGCCGTCGAGCTTCAGCCTTCCGGTCTT
Source organism: bacterium (assembly GCA_963617485.1). Classification (GTDB taxonomy): domain Bacteria; phylum Bacteroidota; class Bacteroidia; order Bacteroidales; family UBA1402; genus UBA1757. The sequence goes on along the minus strand of CAVEPA010000005.1, from coordinate 37,212 downwards.
TTCGGCCAAGTGGAACTGATAATGGAACAATAACGACACGCTTATGAAAATATACAAATGTATCCTATGCGGACTTCTTGTGGCCAGTTTGAGCCTGAAGGCCGAAATTAAACTGCCTGCTTTTTTTGCCGACAATATGGTGTTGCAACAGCAGACCCAGGCACCGCTTTGGGGCTGGACAGAAGCCCGTCAGACGCTGAAGATCAAGACTTCTTGGGACAACCATACTTATAAGGTGCAGGCCGACGACCATGGTTACTTCAAAGTGGCATTGTCCACGCCTCAAGCCGGTGGCCCTTATCGCATCATTGTCGAAGCCGGCAAAGACAAGCGCAGCTTGGAAAATGTGCTGATAGGCGAAGTGTGGTTCTGTGCCGGCCAGTCGAATATGGAGCAGCCCATGAAGGGCTACAAGGCGCAGTCTATCACCAACGGTACACGCGATTTGATGCTCTCTACCGATGATGACCTGCGCCTGATGACCATTCGCCGCCAGAAATCCTTCGAGCCGCTCGACAGTGTCAGGGGTTCCTGGAACGAAGCACGTCCCGCCACGGTGCGCGAATTTTCTGCCACAGCCTATTACTTCGGCCGTTTCCTGCGCCAAGCACTCGGTTGCCCGGTGGGTTTGGTGGTGAGCTCGTGGGGCGGCACTTGCATCGAGGCTTGGATGCCCCGCGAAACCCTAAGCACTTTCAACGAGGTGAAACTGCCCGAGGCTGACACCAAGATAGGCAGCAATACCCCGACCTCGCTTTACAATGCCATGGTGCATCCCTTCTTGGGAATGGCTATGCGCGGTGTTATCTGGTATCAGGGCGAGTCCAACTATGACCGTGCCCATACCTATACGGCTCTGATGCAAGCTATGGTGGCCTCTTGGCGTGAAAACTGGGGTATCGGCGAATTTCCGTTCTATTATTGCCAAATTGCTCCCTACGACTATTCCATCATCACGCCCAAGGGCAAGGAACCTATCAATTCGGCCCTCTTGCGCGAAGCTCAGATGAAGGCTGAAGCGCTGATACCCAATGCGGCTATGGTGGTCTTGCTCGATGCCGGCATGTGGAGCGGCATTCATCCCTCTCGTAAGCAGATACCCGGTGAACGTCTGGCTATGAACGCCCTGGCCCATACCTACGGCTACGATATCAATGTGGAAAGCCCGCGCTATAAGTCGATGGAAATCAAAGACAGCCTGGTGGTGCTCGATTTCGACCATTCGCCCATGGGGCTGGATGCCACGCTGGGCGACCCTGAAGGCTTTGAACTTGCCGGCAGCGACAGCATTTTCTATCCGGCCAAGGCCCATATCCGCTGGAATACCAATTTCGTGGAACTTTATTCGCCGCAAGTGCCCCAACCTGTTGCCGTGCGTTATGCTTTTGGTAACTGTGTGAATGCCACGCTTTTCGGTCAGAACGGTATGCCGGTTTCTTCTTTTAGGACAGATTTCTGAGCCTTATATGATGTTACGACTAAGATTCTCCACGAAACGGACACTTTGTCTGCCGATACTGCTGATGCTGCTTGGCACCTTGTCGCTTGGGGCCGAACAGCCGGTCTTTGGCGACAGCTACAATATCTGCTGGCATAGTCAGAGCCGCAATTCCAGCGAGTCGATGCCTTGCGGCGGTGGCGATATCGGTATGAACATCTGGGTGGAGCAGGGAGATGTGCTGATTTTCGTCTCGCGCAGCGGCACTTTCGACGAAAACAATACCATGCTCAAGCTGGGCCGTTTGCGCTTGCGCCTGGAACAGCCGCTGAGTGATGACGCGTTCTTGCAAGTGCTGGATTTGCCGCAGGGAAGGGTGCGTATTCAGGCCGGGCAAGGCGACAGTCTGGTGAGCGTCGTCTGTTGGGCCGATGTGTACAAGCCCTTGGTCCACATGGACGTTCGGTGCGCGCGAGCCCAGAAAGTGACGGCCAGTTACGAATCTTGGCGTTACCGCGACCGTGAACTGCGCAAGAACGAGAGTTTCGGCAACTCCTACAAATGGGCGCCTCCTAAAGGATTGCTAATCAAGGCCGACCGCATAGAGGCCCAAAGGAGCAAGATATTCTTCTATCACCAGAATCCAGCCGAAACTATTTTTGATGTCACGGTGGCACAGCAAGGTATGGAGGCTGTCAAGGATTCGCTCGACAATCCGTTGGGAGGCCTGCGCTTTGGCGGTGTGCTGTACGGACGCGGTTTCCGCTTCAAGGATACCTTGTCCTTCCGTGAGGAAGGCAACGACTATCGGGCTTGGCGCTTGCAGTCGTGGTGCAAGCGTCGTCATCATCGCTTGAGTCTGGCCCTGCATACACAAATCTATGACCTCGCGCGCCCGGAGAGGCAGTTGGAAAAGGCCTGGCAACGCTCTCTGCGACGGCTTCGCGCCTCGGTGCGCTACGCTCGCGACGAACAAAAGACCTTGGCCTGGTGGCAGGCTTTCTGGCAGCGCAGCTATATCTGCATCAATCCATATACGCCGCTTTCCCAGATGGATTCCGCTGCCTATGAGGCTTGGAAACTAGGCCGTAACTATCAGCTTTTCCGTTATCAACTGGCTTGCAATGCCTACGGTAGCTATCCGACCAAATTCAACGGAGGCCTGTTTACCTTCGACCCTGTGTATGTGAACGCCAAACGGCCTTTCAGCCCCGATTTCCGTAATTGGGGAGGCGGTACTTTTACGGCGCAGAACCAGCGGCTGGTCTATTTCCCCATGCTTAAGAGCGGCGATGTGGACATGATGTACAGCCAGTTCGAGTATTACCGCCGTCTGCTCAACAATGCGCGTTGGCGTAGCCGTTATTACTGGCAGCACGATGGTGCCTGCTTTACCGAACAGATGGAGAATTTCGGTCTGCCCAATCCCAGTGAATATTCTTGGAAACGTCCGCAAGGCTACGATGCTGGTATGGAATATAATAAATGGCTTGAATATCAGTGGGATACAGCCTTGGAATTCTGCTGGATGATTTTGGAAGCCAAACGCTATGCCGGTATCGACATCAGTGCCTATTATCCCTTGATAGACAGTTCTTTGCTCTTTTTTGAAGAGCACTATGCTTACCTTGCCCTTCAACGCGGCGAGCCGGTGTTGGATGAAAACGGCAAGCAGACCTTCTATCCCGGTTCTGCCTGCGAGACTTACAAGCTGGCCCGCAATGCTTCGTCCACGCTGGCTGCGCTGCAGGTTTTGAGTGAGGCTTTTGCCGGTGAGGATATCCCTCAGGAACGCCGCGAGCATTGGTCGGCTTTCAGAGCTAAACTTCCCGACTTGCCGCTGCGAGAGCTGAATGGCAAGACCATGTTGGCTCCGGCCGAAACCTGGGAACGCGTCAACAATACCGAAGCCCCGCAACTCTATGCCGTCTGGCCCTGGCGGCTGTTCCGCCCCGACACCGCTGCCGATACCATGCAGTGGGCCCTCAATACCTATCTTTACGATCCCGATGTGCAGAAATTCCGCAGTCATGTGGGATGGAAACAATACAATATCTTTGCAGCCTGTTTGGGTCTTACCGATGAGGCCAAGGCTTGGACGCTGCTTAAGTTCCAGGACGGCCCGCACCGTTTCCCCACTTTCTGGGGACCCGGCTTTGACTGGACACCCGACCATAACTGGGGAGGCTCGGCTATGATAGGGCTGCAGGAAATGTTGTTGCAGGAAAATAGCGATGGCAGTCTGGCTGTTTGCCCGGCCTGGCCGCAAGACTGGGATGTGCACTTTAAACTGCATGCGCCCGACGGAGTCTGTGTGGAAGGCATTTGGCGCGACGGGGCCCTGCATTCTGTCAACAAAACTTCCTGTACACAAGTAGAACAAAAATAGAAACGATTATGAAAAGACTATTGACAAGCCTTGGTTGCTGCCTGTTCGCGATGGCATCGCTGTGGGCCTACCAGCCGCGTCATTCGGTGGCCGGCATGTTCACCCTCGATGACAGTGGTCGCGAAGTCTACAATTTCAATTTGGGCTGGCGTTTTTGCCGGGGAGATGTGCAAGCTGCCATGACCCGCGATTTTCAGGACGAGGCTTGGGAAGTGGTGAGCCTTCCTCATAGCGTTCAGCTGATGCCTGCCGAGGCCAGCGGCAGCCGCAACTATCAAGGTAAGGCCTGGTATCGCAAGCATTTCGTCCTCGACCCCTCGTTGCAGGGAAAACGCGTGACTGTCTATTTCGAGGCCGCAATGGGCAAGACGACGCTCTATCTTAACGGCGACAGCATACTACAGCATTTTGGCGGCTATCTGCCTTTTGCCCTTTGTCTGAACGACTATGGCGTACAGGCCGGTGATACTTGTGTACTGGCGCTTTGCACCGACAATTCCAACGATAAGAGTTATCCGCCCGGCAAGACCCAATATACGCTCGATTTTGCCTATCACGGCGGCATCTACCGTGATGTCTGGATGATAGCTACCGAGCAACAGTATATAACCGACGCTGTGGTGGAACGTCATCAGGTGGCTGGCGGCGGAGTCTTCCTTCATTACGAAAACATCAGCGAAAAATCGGCAACGGTCTGCGTTGATACCGAAATAGCCGACAAGAGCGGCAGGGGAGGCTTGGTGATGCTTGAAACCCGGCTCTGCGACCAGAACGGCAAATTGCTTCAAGTGACCCGGTCGAAAATCAAATTGCAGGCTGGCGCTTACCAGACTGTCAAGCAGCGTTTCCAAATTGAACGGCCTCATCTGTGGAGCCCCGACGACCCCTATTTGTACCAAGTGCAATTGCGTCTAAAAAAAGGCAAGCAGTCGCTTGACGGAGGTATGCTGCGCGCTGGTATCCGGCAGGCCGAGTTTAAGGGCAAGGATGGTTTTTATCTGAACGGCAAACCCTATAAACAACTTATCGGAGCCAACCGTCATCAGGATTTCGCCTATGTGGGCAACGCCTTGCCCAACTCGCAGCATTGGCGCGATGCCTACCTGTTGCGCGAAGGCGGCTGCACCATAGTCCGTTCGGCCCATTATCCGCAGGACCCGGCCTGGATGGATGCCTGTGACGAACTGGGTATCTTCATGATTGTACCAACGCCGGGCTGGCAATATTGGAACAAGGCTCCCGGCTTCAAGGATTTCGTATTGGACGATGTTACCCAAATGATACGTCGCGACCGTAATCACCCCTCGGTGCTGTTGTGGGAGCCTATTTTGAACGAGACACGCTTTCCCGAAGATTTTTCGTTGCAAGCCCTGCAGATTACCAAGGATGAATTTCCATACCCTGGAGCGCCTCTGGCCGTGGCCGATATGAATTCGGCCGGTGTGAGCGAGCATTACGGTGTGGTGTACGGCTGGCCCGGCGATACGGGCAAGGTGGAACAGTGCATCTTTACGCGCGAGTTTGGCGAGATGGTGGACGACTGGTATGCCCAAAACAACAACAATCGCGTGTCGCGCAGCTGGGGCGAAGGTCCGATGCGCGTGCAGGCCTTGGCCTTGGCCGATGTTTATGGTGAGATGTTCCACTCGCAGCCCCAGTTTATCGGCGGTGCACAGTGGCATGCCTTTGACCATCAGCGCGGCTATCACCCCGATCCCTATTGGGGTGGCCAATGTGATGCTTTCCGTCAGCAGAAATACGCCTACCAGATGTTCAAGAGCCAAGTGTCGGCAACAGCCACGCATCCTATGGTGGAAACCGGACCGATGGTCTTTATCGCGCACGAACTGATGCCTTATTACGGCAACGATATAGTGGTATTCAGTAACTGTGACTCGGTGCGTCTGATCCTGCGCGGCTGTGATACTTTGGTGCAGCCCGTCCTGCACGATGCCCATGGTATTCCCAACGCACCGGTGATATTCCGCGATGCCTACGATTTTTGGAAGAACCGTCAGCTGAGCTATTTCCAGAAGAACTGGCAAGCTGTAACGGCCGAGGCCGAAGGCATTATCGACGGTAGGGTGGTGTGTCGCGAGAAGAAAATGCCCGCGCGCCGCTCCACCAAGCTGGCCCTGCACATCGAGCACGCCGGTCAGCCTCTCATCGCCGATGGCAGCGACTTCTTGGTAGTGGTGGCCGAAGTTACCGACGACAACGGCAATGTGCGTCGTGGGGCCAAGGAACAAATCTTCTTCGAGGTGGAGGGCCAGGCGGAAATTATCGGTGATGCCAATATCGGTGCGAACCCGCGTCAGGTGGAATTCGGTTCGGCTCCCGTATTGTTGCGCTCCACAACAACTGCCGGCCCCATCAAACTGAAGGCCCGCGTCTTGTGGGAGGGCCAGATGGCACCCGCTTCCTGCGAATTGGAATTTGAGAGTGTCCCGGCCAATCTGCCGGCTTGCTATATTCCTCAAGCGAGCGAGGCTGTCCGCGAAGCGGACGGCCGCAGCACCGCAACGGTGACGGATGCTACTTTAGACCGCAACCGGCTGTTGGAAGAAGTGTCGCAGCAGCAGGCCGATTTCGGTGTTCAGAAATGACCGCCACGTAGGTCAACAATCAAAGAAAATGCTATGAGTCATTTGGTTATCGATAGAGGTAATTCGGCCTGCAAATGGGCCTTTTTCGGAGCCGGCCAGGAACCCTTGGAAGTGCTGGTCACAGTTTCGGGCGAGATGCTTGCCGACGAATACTTTGAGCTTTATCGGCCCAAGGCTGCCATCTACGCTTCCGTTGGCCCTGCCGATGAGGCATTTGTGGAAGCGTTGCGTGCGCGTATCCCGCTGTTTTTCGTTTATGGTCTGCAAATGCGCATTCCCATCGGCAATGCTTACCTGAGCCCGCACACTTTGGGGCTTGACCGTTTGGCAGCCGCCGTCGGTGCCTGGACGCTGGCCCCCGGGCGCGCTTCCCTCATAGTAGATATGGGTACGGCCATCACCTACGACTTTTTAAGCGCCGACGGTTGCTATCAGGGCGGCAATATCGCGCCGGGTATCTGGCTGCGCTTCAAGATATTGAACCAGGAAACGGCTGCACTGCCCATGGTGGAGGCCAAGGCTGATTTTCCGGCCATGGGACGCGACACCGAAACGGCTATCAGGGCAGGGGTGATGCAGGGCATCTGGCACGAATTGCAGGGCTATCTGCAACAGTATCAGGCACAAGATCCCGACTTGATATGCTTTTTGACAGGCGGAGACCTGAGTTTTTTTGAAAGCCGCATAAAAAGCCCTATATTTGCCAGCAAAAATTTAGTGTTAATCGGATTAAACAGAATATTACACGACAATGTCCAGATTGCAGACTAAAGTAATACTGGCCCTAAGCCTGTTGCTTGGCGGTATTTTCAGCATAAGTGCCCAGAGAAACACCTATTCGCCTTACAGCCGTTATGCTTACGGCCTGCTCAACGAACCCGTTATGGGACAGTCGGTCGGAATGGGCGGTACGGCCATTGGTCTGCGCAGTACGACCAACATTAACCCGCTGAACCCGGCCACCTATTCTGCCATCGACAGTCTGACCTTCCTGTTCGACTTTTCTTTCACGGCCAATCTCTCGCAGTATCGCGAAAACGCTTCCAGTGGCCAGAACTTGGGCTATTCGCTCGATCATTTCGCCGCGAAATTTCCTTTGACACGTCATTGGGGTCTGGCGCTTGGATTGTATGAATATTCAAAATTGGGCTATTATTACGGTGCTTCCGGTACGCTGTCCGGCATGCAGGACGAAGACGAGGTTACATACAGCGAGACCTATACGGCTACGGGCGGCATCAACAACTTCTTTGTGGGTACCTCCGTTTCGCTCTTCAATTGTTTGGCCTTGGGTGTCAATTGGAACTACCGTTTCGGTAACCTCAACTACATCAATTCTTTGTCGTATTCCAATTCGCTCTATAAGAGTTATGCGCAGAACGATGTGCTTTTCCTGCGCCAGTCGAGTTTCGACTTCGGTCTGCAGTTTTACAAGACGTTTGCTAAAAAACACCGTTTCGTGCTGGGGGCCACCTATACCTTGCCACAAGCCTTCGATGCCGAAGTGAGTTCGACGCATATCGTACTGGATACCTTGCAGTTGTCTCCCGATGCGCAATACACTTTCTCCACACCGACAGCTTACGGCCTTGGTCTGAGCTACACCTACGACAACCGTTTGACTTTGGCGCTTGATTATGCATATCAAGGCTGGGCCGATGCCGAGTACTTCGGCTGCACCGACACCTTGGCTTCGACCAATCGTATCGCCCTTGGTGTGGAATACTTGCCCCGGCGAATGGCAGACTATTATTATCAAGTGATTAAGTACCGCGCGGGCTTGCAATATTCCGACTCGTATATTAATTTTGCCCCCGGAAATCTGAAGGATATCAGTATGACTTTGGGTGTCGGCCTGCCTTTCAAAGGGCAGCGCTCGATGCTCAATATTTCATTGGAGGCCGGCAAGACCTTGACCCCAGACAAGTCCTTTATTCAAGAGAATTTCTATAAGTTGAACGTGAGTGTCACCTTCAACGAGACCTGGTTTATGAAACGAAAATTTAATTGATGTATAAAAGATGAATATGAAAAAAGTGTTTGCAATGCTCGGCATAGTGATATGCTGCAGCGCCACAGCCTTCGCTCAGAAAGGCATTGAAGATGGTTCCAAGTATGGTCATGGTGAAGACAGCGTTAGGTGTATCCAGAATCTGAGCCTCTACCAGACTTATGCCAAGCAGGGCGACTACGCCAGTGCATTGGAATTCTGGACCATCGCCTATACCGAGTGTCCGGCTGCAAGCATCAACCTGTATATCGAAGGTGCCAAGATTCGCACTTGGCAATTGAAGAATGCAACCGACCCTGCCAAGAAAATGGAGTATTTCAACGACTTGATGCAGGTTTACGACCAGCGTATCCAATATTTCGGCGACTATGTACGTGCGCCCCGTCCTTTCGTGTACGGCCGCAAAGCTGTCGATTATTTCACCTTGCATCCCGATGGTGAGAACAGCGACAAGAAGCCCGCATACGAATGGCTGACCATCTGCGTGAACGAGAGTTCCGTACGTCAGTTCAACGCTGCTTATGCTCCCTATTTCATGATGGCCTCTATGGCTATGTTGGAAGATCCTACCCATCAGGAGCAGTTCATCAACGACTACCTGAAAATTATGGATATCCTTAGCCAGAAAGCAGCCTTGGCCCGCACCGATGCCGAGAAGGACAAGCTGGCTTCTTACGAGAACGACGTGAACGATGTGTTCGTTTCTTCGGGCGTTGCCGATTGCCTGACCTTGCATAACGTCTTTGCCAAGGACCTCGAAGCCAACAAGGAAAATCTGGCTTGGCTCAACAAGGTGGTGGATCTTTTCAAGCGCGTGAAATGTACCGATACCGATATTTATTTCGAAGCTTCCCAGTATGCCCATCAGCTGAATCCTACGCCTGAATCGGCTGAAGGTTGCGCCTATATGTGCATCAAGAAGGAAGAGTATCGTCAGGCTGCCTCTTATCTTGCAGAAGCCATTGCTATGACCGAAGATAACAACCAGAAGGCTGAATACGAATATCTGTCAGCTTCGGCCCTGTTTGCCGGCAAGCTTTACAGCGATGCCCGCAAGCATGCTTTGGCAGCGGCATCCCTTAAGGAAGGCTACGGTGAACCCTATGTGCTCATCGCTAAAATGTATGCCAACAGCGTTGACTTGTTCGAAGATGCCGTTATCCGCCGTCTGGTTTACTGCGCTGCCGTCGACAAGCTCGAAAAGGCCAAATCGGTGGACGCTTCTCTGGCTGAAGAATGCAACTCTTTGATTGCCAAATATAAGGAACAGTATCCCCGTTCCGAAGACGTTTTCATGAACCCCAATGTTGACGAAGGCCGCGCCTATACGCTGGGCGGATGGATCAACGAGCGCACCATTGTAAGAGTGAGAAGATAGTATGCCCTTAGGTGATACATCAAAGCATCGCATAACAGTTACACTTGTCGGTGTAGCTGTTATGTTGTTTATGATATGCCCGTCGTGCCGCAAGGAAAAAACCGACACCTTGCCCAATTTCGCCGACCGCAAGGCCGTGCCTGTCATGTATGTCGATTCGGTGACCACTCTTATTTCCGACTCGGGCAGGATACGCTACAAGGTGCTGGCTGAAACCTGGGAGTATTTCGATCAGGCGGACGAGCCCTACTGGTACTTTCCCCAAGGTGTCTACTTTGAACGCTTCGATGATTCCATGCGCGTGGAATCGATGGTGCGCGGCGATACGGCCCGTTATTTCACCAAGTTGGAGCTGTGGAAACTGCAGAACCATGTGCTGGTGAAAAATATGACCGGCGAGCAGTTCGAGACCAATCTGCTTTTCTGGAGCCAACAACAGCGCAGGGTGTATTCCGATTCCTTTATCCGCATCCAGCAAGCCGACCAGATTCTGATGGGTTACGGCTTCGAGTCGAACGAGCGTATGTCCAAATACAAAATTTTTGAAATCAAGGGCGTTTTTCCCTTGGATACGGAAGAAGAAGCTTTGAATAATCCAGAATAATTGTCTACATTTGCGCGTTTTTCAGCAAAATTAAAATTTAAAAACAAAATAAAATGGCAGCTTTACAAAACATCAGAAAGCATTCTATACTCCTGTTGATTGTCATCGGAGTAGCCTTGTTTGCATTTATCCTCGGAGACTTCCTTACCTCTGGTTCGACCTTGTTCCAGCAATCGCAGGAAAATATCGCCTCGATAAACGGCAAGAAGTTGAATTTCAGAGAGTACGAACGCCGTATCCAGGAAATGGAAGACGTCTACAAGATGCAGACCGGCCAATCTTCCCTCAACGAAGACCTGACCAACCAGATTCGCGAATCGGTGTACGAGAGCATCGTGCGTGAAACCCTGCTCGACGAGCAGGCTGAGGCCCTGGGCGTGAAGGTGACCGCCGATGAACTCTTCGATATGGTGAACGGCGAGAATGTACACTATTTGGTTCGCCAAATGCCTTTCTTCCAGAATCCCCAAACCGGTGCCTTCGACCGCACGGTCATGATTAATTTCCTGCGCACCATCCAAATGGAAGACTTGAGCATGTATTCAGCCGATGTGCAGAACCAGATTGCCCAGATGAAGAACTTCTGGCTCTTTTGGGAAAACAATCTCAAGTATACCCGCTTGGAAGAAAAAATCACCAATATCCTGCAAAAGGCCGTTGCTGCCAATGCTATTGATGCCAAGGCAGCTTTCGACAACCGTCAGCGTTCGGTCAACGTGGCTTATGCTTTCAAGCCTTACAGCGCACTGGCCGATTCCACCTTCAAGGTGAGCAAGAACGAGGCTCGCAAGTTGTATGAAAAGAATCATGAATCGTATCGCCAAGAGCCTTCGCGTGCTGCCCGCTATGTGGTCGTTGACGTGCTGCCCAGTTTGGCCGACAACGATGCCGTCAAGGCTGAAATCGATGATTTGGCCGAGAAATTCAGCAAGGAGGCCGATCCCACCAACATTGTTAATGCCAATTCTGAAAACAAATATGTGGACTGCTACATCGCCAACACAGCCTTCTCGGGTTCGTTGAAGGATTTTGCCGCCAGCGCCAAGCTGAACGAAGTGAAAGGTCCCTTCTTCGAAGACAACAATTGGATTATGCTACGCAAGATGGGCCAAATTACCCGTCCCGACTCGGTGCAGGTTAGCCAGATTTTCGTAGCTGACAAGGGCGAGGCCGGCAATCATCTAATCGATAGCCTGCTGCAGGTGCTCAAGAGCAATCGCCGTGCCGATTTCGCCGCTATGGCCGCCCAATACTCGCAAGACCAGACCGCTCAGCGTGGTGGCGAAATGGGTTGGATGCGCGAAATCGATGCCTTCTCGGGTATGGGTGCTGAATTTACCAATGCTTGCTTCACCGCCAAGAAGAACGTTTACTTCAAGGTGGCTTCCAACTACGGTCTGCACATTGTTAAGGTCACCGATATGACCAAGCCTGTGAAGAAATCTAAGATTGCCCAACTGGTGATGGATGTTACGCCTTCTTCCAAGACTTTCAGTGCCGCTTACAACAAGCTTAACCAGATTGTTGCCGCCAACCAGAATACGGCTGCTTTCGCCAAGGCTGCCGCTGAAGCAGGCTACACCGTGCAATATGCTCCTGCCATCCGCAAGAACGATTTCACTATCGGTAACGTGCCTTCGATGCGTCAGGCTGTGCGTTTCGTCTTCAACAACAAGGTGGGTGCCGTTTCCACTATTTTCGAGAACTCTCAGAACCAATATATGGTAGTGGCTATCGAGGCTGCCAACGACGAAGACTACAGAAGCTTCGAAAGTGTACAGTCGCAGTTGGTACGCGAAGTACTGAATGCCAAGAAGGCCAAGGCTATTATCGATGGTTTGGTTCCTGCCGATGACGTGAAGGCTATTGCCGCTGCCAACGCTATGCGCAACGATACCATCGACCTGCTCTCGTTCTCGGTTCGCCGTATTGCCGGTTTGGGTGATGAACCCGCCTTGCTGGCTGCCGTGATGAGTGCTCCTATGAATCAGGTTTCGGCTCCTGTTGCCGGCAACAACGGTGTGTATGTGTTCAGCGTATTCTCCGATGTACTTGCTGATGCTCCGTACAACGAAGAAAACGAAAAGCTGGCTCTTGAAGCCAACAATTCTTATCGCGTGATGTATCAGGCCATGCAGGCTGTGATTGATGCCGCCGATATCGAAGACAACCGTATCCGTTTCTATTAATAAGTAATCGAAAAATCGATAAATTAACGAAGGGAGGCTGCGCTTTGCGCAGCCTCTTTTTGCCCCCAAACCAGCGTAGATGGATTCTGAAAAAATGATATTGCTGGGCAAAACCCAGAGCGAACTTCGGCAGTGGCTGCAAGAACAAGGCTTGCCCGGCTATATGGCTGCGCAGCTGATGGACTGGATTTACCGCAAACGCGCCCGCTCTTTCGATGACATGACCAATATTTCGCTCAAACACCGCAGCTTCCTTCAGGAACATGCCAGTCTCGGACTGGCCGACCCGGTGGCCACGGCCGTGTCTAAGGACGGTACCCGCAAGTATCTTTTCGCCACTGCCAGCGGTATAGGCATAGAGGCAGTCTATATTCCCGACCACGACAGGGCCACGCTTTGCGTTTCCTCACAGGTGGGCTGCAAGATGCACTGTGCCTTCTGTATGACCGGGCGCATGGGTTATAAGGCTTCGCTGGCCGCCCATGAAATATTGAACCAGGTGCTTTCCATCGAAGATTCTGCCAGCCTGACCAACCTGGTGTTTATGGGCATGGGTGAACCTTGCGACAATGTAACGGAAGTGCTGCGGGCTATCAATACTTTGACCGATTCTCAAGGATTGGCATGGAGTCCCAAGCGCATAACCCTGTCGAGCATAGGGCTGTGGCCCGGTCTCAAGCGGGTGTTGGACGAAACATCGGTGCACATAGCCATCAGTCTGCATAGCCCCGATGCCGCGCAACGCCTCGAATGGATACCCGCGCAGAAAGCCTATCCCGTGGCCAATACGCTGCAAGCGCTGAAAGACTACGATTTCGCTCATCAACGGAGGCTTTCGTTCGAATATATTATGTTTGACGGCTTAAATGACACGCAGGCGCATGCACGCAGGCTGCTCTCTCTGCTGAACGGTTTGAAATGCCGTATGAACCTGATACGATTCCACCGCATTCCCGACAGTCCCTTTGCGCCCTCCAGCGAGGCGAACATTCAGGCTTTCGCCGACTATCTGAATGCCAAAGGCTTGCAGACTACGGTACGGGCATCGCGCGGCGAGGATATACAGGCAGCCTGTGGCTTGCTTTCCACTTTGGCAACAAGCAAGAAGTAAGACTGACAAAAAGTCATATTTTTCTTTTTAAGACTAAGGCTTTATTGTATCTTTGCTCTGACTTTGCATCATTGGAAACTCAGTAAAGATGAAAACAAGAACCTTAGTGATATTTTTGGCAGTGGCCCTGTTGTTGCCGCTGTCGTCGTGCCGTAAGAAAAACCTGCAGAACCCGCTCACGCCCAACTCAGTAGGTTCTCCTTGGGAGTTGCTGGTGGTGATGGATAAAGCCGATTGGGAAGCCCCTCATGGCCGTGCTCTTTTCGAAGTACTCGATACGGACGTGCCGGCTCTGCCGCAGTCTGAGCCCCGCTTCAAGATTTCCCGTTGCGACAATGCCGATTTCGACGGACTGCTCAAACCTGTCAGAAATATCCTGCAGGTTGAAATCTCTAACATCTATTCGCGACCCAAAATCCATGTGACGGAAGATGTCTGGGCCAACAACCAGCTGGTTATGCGTATTGTAGCTCACGACAAGGAAAGCTTTGCCAGCTTTGTCACTGCACAGAGCGACCTTATCTACGAATATTTCGACCGGGCCGAACGCCAGCGTAACTTGGCCTATCACAAACGCACCCACAATCGTGAAATGTCGCGTTTGGTCAAGCTGAAACTCGGTTATGAAATACAAGTTCCCAAGTTTATGGATCGCTTCAAGGTGGGGCAGGATTTTGTCTGGCTCTCGAACGACCGTAAGCGCAAGCATCAGGATATGGTCATTTACAGCTATCCCTATACCGACGCCAATACCTTTACTTTGGCCTATCTGGATGCCAAACGTGATTCGGTGATGAAAGCCAATATTCCCGGCGGACCAGAGGGCTCTTATATGGCGCGTGAGGAAAGAGCTCCCGAGACTTTCCGTCCTATCAATTTCAATGGGGCCTATGCCGTTGAAATTCGTGGCTTGTGGATAATGAAGGGCGATATGATGGGCGGTCCTTACGTCAGCATCACCACTTTGGATGAATTGAATCAGCGTGTGGTGACGGCCGAAGTGTTCATCTATGCTCCCGAAGAGGCAAAACGCAATCTGCTCAAACATAACGAAGCAGCCCTGTATACGCTCAAGATGCCCCAGGCTTCCGACGAGACACAGACGGCTGTTGAATCTCAAAAATAAATCCCATCCGATGAAAGAAAAATTGAAAATAGGTATCACACAAGGTGATATCAACAGCATCTCTTACGAGGTGATACTCAAGAATCTGGCTATTCCCGAAGTGTACGAACCCCATGCCGTTGTGCTCTATGGTTCGCCCAAGGTGGCCGCCTATTACAAAAAGAATCTGGAATTGAGCCTGCCCATCGCTACGGTGGCGACGGCCGAAGATGCGGCTTACGGACGAGTGAGCATCATCAACTGCAACGACGAGGATGTGAAAGTTGATCTTGGCCAGGCTACCAAAACGGCCGGTATGGCGGCTTTTCAAGCACTCGAAAAAGCCTGCGCGGACCTTAAGCAAGGCCTTATCGATGTGCTGGTGACCGGTCCTATCAACAAGGCCAGCATTCAGTCCGATATGTTCCATTTTCCCGGTCATACGGAATACCTCGAACAAGTGTTTGCCGAAGGTCGCCAAGGTCTGATGCTGATGGTTTGCGACAAAATGCGTGTGGCCGTCGCAACGGGTCATGTCGCCATCGACCAGGTGGCCGCCCGTCTGACCCCCGAACTGCTGACCAAAAAAATCGAGCTGCTTAACCAAAGCCTTATCGGCGATTTTCTCATCGAGAGGCCGCGCATCGCTGTGCTGGCGCTGAATCCGCATGCCGGCGACAATGGCCTTATCGGTAAGCAGGAGCAGGAGGTTATCAAACCGGTGATAGAACAGCTGCAAAGCGAAGGCATTTATTGCTACGGTCCCTATCCGGCCGATGGTTTCTTCGGCAGCGACAAATACCAGCTTTTCGATGGCGTATTGGCTATGTACCACGACCAGGGCCTGATTCCTTTCAAGGCTTTGAGTATGGGACGTGGTGTCAATTTTACCACCGGACTTCCTATTGTCAGGACTTCGCCCGCCCATGGTACAGCCTACGATTTGGTGGGCCAACAGCGTGCCGATGAAACTTCCATGCGCGAGGCCATTTATCTGGCCATAGACGTTTTCCGCAATCGCGAGCGTTATGAGGAAATGTATCGTCATCCTTTGCGCCGTCAACATATCGAGCAGGTAGGCGATTTGGCCGATCTGCCTCCCGTTCCCGAAGAATAAGCTTTGTAGTCCTATGACCAAAGAAGAACTTATAGCCATCAAGCAACGCTTCCAGATTATCGGCGATACGCCGGCACTCAACCGTGCCATTGACATAGCCGTGCAGGTAGCACCCACCGACCTTTCCGTGCTGGTAACGGGCGAGAGCGGTACGGGCAAGGAATTCTTTCCCAATATCATCCATCAGTACAGTCAGCGCAAGTTCGGTCCCTATTATCCCATCAACTGCGCTGCCATCCCCGAAGGCACCATCGATTCGGAACTTTTCGGACACGAGAAGGGTGCGTTTACCGGTGCCATCGCCGACCGCAAGGGTTATTTCGAAGTGGCCGATGGCGGCACAATCTTCTTGGACGAAGTGGCCGAACTTCCTTTGCCCACGCAGGCACGCCTGTTGCGCGTGTTGGAATCGGGCGAATTTATCCGTGTAGGCGCATCCAAAGTGATGAAGACCAATGTGCGCGTAGTGGCCGCCACCAACCAAGATATGGCTGAGGCTATCCGCAAGGGCTTGTTCCGCTCCGATTTGTATTATCGTCTGAATGCCATTTCTATTATCATACCGCCACTTCGCGAGCGCCCTGATGACATTTTGCGCTTGTTCCGCAAGTTTACGGGCGAGGTAACCGAAAAATATCGTATGCCCAGTGTGAAGCTCAGCGAAGAGGCCAAGCAACTCTTGCTGCAATACCGGTGGCCGGGCAATATCCGCGAGCTCAAGAATTTGGCCGAAAGGGTAGCGGTGCTGGCCAAACAGCAGGAAATCACCGCCGAAGACATCAAGGAATACATCGATACCTCCATTAATACGATGCCGGTGCTTTACGGCGATGCGGCGCATCACGACAGTAACGAGCGCAGTTTCTCCAGTGAACGCGAAATTCTCTATCAGGTGCTTTTCGACATGAAAAAGGATATGCGTGACCTTAAGGCGCTGGTGAACGACTTGATGCAGAACAATCCGGTGGACAGCTCGCGTGTGTCGCAGGTCTATCCCATTTATGATGAAACGCCAGCCGTGTCGGTATCGCCTGCGCCTGTGGTGAATACGCCGCTTTCAACGGTGCCGGCCAAGGTGGCTCCGCTGCCTGTCAAGGACGCTGAAGCTGAATACGTTGATGCTTCCATGTCTTTGGAGGATATGGAGAAAGACGCTATCCGCAAAGCTTTGGAACGTCATGGCGGACGTCGCAAGAATGCGGCCGAAGAATTGAATATCTCGGAGCGCACCCTATATCGGAAAATCAAACTCTACCATCTCGATTGATATGAAGACTAAATGCTTGGCTATCATGCTGTTGATGCTCGTTCTGAACGCCTGCACCATCAGTTATAAATTCAACGGAGCATCCATCGACTATACAACGACCAAATCGATATCGGTAGCGGATTTTCCCAATCAGGCTTTGCTGGTGTATCCACCTCTGGCTCAGACTTTTGTGGAAACGCTTAAGGATTTGTATACGCGCCAGACCAAGCTAAAGGTGCTTAACGAGGATGGCGATTTGCGTGTGGAAGGCGAGATTGTGGGCTACGAGCTGACGCCTTTGGCTGCCCAGGCCGACGGTTACTCTTCCGAAACCAAGCTCACCGTCACCATCAATGTGCGCTTTGTCAATACCAAGAATGAGAAGGAGAATTTCGAGCAGCGCTTTTCGGCTTACCAAACCTTTCCTTCTACGCAGATGCTTGACGATGTGCAGGATTCGCTCTTGGAAGAGATTCTGAAGGAAATAACGGAAAGCATTTTCAACAAGACGGTTGCCAACTGGTAATGAACTCCGAAACCTTCATACAGTATTTGCAGCATCCTGCCCAGGCCGATGCCGGACTGCTGGCCGAACTGTCGGAACTGATGCAGACCTATCCCTGCTTTGCTGCGGCTAAAGAGTTGTATCTGAAGCTTTTGTACGACCAGAAGGATATGTCGTACGAGGCCTGCTTGTTCAAAACGGCTTTGGCGGCTCCCGACCGCCGGCAGCTCTATGCCTATATCCACGGTTTGGATAAGGCTGCGCCTTCGGATGCTACTGATAGTCAAGGTTTCGATTTGATAGACAGCTTCTTGGGCGTGTCGGCGGAAGATGCCGGTGCCACTTCCGAGGAAGAGGCGCTAGCTTCACTGCAAAAGATGTATGCCGGGTATCGTTTGGAGCCTGAGCCCGCCGGTGACGGAGCGGAAGTGCCCTTCAACTCGCCGCTGATACAAGAGTTTATCGACCATCCCGAAGAGGAAATCCAACCCAGCGCTGAGTCTGATACCGAGCATGTTGCCCAAGCTTGCGATGAGATTGTTTCGATGGAACAGGAAGTGAATTCCGCTTGGGAGAGCCTGCCTTGTGATTCCTTGACCCTGACCTTGGTGAAAATTTACCTTAAGCAGAAAAAATATGAAAGGGCACTGGAAATATTAAAGTCCTTGTCCTTGAATAATCCAGAAAAAAGTGTTTACTTTGCCGACCAAATCAGATTCTTGGAAAAATTATTAACTCATTTAAAGAAATAAATTACTATGTACTTGGCAATTACCATTTTAATCTTCATCGTTTCGGTGGTTCTCGTCTTGATTGTTTTGGTTCAGAACTCCAAGGGCGGTGGATTGGCATCGGGATTTGCTTCTTCCAACCAGATTATGGGTGTGCGTAAAACCACCGATTTCTTGGAAAAAGCCACTTGGACCCTGGCCGGCATTGTTTTGGTTGCCTGCGTTCTTTCAACAGCCTTTATTCCGAAGTCACAGAGCAGTACTAAGGAATCGGCCATGAAGGAACAAATCGAGAATGCTGTGGCTGTGGATCCTAACCTGACCGCACCCAACTTCGATGAAGATGCTGAATAATATTCAACACACACAGAGGGCGTCTTTTACAAGACGCCTTTTTTTTTGCGCCTTGCCTTGCTTGTTGCTCTGTTTGGTCGCAACGGCCTGCAAGCCCGGAAAACCTTCTGCCAAGACTGAGCGTACTGCTGCCGATTCGGTGATGAACCTGCGCTATGCCCAGGGTTTTCAAGTAGCCTATTTTCCCCAATACAAAAAGGTCAGCGTCAAGAGCCCCTGGACCTCGGGGCAGCAGGTCTATTATCTCTACCATGGTGAGAAGCCTGCCGATTTGCCGCAAGATGGTCCGGCTATACGGATTCCTTTGCAGAAAGTGGCGCTGACTTCGTGTACGCATGTGGGTTTTATGGACCGTTTGGGACTGTTGACGCGCGTTGGCGCTTGTTGTAATTTGCCTATGGTGTACCAATCGGAAATTCGTCAGGCCGCAGCCGATGGTCGGGTGGCCGATTTGGGCGATAATTTCGCTATCAATGCCGAAAAGACAATTTCCTTGGGGCTGGATGCCATGTTCTGGAGCGGATATGGGCAGGTGGACACCAAGGTGAAATTTCTGCAGCAAGCTGGTCTGCCAGTGGTCGAAAACAACGAATGGATGGAAAAGGAACTCTTGGGCCGGGCCGAATGGCTGCGCTTTATGGCGGTCTTCTTCGATGAGGAAGTCATGGCAGACAGCCTGTTTCTGGCTAGTGTCGAAGCTTACACGAACCTCAAGCAACTGGCCGCCGCCGACAGCCTTGTTCCTAAAAAGACCATTCTGGCCGGTGAAAATTTTCGTGGTACCTGGTATGTGCCCGGCGGCGGCAGCTATATGGCACAGCTCTTCCGCGATGCAGGCGCTTCCTATTATTTCGAGAACGACAGTACCAAGGGCAGCCATGCCTTGAGCCTGGAACGCGTGTTGCGTGATATGGGCCACAGCGATATTTGGGTTGGAGTCGATGCCTCTACGCTTAAGCAGCTGGAGGCTAAAGATGCGCGCTATAGCTGGTTCGACGCCTTTCGCAACAAGCAGGTTTATGCCTACAATCGTCGCTCCACATCTCAAGGTGGCAACGATTTTTGGGAGAGTGGGGTGGCGCGCCCCGAGTGGCTGCTGGCAGATTTCGTCAAGTTGCTGCATCCGCAACTTTTGCCTGAACAAGACTGGAATTTTTTAGTAGCTTTGCCTTGATATGAAACATTTCGGTAGTAGCTTGGCTTTGTTGATATGCCTGTTTGTCGCCTTGCTGGTGGCCGACTTGTGTATAGGCAGTATCGGTATTCCTTTTGCTGATGTCTGGGCTGCTCTTTTTGGCCAGGCCACCGAGGCCTCTGTCTATCATGATATCGTATTGGATTTCCGTCTGCCCAAAGCCTTGACGGCTATTATGGCGGGCGCAGCCTTGTCGGTTTCCGGCTTGATGATGCAGACCATGTTTCGCAATCCCTTGGCCGGCCCCGATGTGTTGGGCGTGAATTCGGGAGCCAGTTTGGGTGTGGCGTTGCTGGTGATGTTGGGTTCCATAGGTGGTACTTCCTTTTTCGCTCTAGGTTCGTGGTCGCTGGTGGTGGCCGCCATTGCCGGCGCTCTGCTGGTGTTGCTGCTGATACTGTTCATTTCGCGCCGTATGCCCGACATCGTTTCCTTGCTTATTGTGGGTATGATGCTGGGCTACATAGCCTCTTCGGTGGTGAGTCTGCTGCAGAGCATGACCAATGCCGAATCCTTGAAACTCTTTGTCTTCTGGACCTTTGGCAGTTTGAGTTCGGTTTCGTGGCAGATGATGCCGGTGCTGGCACTGCTGTTTGTGGTGGGTATTGCAGTGAGTTTTTCTTTGGCCAAGGAAATGGATATCCTGCTTTTGGGTGAGTCCTATGCCCAGACTTTGGGTGTATCCATTCCGCGTATACGTTTTGTGCTGATTTTCTGTACAGCGATACTCAGCGGCAGTATAACCGCTTTTGCCGGCCCCATTTCCTTTATCGGCATTACGGTGCCCCATTTGGCCCGTGGTTTGGTGCGCGACTGGTCGCACCGCCGGCTGTTGCCGGTATGTATGCTTTGTGGCTCCTGTCTGTTGTTGCTCTGTGACATCGTTTCTCAACTGCCGTTGTTTCATGCGAGCTTCCCCATCAATTCAGTGACGGCACTCATAGGTGCGCCGGTCATTATCTGGATTATGCTCAAGAATAGGCGTTGACAGTAGATTCCCTCATTCGGGCAGGCAGATGCTGAGGCAATAGTCTTCTTCGAAACGATAATGTAAAATATAGGTCTGTGGCTGTTGCTGACAACCTCCTTGCAACGTGCCTTCTTTTTGCAGACTGTCGATAAGTGTCAGACTGAAATCTTGTTGATAATCGATTTTGTCTTGATGGACAGCTTTGAACAAGGCTTCCTTGGCTGTCCAATACAAGGTGGCTGCCTGTTGCAGTTCCTCCGGGGCGCTAAAGTGTGTTTGCAGATGCCGCCATTCTGCTGTGCTTAGGAAACGCGGCGCTACTTTTAGAACTCGTGCACTGATTTTTTCGATATCCACTCCCAGATGTGGCTCATGCTTGCTGTAGAGTACGCAGGCTCGGTCGGCACCATGAGAAACACTGATAAATCCTTGGCCTTGGGGCAGGACGGGGCGGCCACTGGGGTGCTTGCTGATAGCGGCAGGCGCTATGCCCAGGGCCTGGGCGGCCCATCGGCAGGCAAAAAACTCCTGACGTCGTTTTTCGTTGGTGTAGGGGCAGAGCAGGGTGTAGCCACAGTGCCTGCCAATCTTGCCGGCAAGGTCTTCGGACCTTGCCGGCAAGCGGCATAGCGCCAATTGGCATTTATCGTACCGCTCAATGCGCAGGCCGTCCATTTCAGATGCCTTCATCGTTGATATCGTCCTTGCCGGCCAGAGGAAGGTTGTCCATTTCGGGGCTGCTTTCCTGGTAGGTGATGGTCTTGAGCGGGGCCGGTTCTTCGTCGGGGCGTTTGCCCAAAAGTTGCAGCGTGTCGGCGATGATTTCTGTAGAACTATGGCTGACATTCGATTTGTCGACCCATTGGTTGTAGGTTATTTTACCTTCAATGTAGAGTTGGGTGCCTTTGCGCACATATTTTTCCACTACTTCGGCCAGGCTGCGCCAAACCACGATGTTGTGCCACTCGGTGCGTTCAGGCACTTGTACGCCTTTGGCATTGACAAAAGCTCTTTCACTGGTAGCCAACGAAAAACGGGCTACGGGAACATTCTTTTCTACATAACGGATTTCGGGGTCTTTGCCCACGTTTCCGACTAAAATCACTTTGTTGATCATAAGCATTAGGTTTAAAAATGGATAAAATGAATTTCGCTCCAAAGATAATGCGGATTGTATCAATAACCAAATAAATATTTAACAAAAACTAAAAATTAAATTTCTCGAGAAATTTTAGGCTCAAGCGTGAGAGAGCATAATGGTCCAAATCGTCGAAGTCTACCTTGATATAACCGTCCAGGGTGTCTATCTGGGTTTTGATGGGGAAGAAGCGCGCCACAATGCTTTGGTGGGTCAGCTGGTGGCGAAAGTCACGCGGAGCGTGCAGCAACGCTCCATCCAGCCACGCACGCAGTCCGCTATGCGCTGCCAGTAACTCCTCCAGACTCATCAGCTTCGCTTCCTCCAAGAGTGGAAACTCCCAAAGCCCCCGCCAGATGTCGTCCCCTTGGCGCTGGTGCAGCCAAAGGCCCTTGTCATCGTAGAGGAAGATATAGTGTAGGTAACGTTCGCGGCGTTTCAGGTTCTGTTCCCTTACCGGCCTTTCCGCAACGCGTCCACGCGCCAGCGCCAGGCATTTGTCGCTGAGCGGACAGTTGTGGCAGGCCGGCTGTTGGGCTGTACATTGCAGTGCGCCGAATTCCATAACCGCTTGGTTGAAGCCGGCAGAATCATCGGGACGCATGCAACTTTCGGCCAATGCCCGAAATTGTTCATAGGCCGCTGGCGAAAGAATGTTGATGTTGATATCGAAGAGCCTTGACAGCACGCGGTACACATTGCCGTCCACCACGGCGCAAGGCAGGTTATAGGCGAAGGAAGCGATGGCAGCCGCCGTGTAAGGCCCTACGCCCGGCAAAGAAAGCAAGCCTTGGTAAGTGTCGGGAAAATGTCCCTGATGCTCGCTGGCTACGCAGCAGGCCGCCTTGTGCAAATTGCGGGCTCTGCTGTAATAACCCAACCCCTGCCAATGCCGCAGAACCTCGTCAAGGCTGGCGGCGGCCAGCTGCTCCACGTTAGGATAATGCTCGATAAAATCCAAGTAATAAGGCAATCCTTGCTGAACGCGGGTCTGTTGCAGGATAATCTCGGAAAGCCATATGCGGTAGGGGTCCTTGGTCTGACGCCAGGGTAGGTCGCGACAGTGGGTCGCATACCATTGACAGAGCAGGCGATGAACCTCATAATCGACATCGGGAACCATAGCGAAACAGGCTTTTAAACATCCGTAGGCAAAGATAAGAACATACAATCAAAAAAAAGAGCCCATCGTTCGGAATCTTGAAAAAGTTGTCTATATTTGCATCCCCGTTTAGAAAACAGAAACAATCAATGTATAATCTTAAAAATCAAGTAAAATGACTAAAGCTGATATCGTAAACGAGATTGCCAAATCTACCGGTGTGGAGAAGGCTATTGTTTTGAATGTGGTGGAAGCGATGATGGACTCAATCAAGTCTTCTTTGGTGAAAGAGGAGAATGTTTATCTGCGTGGCTTTGGTAGCTTTATCGTAAAGAAAAGAGCCCAGAAGACTGCCCGTAACATTTCCAAGAATACCACTATTATTATTCCCGAACATAACATTCCCTCTTTCAAGCCCGCCAAGAGCTTTATGTTGGATGTCAAGAAATAATCATAAAGGAAATAACTTTAATCTTTTGTAATTATGCCAAGCGGAAAGAAGAAAAAAGGCCATAAGATGGCTACTCACAAACGCAAGAAAAGATTGAGAAAGAATAGACATAAGAAGAAATAATTCTTTCTTGCCTAATTGCACAAAGAACAAACTGGAAAAGTTTGTTCTTTGTGTTTAAGCCTTACTCAAGGGCTTACAAATGAACATCGTATGAATACAGAACTGATTGTAGATGTCCAGGCATCGGAAGTGTCACTGGCAGTGCTCGAAGACAACCGTCTGGTTGAGTTTCAGAAAGAGAGCCTGAATGTGTCCTTCTCGGTGGGCGACATCTTCCTAGGTCGGGTCCACAAGGTGATGCCCGGCCTTAATGCTGTCTTCGTAGATGTGGGTTATGAAAAGGACGCTTTCCTGCATTATCTCGACTTGAGTCCCCAGTATATGTCGCAAAAGGCATATCTCGAGCAACTCAAGCAACGTAAGCGCAAAGCCTCCCCACTGAGCAAATTCAAGATGTTGCCCGACATTCCCAAGGACGGTCTTATGACTGATGTCCTGGAACCCGGGCAGGAACTTTTGGTGCAGATTGCCAAAGAGCCTATCTCAACCAAAGGACCCCGTCTGACATCGGAAATCTCCATCGCGGGGCGTTTCCTTATCCTGATTCCTTTCGGCGACAAAGTGTCGGTATCGACCAAAATCAAGTCGCAGGAGGAACGCACGCGTCTGAAACAGCTTTTGCTCAGCATTACACCCAAAGGATTCGGTGTCATCGTCAGGACGGTGGCCGAAAACAAGCGGGTGGAAGAACTGGACAATGAACTGAAGGTCTTGCTCAAGCGCTGGGACGATATCGTCCAAAAACTTATGCAGCAGAACTACAAGGCTCCTCAGCTCATGTATGAAGAAACCAGCCGTACCATGGTCATGTTGCGCGACTTGCTGAACGCTTCGTATACCGCCATTCATGTGAATTCTCCACAGGTGTACGAAGAAGTGAAGGATTATGTCAGCATCATCATGCCCGAAAAGGCCGATATCGTACAACTCTATCATAAGGAGATTCCGATATTCGACCATTTTGCCGTAACCAAGCAGGTTAAGTCGGGCCTGGGCAAAGTAGTCTCTATCAAGAGCGGCGCTTATCTGATTATTGAACATACCGAAGCCATGCACGTTATCGATGTGAACAGTGGCAACCGTACTCGTTCCAAAGATGGTCAGGAAGCCAATGCCTTCGAAGTGAACATGGCAGCCGCCGACGAGATTGCCCGTCAGTTGCGTCTGCGCGACATGGGTGGTATTATTGTTGTCGACTTTATCGACATGGTGGAAGGGGAAAACCGTCAGAAGCTCTTTGAGCGACTGCGTGAAAACATGGCGAACGATCGGGCCAAGCACAATATCCTGCCGCTCAGCAAGTTCTGCCTCATGCAGATAACGCGTCAAAGGGTGCGCCCCCAGACCTTTATCCAGACCAACGAAGTGTGCCCCACTTGTTTTGGAAAAGGAGAAATACGGCCTTCCATCCTGTTTACCGACACATTGGCTGGTAAAATCGAGCATTTGACCCACAAACTGAAGAAGAAGAGATTCACCCTAATGGTGCATCCCTACGTGGCAGCATTTATCGAGAAAGGAGGCTTGTCCTCCCTGAAATGGCAGTGGCGACGTCGTTATGCTTGGGGACTGAAGATAGTGCCCTCGCAGGCAATGAGTTACCTGCAGTATGCCTTTTACGATCGCAACGGCATCGAAATGGACATGAAAGAAGAAGTCGAAATCAAGTAGATGCCCGGCGTTTTGCTGAAAAAGAAAACCCAAGTACAGAAGTCTGTGCTTGGGTTTTTTAGTGAGCTTGCCTTTCTCAGAAAGGCAGGTCGTCGCTCTCGTCCTTGTTGTTGCTGAAGTCGGGAGCGGCGGGAGCTACGGGCGTAGCGTTGTTGACGGGCTGCTTGGGCGCGGGCGCTGCCTGCTGTGCACCCTTGTCGACTTTCCAAGCCGAAACGCTGGTATAATAACGTCCGTTGTATTCGCGGCTTTCGAGGTCGAACGAAACGGTTACTTCTTCATCGATATCCATGGGATATTGGTCTATGCGGGCATTCATCAGGCTGAAACAAACCTGCTTGGGATAGCGGTCGCCGTATTCCAAAACATATTCCTGACGTCTCCATGAGCCATTACGGCCTTCGCCGCTGACCAGGGGCAATTTCTTGATAATCTTTCCTGTAATTTCCATATTGCTGTTGTTAAAATGTTTTCGAACATGAGAATCGCAAAGTTAAACGACCCCCGCGATTTTCACAAATCTTTGTTGCGAATTCGAACGACAATTTCGTTTTTTTCCCGCTCCAAATAGCTACATTTGCCTTGATTAAAACTAGGTAAAAAAACGAAAGAAAATTATGGCAGAAATCAATAGTATAGGAGTACTAACATCGGGCGGCGATGCTCCGGGAATGAACGCCGCCATCCGGGCTGTAACGCGCGCGGCCATCTACGAAGGCTGGAAAGTCTTTGGTATATACCGCGGCTACGAAGGCCTTATCAACGATGATGTACGCGAATTCACCACCGAAAGCGTTTCGGGCATCATCTACGAAGGCGGCACCATCCTCAGAACGGCCCGCAGTGCCGATTTCATGACCATCGAGGGTAGGGCCAAGGCTTATCAGACCATGCAGAAATATCATATGGATGCCTTGGTGGTGATAGGCGGCAACGGCTCGCTGGCCGGCGCACAGGAATTTGCCCGCGAATACGACATTCCCATTGTGGGTCTGCCCGGCACCATTGACAACGACCTCTATGGCACCGACAATACCATTGGCTACGACACGGCCCTGAACACCATTGTGGAATGTGTGGACAAAATTCACGATACAGCCAACTCGCACAATCGTATATTCTTCGTAGAGGTGATGGGTCGCGATGCCGGATTTTTGGCGCAGAACAGTGCCATTGCCGCCGGTGCCGAAGCAGCCATCATCCCCGAAGACAATACCGATATCGACCAGCTGGCCGCCTTTATCAAGCGCGGAGTGCGCAAATCCAAACGCAGCTCCATTGTCATCGTTTCCGAAAAAGACGGCGGTGCCATGCATTATGCCCAGCGTTTGCGCGAAGAATCGCCCGAGTACGATGTGCGCGTATCCATTTTGGGCCATTTGCAGCGTGGCGGTCGTCCCAGTGCCTTGGACCGTATCTTGGCCAGCCGTATGGGTGTGGCTGCTATCCAAGCTTTGAAAGAAGGTCAGACCAATGTGATGATAGGTGTCCATTTCGACAAGATGATTTATGTGCCTTTCAGCCGTGCCATCAAGCAAGACAAGCCTATCGACAAGGAGCTGATTGACGTGTTGTCGATACTTTCCATATAATAATCGCTATGAAGAAAACTATTGT
The DNA here is from genome assembly GCA_963617485.1 of bacterium. Lineage (GTDB taxonomy): Bacteria > Bacteroidota > Bacteroidia > Bacteroidales > UBA1402 > UBA1757. The sequence goes on along the minus strand of CAVEPA010000005.1, from coordinate 10,158 downwards.
TGCTATGACGATGTCGCTGCTGCTGGTGGCTATGCCGGTAGTGGCCCAAACTTCCGAAACAAGTGCCGGGGCAGTTGCTTCCGCTGTGCCGCAAAACGAAGTGAGTCTGTGCTACGGACGGGTATCTGTAATGGAAGTGGTCGGTTATATCGGCGGCATCTTCGGCTCAGGCTTCTCGCTGGGTACCCAGGTGTTGTCAGGCGTTGGCACAACGGGCGCCATCGGTGTGGAATACTACCATTACTTTACGCCGCATTTCGCCCTGGGCGGTAACCTGACGGCCGAGAGCCTCAGTATCAGCTTCAACAAGCGCAAAACCGACGAGTCGGGCGCTTACATCAAGGATGAAAACGACAATTATGTCTATGAACCGGGCGGCACCCAAACCAGCAGCCTGCTTGCTCTGATGCCGGCGCTTAAATTCCCTTGGTTCTACAAAGAGCACGTCAGCATGTATTCCTCTTTGATGGCGGGTGTTTCCATGGGTCTCGGGGACAAGCCCTCGTTCGGGTTTTATGGACATATCAGCCCCGTGGGCATCGATTTCGGCAACGACCAATGGCGCGGTTTTACGGAACTGGGCTTCGGTGCCAAAGGTCTTTTGAATCTGGGTCTGCGCTACAATTTCTAAACCATCAACCTTCCACTTTCAACAATGGTAAAGCATATCATACTTTGGGCCTTGAAGCCCGAATTGGGTGAAGCTGAAAAGCAAGCCGTAAAACAAGACATCAAAGCTGGTCTCGAAGGACTGCAGGGGAAGATTCCCGGGCTGATAGATATTAAGGTGAACATCGATGGCCGTCTGGCCTCATCGAATGCCGATGTCATGCTCGATTCTACTTTCGAAAACGAAGCTGCTCTGCAAGTTTATGCTCAGCATCCGGCGCATGTGGCTGTCGCCAATACCAAAGTGCGCCCCTATACCGCCACCCGTACCTGTCTCGATTACGAGTGCTAAGTAAAGCTGCATATGAAACTGTCCTTCATCGTCTGTACCTATAATCGAGACGGTTATATTTACCAGTGTCTCAGCTGTTTGGCTGCTAATTCACATGCGGATGCCTGGGAAATAGTGCTGGTCGACAATAATTCCACCGACCGTACTGCTACTGAATGCCAACGTTTCGCGGCCGATTATCCACAGGTGGATTACCGCTATTTTTTGGAAACACAGCAGGGGCTTTCGTATGCACGCAACCGAGGTATGCACGAGGCTTTGGGCGACTGGTTTGTTTTTCTCGATGATGACGCTATGGTGGGGGCCGACTATGTGGAGCGTTTGCTCGGCTTTCTGCAGCAATATCCCGATGCGGCGGCTTTCGGTGGACAAATTGTCCCCTTCTTCGAAGACAAGGCTCCCGATTGGTTGAATCCTTGGGCTTTAGGTTTTGTCAGCGCGCTGGAAATGGGCGGGCAGGTGCGGCGTTTTGCCAAAGGAAAGTTCCCCATTGGTGCCAATATGGGTATTGCCAGAAGCATGATTGCACGGGTTGGTGAGTTCAATACAGCCCTCGGACGAACCAAAAACCAGCTGCTCGGAGGGGAAGAAAAAGACATATTTCTGCGTATGCAAGCCCTGGACGCGCCCATTTATTACTTTCCCGGCATTGCTGTAAATCATTGTATTCCGCCGCACAGAACGACACCGGCATTTATAGAAAAGTTGGGCTATGGTGTAGGTTTGAGCGAGCGTTTGCGCACTTCGGTGTCTTTGTTTTCGCGGGCGAAACGCTTGTTCTCGGAGCTCGTGAAGTGGGGTGGAACGCTGGTACTGTGGTGTGGTTTTGCGCTGCGCGGACAACCTTCCAAGGGCAATATTCTGATTCTTTTCCGTCGCAACGTCACCAAGGGCTTGCTAAGTAAATAATAACCAGCTTCAGATGGAAGCTTTTGTTTGAGAGTATTTGTTTATGGCAAAAATTTATACTTCTGTCGACCAGCTGATAGGCCATACGCCTCTGTTGGAACTGCTGCATATCGAACACTATTATGGCTTGAAAGCCAAACTGTTGGCCAAGCTTGAATACTTTAACCCGGCCGGTAGCGTCAAAGACCGGGTGGCCCTGGCACTTATTGAGGATGCCGAAAAAACGGGCCGTTTGAAACCCGGTTCGACCATTATAGAACCCACTTCGGGCAATACTGGCATAGGTCTGGCCAGTGTGGCAGCTGCGCGCGGCTACCGTGTTATTATTGTTATGCCCGACACGATGAGCATCGAACGTTGCAAGCTGATGCAAGCCTATGGTGCGGAACTGGTCTTGTCGGAAGGTGCCAAGGGTATGGCCGGTGCTATCGCCAAAGCCGATGAACTGGCTGCCAGCCTTCCCGACAGTTTTATTCCCGGACAGTTTGTCAACCCTGTCAATGCTCAAGCTCATTTCCAGACCACCGGCCCTGAAATTTGGGAAGACACCGATGGCAAGGTGGATATTTTCGTGGCTGGCGTTGGTACCGGTGGCACCCTGACCGGCGTAGGCCGTTTTCTGAAGCATCAGAACAAGAACATTCGGGTGGTGGCCGTTGAGCCTGCTACTTCGGCTGTTCTCTCGACGGGCAAGGCTGGTGCGCACAAGATTCAGGGCATCGGAGCCGGCTTTGTGCCGCAAGTGCTCGATACCACCGTTTACGATCAGGTAATAGCCGTATCTAACGAGGATGCTTACGAAACCACCCGCTTGATAGGCCGACAAGAAGGTGTATTGGTGGGTATTTCCAGCGGTGCTGCGCTTAGTGCCGCCATCCGGTTGGCCCAACAGCCCGAAAACCAGGGCAAGCATATCGTGGTGCTGTTGCCCGACACGGGTGAGCGCTACCTGAGTGCGGATGTTTTTTAAAGATTTGACGATGAAGAAGATTCTTCCTTTGCTGACGTTATTGCTTTTCTTCTCTTGTGACGATACCATGCGGACCCGTCGCGAGGTAAAGCTGCGTGTGGAAAACATCTATGCCGATGTGTTCGGTTGGTACACCCGAGCTGCAGGTGCAATTGACGCTATGGAAGCGATGCCGGATTTCGACCAACTTTATCTGTCATCGGACTACAAGGCTTGGTTGGTGCAGGTAAAGGCCGCCGACGAAAAACTGATGGACCAAGGCTATATCGGCTTTTTCGACTACGACCATTGGGTGTGCGGGCAAGATTTTCAAGGCTTGCAAATGAAGATATTATCGCTCTCGCCTCAAGAAACATCCCAGCAGGAAATGCCGCGTTTTCGTGCCAAATTGAAAATCTGTAACTGTGGTCAGTGGATGCCGCTCGAACTGATGCTCGTGCGCGAACAAGGCCAGTGGTTCATCGATGATTTTATCAGTGGCGACAGTTCGGAAAAGGCCCGAATGCAACAATACCTGCTAGCCCAGCCATGATTAAATCTTTGCAGACCTGGCGACTGCTGTTTGCACTGGTGATATTCCTGCACCATTTCCCGGTGGACGGCGCCGGCCTTTTCAAGGCCGGCGGCCCTTTGGGTGTCAGCTTCTTCATGATGCTCTCGGGCCTGGTGATGTCGGCAGGCTACGAGCGCAAGGTGCTATCGGACGATTTTTCCTACGGCAACTTTTTGCTAAAGCGCTTGCTACGACTCTGGCCCTTGCATCTGCTCTGTCTGGCTGTGTTCGTGCTGTTGCATTTGTCCTCGGTTTTCGCCTCTTGGCGCAGCGTCGGCACCTTGGGTCTTAATGCCTTGATGCTGCAAAGTTGGGTGCCTGTCCGTAGCGTGTATTTCTCTGGCAACGCTGTGTCGTGGTGCCTTTGCGACCTGATGTTCTGCTACGCGCTCTTCCCATGGCTGTGCCGCCTTCTGCAACGGCTTCCGCGCAAGACGATAGCGTTTGGCGTGCTGTCGCTGCTGACACTTTACTTCGTGGTTGTCGCTTTGCTGCCGCAACCCATGGTGCACCCACTGGTTTATATTTCGCCCTTGTTCCGTTTGCTCGATTTTCTTTGGGGCATGCTGCTGTACCGCTTTTCGGAGTCATGTCTCGCCCGGTTGAGGCAGGAACAGAAACGCTGGTCTTGTGCTTGGCTGAGTTTGGCCGAAATGGCTGCTGTGGCTTTGGTGGCGCTGGCCGCCGCCTGTTATGGTTCGGTGCCTTGGGGTCTTAGGCTGGCTGCATGGTGGTGGCTGCCTGTGGCTGCGCTCTTGCTGGTCTTCCGTCTGTCGGAAGGGCTGGGCGGCGGCCTGCTGACGCGGCTTTTGTCTTGTAACGGCCTGGTAGCCCTATCGTCCTGCAGTTTTACCTTTTATATGATACATCAGCTGGCACTCGGTCCGTTACTTGCCTGGTCGGACCATGTGGGCTTGGTGCTTCCGCTTCCGCTGATGCTAGGATTTTCAGCCTTGCTGATATGTCTTTTGGCGCTGCTGTTGAATCGCTATTTTGAACGTCCACTTTCGCGGATAATACCATAAGGCGTATAGCTGACGTTGTTGTCGGTGTTCTCCTGCATCAAGGCTTGATTGGGTGCGTAGTTGGTGTCGAAATGCTTGTGGAAGCAATGGTATTGCACCAGCTGGCATTTGCGCGAAACCGAGATGATGCCTTTGCGGCCGAGACGCTGCCACAGGTCGATGTCCTCGCCGTAACCGGGATAGGCAAAGCGCTCGTCAAATCCGTTAACCGACAACAAATCTTCTTTGTAGAGCGAGAAATTGCAACCCAAGATATGACGTTTGCGTTCGTGGATAAAAATCTTGCGCAAACAAGCCGGCAGGCGCAACATCTGTTCCATCTGGGTCTTTTCGTGTAGAAACAAGGTGCTGTAGAGCAGGTTGAAGAACAAACCAAGACCGAGACTTCGCTCCGTGATGGCTTGCGACATCAAGCGGTCGGTAAGTGAGCGGGTGAGCATAACGCGCCGGCCCGTCACTACTTCGCCGTGCCGGCGCGAACCGTAGTGGTCTTCCAGAAAATGCTTGTCGAGCAAGCAGTCGCCGTCGATAAACACCAGATATTCGCTTTTGGCGGCTACAACGGCCTTGTTGAGTATCTTGTTCTTCTGCCAGCCTTGGTCTTCTTGCCAAACGTGCGCGATGGGAAAAGGGTAGGCCGTTTGCAGGCAGTGTAGCTCGTCCACCACTTCGCTACGGCTGCCATCATCGGCAACGACTACTTCGAAGTCTTTGAACGTCTGATACTTGGCGGTATCGAGCACTTTTTTTAGCAAGTCTATCTTGTTGTAGAACGAAATAATGAGCGTAAGTTTGGGTGTCATAGTTGGTGAAAGTTAGGCTAGCACGACATCGAGAACCATCATCAGTACAAACCCGATGGCGAAGCCGACAGTGCCGATGTTGGAATGTTGCCCCTCGGAGGCTTCCGGAATGAGTTCTTCAACAACGACGTACATCATCGCGCCGGCTGCGAAAGCTAGGAGGTAGGGGAGTATCGGGGTCATCAGCGATGCGAGCAGTAGTACTACCAGTGCACCTATCGGTTCCACTATTCCGCTCAAAGCTCCGATGAAGAAGGATTTGTGGCGGGAGTTTCCGGCGGCACGCATCGGCATGGAGATAATGGCCCCTTCGGGGATGTTCTGGATGGCGATTCCCAGAGCTGTAGCCATGGCGGCTGCGGGCGCTATTCCGACACCGTCGCTCATCGCACCGGCAATAACCACGCCGACGGCCATGCCTTCGGGAATATTATGGATGGTGACGGCCAGTGCGAGCATTGCCGTTCTGGATATGCGGGCCTTGATACCTTCGGGCCTGTCGTGGCCGATATGAAGGTGAGGGGTGATGGCATCGATGGCCAGCAGGAAGCCCATACCGAGGATGAAGCCCAGGGCTGCCGGAACAACCGCTTTAGCCCCTTGGGCGGCGGACATCTCCATACTCGGGATGAGCAGTGACCAAACGGCGGCGGCTACCATCACACCGGATGCGAAGCCCAATAAAGCCTTCTGAAAAAGGGCCGGCATTTCCCTTTTCATAAAGAATACGAAGGCTGAGCCGAGTAGGGTCCCGACAAAAGGTAGCAGTAGTGTGATGATGGATGTTTCCATTGCTTGGTCTTCAACGACTGCAAAGATATGGACTGTGCACGAAAGACGCAATCTTCCTTGAGGGATTTCGGCACGCTCTCTTTGGGGATTGCGACGCTCTCTTCCTCGGGATTGCGGCACTTTTGTGCCGACATCCCTTGCGTGCGAGAAGCTCTCTTCCTCGGGATTGCGGCACTTTTGTGCCGACATCCCTCCCCGCCTGCGGCGGGGCGTTGCAAAGCATTGGAAGCCCACGGCCGAAGGCCGTTTGGGCTTTTTTCGTGCCTTTCCCTTACAGAAACAAGTTTCTGACGTGACGGCACGAAAAAAGCCCGGCGCTTTTGCGCCGGGCTTCCAATGCTTTGCGGAGGAAGAGGGATTCGAACCCCCGGACCCTCTCAGGTCAACAGTTTTCAAGACTGCCGTAATCGACCACTCTACCATCCCTCCAAATTGAACCGGTGTTGTGTGGTGAGAGGCACCGGTTCAACAATAATTTATTTACTCTGCCTGAGCTTCTTCGGCTGCAGGAGCTTCCTCAGCGGCAGGTGCTGCTGCGGCGGCTTCGGCAGCAGCTGCTGCGGCTGCTTCTTCCTCGGCGGCCTTCTTTTCAGCCAACTTCTTGGCGAGAGCATCAGCTTTAGCCTTGTGAACAGCTTCTTCAGCTTCTTTGCGAGCCTTGGCTTCGGCAATCTGAGCGTTCTTCAAACCGGCGATAACCGTGTTCAAAGCAGCGTCCTTGCCTTGCTTCCAAGCATTGAATCTCTTTTCGGCTTCTTCTTCGTTGAAAGCGCCCTTGGTTACACCACCCATAAGGTGTTTCTTGAGCAATACGCCTTCTCTGGAAAGAATGTTACGTACGGTGTCAGAAGGTTGAGCACCCGTGTTGAGCCAATACAAAGCACGTTCGAAGTTCAAATCTACTGTAGCAGGATTAGTGTTCGGATTGTACGAACCCAATCTTTCAATAAATTTACCATCACGTGGTGCCCTGCTGTCGGCTGCAACAATGTAGTAGAAAGCGTGGCTCTTGCGGCCATGTCTCTGTAATCTAAGTTTTGTTGCCATAGAATGATAGGTTTAAATAGTTTTGCATTAGCGGCTGCAAAGGTAGGAATTAATTTTGAATTGGAAAGCCTTCGCTGAAATATTTCCACCTAATTTTTATTTGCCTATACAACCCTCCGCCATTTGTTTTTGATTATTTTTGTCCTCGCTGGCGAGCATGTTAGTGCTGAGTCTAAACAGTTGAGAATCAATAGTTATATACAATAACTTAACAATAAATACAAAAATACTTGACAGATTCAAAAGTCGGTAGTATATTTGACGCGAAATTCTAAAAACAAAAACACATAGTATTATGACGAAAGAAAACGAACAGAACCCCGAAGTATCCAAGGGGCCGTCTGCTGAAAAACTGAAAGCCTTGCAGATGGCAATGGAAAAAATTGAAAAGAATTACGGCAAAGGCTCCATCATGAAGATGGGCGATGACAAAGTAGAAGATGTGCCGGTTATTTCTACCGGTTCTCTCTCGCTGAACCTTGCGTTGGGCGTGGGCGGTTATCCCCGAGGACGTATCATCGAAATATATGGTCCCGAATCGTCAGGTAAGACCACTTTGGCCATTCACGCCATAGCTGAAGCCCAAAAAGCCGGCGGTATTGCAGCCTTTATCGATGCCGAGCACGCTTTCGACCGTTTCTATGCCGAAAAATTGGGTGTAGACATCGAGAACCTCTGGATTTCGCAACCCGACAGCGGTGAGCAGGCCTTGGAAATCGCCGACCAGTTGATACGCTCTTCTGCCGTGGATATTGTGGTGATAGACTCTGTGGCTGCCCTTACTCCCAAAGCAGAATTGGAAGGCGATATGGGAGATAATAAGGTAGGTCTGCAGGCCCGCCTGATGAGTCAGGCGCTGCGCAAGCTAACGGCCACCATCAGCAAGACCAACACCACTTGTATTTTCATCAACCAATTGCGCGAAAAAATCGGTGTGATGTTTGGCAATCCCGAAACCACCACCGGCGGCAACGCCCTTAAATTCTACGCTTCGGTGCGTCTCGACATCCGTCGTATCGGCCAGATTAAAGACGGAGAAGAAGTATTGGGTAACCAAACGCGTGTCAAGGTGGTAAAAAACAAGGTGGCACCTCCATTCCGCAAGGCTGAATTTGATATTATGTACGGCGAAGGCGTCTGCAAAGTGGGCGAAATTGTTGACATCGCTTCCGAACTGGGTATCCTCAAGAAAAGCGGTTCGTGGTATTCCTACAACGACACTCGTTTGGCACAAGGACGTGAGGCTGCCAAGGCTTGCCTGCGCGACAATCCCGAATTGGCCGAGGAAATCGAAAACAAGGTCTACGAGGCTGTCAAGAAAAAATCAGAACCAAGCACCAATCTTTAAATTATATTGTTATGGCTAACGATGTTAAGGATCCTCTGGAATACGACGATGAGGCGGCCATTGCCTATATCCGCAACCAGATTTCGCAAGAACTCAAGGCCCGCCTGAGCGACGACGACCTGTATTTTCTGCTCGATGCCATCTACGACTACTACGATGAAAAAGGTTATCTCAAAGATGATGACGATGTAGTGGAAGTCGACCTGGACGACCTGACGGCTTATGTTTTTAAGGCTGCCAAGAAGGAAAAAATGGCCATCGCCCAAGAAGAAGTCGGTTTCGTGGTGGATGCAGAAATATCCTACTGCGACAGTTTGGGAGTGTTCGAATAACAGCTGCCAAAATAGCAAATAATAAGCATGGCTTAGCGGCCGAATCCTATTCTCGCAGCCCGACCACAGGAAAGTTTCTCGTGCTCGCAAACGATACTATGTCGTCGATGGACGGAGCGTTGCCCGAGATGACTTCCTCCATCGTGGCCTTGTGCACGATGTTGTCGATTTCGCCACCGCTGAAGTCGAAGCCGGATGCCAGCGTGTGCGCGTCGGCTTCGCTGAGCGACGGGAGTTTGTCGCGCCAGATATCGGTCTTCCATTCTGTGCCTCGCTTGTCTCTTTGGTGCCGAGTTTTTGAAGTTTGCTGTCCCTGACCCTGGCGGCTGCCGCCTTGATAAGCTGAATGTAAGTCTTTTTCATATCATCTGTTTTTACAATGCAAATGAAAAGACTCATCTTGCCCAAAAATGGCAGTTAAAAAAACTTTTTTTTGAGGCTTATAGTATCTTTATAGCAATGGCGGCGCAGGCTTCGGCATCGGCAAGAGCGTGGTGATGATTCTTTAAATCATATCCGCAGGCGGCCGCGACGGTCTGGAGCTGGTGGTTGGGGAGCCGGCGGCCAAACACCCGGCGGGACGTGGCGCAAGTGTCGAAGAACTCGTATTCCGGATAGTCCATCCGATAGACCCGGAACACTGCGCGCAGGCAACCTTCGTCGAAGGGACTGTTGTGCGCCACGAGCGGCAGGCCCTCGATGAGCGGCTCAATCTTTTCCCAGACATCGGGAAATACGGGTGCATCGTCTGTGTCTTCCTTGCTCAGGCCATGCACCTTTTGGCAGAAATACTGATAATAGTTAGGCTCGGGGTGGAAATAATCACGCCATCTTCATGTCCTTATATCTCACTCTTCCAACGGCCTTCTTGAACATATAACCGAATCTGTCTCCGCCTGTCATTTCTTTCAACATATTATGGGAATTTTATGGTAATCGGGTATATAGTTCCCTTGAAAAAGCCCTCCGGGTACTCGGGAGGAAAGGGAAAAAGGCTGGCCTTTTTCCCGCACACGGAAGGGACACCTGTCCCCCTGGAAAGAAAACTGCCGCGAACAATTTTTGGCAATTTTGACAGAAGATTATTGTGGCTGCTTAAAGAAAGGCTCCCAGAGAGCCATCGCGGCGGCGGGGAGCCCCGTCAACATCAAAAATCTGTAGTATATACCCTTGTATTCGTCCGAATTTTTATTCTGTAAAGGCTTTCCGATTGCTTCTTCTCAGTGATGGACACCTTGCAGAACTCTTCCACTGTCATTTGTTCCATCGGCCTCCGCAGGCATCGCGGTACTCTTCGTGCTCGGCGAGATACGGGTCCTTGTCACCGCAGATGGCGTAGTCGCAGCAGTCGCCTCTGCCGAGAGTCGTGGTTCTCACGAGGCGCGCGTGCACCTGCTCCATCGCCGCGTAATCGGAGT
>CAVEPA010000004.1:0-165115 GCA_963617485.1 bacterium | reverse complement strand
AAAATACTATATTCGCAGTCTAATTGCAGGCTGTCCTAAAAAGGGGAAGTTCACACTTTTAGGGAAGGCTACATAGACAATAGCAATCTTGCGCAGAAAAAAGCCGGCAGCTGGTGTAAACCTGCTGCCGGCTGTCCGTTGCGAGAGCCGGGCCTAAGCCCAACCGATAGTTGATTAGAACATGAACGCAAGGCTGATGTTGAGGTTGCGGTTCTTCAGACCTGACATCAGGTTCATGTCGACATTGCCAATCTTGGAAGTGATTTCCTGGAATTCAGCCAGCGAGAAGTCATATTTGACGGATAGCTGCATGAACAGCACTTCTATACCAGCGCCTACACCTACACCATAGTCGAACTTGTTCACGAATTGGGCGGTACCGCCATCTTGGCTCAGTTCGCCGGCGTATTCCTTATATTTCTCGTAGAACGATTCGGTACCTTCCATCTCGTCGGCCAAAAGCAGTGAAGCGTAGGGGCCGGCCTGAACGTAAACGCGAGCCATACCGCCCACATTGATGCCGTATTGCAAATTGACAGGCACTTCGAGATAAGTGGTTTTCAGCGTAAAGGTATTGGGAACGCTTTCGCCCGTGACGGCGCTATAGAAATTCAAGGCCTCTGACGTGCCATCGTTCACCAATTCTGCGCCTTGAGTAGAGAGCAGCACTTCGGGTTGGATGGCAAAGTTGCCGATGTTGTACTGTACAAGTAAGCCGGCATGATAGTTGGCGGCGTTCTTGATTTCGTCTATCATGGCGTTCTTGTCGCCAGAGAGCGAAGAAATGTTGGCACCGGCCTTGATACCGAATTTGATTTGGGCCTGAGCGGGCAGCGCCACCATAAGGCAAAGGGCTGCCAAAGAGATAAGAACCTTTTTCATAATGAAAATAATTAAAGTTTATCAGCTTGGTTTATCAAACGCAAAAATACGTGTTCCCAACCAAAAAATGGTATGAAGAAGTTAAAAAAACAGCTTCTCGAATAAAAAAGAAAAATTTCTTTAATCTGCGGCTTTATCTGCGAAAAAAAGAGTAATTTCGCGCTCTCTTATAGGATGAAAAATCATTGTATAATTTTATATTATGGCAAAAGTAATTAGCATTAAGAAAGGCTTGACTATCAAGATGAACGGTGCTGCTGTAAAGGAAAAATGTACGGCTTCGTATACGCCTTTGTATGCGGTGTCGCCTACCGATTTCCATGGCCTGATTCCCAAAGTGGTAGTGAAGGAAGGTGATCGGGTTTTGGCTGGCAGTCCGGTAATCTTGGACAAGAAGTTCCCCGAAATCCAGTATGTGGCTCCTGTCAGTGGAGTGGTGACCTCTGTTGTACGAGGCGAAAAGCGCAAATTGCTGCATGTGCTTATCCAGGCCGATGCCGCTTGTGAGTACCAGCAGTTCCTCGTGGCCAATCCGCTCGAAATGGAGGCTTCTGAAGTGAAAAGTGCATTGGAAATAGCCGGTCTGTGGCCCTTTATCAAGCGTCGTCCCTACGACGTGGTAGCCAACCCCGATGCTCAACCCAAGGCTATCTTCGTGAAGGGCTTCGACAACGCTCCCTTGGCTCCTGACTATGCCTACGTGCTGAAAGGTGAAGCTTCCAACATCCAGACGGCCTTGAACGCCCTTACCCGCCTTACCACCGGCAAGGTTTACCTGACCTTGCCTGCCGAAGGAGCCGCTCCCGAACTGGCCAATGCCAAGAATGTGGAGAAGGTGTCCATTAAGGGTCAGTATCCCGCTTCCAACATCGGTGTGGCTATCAACCATATCGACCCCATTAATAAAGGTGAAGTGGTCTGGACACTGAATGCACTCGATTTGCCAGTTATCGGCCGCTTTTTTAACAAGGGTATCGTTGACTTCACCCGCATGGTCGCCTTGACCGGCCCCGAAGTATGTCAGCCTGCCTATTATCCCTGCAAGCCCGGTATCTGCATGAAGGCCCTTATCGAAGGCAATGTGCACAAAGAAATTCCTCTTCGTTATGTCAGCGGCAATGCCCTTACCGGTACGCGCGTTGAGTTGGACGACTTCCTGGGCTTCTACGACCATCAGGTTACCGTTTTGCATGAAGGTACCGATGTAGACGAGTTCATGGGTTGGGTAATGCCCCGTTTCAACCAATTCTCTTCGAATAAGACCTATACCACTTCCTTGATTAACAAGATTTTCCCCAAGATGGAGTACAAAACCGATACCCGTGTTCTTGGCAGCGAAAGAGCGCTTATCATGTCGGGCGAATACGACAAGGTGTTCCCCATGGACATCTTGCCCGAACGTCTGGTGCGCGCCTGCATTGTGAAGGACCTCGAAGACATGGAGGCTCTGGGTATCTACGAAGTGGCTCCCGAAGACTTTGCCGCCTGCGAATACGTCTGCACCTCGAAAATCGAACTGCAGCGGATTGTGCGCGAAGCCCTCGATTTGCTCAAGGCTGAGAACGGTGAAGACTAATCTGCCTGTCAAGTTAACAAGAGTACTAATTATTAAAAGGATACAATTTTGAAATCACTACGTAGTTTGCTTGACAAGATGAAGCCGACCTTCTCCAAGGGCGGTAAGCTGTCCAAGCTCGGATCGGTTTTCGAAGGATTCGAAAGCTTCCTTTATGTTCCCCATACGACTTCCAAGTCGGGAACACATATTCACGATTGTGTAGATTCCAAGCGCACCATGTTCTGGGTAGTGCTGGCTTTGATTCCTGCCTTGCTGTTCGGTATGTTCAATACCGGTTACCAGCATTATCTTGCCATCGGCGTTGATGCAGGTTTCTTCCAGACCTTCTTCTGGGGTCTGTTGGCCGTGCTGCCTTATATTTTGGTGTCATACATTACCGGTTTGGCCATCGAATTCATCGCTGCCCAAATCAAAGGTGAAGAAATTCAGGAAGGCTTCTTGGTGAGCGGTATGCTGATTCCGCTTATCCTGCCTATCGGTGTACCCCTTTGGATGGTGGCCGTGGCAACAGCCTTCTCGGTTATCTTCGTTAAGGAGATTTTCGGCGGTACGGGCTATAACGTGCTGAACGTGGCCCTGAGTACCCGTATCTTCCTGTTCTTCTCTTATCCTACCAAAATGTCGGGCGACAATGTTTGGGTTACCCTTAAGGACTATTTCGGTTTTGGTCAGGCTCAGCCCGCCGTCGATGCCTTCACGGGTGCAACGCCGCTGGGACAGGCTGCCGTACAAGCCGCTTCCGATACGCTGACGCTGACCAACATTGTGGGCGAACCTTTGACGCTTTGGCAGATGTTCCTCGGTCTGATGCCGGGTTCTATCGGTGAAACCTCGGTTTTGGCCATCCTGCTGGGCGGTCTTTTCCTGATTTTCACGGGTGTGGCCAGCTGGAAGATTGTGGTGTCGGTATTTGCCGGAGGCGCTTTCATGGCTACCATCTTCAACATCTTCGCCGTTGACGCTTATCAGGCAGTTCCTTTCTGGGAGCATTGGTGTCTGGGCGGTTTCGCCTTCGGTGCTTTCTTTATGGCTACCGACCCTGTAACGGCTGCCCGTACCGAATGCGGCAAGTGGATTTACGGTTTCTTCATCGGTGTGCTGGCCATCCTCTTCCGTGTATTCAACCCCGCATATCCCGAAGGCATGATGCTGGCTATCCTCTTGATGAACCTCTTTGCCAAGCTTATCGACTACTGCGTGGTACAGTCAAACATCAGCAAGCGTGCCAAGCGTGCTTTGGTTAAATCTGCTAATAAATAATGACTATGAATACAAATAGCAATACCTATACGTTTATATATGCTTCTGTGATGGTCATTCTGGTGGCCGCTGCCTTGGCGCTGGTGAACGATGCGCTCAAATCTAAGCAGCAGCGCAACAGCGACATCGACAAGATGACCCAGATACTGAAGTCTGCCAAGGTAGAATCCGATATGAAAACGGCCGAAGCCAAGTATGCCGAGGTTATTACCGATGCCTACGCTGTCAATGTCAAGGGCGAGAAGGTTATCGCCGATGCCAAGCAGACCTTCGCCATCGATATGGCCAAGGAAGTGGGCAAACCCGTTGAAGAACGCAACCTGCCCGTTTACGAGGCAAGCGTTGATGGCAAGAAACTCTATATCATCCCGCTTTATGGTGCCGGTCTGTGGGGTGCCATCTGGGGCTATATCTCGCTCGAAGAAGATGCCAATACCGTCTATGCCGCTTCGTTCTCGCACCAGAGCGAAACGCCGGGTCTGGGTGCCGAAATCGCCACCTCGGCCTTCCAGTCGAGATTCGAAGGCAAGCACATTTACCGCGACGGTGAGTTGCGCTCTATCGCCGTGGCCAAGGCCGGTGCCAAGGTGGACAATCGCGACAAGGTGGATGCCATTTCGGGCGGTACCATTACCAGTACCGGTGTGCAGACCATGCTCAGCAGCTGTCTGGGTGCCTATGGCGAGTTCTTTAAAATTATAGCAGGAGGACAAAGCAATGAATAAAGAAAGAAAAGACATTTTAGTTAAACCTCTCAGCAAGAGCAATCCTGTCATTGTGCTGGTATTGGGTGTCTGCTCGTCTTTGGCTGTAACGGCCCAGATGAAGCCGGCCCTGGTGATGGGTATTTCGGTTACCGTGGTTGTGGCTTTCGCCAACGTCATCATCTCTTTGCTGCGCAATACCATTCCCTCGCGTATCCGTATTATTGTCCAACTGGTAGTGGTGGCCGCGCTGGTTATCATCGTCGAACAATTCCTCAAGGCTTATGTGTACGATGTCTGGGGCCAGTTGTCGGTGTACATCGGACTAATCATTACCAACTGTATCCTGATGGGCCGTCTGGAAGCCTTCGCTTTGGGCAACCGTCCTTTCGACTCTTTCCTGGACGGTATCGCCAACGGTTTGGGTTATACGCTTATTTTGGTCATTATCGCTTTTGTGCGTGAACTGCTGGGTTCGGGCAAGCTGCTGGGCTTCCAGATTATTCCCGATTCCTTCTACGAAGCAGGCTACATGAACAATGGTCTGATGATTATGCCTCCTATGGCTTTGATTGTTGTAGGCTGCATCATTTGGGTACACCGCAGTATTAACAAGGACCTCCAAGAAAAATAATCGTTTATGGAAGCGTTGAATTTATTTATCAAGTCAATTTTTATTGACAACATGATTTTCGCATACTTTCTTGGTATGTGTTCTTATCTGGCTGTTTCCAAAACGGTCAAGACTTCTGTAGGTCTGGGTATTGCCGTTACTTTCGTGCTGCTCATCACCGTGCCTCTCAACTATCTGCTCGATACTTTCGTGCTGCAGGAAGGCGCTCTGGTATGGTTGCTGGGCGAGTCGGCTGCCACTATCGACCTCAGTTTCCTGAGTTTCATTATCTTTATCGCCCTTATCGCTGCTGTTACCCAGATTGTGGAAATGGTGGTAGAACGTTTCAGCCCCACTTTGTATGCCCAGCTGGGTATCTTCTTGCCGCTGATTGCCGTTAACTGCGCCATCTTGGGTGCCTGCCTGTTCATGCAGCAGCGTGCTTTCCCCAACGTGGGCTATGCTACCGTTTACGGCCTTGGCTCCGGTTTGGGCTGGATGCTGGCCATCGTCACTTTGGCTGCCGTACGCGAACATCTGAAGTATAACAAAATTCCCGATGCACTCAAGGGTCTGGGTATCACCTTTATCCTGGTAGGTCTGATGGCCATGGCATTTATGGGATTCATGGGTATTAAACTCTAAGGAGGATTAAGGTATGTTATTAGCAATATCAATAAAAGTATTAGTACTGGCTGTCATCGTCTTTCTGTTGATGACGCTTATTATGGTGGGTCTGCTTCTGTTTGTGAAGACCAAACTCACCCCCTCGGGCAAGGTAAACATCAACATCAACGGCGACAACAATGTGCAGGTTGAGATGGGTGGCAGCTTGCTTACCTCTTTGAGCAACAACGGTATTTTTCTGCCTTCCGCCTGCGGCGGCAAGGGTAGTTGCGGTATGTGCAAGTGCCAGGTATTCGAAGGTGCCGGCGAGATGCTGCCTACCGAAAAGGGCTTCTTTACGCGTCAGCAGCAGCAGAACAACTGGCATCTTGGTTGCCAGGTGAAGGTGCGCGGCGACATCAAGATGAAAGTGCCCGAATCGGTGATGGGTGTAAAAGAGTGGGAGTGCACGGTTATCTCCAACAAGAACGTGGCTACCTTCATCAAGGAATTTATCGTGGCTTTGCCTGCCGGCGAACACATGAACTTCGAGCCCGGTTCTTATGCCCAAATCAAGATCCCTGCCTATAGCATGGATTACGATAAGGACATCGACAAGAGCCTTATCGGCGATGAGTATATGCCTTCGTGGCAGAAGTTCGGCCTGTTCTCGCTCAAGTGCCAGAACGACACGCCTACCGTGCGCGCCTATTCCATGGCCAACTATCCTGCCGAAGGCGACCGTATCATGCTGACCGTGCGTATCGCAACGCCTCCTTTCAAGCCGAAGCCACAAGTCGGTTTCCAGGAAGTGATGCCCGGTATCGCTTCGTCGTACATCTTCTCTTTGAAGCCCGGCGACAAGGTAACCATGAGCGGCCCTTACGGAGAGTTCCATCCTATCTACAACTCTACCCGCGAAATGATGTGGGTGGGCGGTGGTGCCGGTATGGCTCCGCTGCGTGCCCAGATTATGCACTTGACGCATACGCTCAAGACCACCAACCGCAAGATGTCTTATTTCTACGGTGCCCGCGCCTTGAACGAAGTGTTCTATCTGCAAGATTTCCTGAATCTGGAAAAGGAATTCCCCAACTTCAGTTTCCATCTGGCTCTCGACCGTCCCGACCCTGCTGCCGATGCCGCCGGTGTGAAGTACACTCCCGGTTTCGTTCATCAGGTAATGTGGGAAACCTATCTCAAGGACCACGAGGAACCCGAAGAAATCGAATACTACATGTGCGGTCCTGGCCCCATGTCCAAGGCTGTTATCAACATGCTTGACAATTTGGGAGTTCCCAAGGAGATGATTAAATACGATGATTTCGGCGGATAATTTAGTTATTTTGTAATTGAATATCTGAAAAAGTCATATATCTTTGTGTCAAGTATCAATACGCTTTATTAACATTAATTATCAATTATTATGAAGAAGATTGTTATTGCTCTTGTAGCAATGTTTGCACTGACTTTCTCGGCCAATGCAGCCAACTATTCTCTCGATGAAAGCGCTATCAACGAAATGTTCGCTGAAGCTACTGTCAGCACCTCAATGCAGAGCCAGGGCGTTCTCGATGGCCTCGATGGTCAGACCAGAACCCTGATTGCCGCTTTACTGGAGTTCACCTCTCTGCCCGCCATCGGTATTCACCGTATCGTTCTGGGCACCGAACCCATCAACTGCTTGTGGTATTTCCTGACGCTGGGTGGTGTTTTCTACATCATTCCTACGATAGACTTCGTTGTTGAGCTTATCGACCTGCTTACCGGTAGCGGTACGGCTTATCTGAACAACCCCAACTTCATCATGTGGTTGTAATGATGCAAGGAGCAATCCGACATAAAAATTCAGGTAAGGATGTCTTTAAAGGCATCCTTACTTGTCTTATAGCCGCTTGTGCCTTCTGCCCGGTGCAGGCGCAGCGTTTGGTTAAGGCCGATGTGCTTTCGCAACAGCTGTCCAAGGGGCAGAAAACCAAACAGGACAAGCATCTTTATTGCCAGCAGAATGGCCGTATGCTGGTGGATATCACCGAAAACGGCAAGCGCAATATCCTGCTTACCGACCAATATGGCCGCACCGAAATCTACGACCCTGAAACCAACAAGGTTCTTTACGATGCCAAGGCACAGGTTTATGCCTCTATAGACGAGCCTTTGCAACTATTCCTGCAGCGCCGTACGCAGGATATGGGCTTGGAAGACTATGGCTTCAAGCTCGAAAACAGTACGGTGGAAGATGGCAAGTTCATCAAGAAGACTTTCAAAAGTAGCGACGCTGCTTCCCACTGTGCCAAGGTGGAAATTGTCTACGAAAACTATCTGCCTATCTTTATGGCTTTTTACAGTCATAAGGGCAAGCCTATCAATAAAATATACTACTCCCAGTACGATCTGGGCAAGTCTTTTATCTTTCCGGCCCGTGTGACGGAAATTTCTTACTTGGGAGCCAAAGATTCTGTTATCAGGCTCGATATCTATTCCAATATTCAGGTGGACACCTACGATGCGATGTTCGACTTTAAAGTGCCTGCCGATGCCGAGCGCAGCGAAATGCCTTAGTGTATGAAAGCGTTGTCGAGGCTGCTTGTGGTGTTGTTGCTTTTTGTCGGCTTTTCTGTGGAACTGCTGGCCCGTGAAGTGCGGCCGCAGGCGCCGGCCGACAGCACTTGCTGGGCCCATGGAATGGGCCTGCTGCGCCAGCAGCTGGCCGGCGCCTGCTATTTTGACACGCCCTGCGAGGTGTATTTCGTACAGGCTTGCCGCGAATTTTCTTTCCCTAAGGCCTGCCTTATTGCCATAGACCGCCGTTTGCGCTGCAACCGTATCGGCATGGCTGGCCGCAACAGCCAGCTGCTCGATGCCGACGGCCACATGCATGAAACCCTGGATGCTTATCGCTATCGTCGGCAGCTGCCGCTCAAAGCCGCTCCGGCTGCATTGCATCTCAACTATAGCCGCCTGCTCGACACTGCTGCCTGCGGCAGGTCGCAAACCTACTTCAGCGAAGACTACGACTTTGCACAATATCTGCTCTCGCTTAAACTCAAACAAGAAGCGCAGTTTCTGATAGATAGCGAAAAGAGCTATTATCCTTCCGACAGCCTTTATTTTATGCGGGCATGGGTGCATTACCTGCAAAAGGATCTCGAGCTGGCCGCCGCGAATTTTTCTTTGGTAGACAGCGGTTCGGTTTTCCACGACAAGGCGCTCTTTTATCAGACGGCTTTGCTGGCGCATTTGGGTTGCTACGCTCAGGCCGATTCCTGTTTGGCTTCCTATCAGGGCGAACAATACGCTCAGTTGCGACATCTGCAAGGAGCGGGGCTGGCCTTATTGCGCAACGATATGGATGCCTATCGGCAAGAAGCCTCTTGTTTCGACACATCCCGTCGGCATTATCTTTCTACTGAGCAGTCGACTTTGCAGACGATGTTCGAAGAGCGTTTAAAGCTGACCGATAAAAATCCTTGGCTGGCGGCATCGCTCTCGGCTGTGGTGCCAGGTTTGGGCAAGGTATATGCCGGCAATCTTTCGGAAGGGGTGATGTCTTTCTTGATGACGGGCATTTCGGGTGCCTTGACGGCTGAGCATATAATCAAGCTGGGTCCCCAAGACTGGCGCAGCATCACCTTTGCCTCGCTGACGGGCATACTCTATGTCAGCAACATTTTTGGCAGTTATTTTTCCGTTCAAATATTACAGGACCATGTATTGCAAAAGCAGACGCAGGCGATTTTGTATCATATTCATATGCCTCTCGACCGTATTTTCCGTTGATTTGGCGGCACAACAGGAGATGTCGCGGGCGCTCGCTTGCGAGCGCCGCATTTTCCAGGGCGTGTCTATGGTGGAGGAAGCACAGCTGCTCATGGAAAAAGCCCAGTGCTATTTGCAGCTGCAGCAGCCCGATATGGCTTTGCGCAGCCTCGACCGCATTGCCCTGTATGCTCTGAACGACAGCCTGAGGAACGAGGTCCTGACCCTGCGTGAGAACTGCCAGCCTGCAACAGCCTTGATTGCCCCCGGCACTGATACCGGTTCCGACTCGTTCAAACCCAAAAATCCTGAAACGGCCAAATGGTTGTCGTTGCTGCCAGGCTGCGGACATTTCTACAGCGGTGCCATAGGGGAGGGCTGCTTCTCGATGCTGCTGAACGCCATCCCCATAGCCTTTATCGTTCTCGAACTACAAACCCCGCTTTACTTGGGCGCTTTCTTGGGTGGCGGCATTATGCTGGTGCAACCCTATCTTGGCGGTACCGAGCGCGCCATACAGCTAGTGTACGAATACAACGCACGCGGTAACAACAAGGTTGCCAGCCAGACCTTCGGTCCGGCTGGCAACCCGCATGCCGAGCGTCCATTCTGAGAGACGCTTATTTTTCTGCCTTGTCGGCCTGGAACCAACCGATGGTGTCGCCCTTGGCCACTACTTGACCTTGCTGTTTTTCCACCATTACGATACGGCCGTTGGCAAAGGCTTGGATATTCTCGATGCCGCGTGCACCCTGAATGGCGCACATCCAGTCATTTTCGTTGAAGTGCTTGCCGTGTACAGGAGCGCCGGAAGGTTCGTTATAGTCGAGTTCCCAAAGCACCTTGCCGTTGACGGGAGCCTCGATGGGTTCTGCATCGGGATGCAGGATAGCGCGCTTGTCGGCGGCAGAGAAGGTCTTGGCAGGCGCATTGCCGTTGCCGGCCTGAGCCTTTTCCATGCGTTCCAGCAGGTCTTTGTTGAACTGTTCCTTGGCCTGGCCTGACTTGTATTCGCGGTATTGCTTCTCGTGCATGGCGAACTCGAAGAGTTCTTCGTCGTCCTGACCGCGGTCCCATCCCTGTTCTTCCATCTCCTTGATGAAACGGGGCAGCTCGTCGGGATAGAGGGCCTGTGGGTCGTCGGTGTAGAATTCGAAACCCTTTTCCTTGACCAGTTCTACGATTTCGGGAGCCAGCTTGCCTGGCAGTTTGCCCGATTTGCCGAGTATCATGCCCCACATGGCCGGATCCATACGGCTGAAAGGCTTTTCGCCCATACTCTTGGAGAAAAGGTTCATCAGGGCGGCATTCTTGACGTACTGGCTGAAAGGCGTTACCAAGCAAGGTGTTCCCAGCATCGGCCAAATACGCTTTACTTCGTCGAAGAGTTCAACCAACAGTTCGTCTTCGCTCAGCGGCTTTTCGCCACGTTTCTGCAAGTTGCTGTTGATGGCGGCGTGCATGCCCTTCAAATCGGCCATAAGCGAGCCCATCATACCGCCGGGCAGACCGCAGCCTACCAGCAGTGAGGTCATCTTGGAGTTGCGTGGGTCTATCCAGTAGCCAAGAAAATCGTCGATAAAGCTTTGAGTCAGACGGCGGGCTTCCATATAAGCCTTCATGTTGATGTCCTTTACCAGGAAACCGGCATCTTTCAGCATAGCCTGAATGGTGATGACATCGGGATGAACCATACCCCAGGAGAGCGGTTCCATGGCAACGTCCAGCACATCGCAACCGGCCTTGGCCACTTCCAGCATGCTTGCCGTAGAGAAGCCGGGGCCCGTGTGGCCGTGATATTGGATGATGATATCGGGATGCTTTTCCTTGATGGCCTTGACAATCTTGCCCAACATGACGGGACGCCCAATACCAGCCATATCCTTGAGGCAGATTTCATCGGCACCGTTTTCGATAAGCGTTTCGGCCAGATTGATGTAGTATTCAACCGTGTGCACTTCGGAGTAGGTCATACACATGGTGGCCTGGGCGGTCATACCTGCCTGTTTGGCCCATTTGATGGAGGGGATGATGTTGCGCGGGTCGTTCAAGCCGCAGAAGATACGCGTGATGTCGACACCTTGAGCGTGCTTTACCTTATACATAAGCTGACGCACATCGGCGGGAACCGGGTTCATGCGCAGGGCATTCAGGCCTCGGTCGAGCATATGCGTCTTGATATTGGCATCGTTGAAAGTCTTGGTAAAAGTGCGGACAGCCAAGTTGGGATTTTCGCCGTAAAGCAGGTTTACTTGTTCGGAGGCACCACCATTGGTCTCGACGCGGTCGAAGCAACCCATATCCACGATAACGGGTGCGATGCTTGCCAATTGGTCTTTGCGGGGCACGTATTTGCCCGAAGACTGCCACATGTCTCGATAGACAAGACTAAACTGGATTTCTTTCTTCATATCAATGGGATTAAATTGTTGTCGGCGTTTGTTGATTGTCAGATATATAAGTTTTCTGTCAAGAATAGGACAAAAATAGGTAATCAAAACAGTTATGCAAAACTTGTCCTTAAAATTTTCAACTTTCGAACTTATCATTTACCTTTGCATCACAAATGCATAAAACAAGATATTTTATGAATAAATATTCGCATCATCACCATCATGTCCTCCAGTCTTAACGGTTGGTCATATTTGATGATGTCATATAAATAGGGCTTGCCGTCAATGGTGAGCCTTTTTGTTTTTCAAGAAAAACCTATTAAATACACTATGCTACGAATTGCCATTCAAGGAAAAGGCCGTCTGTACGAAGACACGATGGCCTTGCTCAGCGAAGCCAACGTAAAGGTGGATGCCGGTAAACGCGTCCTGTTGGTACCCGCCAAGAACTTCCCCGTTGAAATACTCTTTTTGCGCGATGACGACATTCCCCAATCGGTGGAGTCGGGCGTGGCCGATGCCGGCATTGTCGGCGAGAACGAATGGGCCGAAAAGGAATGTCAGGCTCCCATTGCGCACCGTTTGGGCTTCAGCCACTGCCGTTTGTCGCTGGCCATCCCCAAAGACGCTGTCTATGAGGGTTTGGACTGGTTCCAAGGCAAGACCATTGCCACTTCTTATCCGCTTATCCTCAAAAATTTTCTGACTGACAAAGGCATAAAGGCTGATATTCACGTTATTACGGGCTCGGTGGAAATCGCTCCCGGTATAGGTATGGCCGATGCCATTTTCGATATTGTCAGCTCGGGCAGCACGCTGGTAACCAATCGCCTGAAGGAAGTGGAAACGGTGATGCAGTCGGAGGCGCTCTTTATCGTGAACAACAATCTCTCGCCCGAAAAACAGGCCGTGGTGGACGAACTGATATTCCGCTTCAATGCCATCAGGGCTGCCGAGGGCAAGAAGTACATCATGTTGAACATCCCCAACGACCGCATACAGGATGTCTGCCAGCTTTTGCCCGGCATGGAGTCGCCCACGGTGACGCCGCTGGCCGAAAGCGGCTGGTCGTCGGTACACTCGGTGGTGGAGGAAAACCGCTTTTGGGAAATCATCGGCAAGCTCAAAAGTATCGGTGCCGAAGGAATTTTGGTTATGCCCATCGAAAAGATGATTGTTTAACAGTGGCGCTATGGAAATAATTCTGAATCCTCAACGAGAGGCCTGGCCGGCGCTGATGCGCCGGCCAGCCAACGACAGCCGCCAGCTCTTCGGACAAGTGTCGGCCATACTGCAAGACGTGAAGGATCGCGGCGATGCTGCCTTGAAAGAGTACGAAGCCCGTTTCGACGGTGTGGCGTTGGACAGCTTGCAAGTGTCCCCTTCTGAACTGCAGGCAGCCGAAAGTTTGGTGTCGCCCGCGCTCAAGAATGCCATTGCCAGGGCTAAAGCGAATGTGGAAGCCTTCCACCGTGCCCAGTTGCCCGCCCGCCCGGACGGCCGTCTGTTCAGTATCGAGACTATGCCCGGTGTGCAATGTTGGCAAAAGGCCATCGCCATCGACAAGGTGGGGCTGTATATTCCCGGTGGCACGGCACCGCTCTTCTCGACGGTGCTGATGCTGGCCATTCCCGCCAAACTGGCCGGTTGCCGCGAAATCGTGCTTTGCTCGCCTCCCAGCCGTCAGACCGGACAGATACATCCTGCCGTACTCTATACCGCCCAACTTTGCGGCGTGGAGAAAATCTTCAAGTTGGGTGGGGTACAGGCCATCGCCGCCATGGCTTACGGTAGCGAAAGCTTGCCCCGAGTGTATAAGATTTTCGGCCCAGGCAACCAGTATGTGACGGCCGCCAAGCAGATGTTGAGTCTGGAAGACACCGCCATTGATATGCCTGCCGGACCCTCCGAGGTGGAAGTGTTGGCCGATGAAACGGCCGTTCCCGCTTTTGTGGCCGCCGATTTGCTCTCACAGGCCGAACATGGGGTGGACAGCCAGGTGCTCCTAATCACCGACAGCGAGTCTTTGGCCCAACAGGCTATGGCGGAGTGTCAACGACAGTGTGCATTGTTGCCGCGTCGCGAGATTGCAGAAAAAGCTTTGGCCAACAGTCGTATCGTGGTCTTGCCCCGTCGCCAGTGGATGGATTTCACCAACGGCTATGCCCCTGAACACCTGATTATTTCTACGCAAGACTGCCGGCAGCTCGCTGAGCAGGTGCGCAACGCAGGCTCCGTTTTCCTTGGCAACTATACGCCCGAAAGTGCCGGTGACTATGCTTCCGGTACCAACCACACCTTGCCAACCAAAGCCTATGCCCGTGCCTATAGCGGTCTGAGCGTAGACAGTTTCATGAAAAAGACCACTTTCCAGGAAATTACGGCCGATGCCTTGCAAAACAGTCTGGGCCCCGTTATCCGCGAAATGGCCGAAAACGAACAACTATTTGCCCACGCCAATGCCGTGGCTATCCGATCGAAACAATAACAAAATGGATATCAGTCGATTAGTAAGAAAAAATATTGCGGCATTGCAGCCGTATTCCTGTGCCCGCAACGAGTTCGAAGGAGAGGCCTCGGTCTATCTCGATGCCAACGAAAACCCCTACAATGCGCCCTACAACCGCTATCCCGACCCCATGCAGCTGGCTGTCAAGCAAAAGATTGCCACCATCAAAGGCCTGAGCGAAGACCATATTTTTCTGGGTAACGGCAGCGACGAGTCCATCGACCTGGCATTCAGAATATTCTGCGAACCCGGTCTGGACAATGTGGTGGCCATTGCGCCCACCTACGGTATGTACAAGGTCTGTGCCGACATCAATGCGGTGGAATACCGTGAACATCCGCTCAACGCTGCCTTCAGCTTCAAGGCCGCCGAGCTGCTGCAACGCTGCGACAACCACACCAAGCTCGTCTTTTTATGTTCGCCCAACAATCCCACGGGCAACAGCCTGCCCAGCGAAGAAATAACAGCCTTGTTGGAGGCCTGTCCGGCCATCGTGGTGCTGGATGAGGCCTACATCGACTTTTCCTCTCAGCCTTCGTGGCTGTCGCGGCTCGAGCGTTATCCCAATTTGCTGGTATTCCAGACTTTTTCCAAGGCTTGGGCCAGTGCGGGCCTCAGACTGGGCATGGCTTTTGCATCGCCCGAAATCATCGCCCTTTACAACAAGGTGAAGTATCCCTATAACGTGAACATCCAGACCCAAACCTTGATGCTGGAACAGCTGCAAAAGCCGCAGCAGACGGCCGCTTGGGTGAAGGAAACACTGGCCCAGCGCGAAGTGATGCGTCGCGAGCTGCAGGCACTGCCCATGGTCAGACACATCTATCCCAGCGATGCCAATTTCCTTTTGGTAAAAGTGGACGATGCCGATGCTATGTACCGCTATTTGGTAAGCCGGGGCATTATCGTCCGTAACCGCAATCGCGTACGGCTCTGTCAAGGCTGTCTGCGCATTACGGTGGGAACGCCCGATGAAAACGCACAACTTATCCAGGCAATGAAAAATCACTAAAATGAAAAGAGTCCTCTTTATCGACAGGGACGGTACCCTTATCAAGGAGCCGCCCGTTACCTTTCAGGTAGATACGCTGCAACAGCTGGAGTTTTTGCCCGGCGTGTTGCGCAACCTATATTTCATCACCCGCAATCTCGATTTTGAATTGGTGATGGTGACCAATCAGGATGGTTTGGGAACGGAAGCCTATCCTCAGGAAAACTTCGACATCGTGCAGGGCAAGATGCTGCAGGTGTTGCAGGGCGAGGGCATCCGTTTTGATGCCATTTTTATCGACAAGACACTGGAAGCCGAGCACGCACCCACGCGCAAACCGGGGGTGGCTATGCTGCAGTCTTACATCGACAATCCCGACTACGACCTGACCACTTCGTACGTGATAGGCGACCGCCTGAGCGATGTGCAGCTGGCGCAGAATTTGGGCGCGCAGGCCATACTGCTCGACGAGACCATGCAACAGCAGGCTCCCGAAGGATGCACGCAACTGGCCTCTTGGGATGCTATCGCCGATTTGCTGTTTGCCGGTGGACGCAAGGCGCGTGTGCACCGTGTGAGTAAGGAAACCGATGTGCTGGTGGAAATAGACTTGAACGGAAGGGGCAAGACGCATATCGATACCGGCCTGAAATTCTTCGACCATATGCTCGACCAAATCGGGCGTCACAGCCTAAGCGACCTTACCGTTATCACCAAGGGCGATTTGCAGGTGGACGAACACCATACCATCGAAGACACGGCCATTGCACTCGGTGAAGCTATCCTACAGGCGCTCGGCAACAAACGCGGCATAGACCGTTACGGCTATTGTCTGCCCATGGACGATTGCCTTTGCTCGCTGGCCCTCGACTTCGGCGGACGGCCCTGGCTGGTGTGGGACGTGGATTTCAGACGGGAATATGTGGGCGATGTGCCCTGTGAGATGTTTCTGCACTTTTTCAAGTCGCTGAGCGATGCGGCCCGTATGAATCTGAACATCAAGGCTGAAGGACAGAACGAACATCATAAGGCGGAGGCCATTTTCAAAGCCTTTGCCCTGGCTATGAAAATGGCCGTCCGCCGTGATATTTACCGCTATGAACTGCCCTCAACCAAGGGCTTGCTCTAGCGTACTTGCTTCATCTTATTTGTTGAAAATCTCCTTGATGCTGCCCAGCGAAGACAACATGTTGGATGCCTCGTAAGGAAGGTAAACGGTCTTGTTGTCTTTGCCGCTGACCATTTCCTTGAGCGTGTCGATGTATTTGACTGCCAGCGTGTAGGAGGCGGGGTCTGTCTTGGTGGAAGCAACGGCCTGGGCTACCAGACGTATGGCTTCAGCTTCGGCTTGGGCTTGCAGCACTTTGGCCTTGGCTTCACCTTCGGCACGCAGAATCTGGGCAGTTTTTTCGGCTTCGGCATTGTTGATTTCAGATGCCTTGTCACCTTCCGACTTGAGGATGGCCGATTTCTTTTCACCTTCGGCACGCAGAATTTCGGCACGTCTCATACGTTCGGCCTGCATCTGCATTTCCATCGATTCGCGTACGCTGTCGGGTGGGGTGATATCCTGCAGTTCCACGCGGTTCACCTTGACACCCCATTTGTTGGAGGCTTCGTCGAGAACGACGCGCAGCTTGGAGTTGATGGTATCGCGCGAAGTCAAGGTTTCGTCCAGTTCCAGCTCGCCGATAACGTTACGCAGCGTGGTCTGGGTCAGCTTCTCGATGGCGTTGGGCAAATTGTCGATTTCGTAAACCGACTTCTTGGGGTCTACAATCTGGAAATAGAGCAGGGCATTGATTTGCGTGCTGACATTATCTTTGGTGATAACCGTCTGTTTGGGGAAATCGTACACCTGTTCGCGCAAGTCGATAACCGAAGAACTGTACATTCTGATGATGGGTTCGTTGGAGAACTGGGAGTTGACCACCTTGCGGGCTGTCACCATTTTGGTGCGCTCGATGATGGGCAGCACGATGTTGACACCGGGGCTGAGCACGCGGTCGAATTTGCCCAGACGTTCAACGACGCGGGTTTCCGACTGGGGAATGATTTTGATGCCTCGCAGAATATAAACGACGATGATGAATGCGAGTACCAGAAGAAGAACTGTTGTGAAATCCATAAGTCAAGTATTTAGTAGTTAGAGTTTTACTGTCAGGATGATGCTGTCGTATGAGAGCACCGTTACGCGGGTACCGACGGCCACGCTTTCGTCGCTGTCGTGTTCCAGACGGGCCTGCCATTCATCACCGTCAATCTTGACCCGGCCCAGACCATGGGCGGGAATGGCTTCGACCACTAGGGCTTCGCGGCCAATCAGGCTCTCCATATTCGACTTGTAGCCGCCTTTGCGATCGGCGCGTCGCGATAGAAACTTCAGGGCGACCGGACGGACAAAGATGAAGGAGAGCAGCGAACCGACTACGAATAGGGCAATCTGCCAGTTCAGCGTGTCCGGCGCAATGGCACTGAGGACACAACTGAAAAGACAGCCTATGGCAAAACAGGCACAGGCAAAGCCTGGCGTGAGAATTTCAACCAGCAGCAACAAAAGGGCTGCCAACATCCAGATAAGCCAAATTTCCATAAGA
Organism: bacterium; assembly: GCA_963617485.1. GTDB lineage: Bacteria > Bacteroidota > Bacteroidia > Bacteroidales > UBA1402 > UBA1757. The sequence goes on along the minus strand of CAVEPA010000004.1, from coordinate 147,222 downwards.
CTACAATGTGCTGTATTGTTTGGAATAACGCAGATGCTGGTCTACATACGATTCGCCGTAAGAAACCAATACATCGACAATCTTGCCGTTCTCGAAGACGGGTGTCAGCACGGGATTGACAAAGCCTCTGTAGGGAGCTAGATTGAGCTTGTTGTAGCGTTCCAGCACTTCCTGATGCAAAGCCGAGTCAACCTTGACACCATAGCCTTCGACCAAAGCCTGGGCGGCATCGAAATCGCCTTCAGACTTGCAGCGCTGGATTTCGGCCAGCAATTCGCCGAAGCTCTGACGCAGGGCCTTGTAGTCGTGAACGCGCAGGTAGGTCTTGCCATCGCGTTTGCAAAGCTCTACCACCTTGGGACCGGCGTGTTCAAGCACCCAGTTGGCGATAAGGGCGCGGTTGCGCATATGCGATTCCTCGATGTTGTTGCCCGGTTCGATACGCTTGAGCTGGGTCATGGCACCGTTCATCATATATTCGTAGTATTCGGCCTTGTAGGCTTCATGGTTAGGCAGGATGCCCAGTTCCACCAGCTTCTCGTCACCGAGGAAGTAGAGGGCAAACAGGTCGGCGCGTGCTTCTTCCATGACAGAAGAGTAGGCCTTGAGCGCGTTGGGGTCTGTGCCGGGCAGCAATTGTCCTGAGCCGTGGCCCAGACATTCGTGCAAATCGGTGTGCAGGTTGTCGGTGAGATAACCATATTTTTCGTAGAGTTCGATTTCCTTCTTGCTCCACATAAATTCCTCGTTGTGGCCATCGCCCATGGAAGCCTTGCTGTAAGCTTCGGTAATGTTCTCGATGGTGACCGACTTGGAACCGTAATCGCGGCGTATCCAGTCGGCATTGGGCAGGTTGATGCCGATAGGCGTAGTGGGGTAGCAGTCGCCGCCCAGCATGGCTACGGTGATAACTTTGGCCGAAACGCCTTTCACTTCTTTCTTGCGGAAGCGTTCGTCGATGGGGGCGCGGTCTTCGAACCACTGGGCATTTTGGCTGATAATCTCGGTGCGGTGCGAGGCTTCCAGATTCTTGAAATTCACTTGGGCTTCCCAGCTCGACTTGATGCCGATGGGGTCGCCGTAGTTTTCGATAAAGCCGTTCACGAAGTCCACTTGCGACTGCGTGTCTTTTACCCACAGGACGTTGTAGGCATCGAAGGTACGCAGGTTGCCGCTCTTGTAGTAGTCGATAAGGGTGGCGATAACCTTGGCCTGATGCTCGTTCTCGGCAACGGCTTGGGCCTTTTCCAGCCAATAGACTATTTTTTCGATGGCGGCACCGTACATGCCGTCAATTTTCCAGACTTCTTCCACCAGTCGGCCGTTCTTCTTGACCAGACGGCTGTTCAGACCGTAGGAAATGGGTTGGGGGTCGTTGGGGTCGGCCATGGCGGCGTAGAAATCTTGGGCTTCCTTCTGGCTGACATTCTTGTAATAGTTGTTGGCCGAAGTCAGCAACAGGTCGTCGCCCTCTTTCTGATTGACACGCTTGGCAGCGATACCGGCATCGAAGATGACGGGGCAGAGTTCGTCAATCAAAGCCTGTCTGTCGGCGGGCAATTTGTCTTGGGGAACGCTTTGCAGCGCTTCGGTGAAGAAACTTTGGCTGAAGCCGGGCGTGAATTTGTCGCAGGCATAATGATGATGAATGCCGTTGGAAACCCACACGCGCTTGAGGTAGACTTCGAAAGCCTGCCAGTCGGCAGTATGCTTGTCGCAGGTGCTATATTGATAAATGGCTTCGAGGGTCTTGCGGATGGGCAAGTTATAGGCACAGTTCTGGTCGTAGAGAATGTCGCGGCCGTAAAGGGCGGCTTCGCTCAGATAATAGACCAGCTCTTTCTGCTGAAGGCTCAGCTCTTCGAAACCGGGAACCTGATAATGCAGAATCTCGATGTCGGCGAAACGGTCGTCAACATACTTGAAATCGTCTTTGGGCGCATGGCAACATGCGCACGCGAGTAAAGCTGTCATAGCTAAACAGAAAAATTTATTCATAGCGTGATGATTTGGATAATAGACAAGCGTCGAGTAAGGTGATGGCGGTCATGGCCTCCACTACGGGCAGGGCACGGGGCAGCACGCAGGGGTCGTGGCGGCCGTGTATTTGCAGACGGCAGGCCTGGCCTTGCAGGTCGGTGCTTTCCTGTTCGCGGGCAATGCTGGCGATGGGCTTGAAGGCGACATTGAAGTAGATGTCTTCTCCGTTGGAGATGCCTCCTTGGATGCCGCCGCTGTGATTGCTGCGCGTGCGGATGCGACCATTTTCGCTGTAGAAGGCATCGTTGGCCTCGGCGCCGCTCAAGCTGACATCGAAGCCTGTGCCGTATTCGAAGCCCTTGCAGGCGGGAATAGACAACATGGCTGCGGCCAGCATCGACTGCAGTTTCTGCGCGTGTGGTTCGCCCCAGCCGGCGGGTACTCCCTTGACAATGCAATGCACGTGGGCACCGAGGCTGTTCTGATCTTCGCGCATTTGGGTCAGCAGGTCGGCCATGGCCCAGGCCATGGCCGCATCGGGACAGTGCAGTTCGTTACCGCTGGCTACGCTACTGTCGAAGGGACAGTCGGGCGCAATGGCCAGCGGGCCGATGCGGGTGGAAAAGGCTTCGATGCTGATACCCATTTTGCGGAGGGCCAGTTGGGCAAACGCGCCGGCCACCACGCGGGCTATGGTTTCGCGCGCCGAGGAACGGCCGCCGCCGCGATGGTCGCGCAGCCCGTATTTGGCGGTGTAGGTATAGTCGGCATGTGAGGGTCGGTACACATTGCGCAGCGCTTCGTAGTCTTGGCTGTGCTGGTTGGTGTTGTGTACCAAAAAGCCGATGGGTGCGCCCGTGGTCTTGCCCTCGAAAACGCCCGACAGTATTTCGACGCGGTCGGTTTCCTGGCGCTGGGTGCCCAAGCGGCTGCTGCCCGGCCGGCGACGGTCGAGCTGGGCTTGGATAAAGCCCAGCTCGACCTCCAGGCCGGCCGGGCAGCCATCGATGACGCCGCCTATGGCCGGTCCGTGCGATTCGCCGAAGCTCGTCAGCCGGAAGATATGCCCGAAAGTGTTGCTCATGCTACAAGGGTTTTACTGACAACCGCCGCAACCGCCCTCGCAGCCACCTTCGCAACCGCCTTCGCAGCCACCGTTACAGTGGCAGGGATGCAAAATCTGTTCCATTTCTTCGTCGGTGCTTTCGCGTACTTCCAGCACCTTGCCGACAAAATGCAGGTCTTCGTCGGCCAGCGGATGGTTGAAGTCCATTTTTACGTAATCGTCGCCGATTTCCACTACCAGGCCGTCCAAACGGTGGCCGTCGGCGGTCATCATGGGAATCATGCGGTCTACCGCTACGTTTTCGCTGTCGAATTTGCCTTCTATTTCGAATACACTTTTGGGAATCTCGGCCACATGTTCATCGGTGTAGGGACCGTAGGCCTGATCGCAGGGCAGAACGAAGTCGAAAGTGTCATCCTTGCAGAGGTCTTTGAGCTGGGCTTCGAAAGCTTCCAGCATCATGCCCATACCGTAGACGAAAGTAAGGGGTGCGGTTTCGGTGGCTTTTTCCATCAGTTCTTCTTTTCCTTCGTTGCCGCCCACAAACAGATCGTAAGATAAGGCTACAAATTTTTTGTCTTCAATTTTCATGTCGATTGAATGTCGATTAATATATAAATGTTGATTTGACTACAACTGCAAAAGTAAGCATATCATTTGGGATTTCTTGGGCTTTGTGCTACTTTTGCGCATATTTTTCCACAATCCGATGTCGCATAGCGCCAAATACATTTTAGTCTTGCTGAGCCTTGCCGGTTGGCTGTTTTCTGCGCAGTCGCAGAACGCTTTGCTGGGTTCCGGCAACCAGACGGGCGGTGGCAGCCGCGCATCGCTGGGATCATCGCTCGGTTCTTTTTCTGGTTCCGGCCTGCCGGGCGCTTCCGATTCCGATTCCGGTTTGTCTGGCAGTGCATCGTCCAAAAAGAAGGAAGTGGCCCTCCGCGTGCGCTCCTGGACGATAGACAAGACGCTTGGAGAACGTCGGGAAACTCCGCTCGACACGCTTTCGCTCAATTTTCAGAACCTGGCCGTACCAGAACGTAATGCTACGGTGGCCGCTTCCTATCTGGCCAATATCGGTTCGCCTTTCCTGTCGATGGTGTATGCCGACCGTCAGGCCGAGGAAAAGTTCATCTTCATGCAGCCCTACGACCAATGGAAGACATCCAATGAGGAGATGTGCTACATCAACACCACAAGGCCGTATACCAACGGCACCTATGTTACCACCATCGGCAACGACCAGTCGCAGGAAGAGAACTTCAAGTTCAGCTTCACGGCCAATTTCAACAAACGCCTGAATATCGGTGCCGACTATGAATCGGTGAATTCGCGCGGTTTTTATACCAATCTGGCCGCCCGCGACGTGCTGGCCCATTTCTTTGCCAACTATCTGGGCGAACGCTATCAGGCCCACGGACGCTATTCCATCAACCGTTTCGAAAACAAGGAAAACGGCGGCATCACCAACGACGACTACATTACCAAACCATTGGAGATGAGCGGTGGCTACCGCGAGTATGAAAGTCTGAACATCCCGGTGGCCCTGTCCAATACCTACAATCTTACCACCTTCAACGAACTGTTCTTCAACCATAAATATCATCTCGGTTTCTACAAAGAAGAGATTAATGAGGCGGGTGATACGCTGGAGGTTTTCGTTCCGGTGAGCAGCTTTATTCATACGCTCGAAGGCAATATCGGACACAAATTCTACGATTCCAACACGGCCAACGCCTCCTACTACAATAGAGTTGCCAATATCAGCGATAAACTCACGGCCGATTCCGTGTCGCTCATTACTTTGCGCAATACGCTGGGGCTCTCGCTGAACGAAGGTTTCCACCGTTGGATGAAATTTGGCTTGACAGCCTATGCCGAACACGAATATCGTCGCTATGGCAGCAATACGGGCAGTCTGGGCTATCCACACAGCGAGAACTTGCTTTGGGTGGGCGGCCGTTTGAGTTCCACGCAAGATTCTATCCTGCAGTTTCGCGCCGATGCCAAGCTTTCGCTTTTGGGCGATTATATCGGCAATTTCGATGTCAACGGCTCCTTGAACTCGTCCTTCCGTCTGTGGAAGCAAACAGTGGATATCGCGGCCGAAGCTTTTGTCCGTAACGAAAAACCCGACTATTTCTACCGTCATTTTTATTCCAACCACTATGCCTGGAACCAAGACCTTCAGAATATCTACCGGGTGCGTATGCAAGGTGTGCTGAGCATTCCGGGTTGGGGCAGTTCGCTCAAGGGCGGGGTGGAGAACATCAGCAATTATGTCTATTTTGACGGCAATGCCCAGGCCAGCCAGTACGACGGCCAGATACAGGTACTCTACGCTCAGTGGAAGCAGCAGCTTTCGGCGGGCATCTTCCATTTCGATTTCGATGTGGTGGGGCAGATGTCGAGTCGTCCGCAGGTGCTGCCGCTGCCGGCTTTGGCCGCTTATGGCAACGTGTATTTGCGTACCCGCCTTTCCAAGGTGATGCTGACGCATATCGGTGTTGACTGCCGCTATTTCAGCTCGTATTACGTGCCGGCCTACAACCCGGCTTTGGGACAATATTACTTGCAGACCGAGAAGAAGATTGGCAATTATCCCTATATGAACGTCTACGCCAATATGCATCTCAAGCAAGCGCGTTTCTTTGTCATGTATACGCATGGCAGCCGACTGTTTGCCGACCCCAACTACTTTACGGTGCTGCATTATCCGCAGAACCCGGCCCAGATTAAAGCGGGCATTTCTTGGAATTTCTACGATTGACACCAAGGCTATGGAAGAAAAAATACTGGCCTTGCGAGAGGAACTCCGGCAGGCCGATTACGACTACTACGTGCTATCGTCGCCCAAGATGAGCGACTTCGACTACGATGCCAAGATGCGCCAGTTGCGCGAGCTGGAAGAACAGTATCCGCAGTTTTTCGACGAGAATTCCCCTACGCAACGGGTGGGTAGCGACCTAAGCCAAGGCTTTGTGCAGGAAGCCCACCGTTATCCGATGCTCTCGCTGGGCAATACCTACAGCCGCGAGGAAGTGGCCGATTTTTTCCATCGCACGGAAAAACTGCTGGAAGAAGATTTCGACATCGTCTGCGAACTGAAATACGACGGGACTTCCATCTCGCTTATCTACGAAAACGGCCGGCTGGTCAAGGCTCTGACCCGCGGCGACGGCCGGGTGGGCGACAATGTGACGCAAAATGTACGCACCATACGCAGCATTCCCTTGCAGTTGCATGGCGATGATTATCCCGCATATCTGGAAATGCGCGGCGAAATTCTGATGCCATGGAAGGTGTTCGAGGCACTGAACCAGGAACGCGAGCGCAACGAAGAGCCTTTGTTTGCCAATCCGCGCAATGCCGCTTCCGGTACACTTAAATTGCAGAATCCTAAAATTGTGGCTGCGCGTCGGCTGGATGCCAGCCTGTATTATATGCTCAGCGACCAGCTGCCCAGCGGTTTTCATTACGACAATCTGCAGAAGGCCAAGGACTGGGGTTTTGTGGTGTCCGACCATATGCGCGTGTGCCACAACCTCGACCAGGTGATGGATTTTATCTCGTATTGGGACGAAGAACGCCGTCATTTGCCGGTGGCTACCGATGGTATCGTGTTGAAGGTTAATTCGCTCAAACAACAGGAGCAACTGGGCTATACCGCCAAATCGCCCCGCTGGGCCATTGCCTACAAATTTCAGGCTGAGCGGGCGCGCACACGCCTGGATAGCGTGAGTTTTCAGGTGGGGCGCACCGGTGCCGTCACGCCGGTGGCCAATCTCGAACCGGTGCTTTTGTCGGGTACGGTGGTCAAGCGGGCCAGCCTGCACAATGCCGACATTATCCGTTCCTTCGACCTGCATATCGGCGACTATGTCTATGTGGAGAAGGGTGGGGAAATCATTCCTAAAATAGTGGGTGTGGATGCTCAGGCACGCTCTGCGGCAGGCAGTCTGGAAGCGGTGCGTTTCATTACGCATTGTCCTGCCTGCGGTACGCCCTTGGTGCGCGAAGAAGGCGAGGCGGCACATTACTGCCCCAACAGCGAGGCTTGCCCGCCGCAAATCAAAGCGGCCCTGCGTCATTTTGTGGCGCGCAAGGCCATGGGTATCGACGGCTTGGGCGACGAGACCATCGACCTGCTGTACGAAAAGGGCCTTTTGCGTTCCATCAAAGACATCTACTTGTTGCGTATCGAAGACATCGCCTCTCAGGAGCGTCTAGGCCTGAAATCGGCACAGAACATCCTCAAGGGGATAGACGCTTCGCGCACGGTGCCTTACGAGCGTGTGCTTTACGCACTGGGCATACGTTATGTGGGTGAAACGGTGGCCAAGACCTTGGCGCGTGCCTTTCCAAATATAGAACTTCTGCAGGCTGCCAGCTTCGAAGAATTGGCCGCTGTAGACGAAATCGGCGAGAAAATCGCCTCCAGTGTGAAGGCCTACTTTGCCAATCCACTCCATACGGAACTCGTTGATTTTTTGCGCGGACAAGGTTTGCAGTTTGTTCTCTCACAAGACAAACAGCAGCGCAGTAATGCTTTGCAGGACCTGAAAATCGTCATCAGCGGCACATTTCAACATCATTCCCGCGAGGAATACAAGGCGATGATAGAGGCGCATGGGGCCAAGAACGTGGCCTCGGTATCGTCCAAGACCGACTATATCCTGGCCGGTGACAATATGGGTCCTTCCAAATTGGAAAAGGCCCGGGCGCTGGGTGTTGCCATCATTTCCGAAGACGAGTTTCTGGCGATGATAGCACAAGGGGCCTCGGAGCTAAACAGCGAGCCCGCCCCCGAACCATCTCCCGAATCATCTCCCGAACCGGCACCGAAACGGGAAATATATATTACCCGCAGCTTGTTCGACTAAGAATGCTATGAAGATAAAAGAGATTGTCATCAAGTCTAAAATCAAGGCGCTGTGCGGCAAGCCCCGCCGTAAGGCTTTTATGGAATTGAAGGATGTGCAGCGCATAGCCTTGCTGTTTGATGCGGAAAATTACGACCAGGCCATCGCTTTCAAACATGAACTTGAGTCGATGGGCAAGAAGGTGCGCGCCTGGAGCTATGCCGAGGTGTCTATGCCCGAATGGGAATATCTTCCCAGTCAATGTCTGCTCACGCGCAAACATCTGAATTTCTTCTATCAGCCCAAGCAATACATTGTGGACGACTATCAGGGCTATCCGGCCGATATGCTCCTGTTCCTTTCCCTCCGTAAAAACCTCGTTATGGAGTACTTCTCGCTGCTCAGTCCTGCGCCCTTCCGCGTGTCGTTCAACACGGTCCGGGCCAAAGAGTACGATTTCGTGCTGGCACCTTTGTCCGAGTCGTGCGGACTGAGGGAAAATGCGGAGTCCTTGCTATTTTATTTGAAAAACCTGCGGCTTAAATAAGCAAATTGCTTACCTTTGCGACTTCGTAAAAACACCTTCTAAATTAACATGGAGTCTTCTATACAAAATAAACTGACTGGTATGGGTGTGGCCTTGGTCACGCCTTTCAAGCAAGACGACAGCATCGATTTCGATGCGCTGGGCCGTCTGGTCGATTACCAGATTCAGAACAAGGCCGACTACCTGGTGGTATTGGGTACGACGGCCGAAACCCCAACCTTGAGTCCTGAAGAAAAAACCGCCATCCTCGATTTCGTCAAACGTCGCGTGAACGGACGTCTTCCCATTGTGCTGGGCTGCGGCGGCAACTGTACGGCCAATGTGGTGCGCGACTTGCAGACGGGCAATTTCGACGGCATCGATGCCATACTGTCGGTAACGCCTTACTACAACAAACCTTCGCAGGAAGGCATCTACCAGCACTACAAGGCCATTGCGCAGGCCACCAAGCTGCCCGTTATCCTCTACAATGTCCCCGGACGCACGGGCGTGAACGTTACCGAAGAGACCACTTTGCGTCTGGCCCGCGATTTCGAGAATATTGTGGCGGTGAAGGAAGCTTCGGGCAACATCACCCAAATGAACAACATCATCAAGCATAAGCCCAAGGATTTTATGGTTATCTGTGGCGACGACGGCATAGCCTATCCGCTGATAACCATGGGAGCCGTGGGTGTCATCTCCGTCATCGGCAATGCTTTTCCCAAGGAGTTCAGCCGCATGGTGCGCCTGGCTTTGAACGGCGATTACGAGAACGCGCGTCTTATCCATCATCGTTTTACGGATATGTTCGACCTGCTTTTTGTCGACGGCAATCCGGCCGGTGTCAAGTGCATCCTCAGTGCTATGGGCTATATCGAAAACAAGCTGCGCTTGCCGCTGGTGCCCACGCGTATTACCACTTACGAGAAGATACGCGAGGTCTTGATGAGTCTCAGTATCGAGTGTTAAGCTAAAACAAAAACGACAATATGAATATTTCCTATTCCTGGTTGAAGGATTTTCTTGATTTTGACCTCAATCCGCAGCAGACGGCCGATGCCTTGACCTCTATCGGTCTTGAGAACGGTCCCGTAGAAATGGTTGAAAGCGTCAAGGGCGGTCTGGAGGGTCTGGTAGTGGGCCAGGTGCTCACGTGTGAAGCTCATCCCGATTCAGACCACCTGCATCTGACAACGGTGGATGTCGGTCAAGGCGAGCCGCTCAAGATTGTCTGCGGTGCCCCCAATGTGGCTGCCGGACAGAAGGTTATCGTTGCCACCATCGGTACCAAACTTTATAACGGCGAGGAGTCGTTCACCATCAAACGTTCGAAGATACGCGGTCAGGAGTCTTATGGCATGCTTTGTGCCGAAGACGAAATTGGCATAGGCACCGCTCACGACGGCATCATTGTTTTGCCCGAGGATACGCCCGTCGGCCTGCCCGCTAAAACCTACTATCATTTGGAGTCGCAGGCAGTACTCGAAGTGGATATTACGCCTAACCGTGCCGATGCCACCTCGCATTACGGTGTGGCCCGCGACTTGTACGCCTACCTCAAGAGCCGCGGTCAGAACGTCAGTCTGCGCCTGCCTTCGGTAGATGCTTTCAAGGTAGATAACCATAAGCTGTCTATCGATGTGGAAGTGCAGAATGCCGAGGCTTGCCCGCGCTATGCCGGCATTTGCCTGACAGGTGTCAAGGTGAAGGAATCGCCCAAGTGGATGCAGGACCGTCTGCGTCTGATCGGCCTGCACCCCATCAACAATGTGGTGGACATCACCAACTACATACTGCACGAAACGGGTCATCCGCTGCACGCTTTCGATGCCGATAAGATCAAGGGCCAGAAGATTGTGGTACGCACCGCCCCGGGACGCAAGTTCGTCACTTTGGACGGCGTTGAGCGTGAACTGCACGAGAACGACCTGATGATATGCAATGCCGAAGAGCCCATGTGTATGGCCGGTGTTTTCGGCGGTTTGGACTCCGGCGTGACGGAAAGCACTACTTCGGTGTTTATCGAATGTGCCTACTTCAACCCGGTTTGGGTACGCAAAACCGCCCGCCGTCATGGCTTGAACACCGATTCGTCGTTCCGTTACGAGCGCGGTATCGACCCGCACAACACCCTTTACGTGCTCAAACGCACCGCCTTGCTGCTTAAGGAACTGGCCGATGCTGAGATTTCGAGTGAAATCATCGACCGTTATCCTCAGCCCATTGACGACTTCAAGGTACATCTTAGCTACGCTGAAATCGATGCGCTCATCGGCAAACATATCGAACCTGCAACGGTGAAGACCATCCTAACGGCGCTCGAAATGACCATCGACCGAGAAGAGAACGGTGCGCTCGACCTGACAGTTCCCGCTTACCGCGTGGATGTACAGCGTCCCTGCGACGTTATCGAAGATATCCTGCGTATTTACGGCTATAACAATATCGAAATTGGCCAGCAAATCAAGAGTACTTTGGCCTATACCACTTTCCCCGACAGCGACCGTTTGAAGAATCTCATCTCCGAGCAACTGACTGCCGCGGGTTTCCGCGAAGTGCTGAACAATTCGCTGACGGCCGTTTCCTATTACGAGAACATGCAGACCTATCCGCTCTCGAAGGCTGTGAAAGTTATCAATGCGCTGAGTAACGACCTTGGTGTGCTGCGCCAGACTTTGCTCTTTGGCGGTTTGGAGAATATCGCCCGCAACCGCAACCGTCGTCAGATGGACCTGAAGTTCTACGAAATGGGTGCCTGCTATCATTACGATGCCGACAAACGGGGTGGGGAAGATCATCTTGCTCCATACAGTGAGGAAACTCATCTGGCGCTTTGGATGTGCGGCAACCGTCGTCCTGTCGCTTGGAACGCAGGTGAGGAAAAGACCAGCATCTACGACTTGAAAGCTCATGTGCTGAATATCTTCAGCCGTTTGGGCATCAAGGATTGGCAGGTGCAGGAAGCCGACGCTACCGATATCTACCGTCACAGCCTCACTTTCACCACGGCTGCCGGCAAGCCGCTGGCCCTTATCGCCAGTGTGCATCCCGATATCCTCAAACAGTTCGGCATCGATACGGAGGTCTTCTTTGCCGATATGCAGTGGCCGGTACTGATGAAGGCCATCAAGAATCATAAGGTGAGCTACAGCGAACTTCCCAAGTATCCCGAAGTGCGCCGCGACCTCGCCTTGCTGCTCGACAAGGACCAGTGCTTCAGCCAAGTGGAAAAAATCATCATAGGCTGCGACCGCAAGCTTATCAAGTCGGTGGGCCTTTTCGATGTATACGAAGGCAAGAACCTGCCCGAAGGCAAAAAATCCTACGCAGTCTACCTGATTCTGCAAGACGAGACGCAGACCCTCACCGACAAGCGTATTGATGTGGTTATGAACAAGATTATCAACAGTTTAAAACAACAAATGGGCGCAAGCCTCAGATAATTTATTATGGGAAGAGCATTTGAATATCGTAAAGCAAGAAAATTGAAACGTTGGGGCAATATGTCCCGTACATTCACCAAAATCGGCAAGGAAATCTCCAGCTGCGTCAAAGAAGGCGGTCCTGATCCCAGCGCAAATGCCCGTTTGCGTATCCTTATGCAGAATGCCAAGGCTGCCAACATGCCTAAGGAAAATGTGGAACGTGCCATCAAGAAGGCTGTTTCCAAAGACTTTAGCGGTTACAAGGAGATGGTTTACGAAGGCTATGGTCCTTTCGGTATCGCCGTTTTGGTGGAAACTCAGACCGATAATCCAACCCGTACGGTGGCCACAGTGCGCAGCGCCTTTACCCGTTATGGCGGTACGCTGGGTACTTCGGGCAGTCTGTCCTTTATTTTCGAGCGCAAATCGGTGTTCAAAATCAAGCCTCAGGAAGGTCTCGACATGGACGAGCTGGAACTGGACTTGATTGACCTTGGTGCCGATGATTTCGACCAGGACGAAGAGGAAATCGTCATTATGGGTGCTCCCGAGGCTTTCGCCAAGATACAGCATTATCTCGAAGAAAAAGGCTACGAGCTTATCTCTGCCGAGTTCGAACGTTTTGCCAACGACTACAAGGATGTAACGGACGAACAGCGCGAAACCATCAACAAGTTGGTGGAACGTCTGGAGGAAGACGACGATGTGTCTACCGTCTACACCAATATGAAGGAAGACGAAACCGAAGAATAAGGTGTTATGAGCAAAATCAGCAAACATCTGTCGGCTATGTTTTTGGGGCTGGGAGCTCTGGTGCTTGGCGCTATGCCTTTGCAAGCCGAAAACAACGAGAAGGTGGATCTCCACATCGACCTTGCCAATAGCTTGAACAGCGATTTTTCGGGTTCGGAATACCAAGGGACCCACTTCAAGAACAATGTGTTGCGTTTTGCCGTTCATGGCGGCCTTACCGAAAATATCTCCTATTCTTTCCGTCAGGCTCTGTGGAAGGATCCTTCTGTCAATAGTGTAGAGCGTCTGGCCAACCAAATTGAATTGGCCAATGTTACCTATCGCCCCAGCGACAAACTGGCGCTTACCCTTGGTAAACAATTTCTCTCTTTCGGCGGTTGGGAACATAATGTCAACATTCTGCGTATCAAAGAGTTCAGTGAATTCGTCGGAGCGATTGCCTGTTGGCAGACGGGTGTGAGTGCCGCTTGGCAGCTTAACGACAACCACGAGATGATTTTCCAGCTGCTGAACGGCCATGGCAAGACCGAAGCCGAGTGGTATACTTCTTCCTTGAAAGAGGCTGGTCTGAAAGAAGCCCAAACACCGCTGATGGCTTTGGTAAACTGGAACGGCTATTTTGTCGACAAGACTTGCCATTTCCGCTATGCCGCCTCGATGTTGCCGGTGGCCCAAGGCAAATATGCCTACTACTTGACCGCTGCCAATATCTACCAGAACGGCCCGCTTTTTGCTACGCTCGACGTGATGTATTCGCGCGAAGATGTCGACCATCTGGGCCGCCTTTCAGCTTTGCAGTCGCACGTGATGCAGAATGTGCAGTATCTGAGCTTTATCGCCAATGTGGAATATGCTTTCCATCCCCAGTGGAACGCCGTATTGAAGGGAGCCTACGAAACCACCGATATTTTCAAGGAAGCCGATGCCGTTGTTCCCAACTACCAGCAAGGCCGCTACTTGAACCAGTGGCATGTTCAAGGCGGTTTGGAATTTATGCCGATCGCTGCCAAGCCGGAGCTGAAGTTCTATGCTTGGTATGTCTATAAGGTGACGCAAGCTACCAACCTGGGCAAATATTACCACATGGACGACAGTGATATGCAGCGTGTCTCCTTGGGTATGACTTACACCATCGATGTGCTGTAAGCTTGGGATGTTGAAACAATAAAGCCGGGGCCGCATAGTTCCGGCTTTATTGTTGGTATTACGCTTGTTGGATTGCAAAAAAAAGGAGAGTGACTATCTGTCTTGCGACTTTTTAGTCACCCTCCATCGAGGTTCCTGGCGGACTCGAACCGCCGTAAGCGGTTTTGCAGACCGTTACCTAGCCACTCGGTCAAGGAACCAGTGTGGTTTGCGGACGCAAAGGTAGTGCTTCCGTTTGCCTTTTGCAAGAGATTGCGCCGATTTTTTGACCTTATTTTACACTTACTTTGGGCAGGTCTTGCCATGAAGTGCTGTAGTGGGGCGACTGCAGTTCGTGGCTCGATTTTATCTGGCCGTTACCTTGAATGGCCAGGCGGACGGTACCTTGTCCGAACTTGCGGTTGAGCCGGTCGAGCACTTGGTCCATTTGCTGTTCGCGCCGGTATGTGGCGCTGTCATCGAAGAGCGAAGGCATCCAGGCCGCATCGGACGACAGCCGGGTAGCGACAACGCCCGCTTTCTTGTAACCGTAACCTGCACGGAACAGCCTGGCCGCAGCTGTCATCGTCTGACCGACTATGGTTCTTGTTTCGGCGCTGGCCGTACTGAAGGCTAACATCTCGCTGGCGTAAGACTGTGGCTGGTCTTCTCGAAAACGGTTGGTGCAGGCGAACACCACCAGCGTGCTGCAGAGCGAGTGTTGCTTGCGCAGTTGCCCGGCCAGCTGCGAGGCAAAGTTGGACAATTGTTCGCAGAGTTCCTCCAGTGTATAGATTTCGGAGGAAAAACTACGAGACACACAGATGCTTTGCTTGGCCTCGAAACTGTCTTCGAAGTCGATGCAGGGCTCGCCATGCAACTCGCGCCAAGTCTTCACTCCGTTGATGCCCAGCATATTGCGTATCCAAACTTCGGATTTCTCGCGAAAATCGTAGGCCGAGTGCAAACCTTGCGCCTGCATTTTGGCCAAGGTTTTGCGCCCGATACCCCAAACATCGCCCAAAGGAAAATTGCGCAGCACTTTCTCGATGTCTTCAGGACGATGCATGTAGCAGCCGCCTTGCAGCTTGGGATAACGTTTGCAGAGCTTGGACGCGATTTTGGCTAGCGTCTTGCTCGGCGCGATGCCCACCGAAACCGGTATGGCCGTCAGCCGTTGGCAGGCGCGGGAAATTTCCTTGGCGTAGGCATCGAAATCGAGCTGGTCCATACCTCGCAGGTCCAGAAAGGATTCATCGATAGAGTAGGCTTCGAGCGATGGCGCGTAGCCTTCGAGTACGCGGCGCACCCTTTGTGACATGTCGCCGTAGAGCGCAAAATTGCAGGAGAAGACGGCTATCCGGTGTTTGGCCACCAGCGGCTTGATCTTGAAGTAGGCTTCACCCATGGCGATGCCCAAAGCTTTGGCTTCGTTGCTACGGGCTATGACGCAACCGTCGTTGTTCGACAGCACCACCACGGGCCGTTCACGCAAATCGGGACGGAACACGCGTTCGCAGGAAGCGAAGAAATTGTTGCAGTCGGCCAGAGCATACATAGCGGTACAGCAAGAAGACTACATTTTTTTGATGACATAAGTTACAACGCCCCAAACGCTGAAGTCGTTATCGGGTCCCACTTCGATGGCCTTGTAACGCTCGTTGAGCCGGTTGGCCGGCAACAGCAGTACACCTTTTTCGCGGATTTCTACCGTCTTGACGGTGAATTCGCCATCGATAAAGCAGACGGCCTTGCAATGGTTATAAGGCTCTAGGGCACGGTCTACGATGATGATATCGCCTTCGTCCAACCCTGCATCGACCATCGACACGCCGCTCACCCTGAAAAAGAAGGTGGAGGCCGGATGGCGGACCAGCAGATTCACCAGGTCGAGTTCTTCGCGGATATTTTCGGCCGGACTGGGGAAGCCGGCCTTGACATCACCCACAAATTGTACGCTAAAGCCTTGCTCTTGCTCCATAAAACCTTAGTTGACGCTGTTGAGGTAGTCGAGGAAATCCTTGGGATTGTCGTTGAAGGCGTAAGGATGCGTCAGCGGATGTCCGTCGGGAGTCAGCATCAGGTAGTAGGGCTGGGCGTTGGCACCGAATTTGTAACGCTGCAGATAACTCCACTTGTCGCCCAAACTGCGCAGCTTGCGCATCTGTCCGTGCTCTTCGATAAGGATGTTCGCGGGCAGGTCGGTCTTGTCGTCAACCATCAGCGAAATCAGCACAAAATCCTTTTCCAGCTTGGCTTTGACATCGGCATCGCACCAGACGGCGTTCTCCATGCGGCGACAGTTGACGCAGCCGTAACCCGAAAAGTCGAGCAACACCTTTTTGCCTTGTTCCTGTGCAGCGAGCATACCTTCTTCGTAGCTGTAGAAATCGGGCTCTACGTTCGACGAGAAGACATGAATGCGTTGGGTTGACATGGGCGGAGTGAAGGCGGAAATGGCCTTGGCGGGAGCGCCCAGCACGCCGGGTATCATGTAAATGGCAAACAGGAAGGAAGCAACAGCACCCGCGATGCGAATCCAGGATAGTTTTTCCAGTTTTTCATCGTGCGGGAAACGCAGCACGTTAAGCAGATACAGCCCTAGGCCGATGGCCAGAATAATCCAGATGATGATGAAAACTTCGCGAGGCAAGATGCCCCAAGAATAGGCCATATCGGCCACCGACAGGAATTTGAGCGACAAGGCCAGTTCCACGAACCCGAGCACTACCTTGAAGCTTTGCAGCCATCCGCCGCTACGGGGCATCGACTGCATGAAGTTGGGGAAGATGGCGAAGAGTGTGAAGGGCAGAGCCAGGGCCAGGGCAAAACCGCTCATGCCCAAAACTGGACCCGTCAGACCGCCTTGCGTGGAGGCTTCTACCAGCAAGGTGCCGATAATGGGGCCCGTGCAGGAGAAGGAAACCAGCACCAAGGTGAAAGCCATAAAGAAGATGCTGATAATGCCGCTGGTCTTGTCGGCCATAGTGTCCATTTTGTTCGACCACGACGAAGGCAGCACCATCTCGAACAGGCCGAAGAACGATAGGGCGAAGGCCACCAGCAACAAGAAGAATATCAGGTTGAATATGGCGTTGGTCGCCAAGCTGTTGAGTGCGCTGGCCCCGAAGATGATGGTGATGCCCAGGCCGAGGGCCAGGTAAATGACCACGATGGACACGCCGTAGATGACAGCATCCTTGATGGCGCGGCGACGGCTGCGACTGCGTTTCAAAAAGAAGCTCACCGTCATGGGAATGATGGGCCAGACACAGGGTGTGAACAGGGCCAGCAGACCGCCGATAAAGCCGTAGACGAAAATAAGCCAGCCGGCCGTGTTGCTGGAACTGATGTTGTCCTTGCCGCCAAAAGCCTGCACTTCGCCGATGACGCTCTCCCAAAGTTCGGGATGCGCGGTGATGTCGTCAAGGGAGGCTGCCCGCCGCCCGTCGTTCTGCTGGAGGTTGCCATTGGGGCCGGATTGCGCGCCGATGCTGAATTCGAAACTGTTGGGCGGCAGGCAGGACGCATCGTTGCAGAGCATGTACTGCACGTAGCCTGCAATATGCAGGTTCTCGCTATTCTCGATGGTGATAGGCTGATGGAAAACCACCTCTCTTTCGAAGCAGCGCAGTTTCATATCGAAAACGGCATCGTAATAGTTGATGGCCTTTTGGGTACTGCGGGCCTCGCCGGCCAAAGAACAACCCTGTAGTTCTTCGAAATGAAAGCTGGTAGACACCGGTCCGCCCTCGGGCAGGTTCATGTCGTACATGTGCCAACCATCGTCTATCGAGGCCTTGAATTCAATAACTGCACCATCGGGTTTCTCCAATAGGCGGTAAGTCCAGCTGCAAGGATTTTCCAGTTGGGCATAAAGACTCAAGCTGATAAAGGCCAATATCAGGCCTGTTATGATTCTTTTCATATAGTTCTTCTCTAGTAGTTTCGCGGGGCAAAATTAGGAACATTGGGTGCCATTTCAAAATGGCTTCTAAAATGGTGCCCGATAAGAGCAACCTTCTTTCCAGCGGCTGCATCCGTACGATTGTTTGCCGCGGATAAGCCTGCCTTGGCGGCAAAGAGGGCAGAGTTCGCCGGTCTTGTCGCTCTTGACGGCAAACACCACTTCGCTCACCATCGTCTTGAGATCTTGCATGAAATCCTGACTGCGGTACTGGCCCTTCTCGATGTCGCGCAGCTTCTTCTCCCAGCGTCCCGTCAATTCGGCCGATTTGAGCAAATCCTGCTGTATGGTGTTGATGAGCGAGATGCCTGTGTCGGTGGGAATAAGGTTCTTGCGTTCTTTGCGGATATAGTTGCGCTTGAGCAGGGTCTCGATAATGGACGCACGCGTACTGGGCCGGCCTATGCCGTTCTCCTTCATGGCATCGCGCAGTTCTTCATCTTCCACTTGCTTGCCGGCCGTTTCCATGGCGCGCAGCAAGGTGGCTTCGGTATAAGGCTTGGGCGGTGAGGTCCATTTCTCGGCCAGAGAAGGTTCGTGCGGTCCGTGTTCGCCCTCCTGGAAATCGGGAAGGGTCTTCTCTTCGGTGTTGCTCTCGGTTTTTTCGGCCGTGTCTTCACCGATATCCTTTTTCATGACAACGCGCCAACCTTCGCTCAAAATGACTTTGCCCGAGGTTTTGAAGGGCACTTCGCCCGCTTGGCCAAGCACACTGGTGGTGGCGATCTTACAGTCGGGATAGAAAGCGGCGATAAAGCGACGGGCGATGAGGTCGTAAACCTTGGCCTCGCGTTGGTCCATGCCATCGGGCCGTGTACCCGTGGGAATGATGGCATGGTGGTCGGTCACCTTTTTGTTGTCGAAGAATTTCTTGCTTTTGGGCAGTTTGGCCTTCCCCAGCAAGGGTTGCACCAGACTGTCGTAGGCTGGGGCGATGCCTTGCAGAATGCCGGGCACTTTGGGGTAAATATCTTCGCTCAGATAATAGGTGTCCACACGCGGGTAGGTGCAGAGTTTCTTTTCGTAAAGGCTCTGGATGATTTTCAGCGTATCGTCGGCCGAGAAGGCGTAGAGTTTGTTGCATTCCACCTGCAAGGAAGTAAGGTCGAAGAGGTGTGGGGCATATTCCGTGCCTTGTTTTTTCTCCACTTTCGTGATGTGAAATTCTTCGCTGCTGATGCTCTCGAGCGCTGCCTGCGCTTCTTCCAGACTGTTGAATTCGCCTTTGGCGGCCGAAAATTGGCATTGCCGATACAGCGTCTTGAGTTCCCAGTATTGTCGTGGCTGGAAATGGCTGATTTCCAAATGACGCTTGACGATAAGCGCCAGGGTGGGCGTCTGGACGCGGCCGATAGACAGCACCTGCCGGTCTTTTCCATAGCGCAGCGTATAGGCCCGGGTGGCATTCATGCCCAGTATCCAGTCGCCAATGGCGCGCATCATACCGGCTTCGTAGAGCAACTGGTACTCGCAGGCGGGCTTGAGATGCGCAAAGCCTTCCTTGATGGCTTCGGGTGTCAGGGAGGAAATCCACAGACGCTGCACAGGACATTTGCAACCGGCCTGTTGCAGCACCCATCGTTGGATAAGCTCGCCCTCCTGACCGGCATCGCCGCAGTTGATGACGCTGTCGGCCTGTTGCACCAGCCCTTTGATGATGTTGAACTGTTTCTGTACACCCGCATCGTCGGCCACGCGAGTCTGGTATTTGTCGGGCATCATGGGCAGACGGCTCAAGGCCCAGCTTTTCCATTGCGGGTTATATTCGTGCGGTTCCAGCAGACGGCACAGATGTCCGAAGGTCCAGGTCACCTGATAACCCTTGCCCTCCAAATAGCCGTCGTGGCGCGCGGTGGCACCCAGTACGGCGGCAATGTCTCTGGCAACCGATGGTTTTTCTGCGATGCAAACTATCATATCCGATAAAAGGTATGGCTGATTAAAAAGATATTAGACACCACTGCCACGTACCAGCGGTTTGATGGTGAAAACCAGTATCTTCAAGTCCATCAGCAGGGAAGCCTGCTTGAGGTAGATAATATCGTAGTCGAGGCGCTCTATCATCTTGTCTACGTTGTCGGCATAACCGAACTTGGCCATTCCCAGCGAGGTAATACCCGGCTTGACGCGGTACACGAGCGAATAATACGGAGCGCGCTCCAGTATCTTGGCCGCGAAATAGGGCCGTTCCGGTCGTGGGCCCACCAGCGACATCTCACCCTTGATGACATTCAGCAATTGGGGAAGTTCGTCCAGACGGTAACGGCGCATGATGGCCCCGTAAGGCGTAATGCGGCGGTCGTTCACCGAGGAAAGCTGCGGCCCTTGGGCTTCTGCATCGGTGTACATGGTGCGGAACTTGATGATGCGAAATGGTTTGCGTCCCTTGCCCAGACGCTCTTGGGTGAAAAAAACAGGACCGGGTGAGTCGCACTTGACGCGCAGGGACAAAAACAGCAGCAGAGGACTCAGCACCACCAGCCCCAAGGAGGCAATGAGCAGGTCGCACACACGTTTGACATTTTCTTCGAAAGCGAACATTCCCTTGGGCGTGAGCCGTTGCAGGGGCAGGCCGCTTACCCCATCCATAGACATTTCCATACCCAGACCGGCACTGATGCCTTTGTACAGATGTATGTCCAAGCCGTAGCCGTAAAGGCGGTCCAACAGTTGCTGTAGGCTAGGTCCGTCCAAATGGTCGGCGGCGATGACCAGATGCTCCACGCCCCGTTCGCCGATCAAGCGGTCCAATTGCTGTAGGTTTCCGAGTATAACTTCCTGGCTGACTTGAGGGCTTTCCTCCTCCTCCAAGCGGACACAACCTTCTATCAAATCGTAGCCGTTCAGCCGATGACGGTTGTAGCAGTCGAGCAGTTCGCGCGCCTTGCTGCCGCAGCCGATGACCAGCGTAACAATGCCCGTCTTGCGCAGTTTGTGCTGCCGGTTCTTGATGGCTGTCAGGATGCAACGGGGTAGTGCGGTGAACAGCAAGAGCTGGGTGAACAAAGCCAGAAAGAGCACATAGTACTGTTTGTAGTTTTGTGGCAAGTCGTTGATAATGACTCCGAAAAAGATGACAAGCGTTGCGACGGAGGATAGTATGAATCCATTCAACAGGTCTTCGCCTATCTTTTTGCGCCTAGGCTGGCGGTAGTAACCGCTCAAGGCCGACAGCAGTACCCAGAAGGTGGGAATGGCTACATCAAAGGCCAGATTCTTGCTGTGAAACAAGAAGGCGTGCAGACTGCCAAAGCCGGTTTCGGCACCCAGCAGGTTGTAACGGAAACCGCAGAAGCAGTTCCAGGCCAGCAAGCTGAATACGAAATCGGACAACTGGTAAAGGCTGATGCGTTGGCGGTCGCTCATAAGGTGATGGTTGTCGAAACAGCTTCTTAGGGTCGGATAATCTTCACTTCGCCATGGTTGCCCAGCTTGATGATGGACGAGGCTTTGGCGGGCGTGTTGTCGTCCTGGCGGTAATCGACGATGTAGTCTACGCTGTCGCGGATGGCTTGGTCGATGTCGGCAAAACACTTGGGCGAAGCTTGCCCTGCGATATTGGCCGAGGTAGAGACGATGGGCCGGCGCACGGCCTCGCAGAGGCCGTGCGTAAAGGCCTCACGCGTTACTCTCATACCGATGCTGCCGTCCTCGGCCAGCAGGTTGGCAGCCAGATTGCGCCCCCGGTCGTAAATGATGGTAAGCGGTTTGTCGCTACAGTCGATGAGGTCCCAGGCGATATCGGGAAAGTCCTGCACATAGTTCTGCAAGCGCTGTACGCTGTCTACCAGACAGAGCATGGCCTTGCTTTCGGCCCGCTGTTTGATGTGGTAGACCTTGGCCACGGCTTCGGGGTTGGTGGCGTCGCAACCGATGCCCCAAATGGTGTCGGTGGGGTAGAGTATGACGCCCCCTGCAAAGACAACATCGCGGGCGCGCTTTATTTCTTCTGACAATGATTCCATGATACATATGAAAATAACTTGTCAAAGGTAATACATCTCTGACAATATTTCATTACTTTTGCGAATCTTCGAGTTGAGAAAGAAACAAAACAACATATTGATGACTTACAAATGGAATTTATTAACGTTAAATCCGCAAGAAGAAGAGTGTAAAAAGAAATTGGCAGAAGAATTGGGCATCAGCCCGATATTGGCACAGCTATTGGTGCAAAGGGGCGTTCATACCTTCGATGAGGCAAAGCGCTTCTTCCGTCCGCAGTTATCCGATTTGAACGATCCCTTCCTGATGAAGGATATGGACAAAGCGGTGGCCCGTCTGAACCAGGCTATAGCCAACAAAGAGAAAATTCTGATTTACGGAGATTACGACGTTGATGGAGCTACTGCGGTAGCCTTGGTGTATCGTTTCTTGCGCCAGTACACCACCAATCTGGACTATTATCTGCCCGACCGTTATGTGGAGGGCTATGGCGTTTCTTATCAAGGCATCGATTTCGCTGCCAACAACCATTTTTCGCTGGTTATCGTGCTCGACTGCGGCATCAAGGCGGTGGAAAAGATTGCCTATGCCAAGCAAATGGGTGTCGATTTCATCATCTGCGACCACCACAAGCCCGACGACCAGCTTCCTGATGCCGTGGCTGTGCTGGATGCCAAGCGTCCCGACAATACCTATCCTTACAACGACCTTTCCGGCTGTGGGGTGGGCTTTAAGTTGATGCAGGCTTTCGCTCAAGACAACCAGATTCCTTTTTCCCACCTGATTCCCTTGCTCGACCTGGTGGCCGTGAGCATCGCTTCCGATATCGTTCCCATTACGGGCGAAAACCGCATTCTGGCCTACCACGGTCTGCGTCAGCTCAACGCCAATCCCGGTGTCGGCCTGAAAGCCATTATCCACGTCTGCGACTTGGACGACAAGGAAATAACCATCAGCGACATCGTCTTCAAGATAGGGCCGCGCCTGAACGCTTCAGGACGTATCCATTCGGCAGCCGAAGCGGTAGACCTGCTGGTGACCAACGACATCAAGCTGGCCAAGGATATGGCCATGAAGATAAACGACTACAATCAGGCCCGCAAGGACCTCGACAAGAACATCACCGAAGAAGCTACCAAAATTTTGCAACAATGCAAAGACCTCGATTCGCGTAAGGGTATCGTTGTCTACAATGAGGCTTGGCACAAGGGGGTCATCGGTATCGTGGCTTCGCGTCTGTCGGAAGAATACCACCGTCCGGCCGTAGTGCTGACCCGCTCGGGCGATGTGGCTACGGGTTCGGCTCGCTCGGTGCCGGGTTTCGACATCTACAAGGCCATAGAATCCTGCCGCGACCTGCTGGAAAACTTTGGCGGACATACTTATGCGGCCGGCCTTTCCATGAAGATAGACAAGGTGCCGGTCTTTACGCAACGTTTCGAACAGTATGTGGAAGAGAATATCCAGGAAGAACAAATGCAACCCTGCATCGATGTGGATGCCGAGATTCGTTTTCAGGATATCACGCCCAAGTTTTTCCGCATACTCAAGCAGTTCAATCCTTTCGGTCCGGACAACAACAAGCCGGTGTTCTGTACCCGCCGCGTGTTCGACTATGGAACCAGCCGCCGGGTGGGCCGCGATCAGGAACATCTCAAGCTCGAGCTGGTGGACAGTCATTCCGAGAGCATTATGAACGGCATCGCCTTTGGCATGTCGGAACACAACGACCGCGTGAAGTCCTTCAATCCTTTTGACATCTGTTATCATATCGAAGAGAATACCTTCAACGGAAATACCTCTATACAGTTGCTGGTGAAAGACATCCATTCCTGATGAGCGTTTTCCACGATATACTGAAACGTTATTGGGGCTACGACGATTTCCGCCCCTTACAGCTGGATATCATACAATCGGTGGCCGCCGGTAAAGATACGCTGGGCTTGATGCCCACCGGTGGCGGCAAGTCGCTGACTTTTCAAGTGCCCGCTCTGGCGCTGGAAGGTATTTGCCTTGTAGTGACTCCCTTGGTGGCCTTGATGAAAGACCAAGTGGAGCGTCTCTGCGACATGGGCATCCGGGCCGCCTGCGTGCATTCCGGTCTGAGCGACAATGATATATCGCGGGTGTATGACAACTGCCTTTACGGCGATTTCAAGTTTCTCTATATTTCGCCCGAACGATTGGGTACCAGGGCTTTTCAAGAAAGGTTGATGTCGTTCAAGGTGAGTCTGCTGGTGGTGGACGAGGCCCATTGTATCTCGCAATGGGGCTACGATTTCCGTCCGTCCTACCTGCACATAGCCGATATCCGCCCGCTCTTGCCCAAGGTGCCGGTGCTTGCCTTGACGGCAACTGCTACGCCCGAAGTGGTGAGCGATATCCAGGCCCGGCTGCGCTTTCCCCAGGAAAATGTATTCCGTGTGGGCTTCGAGCGTCCAAATTTGGCCTATATCGTGCGGCGTTGCGAGGATAAGCAGGCTCAGATGCTGGGCTGGCTGCGCAATGTGCCGGGAACGGCTGTGGTTTATGTGCGCATGCGCAAGCGCACTCGGGAAATCGCCCAATTCCTGCAGGAGAACGGCATCTCGGCCGACTATTACCATGCCGGACTGAGCGAAGAGTTGAAGAACCGCAAGCAGGCCGACTGGAAAGAAGACCGTACGCGCGTCATCGTTTCCACCAATGCCTTCGGTATGGGTATCGACAAGCCCGATGTGCGTCTGGTCTTGCATTACGACCTGCCCGATTCGCCCGAAGCCTATTTCCAAGAAGCCGGCCGTGCCGGGCGCGATGGCAAGAAGGCCTACGCTGTGCTGCTTTTTCATCCTTCAGATGCCACCACCCTCAAACGGCGCGTGAGCGATACCTTCCCTCAAAAACCATATATCAGAACTATCTACAATAAGCTCTGCTATTATTACGAATTAGCTCCCGGGGAAGGAGAAGGAGCTCGTTTTATATTGGATATGGCCGACTTCGCATCGCAGTACCACTTGAATATCAATCAGGTCTATAGTGCGCTGACTATTCTGAAACAAGCTGGTTATCTGGAATATACCGACGACCCGGACGACTATGCCCACCTGATGATGACCATGGACCGCGACGATTTGTACAACATCAATCTGGAGGCCGCTTTGGACGACTTTTTGCAGGTGCTGTTGCGTTCCTACTCGGGGCTTTTCGCCGATTATGTGCCTATACAGGAAGAGCTGCTCTGCAAGCGCACGGGTCTGGACAAGAAGACGGTCTATGCCTACTTTAACCGGCTCACAGCTATGGGCGTGTTGCATTATATCCCGCGTCGCCAGCAGCCTTGCATCACATTTCTGCAAGCTCGCGTGGAGGGCAAGGACTTGAATCTGGGGGAAGATGTCTACGAAACCCGGCTGCAACGCTTCGACGAGCGCATCACGGCTATGATACAATACGCCATGGACGACAATATCTGTCGCAGCCGTCGTCTGATGCACTATTTCGGCCAAGAGAAAACCAAGGCTTGTGGCCAGTGCGACGTGTGCCTGCGTAAAACTTCTCTGGGGCTGCGACAATGGGAACTGGACAATATCTCCCAGGCCATCGCCGAAGCTTTGCAGGACGGTCCCAAGGATTTGTATGCCCTGATGCTGCAATTGTCTACCGACAAGGAGAAAACTTTGGAAGTTTTGCGTTACCTTTGCGACGAAGGCAAAGTCTTGCAGCAAGATTCAGTATATCAAAACCCTAACAGATAGCAAAAGATGAAATTTGTCGGAATCATTCCCGCCCGTTATGCTTCCAGCCGTTTTCCCGGCAAGCCTTTGGCCGATATCGGGGGCAAACCTATGATACAGCGAGTTTACGAACAGGTGTCCAAAATCCTGGATACTGTCTGCGTGGCTACCGATGACGAGCGTATTTTCAAGGTGGTGCAAGATTTCGGCGGACGTGTGTACATGACTTCTGTCAACCATCGCAGCGGTACCGACCGTTGCGCCGAGGCCATGACCCTTTTGCCCGACCAAGATTTTGACGTGGTGATTAATATTCAAGGAGATGAACCCTTTATCGAGACTTCACAGATTCAAGCGCTGATGGGCTGTTTCGACAGCGAGTCCACGCAGATTGCCACGCTGGTGAAGCCTTTCCGCCCCGACGACAGCTACGAGACGCTGGCCAATCCCAATTCGCCCAAGGTGGTGCTCGATGCCGAGGGTAATGCCTTGTACTTCTCGCGCTCGGTGATACCTTACTTGCGTCATGTGGAGCCGGCCGATTATCTGAAACGTCACACTTTCTTCAAGCATATCGGCATATACGCCTACCGCAAGGATGTGCTTGCCGATTTGGCCCGTCTGCAACAGACTCCTTTGGAACAATGCGAATCCTTGGAACAGTTGCGTTGGCTGGAAAATGGCTATCGTATCCGTACGGCGCAGACGCTGGTTGAAAATGTGGCCGTGGACACTCCCGAAGATCTTGCCCTATGCTTGACAGAACTTGCCCGCCGCCAATAGGGGAGATGCTCGACATCAAACTGCCGGAACTTCACTGCCTGCGTTTGGGCAGCGGCATTCCCTTGCATTATCGCAACACGCGGTGTCCGCAGCTTTTGCGCCTCGATTTGATGGTGCATGCCGGTACGGTGTTTCAGTCGCGGCCTTTGGTGGCTGATTTTGCCAACCGCTTGCTCAAGGAAGGATGCCGGGACAAGACATCTGCCCAAGTGGCGGAATATTTTGATGCCTGCGGGGCTTTCCTTCACTTTTCCACCGGCATGGAATATGCCTACATCAACCTTTTGACACCTAAGAAGGCTTTTCGTCAGACGCTAAGTCTGCTCCGCGACTTATATGTGGCTCCCGCCTATCCTGCCGAGGATGTCAAGGTGGTACTCGAACAACGCTACCAGCGCTTTCTACTTGACCGTGAGAAGGTACAGGTTCGCGCCACCATGGCCATGAACGGCTTGCTCTTCGGAGAACAACATCCTTACGGACGTCAGTTGCAGGAGGCCGACTTTGAACATTTCGACCGTGAACTGCTCTTGGATTTCCACCGGCAGCATTATCAGCCCTCGCGTACGGAAATGCTATTGGTAGGCGATGTGGGCGATGAGGAACTGGCCATTTGCGAAGACTGTTTCGGTGCGTCGCTCTCCCGAGGCCCGCAGGCCGATGCTCCCGTCGATTTTCCGCCCGCCTGTCCCGCAGCGCCAACGCAGCTTTTCCTGCCCAAGGCCGATGCCCTGCAGGCTGCCGTACGTTTCTCCTTTCCGCTTGTCAGCCGTCAGCACCCCGATTTCGTGCCGCTCAAGGTGCTGAATGCCCTTTTGGGCGGTTACTACGGTAGCCGGCTGATGACCAGTATTCGCGAGCAGAAGGCCTATACCTACGGTATCTATTCATCGCATACGGTTTACCGCGACCATTCCTATATCGACATCGAGACCCAGACCGACCTGCGTTTTGTCAAGCCGCTCATAGAAGCTGTTTACGAAGAAATCGACCGTCTGCAGAACGAGCGGGTGACTGAGGCCGAACTGC
This sequence comes from bacterium, assembly GCA_963617485.1. Taxonomy (GTDB): domain Bacteria; phylum Bacteroidota; class Bacteroidia; order Bacteroidales; family UBA1402; genus UBA1757. The sequence goes on along the minus strand of CAVEPA010000004.1, from coordinate 120,042 downwards.
AATTGCTGCACCAGTATCTTTCGGGCGAATATGCCCGTATGATGGATGGCCCCTTCACCTTGTCGGATATCTACATTTCCTGCGCCGTTGTGGGTATGCCGCTCGTTGCCATGGAAAAACAGATGCAGGCCATGAAGGCTGTCGATGCCGAGCAAATACGTTCCGTGGCCCAGCGTTATCTCCGGCGTGAGGCCGCCTATCAGGTTTGCGTGGGCGGTACGGGCCTTGGTGAGTGACATTTTTCCTTAAACGTTATGGACAAGCAGGAAGACAGCTATGCTAGCATCGTCAAGTCGACGGGTATATTCGGGGGCTCGCAGCTTTTCAATATACTGATAGGCGTGTTGCGCACCAAAGTGGTGGCTGTGCTGCTTGGGCCCAACGGCCTTGGGCTGATGAGCTTGTACCAGTCGGTAGTGGACATGCTGCGTTCGTTTTCCGATTTGGGCTTGAGCTTCAGCTCTGTGCGTGATTTGTCGGCGGCCCAGGCCTCCAAGGATCCAGCCCGTCTTAGCAAGATGCTCTCGGTGTTTCGTCCGCTGTTATGGTTTACGGCCTTGCTCGGAGCCTTGCTCTGCATTGCTTTTTCGCGTCAAATCAGCCTGCTGGCCTTCCAGGACGAAGCGCATGTGCTTCCCATCTGCTGTTTGTCGCTGGCTGTGTTCATGACCACACTCTCGGCCGGACAGCGTGCTGTGTTGCAAGGACTGCGCCGCATTGGTGATATGGCCAAAGCAAATATCCTGGGCAGTCTGTTCTCTTTTTTGGTCTGCGCCGTCATGTTTTGGCTGCTGGGCGAAAAGGCCATCATTCCCGCCATTCTGCTGATGTCTTTCTGCCTGTTGATGGTATCGGCCTACTACACCTTGCGCCTCAAACTCAACTACTTGCCAGTGGGTCTGAAGGAAATACTCGTCAAGGGACGCTCCATGTTGCGTCTGGGCTTTTTCAGCATGACGGTGGGACTCATTGCCAGCTTATGCAACTTTTTGATGCGTTCGTGGATAGGGCAGTGGGGCAGTCTCGACGATTTGGGCTGCTATCAGGCCACCTGGGCCATTACCGCCATGTCGTTATCGGCCATCTTTACCGCTATGGCAGCCGACTATTATCCCAGACTTTGTGCCATCTGCGACGACAACGCCGCCATATCCCGTTCGGTGAATGAACAATTCCGCATCTCGGTGCTGATATCGTCGCTGGTGGTGATGCTGATGGTGGTGCTGGCCGGTTACGTCATCAGGATATTCTATTCGTCCAAGTTCCTGCCCGCCGTGCCTTTGTTGCAGTGGCAGGTGCTGGGCTGTTTCCTAAAGGTGATGAACTGGCCGTTGGCATATGTAGTGCTCGGCAAAGCCAAGGGTTGGATGTATCTGGGTATCGAAAGCTTGTGGTATGCCATTTATCTGGGAGCTTTTGCCTTGCTTTGGCCCGATTGCGGGTTGATGTCGGCAGCCTATGCCTATTGTCTGGCGCACATCGTCTACACCTTGGTGGTGTATCTGCTGGTACGCCGTCTTTGTCAGTTCTCGATAGCCGGTTATAATGTGCGTATCATTTTGATATTCTGTACTTTGGTGCTGGCGGTATTCTTGCTCTCGCAGATGGCTATGCCGCAAGGCTACAGGCTTTCGTTACAATTGTTTGTGCTCTTGGCCGCGATAGTTTATCTTTGCTACGAAATTCGTCAGATATGGTCTTGGCAAGACTTGAAAGCGGCTCTTGCCAAGCGTTTGAAAAAACGTCAGTGATATGGGCAAGCCTTTGGTTTCTGTGATATTGCTCTGCTATAACCAGGAAGATTTCGTTGCGCAGGCAATAGAATCGGTTCTGGCGCAGGACTGTGATTTCGATTACGAAATTATTTTGGCCGATGATGCCTCCAGCGACGATACGCCCCGTATCTGCCAGCAATACCAGCACATTTATTCCAACAAGATAGTCTTGCAGCTCAATGACTGCAACAAGGGTCTGTGTCGCAATTATTTCGACTGCGTACAAATGGCACAGGGCGACTATATTGCCGATTGTGCCGGTGACGATTTCTGGATAGACTCCCATAAGTTGCAGCGCGAAGTGGACGCTTTCCGTGCGCACCCCGATGTGAGCATTGTCTATTCGCAATGGAAGGTCTGGTTGCAGAATGCCCAAGAGTTTGCCCCAACCGAGCAGCTGTTCACGAGCGGCATCTACCGGCGCAACGATTACGGACCCGCCACCGTGGCGCGTTTCCTGTCCAAACAGTTTATGCCCGAAATTGTGCTCTCGGCCTCCTGCTACCGCAAGGATATCGTCTTGCAGGCCTATCGCGAACATCCAACGGTTTTTACCGGAGCCGCCGTTGTGGCCGAAGACCTGACGGTGACGGCAGCGCTCCTTATGGCCGGGCCGGCCTGTTACCTGCCTTACGAACATCTGGCCTATCGTCAGTTGGACGAGTCGGTGAGCCACAGCAAAGATTTGGGCAAGAAACATCGTTTTATCTGGGATTGTGCCCGCCAGAGCTACCGCATCGCCATGGAGCTGGGCTTGAGCCGTCGCTCTATCAAGACCTTCATGAAGAAAAATCTGCGTGACGAGCTGCATTATGCCTACAAGACGCGTAATGAAGACTTCGCCAAGGAAATATATCATTTTTGGCGGAAAGCCGGTTATCGACGCCGTCCCAAAGATGTCATCAAATATCTGTTGACCCTATTCCTATCTTAGTAAAATATGACACACAAAATACTGATGTTGCTCAGCACCTTCCCTTCGTTGGGAGGAGTTCAGAAACAGAGTCTGCAACTGTCTTTCGCTTTGCGCGAGGCAGGACACGAAGTCTTCTTCGCCGCTTGGAAATCCGCTGCCGATTGTGAACTGCCCGAGTCTTTCCCTTTCGAGCTTGTCTATCTGCCCGACAAGGAGAATCTTCATTCGCGCGATAATTCCGATTTTCTGTATCAGTATATCGTACACAAGTCTATCGACATCGTGCTGAATCAGGGTGTGGAATCGCTGATATACCAGCGCTTTAACGGTTCGGAAAAGCATAAGGTAATCAATGTGCTGCATGCCGAACCGTCGTGGTTGTTCCAGCGCCGCCGACGTATGCCTTTGCCACGGCAGGCTTGGCGGCTCTCGCGCTGGAAGTCGGATTTGCGCTGTGCCTACGTGCGCCTCTGCCCGGGAAAGTCCGACAAAAAAGTGGTGCAGATGTTGATGGACGAAATAACCCAGGCTGCCGCTTATGTGGTGTTGCATCCTTCGTATAGGGAAAAGATTCTTTCGCTCTTGCCTTCCGACAAGCAGATAGGGTTGCGCCGCAAGGTATGCGCCATTCCCAATCCGGTGGGCACGTCAAGTGTTGTAAGCAAGGGCGAAAAATTCGTGCTTTATGCCGGTCGGCTGTCGTGCGCCGACAAGGGCGTGGATACTTTGTTGCGCGTATGGGCCAAGGTGCAGCAGCAATTGCCCGACTGGCAGCTGCATTTGCGTGGCGACGGTCCGGACAGGGCCAAGCTGCAGCGACTGGCGCGTCGCCTGTCGCTGCAGAACGTTCAGTTCCTGCCCTCCCTTAACGACGACAGCATCTATGCCGAGGCTTCGGTCTTTGCCCTGACCTCGCGCACGGAAGCTCAGGGTCTTGGCCTGATGGAAGCTCAGCAGGCGGGTATTGTGCCGGTGGCTTTCGAACTGAACGAGATGATAAGCGAAATGCTGCAACAGGGCAAAACGGGATTGCTGGTGCCAGCCCGCGATGAGCAGGCTTACGCCCAAGCTTTGTTGCAGATTTGCCAGGATGACGACTTGCGTGCCGCTATGTCGCAAGCGGCCCGTCTGCATATGCAAAACTACAGCATGGACAAGGTGCTGCCTTTGTGGCTGCGTCTTTTCGATGAATGTTGATAGCTGATGCGTTGTATGTCCCGTTCTCTTGGAATACTCCTGGGCCTGACACTGCTTTTGATGAGTTCTTGCCAGACCTCCGACAGCCAGTTGTATACTGCCAAAGTCTACCGTGGCGATTTCTATCATCGCTTGCAGGTAGAAGGTCAGGTGCAGCCCAATGCCTCCGTACTTGTCCCGGTGCGTGATGACAATGCTTGGACGGTTATCCAGTGGGTGGTGGACGATGGTACTTACGTACACGAAGGCGATGTGGTATGTGTGCTGGACAGTTCCGAGTTCTTGCAATACCGCGAGCAGATATTGTTGACCATTGAATCGGGAAAGCTTTCCTATCAAGCGGGTGTTGCCAGGCTCAATTCGCAATATGCCGAGCTGGAGGCCAAGGCCAAGAGCAACGAGTTGCAGGCCCGCCTTTCGCGTCTGGATTCTCTGCAGTTGGCCTACTACTCGCCCACACAACGCAAGATTGCCGAACTCAACTTGCGCAAGAATGCCATAGAACAAGCCAAGCTCGACCGTCAGCTGGCCACGACCAAAGTGGTGAACGAGGCCGAACTCAAACGGCTCGAAATGGAGTTGCGCCAGTACGAAGAATTGGAACAGCGCTATTCCCAAGTGCTGAAAGGAGCTGTTGTCAGGGCTCCGGCCGACGGCATGATACTCCTGGCCACCAGCCGCGATGACGAGTCTCGCAAAATCCTCCCCGGTGAGTACGTCGCCCGTATGGTGGGGCGCATAGTTACAGACGATGGACGTTACGTGCAGATGCAGGTGTCCGAGCAGGATGTGAAGCGCATCGACAAAGGCCAGGAGGTGAGTTATCGTTTCCCGGGTCAGCCCCAGTGGACGGCCAGCGGCAAGATACTGTCCAAGACTCCCGTCGGACGGCAGCTTGTCAAGGGCTCTTCGCTGCAGGTCTTCGACGTGACGGCCAGTATCGACTCCTGCACCGAAGTTCCTATGCCTGAGATGACGGCCCAATGCCAAGTTTGTCTGCGCCATATTCCCGATACGCTGATGCTGCCTTTGGTGGCTGTGTTTGAGGAAGACAGTGCGCGTGTGGTGTACGTAAAGCAAGAACATAACAAATACAGACGTCAACAGGTGAGTGTGGCTTCCCAGTCGCCTTTCGAAGTGGTTCTGAGCCAAGGACTGCAGGAAGGGGACGAGGTGGCGCTTATCAAACCTGCTGACAATCATATTATCAATCTACACTGATATGCGGTATAAGAAAACGCTAAGTTGGCTCTGCCTGGCCCTGATGTTGGTGTCCTGCTCCTCCAAACGAGGCAAGGACGTTGTGATTCCGGTAGCGGAAGTGCGTCAGGGAACCTTCTACATCGACCTATACGAAGAGGGTGAAATACAGGCTACCCAGTCGCTCATCATTTCTTCGCCCGAAGTTTCGTGGCGCTATGGCAACAACCTCAAGATAGCCACCCTTATCGAAGACGGTTCTGCCGTTGAAAAGGGCGACACGCTGATGACCTTTGATGCCAGCGAGGTGCGCAAGGCCATCGTCGATGCCCAACAGCGTCTGGAACTGAGTTATGCCGAGCTGGAAAAAATCAAGGCTCAGCACGAGAATGCGCTCGAAGGTCAGATTTCCGACTATGAAGTGAGTGAGATTTCGCTGGAAATCACGCGCTTGAACTTGGAATCGGCCCAATACGAGGCGGATATCAAGAAACAAGAGATACAACTCAGTCTGGAGCAGGCCGAAATTTCTTTGCAGCAGGCCAAGGAACAGATAGAAAATACGCGCCGCACGCAAAAGGAAGAACTTTACCAGAAACAGCTGAATATCAAACAGTCGGAGCAGGAACTGGAAGATGCCCGCACCACTTTGCAGAGTCTGGTGGTGACAGCACCATCGGCCGGAATTGTCATTATCCGTAACAACTATTCCACTCAGGCAAAATATCAAGAAGGCGAGTCGGTATGGTCGGGACAGCAGATGATAGAACTGCCCAACCTGCGCGAAATGAAGGCCGAAATGAAGGTGAACGAGGTGGATATTTCCAAGCTGCGTCTCGGACAGAAGGTGCTGATAACGCCCGATGCCTTTGCCGATTCCACCTATATGGGCGAGGTGCAGACCATCGCCAATCTGGCCGTTAGCAAAACCAAGAATTCCAAAATCAAGGTTTTCCCTGTGGATGTGCTGGTGACTTCGCCTGTCAACCAGAGCAAAGACAAGAGTCCTGAGTTGATGCCCGGTCTGACGGTGAGCTGCCGTATTATCGTGGACGAGATTCCCAATCAGATTTTTATACCGCAAACCGCAGTTTTCCAAGAAGACGGTCATGATGTGGTGTATCTGAAGACGGCTTCCGGCTTCCATAGCAAGCAAGTGCAACTGGGTCAGCGCAATACCGACTATGTCATTGTTACCGAAGGGCTAGAACCCAAAGAGCAGGTGGCCTTGATTTATCCTTTCGAAAGCAAGGAAACCAAACAGACCGAGGAGGAAAAACAATGAAAAGTTTCAGTCTTGGTCTTGTGGCATTGACGCTGCTTTGCACAGCTTGTAGCCGAAGCGGTGAAGATGCCATTGTGATGAAAGTGCAACAGGGTGATTTTCGCAGCAGTGTTACCGAATCGGGCGAGTTGGTGACGGCCGATACCAAGACCTTCGTCATGCCGCGTTTTGGCCGTTATTGGTACAGTTTCAAGATTATCGGCATGCTCGACCACGGCACACAGGTACACACCGGCGATTCCATCATGCAGTTCGATCCCAGCAGTGTGAAGCAATTTATCGTGGAGCGCGAAACTACCCTCGAAAGTGAAAGGGCCGCCCTCGAGCAGCTCAAGGTGAACAACGAAATCGAAGCCAAGAGCCTGGATGCCCAGAAAAAACAGCAGGAGGCCGACTTCAATATGCGCAAGCTGCGACTGACCAGCGCCCAGTTTGAAACGGAACGAAACCGTCATATCAGCGAGTTGCAGTTCCGTCAAGCGGAAATTAATTACGAAAAGGCCAAGCGCAATATCGAATACACCAAAGTGGTGGCCGCCAACAACGAGAAAATAAAGCAGATTGAGGTGCAACAGGCCGAGGCCATGGTGAATATGGGCTACGAAGTCTTGCCTAAGTTGACCATCCGCACGCCCATAGACGGTGTGTTCCAAGTGGCAAACAAACGCCGTGGACGCGGCCCTCAGCTGCAGTTGGGCGACGAAGTGCAGGTGGGCAACTCCTACGGCAGCGTGCCTGATATGACTTGGATGAAGGTAAAGACGACCATCAACGAAATAGACCGCGCCAAAGTGTACGAAGGTATGCCGGTGGTGGTGCGCATGGATGCGATGCCCGAACTGGCTTTCAGCGCCAAGGTGGAGAAAATCGGCATTCTTTGCCATACCAGCAATACGAGCGACTACCGCAAGGTGTTCGATGTTACCGTCAAACTGGATTCCAGCGATTTGCGCCTCAAGCCAGGTATGACCGTCAGCTGTGAAATGATATCCCAAGACTTGAAGGATGTGCTTTATGTTCCCAACGAATGTGTATGGCGCCAGGACAAACAATATTATGTGCGGGTGTCGCAGTTGCTGGGTCAGAAAACCGACCTGCCTGTGCGACTGGTGGCACGCAACACCAATTACAGCGTAGTGGAAGGCGAGGGCCTGCACCCCGGTCAGTCGGTATATCCCGTAGAAATCAAACAGTCAGAAGATGCAGATAGATGAGATTTTCAGAATAGCGGTCCATGCCTTGCTGGACCATAAGTTCCGCTCCTTTTTGACGATGCTGGGCATCATCTTCGGGGTGGCCTCGGTCATCGCCATGCTGTCCATCGGCGAAGGTGCGAAACGCGAAGCCATTGCCAAATATCAGGATTTGGGCGTGACCAATATCATCGTGCGTGAACGCCAGATGAGCGATGATGAACTGGAAGAAGTCCGGGCCAAATTCTCGCAGGGCCTGAGCCTGACCGATGCCGAATCTATCAAACAACTCCTGCCTGAAGTGACCGATGTGGCTCCCCAGGCCGAACGCGAAGTGGAATCGCAGCGTGCCGACCTCAGTTGCAAATCGACCTTGATAGGCGTAACGCCTGCGTTTATCGATATTCTCAATTACGAAGTGTCTCAGGGACGTTTCATCACGCAGGAACAGTACGATGCCAGCATGAGGGTCTGTGTGCTGGGTGCCGGTATCGCCAAGGAATTTTTCGCCAATGCCGATCCTATCGGTCAGCAGATTAAGGTGGAAGACCAGTGGCTGGAAGTGATAGGCGTGATGGCCTCGAAGGCTGTCTTTACCGAAACGGTGGGCGAACTGGCCTCGCGCGACCTCAACCAGGATGTCTACGTTCCGCTCAGTACCTTCAACCGCCGTTTTACCAAGGATAACCAATTGGCCAGCGAAATCAAGCAGATTACCGTCAAGTTGAGCGATTCCAAGCATCTGCTCGCCTCGGCCGAGCTGATGCGTCAGGTGCTGGACAAACATCATTTCAACAACCAAGACTACACCATCGTCATTCCTTACGAACTGCTCAAACAGGAAGAGAACGAGCGCCGCATTTACGACCTTTTGCTGGGTGCCATTGCGGCCATCTCGCTGCTGGTGGGCGGTATCGGCATCATGAACATCATGTTGGCCACCGTTATGGAACGCACGCGTGAAATAGGCATACGCCGTGCCATCGGGGCCCGCAAATCGGACATTATGAGCCAGTTTGTCATCGAGGCCGTCACCATCAGTATCACGGGCGGTCTGATAGGCATAGTGCTGGGTTTGGGACTTTCCTGGGGCATCAACGCTTTTACCAATGTCAGCACCTTCGTGCAGTTGTATTCGGTCTTTGTGGCCTTCACCTTCTCGGTGATTGTGGGGGTCAGCTTCGGCTACCTGCCGGCACGCAAGGCCGCCGACCTTTCGCCCATTGAATCTATACGCTACGAATAAATTGGGGTATTATGTTGATAGAAATCAATAACTTATACAAGAAGTACGAGATAGGCGACCTTTTGGTTCCTGCCTTGAACGGTATCGACCTCAGCATAGATACCAACGAATATGTGGCTATTATGGGCCCTTCAGGTTCGGGGAAATCCACTTTGATGAATATTCTAGGTTGTCTGGATACGCCAACCTCCGGCACTTACAAGTTCCGAGGACGTGATGTGAGCCAGCTTAGCGATGATGAGCTTTCGGCCATGCGCAACCGCGAAATCGGCTTTATCTTCCAGAATTTCAACCTTTTGCCCAAGATGTCGGCCTTGCAGAACGTGGAACTGCCGTTGTTGTATGCAGGGGTGGCTCGCGCCGAAAGGCGCGAGCGGGCCATTCACGCACTGGAAAGGGTGTCACTGGCCGACCGTATGGACCACAAGCCCTCGGAACTGAGCGGTGGCCAACGTCAGCGCGTGGCCGTGGCGCGCGCGCTGGTGACCAATCCGGGCATCCTTCTGGCCGATGAACCAACGGGTGCCCTCGATTCCAAGACCGGTGTGGAAATCATGGCCCTTTTCGACCAATTGCACCGCGAAGGCAACACCCTTATCGTCATCACGCACGAGCGCGAAGTGGCCGAGTACAGCCGCCGTATCATCTTTATCAAGGACGGTGTCATCTCTTCCGATCAGGCCAACGAACGTCCCGATGATGTGGAAGAAGCCATTATGAGAACCCGTGGATAAAAGAATCAGATAATGAAAAAGTCAATCTTAGCCATTCTTGCTGTATTGGCCCTAGTGCCGGCAGCCCGTTCGGAAGTGTATTACCTGACACTCGAAAAGAGCCTCGATATAGCCCGCAACAAGAGTATCTCCATGCTCAATCTGGAGCAGGATAAACTCATCATGGAATACGACATGAAAGCCACGCTGGCCGGGCTCAAAACCCATATCGACCTGAACTTCGGTCTGCCGCAATATACCGAAACCATCCGCAGTTTCGAAGACTCCACGGGTCTGTCGTACTTCCCGGTGCGCCAGTTGGCCTATAATACCAGTCTGAGTGTCAATCAGCCGCTTATTACCGACGGCCGTATCTATGTGACCGGTGCGCTGAGCCATACCGATGATATTTACAATTCCAAGCGATTGATGAACATGAATACGCGCATCGGTTTTGAACAGCCCTTGGATGCTTTCTACGGCTATAATAACGTGCGCTCGTCCATGCGCCAGGCCCGTTTGAACTACGAGCAGACCCAAAAGCAACTCAAGCGCGAAGACCTCGATTTGGTATATAATGTGATGAGTGCCTTCTATAACCTGTTGCAGATGCAGAAAAGCCGCGAACTCTCCGAGACCAACCTCCAGCGTCAGGAGGAAGCCTATCAGCTGGCCAAACACAAGCACGATGCCGGCCTTATCAAAGAGGTGGATGTCCTGCAGATGGAAGTGGACTTGGCTGAGGCCCGCAACAATTTCGAGGTATCGCTCATCAACCAGCAGTCGGTAGAGAACAGTTTCAAGGAACTCATTGGTTTGGATATCAGCGACAGCGTGGCCCTGACCATGGACATGCTCAACTACAAGCCGGTCATCATCGACCCGCAGAAAGCCGTCGACTTAGCCATGAAGAACCGTCTGGAAATCAGGGAACAAGCCATCCAGCTGGAACTGCGCGAAATGAACATCAAACGCCAGAAAGCCCAAGGCCTGCCTTCCGCTTCGCTGACAGCCTACTTCGAGAAATCGGGTGTGAGCGAGCTGAGCAACAATGGTGAGCTGGGTGCTTCTTTCGACAATGTCACCAAAGACTATATCGCACGTCCGCAGAACTACGGCGTGGGCCTTACCATCAGCATTCCCATTCTCGACTTCGGCGAGAACAAGGCGCAGGTGAGGGTAGCCGAGGCTAATCTGCAGAAGGCCAAGAATCAGCAGGAAAAGGTACGTCGCAACATCGAGAGCGAAGTGCGCAACCTGGTAGCGGAGGTGAATACCAGCCTTAAACGTCTGCAACTGCTCGAAAAAAACATCGAGGTGGCCGAGAAGAGCTTTGAAATCACGCGCGCCCGCTATGCCGACGGCGACATCGACAGCCAAGACTTGGCCCTTGAACGCGACCGTCTGAACAACGCATACAGCACTCACTTGTCGGCATACATCAGTTATCAGCTGAAGCTGGCCGATTTAATGCGCAATACTTTCTACGACTTTGTGAACGACTGCGAAGTGGAGTAGGGCGGTGCAACCCCAACCTGCTACAGCCAGTGTTTCTTGCGGAAAACCAGCAGAATGATGCCCGAGAAAAGGAACATGATGCCCAGCGAAATCCAAAAACCCGCCGGGTGGTTCAAGAAGGGCATGCGGTGAAAGTTCTGTCCGTAGATGCTGGCAATAAGCGTGGGAGGCATAAAGATGACCGACACCACCGTGAATATCTTGGTAATTTTGTTTTGGTTGATATTAACCAAGCCCAGGAAGGTGTCCTGCAAATAGTCGAGCCGTTCGAAACTGAACTTGGTGTGGTCTATCAGCGAATTGATGTCCTTGATAATCATGGAGCATTTCGACATAAGTTCCTGCGGTAGGAATTCGCTCTTGAGCAGGTTGGAAATGGAGCGCTGCTTCTCGATGATGTTCTGACGGATAGACAGGCTCTGTTCCTGCAAGTTGGTGATTTCCATCAGGATATCTTCGTCGGCTTCGCGGATGGAATCGCTCAGGTTGGCAATCTTGTCGATGATGTCCTCGATAAGGTCGGCATCCTTTTCCACACGGGTTTCCAGAATGGCCACCATGACATGATAGCCACTGGGATAGTTGCGCGGGTTGGTGGTGATGCGTCGGGCCACTTCGTTCAGTGTGGGCAGATTCTCGTTGTGGACAGTGACGAGTATATCGTTCTTGATGATGAACGACAAGGTTTCAAGCTCGTAATTTTCCAGCAGAAAGTTCGAATTGACGACCAAGGTGTCGGAAGTCTCGATATAGCGCGAACTCATCTCGATTTCTTCCATTTCTTCTTCTTCCTGAATGTAGATTTTCAGGAAATCCTCCAGCTGTTCCTCCACTTCTTCGTCTACGTCGTTAAGGTCTATCCAGAAAAACTTCTCGCGAGGGGTTTCTTTCAGAAACTCAAGACTGCGGCTAACCTTGGCACGGCCGTTTTCGTGGTAAAACAATTTGATTTCAGCCATATTCGTTCTTTTTACTGTCAGCAGGCTGACGATGAAACTTCTTTTTTGTCTAGACTTGCGCCTTGCTAAGCTCTTGCCCGACCATCAGGCTCAGAGAGATGAACTGCTCCACGTCCAGCTGCTCGGGGCGTTTGTCGAAGATGGGGTCGCTGTAGATGGCGGCATCTTTGCCCAGCAAAGGCTTGAGGGAATTCCTCAGGGTTTTTCGGCGCTGGTTGAAAGCTGTCTTGACCACCGTCTTGAACAGCTTCTCGTCGCAAGGCAGGCTACTGCGCCCGTTGCGGCTGAGTCTGACCACCGCCGACTTGACTTTTGGCGGCGGGTCGAACACCTGTTCGTCTACGGTAAAAAGATATTCGATATCGTAATAGGCTTGCAGCAGCACACTCAAAATTCCGTAGGCCTTCTTGCCGGCCGGAGATGCGATGCGTTGCGCCACTTCGCGTTGTATCATGCCCGCGCAACAGGGAATCAAGTCTTTGTATTCGAGCAGCTTGAAGAATATCTGCGAGGATATGTTGTAGGGATAGTTGCCGATAAGCACAAAAGGCGAACCGTGGAAACATTCCTGCAAGTCCATGCGCAGGAAGTCGCCGGCTATGATGTTGTCGCTGAGTTCTTTGGGGAAATTGTCTTGCAGGTAGGCCACCGACTCGCGGTCTATTTCAACCACCTTGAACGGACGCCCCTTCTGCATGAGAAAGCGGGTAAGCACGCCCATACCCGGGCCGATTTCCAGCATGGGCAGGTCGGGACAGCTGTCAACGGTGTCGGCAATACGACGTGCCACCGACAGATCTTTCAGGAAGTGCTGTCCTAAAGCTTTCTTGGGTTTTACCGTCGTCATCCATACGAGAAGAAATAGTTGAACAATACTGCGCGCGATTGGCGATTAATTGCTACTTTTGCGCTCCACGACACGGCCATAAGGCCCGATGCCTTGTCTAAAACTGGGCAAAAGTAAACATATAATTGAAAAAATACTACATGAACACCATAAAAAAGATACTCAAATGGCTTGTGCCGCTGGCCTTGGGTCTCTTCCTGTTTTGGCTGGTTTTCCGCAAGATGGACTTCTCGGCCATGAAAGACATTCTGGCTCAGGGCTTGCAATGGCCTTGGATAATTGCATTCATTGTACTTTTCTTCTGCCCGATTATACTGCGCGCTCTGCGATGGAGCCAACTGATTGATGGTTGTATGCCCGGTTTCAAGACCAACCGCAAATACGCCATTTTGGCCATGTTTTCGGCCTATGGTGCCAATCTGCTTTTTCCGCGTTTGGGCGATGTCTTGCGCTGCGGACAAATGAAACAACACGATGGCATTCCCTTTTCCAAGGCCCTTGGCACCATGGTTACCGAGCGGCTTTTCGACGGTCTGTGCCTCTTGTTGATGGCACTTTCGGTCTTGGTCATCGAAGCCGATGTGCTTCACAACTTTTTTGGCGACAATCCCGAAAAAGCCCAAGGTTGGATGGCGGTACTGCTATCGTGGAAACTTTGGCTGGGCATTGCTCTTTTTGTCCTGCTGGTAGTGTTGGTACTGCGTTATCTGAAAAACAAAGCTTGCTATAAAAAGATTCAAGGCGTGTTTCACCACGTGTGGATGGGCATGAGCAGCATAGGCTATTTGCGTCAACCCTGGCTGTTTGTCCTCTACACCATACTTATATGGCTGTTCTATTTCCTGTCTTTCTTTGTGGGAAAATACTTCTTCCTAGAACCTTTGGGCCTTGATCTGGCTGCCATGTACACGGCCAATGTGATGGCCAATATTTCCACCATAGCCCCTGTGCAGGGCGGTATCGGCGCTTGGCACTTTATGGTGATTTATTCACTGGGCTTTTACGGTGTCAGCGCGGCCCAAGCGGGCGTTTTCGCCTTGCTGATGCACGGCATCAATACCATCATGACGGCCATAACCGGTGTTATCGCGTATTTCTGGATGAGCCTGCAACCCTCCAAATCTTCCGAGGCATCTTCCGAGACATCCTCCGAATCGACCTCCGGGCTCGTCTAAAAAATTTTAACAAAAATAAAGGTCTTACTTGGTCAAACCGAATTATTTGGTTTTATTTGCATTCTTCAAGCGCGTCGTAGTGACTCGCTTAGTGGAATGTTTTTATGTGTGAATATTATGGAAAGTAAAGAATCTCTAGACCTGCAGGAAAATGCTGCTGTACAAGAAGCCGTAGCTGACGAAGCACCCCAGACGGCCGCCGGTTATATCGATTATCTCAAGAAGCTTTTGACGGAACAACAGCCTGACAAAGAAAAGATTGAGGCTGTTAAATCTGCTTTTTACAAACATCACAAGCAGGAAATCGATTTGGCCAAGAAACTCTTTGTCGAAGCAGGTAATGCTGTCGAGGACTTTCCTACGGACGCTCATTACGCTTTGGAAACCGAGTTTAAGTCGATACTGAACCTTTGGCGTGAGAAGCGTGCCGAACAGATTGCTTTGGCCGAAAAGGAACGTCAGGACAATTTGGCCAAGAAAAATGCGATAATCGAGGCTATTCATGCGCTGAACGAAAACTGTGACGATATACACAAAGCCTTGAATGAGGTACGTCGCCGGCAACAGGAATGGAAAGAGACCGGCCCCGTGGCCCAGGAATACGTGAACGACCTGTGGAAACGCTATCAAGCCGAAGTGGAAAAATTCTACGACCAGTTGCGTCTGTACAATGAATTCCGCGATTACGACAGCAAGAAAAATCTCGAAGCTCAGACCGCTCTGTGCGAGGCTGCCGAAAAGCTGGTGGATGCTCCCGATGTCGTGGTGGCCTTCCGCAAGTTGCAGCAGCTGCACGACCAATGGCGCGAAACCGGTCCTGTGGCCAAGGATATCCGCGAGGAAATGTGGCAGCGCTTTAAGAATGCATCTACCGAAATCAACAAAAAATATCAGGCTTTCTTCGAACAACTCAAAGAGGCTGAAAACGACAATCTGGCCAGCAAGACCGAAATCTGCGAAAAGATTGAGGCTATTGACCTCAGTTCGCTCACCAGTTTCAAGGCTTGGGAAGATATTACCACCCAAGTGATGGCTTTGCAAGCAGAGTGGAAGGGTATCGGCTTTGCGCCCAAAAAACACAACACTAAAATCTACGAACGCTACCGCGCCGCCTGTGATGCTTTCTTCGTGGCCAAGAGCAACTTCTACAAGGATATGAAGGAGAAGCTCAACGAAAACATGGAGAAGAAACGCGCTCTTTGCGAAAGGGCAGAAGCCCTCAAGAACAGCACCGACTGGAATGCTACCGCCAACGAATTGGTAAAGATTCAGAAAGAATGGAAGGAAATCGGACAGGTGCCCCGCAAATATTCCAACGCAATTTGGAAACGCTTTATCGGTGCTTGCGACTATTTCTTCGAACAGAAGGAAAAGCATGCGGCTTCTCCGCGTCAGCAAGAGCAGCAGAACCTGCAGGCCAAGAAAGCGCTTATCGAAGAAGTGAAGGCCTTTGCCGAAGAACTGGACCAAGAGGCTGCCATGGCCCAACTGAAAGACTGGAACAATCGCTGGGCCGCCATTGGTCATGTGCCTTTCAAAGAGAAAGACCAGCTTTACAACCAGTGGTACGATGTTTTGGCTGCTCAGTCAACCCGCTTGAATGTAGACCGTTCGTCGCGCCGTTTGAACAACTTCCAGCAGAACCTTGCCGACATCAAATCACAGGGCCAGCACAAGGTGCAACGCGAACGCGACCGTCTGATGCGTCAGTACGAGAACATCTGCTCGGAAATCAAGACATGCGAGAACAACATTGGCTTCTTTACCGCTGCCAAAAACTCAGGCTCGCAACTATTGCAGGAAATGCAACGCAATATTGATAAGCTGAAAGAAGATAAAGAATTGCTTATCAAGAAGATACAAATGATAGACGAGGAAAAGTAACGCTAGATATTCAAGCCTAGCGCTACTTCCTTGGCTTTCTGCGTACCAGCCAAACGCTCCAATATTTTTAGGGCAAAATCCATCGCATGACCAGGTCCGTTGGCCGTGATGATGTTGCCGTCGCATACTACGGCCTGGCGCGACACCTTGGCCTCGATTAGCTGTGCTTCGAAGCCGGGGTAGCAGCAGGCACTCTTGTGTCTTAAAATGCCCAACTCGCCCAAAATGGAGGGTGCAGCGCAGATGGCTGCCAGCGTTTTGTCGCTCCGCTCGACGAAGTTCAGCAATAACGAACGCAAACCTTGATGCTCTTTCAGGTGCAGGGTGCCGGGCATACCGCCGGGCAATACCAAGGCTTGGGCCTCAAGCGGTATTTCTTCGAAGCAGAGGTCGGCGGTAACGGCAATGCCGTGTGCCCCCAGCACACTAAGTCCGTCCTGTATGGACACGGTCTTTACGTCCAGACCGCCTCTACGCAAAATGTCGATGCTGGTGATGGCTTCCACTTCTTCGAAGCCCGTAGCTAAAAATACGAGTACCATAGTGTATGTGTTTGGGGTTATTTCAAACGGAAACGGTAGGTGATGCTGCCGCTTTGGTTGGTCTTGCTGTTGATGGCATTGAAGCGTGCCTGCTTGGCGGCTGCCAGGGCGGCGTTGCGTAGGGCAATGTTGTCGGTGTCGGTGCCTTCCAAATCGATGGAAGCGTTGATGACTTTGCCTTCGTTGTCTACCAAAATACGCACCATCACCACACCTTCAGCCTCGATGTTGAAGCTGGGGCGGGGCAGGGAACCGATATGCGAGCGTCCGTCGAGCGAAAAATCGCCGTAGCCGCTGCCGGCACCGCTGGTATTGAACGATTCGGGATTGCCTTGAGCTTGACCCTGGTTGCCTGAACCTTGGTCGCTGAAGCCCTGATTCTGGCTTTCGCTGCCTCGTTGCGAACCGAAAGCATTGGCCACCTGACTCTTGATGGCTTCGGCTTGACGTTCTTGCTCCTGACGCTTGCGCTCTTCCTCTTGGTGGCGGCGCAACTCTTCTTCGGCCTTACGCTTGGCCTCGGCCTGCGCTTCCAAATCTACCGAAGGTTCATCGTCTTGGGTGATAAGTTCTTGTTCGGCCGGGGTTTCCGATTGGGCGGGTGGCGTTGTGACAGCGGGAACCGGATTGGGCTGTGGCGTGGGTTGTGGCTGCGGGCTATAGGGTTCGAACAGACCTTGCGAGAGCTCTACCATTCCAAAATTGACACTCAAGCCTTCTTCTGTGAGCGGCGTGTTGGCACTCATGCCGAAACAAAGCAGAAACACGCAAAGCAAGACCATCGCCAGCAAAGTGCCGCCGCCTGCTATGATATCGTTCTTGGTAAGTTTCATGCTCGTAAGGTCTGAGTGATGATGTCGCGACTTCCTCCGGCTTAGTCTTTGGCCGGGCGGGTAGCCAGTACAAGTTTGAAATGGTTTTCGTTGCAGATGTTCAGAACGCGCACCAGTTCGCGGTAAGGAATGTTCTCGTCGGCGTAAAGGGCCACATACATCTCTGGCTCCTTGTCAATGCACGACTGCAGGAAGCCTTCTATTTCGTCAAAGGCAATAGGCTGTTCCTTATCGTTGCCGAAGGCCACATAATAGTTTAAGTCCTGGTCGATGAGAACGCGCGTCAGCGGTTTGGCCGAAGTCTGTTGCTTGCTTTGCGGCAGCAGAATCTTGATGGCGTTGGGGTGCACCACCGTCGAGGTAATCATAAAGAAGATAAGCAAGAGAAAGATGACATCCGTCATGGACGACATGCTGAAAGATGCCTCTGCTTTGGTTTGTCTTTTGAGTGCCATAACGCTAAGCTAAAATCAGTTGGCGGGTTCGTTCAACAAGTCGAGAAATTCCATGGTGCGGCTTTCCATCTTGTTGACCACGCTGTTGACGCGCGAAACCAGATAGTTGTAGGCAAAATAGGCCAGAATGCCGACTATCAGACCGGCCACAGTAGTAATCATAGCCGTGTAGATACCCGAAGACAAAAGCGTGATATCCACGTTGTTGCCTGCCGAAGCCATATCGTAGAAGGCCTGAACCATACCCAGCACCGTACCAAGGAAACCCAACATAGGTGCGCCGCCCGACACAGCGGCCAGCAGTGGCAGCCCCTTTTCCAGACGGGCCACTTCGATGTTGCCCATGTTCTCGATGGCCACTTGCACATCGCTCAAGGGATAACCGATGCGCGAGATACCTTTTTCTACCATACGGGCCGAAGGCGTGTTGGTCTGACGGCAGAGCTTGAGGGCCGAGTCGATGTTGTTGCCATGAATGTAGTCCTTGATGCGGCTCATAAAGTTGGGATCTTCCTTATCGGCCTGATGCAGAGCCAGGCAACGTTCGATAAAAAGGTAGATGGCAACGCAAAGCAGCAATGCGATGGGAATCATAATCCAGCCGCCTTTGACGGCCATTTCGAAGAAACTGAGCTTTTGCACCGTCTCTTCTGCGACGGGTTGGGCGATATCGGTCAACTGGGGCAGGGTATTGCTGATTTCCTGTTGTATAAGCAGTAAGGGATTCATAGCGATGATTTTAATTGCGGTAGATGTTTATAGCAGACATTTTTTGTAGGCGGTGATGGTCTTTTCCAAGCCAAGATAAAGGGCATCGGCTATCAGAGCATGACCGATGGACACTTCTTCGATAAAAGGAATGGCTTGGTGAAACGCCTTGAGATTGAACAAGTTGAGGTCGTGACCGGCATTGACGCTCAGTCCCGATTTGCGGGCTACTTCGGCAGCTTTGACAAAGGGTTTCAACGCGGCTTCGCCTTGCTTTTCGAAGTTCTCGGCGTAGGGACCGGTGTAGAGCTCCACACGGTCGGTACCCAATTTGGCGGCTTGTTCAATCATATCGGCGTTGGTATCGATGAAGATGGACGAGCGTATGCCGGCTTCGTGCAGTGCATCAATGATGTCGGTGAGGAAAGCGGCATTGGCAAGGGTGTCCCAGCCGGCATTGGAAGTAATGGCATCGGGCGCGTCGGGCACCAAAGTGACCTGGTGCGGTTTCACGCTCAGCACCAATTTCATAAATTCGGGCGATGGATAGCCTTCGATATTGAATTCGGTGGTGATAAGCGGCCTCAAGTCCCAGACATCCTGATAGCGGATATGACGTTCATCGGGACGTGGATGTACGGTAATGCCCTCAGCTCCAAAGCTTTCACAATCCATTACCACTTGGCTCAGATTAGGCAGATTGCCTCCTCTGGCATTGCGGAGTAATGCAATTTTATTGACATTTACACTTAACTTTGTCATTTGCTAAATTTTTATCAATTTTGCGCCTGAAATGCCGACAAAATTAATGGTTTTATCAGACATCTCTAAGCATCTCTTTGATTTTATTTCTGCGCTAACTGAGCTATTTCTCACGGTTCACTAATGCCAGTAGATTTTCATCAGACTGTATGAAACTTGCTATTTTCGGAAAACATTCCCAACAATCGTTTATTTCCCAGTTACTTGAATTCTTCCGTTTGTTGCGCGAGGAGCGCATTTCCGTCTCCATAGATGCCGATTTCTACGATTATCTCAAGACAATACTGCCGCAAATGCCTGAGGTTGACGATTTTATCGTGGGCGATACCATCGATGCCGATTTTGCCTTGAGCCTGGGCGGCGACGGCACCTTGCTTAATACGGCCAAGCGCGTGGGCAACCAAGATATTCCTCTAGTGGGTGTGAACACGGGCCGGTTGGGCTATCTGTCGGCTTCCGACGGCAATGACTTGCCCCAGTTGCTCGACGATTTGCTGGCAGGCCGCTATTGCATAGAAAAACGTGCGCGTCTGGCCTTGTCTTCCGAACAATACGAATTCGACTATCCGTTGGCTCTCAACGAGATAGCTGTGAGCAAGCGCGATGTGGCCGCCATGTTGCATATCCACGCTTACGTAAACGGTGAATATCTGAACGATTATCAGGCCGACGGACTTATTATGGCCACTGCCACCGGCTCTACCGCCTATTCACTGAGCGTTGGCGGCCCCATCCTGATGCCCGACAACCGCAGCATCATCCTTTCGCCCATTGCGCCGCACACGCTCAATATGCGACCTGTTGTGTTGAGTGACGATTCTGTGGTGGAACTCTCGGTGGTGAGCCGCAGCAAACACTATCTGGCCTCGCTCGACGGACGCTCGCACAGCCTCGCCTCGGACGTTCGCCTGCGCATAAGCTTGGCACCCAAACCCTTGTTGCTCCTTCGTCGACAGAATCAGAGTTTCGTAGATACGTTGCGCAGCAAGATGATGTGGGGTAAAGACCTTCGCAGCAACGTCTAAATTCGCAGCCACGTCTAGAACTACTTAGTTGCGGTAATCCACTTTGTAAATTTGGTGCAGAACTTCGCCCTGTGGACCGACACCTTCTATCAGAACGGTGCAGGGACTCTTGTCGTCTCCCAAATAGAAGCGGAAATCGGCTTTGCCTTCGGCATCGCTCTTCAAATCGGCTTGCCAGAACAGGGTGGTTCGGTAGTCCGGCAGCTGACTGCTGCGGTTTTTCTCTACCGAATAGATGGGTTGGTAAAACTCCTTGGGCGAGGTGTAGCCCAGATAAGACACCACTTTCTGATGACTGCCCAAAGGTTTGTCCTCGTTGCGTTTGCCCTGCTTGAGGTAGATGCAGATGACACCGTTGCCTCCGCCTTGATACATAGCCGTTTGAGTGGGGTCTTTCAGAATGTCAATCATTTCTACGTCCATGGGCTGGATAAGGGTCAAGTCTTGCATCTGACCGGGTACGTTGTTGACGACAATCAGCGGGGTGGCATTGCGCAGCAGCACGCCATCGCCAGTTGAGTTGGAGGTGATGCCCGGAGCTTGCAGCAAAATGTCGATAAGCGTTGCGCCTACCATGTCTTCGATGTCTTGCGGTTCGAAAGTGTAGCTCGCCTGCGAGTATAGGGCACCGCGTTCGCGTCGCAGGTTCTCTGCCTTTTTGGCCGTTATGGCAATCTCGTCCAAATTGATGGTCATGGTGCCGTTCTCGAAATAGTAACGGTCGCGGCTATGTGCCAACAGGCGCTGCATCTGCTCATCGCTGTTCAAATCTTTGCGGCTGTAGGGCAGGCTTAGCGTCACTTGCGGAAATTCGGGCTGCTCCACCGTCAGTTCCATGATAACGCCTTGCTGCTTTTTCTCGGCCTGCACAAAGAATGAAGTGCTGTCGGCATACTCGAAGCCATCGAAGCAGAAACGGCCGCGATTGTCGGTGTTGACGGCATTGAAATAGTTGTGCTGGGCATTAAAGATGGAAATGTGTGCATTGGGAATGGCCCGGCGGATGGGGTAGGTCTGCAATCGTCCGCAGATGGAGGACCCCACTTCCAATTCGTAGTCCTTGAATGTGTCCAACTGGCCGCTGCAGAGTTTGGGAATGTCGTAGCGGCGCCAGCCCTGTGTGAGCATCAGCAAATCGAGTTGAGCATCGGCCTGCTTGTTTGAACTTAGGAAATACTGGCCGGGCTTTTCGATATGGCCGCGAAGATCGGAGCTAAGCAAGAGGTACGACTCAATGGACATTTCGCTGGAATCGATGGCTACGCAATTGTCGGAAGTTACCGAAACGGAGAGGTCTGCATTGGGTAGGCTTCGGCCCTGCTCATCGAAGCATTGCAGGAAGATATGCGCCCGTTCGCGTTTGCTGTAGGCAGCCTTGTCGCTGCTAACCCTTAGCTGCGGTTGCTCTTGCTGGCGGATAAAGCACAGACGCTCGGCCAGACATTCGCCCGCCCGGTTCATCAGCAGAATCTGCATAACGCCTGCAGGAATGCCCGTCTTGGAGAGTACGACAAAGTCTTGCGCGGGGCTTAAGGTGAAACTAAAGCAAGGCATGCCGCGCACATGACCGAGCAGGTAGAGTTCTTCGCCCAGTGGCGCTCCCATGGGCGTAATGGCTCTGACAATAATCTGTTGCTGAGCGTTGTACAGCAGCTGTATGCTGTAGGTGGAGTCGGTCGACAGTGGTAGTTGAACGCGCAGCTCCTCGCCCCATTGGTTCTCGCAGACGGCTGTGTATTGCTTGCCCTTTTCGGCGATAAAGGCCAGTCGGCCCATGCCCAGGTGGCTGCTTTGAAATTGCGTCAGCTCCGAACCCTCGGCATCGACGATGCGTCCATGAACGTCGCAGCCCCAGCCGTCTTGGTCTACGGCCTTGAAAGCTACGCACTGCAGGTTGCCCGCAATCAGATTGCCGCCTTCAGGAAAGAACTGCACATCGTAAGAGGCCTTGCTGTCGGCAGTGCCGGCCTCGGTTCCCTCGGCCGGCTCCTCATAATAAGGCGTACTCAAGATGGCCTCCTGGCTGGCATAACCCTCGCTGTGGATGGCGTTGCCTATCTGTATCTCCTTGCGGAAATAATAGTCTTCGGACAAGTTGCGCATGTAGTTGGTGTAGGCACGCAAGCTGTAAGCACCCGGTACTATCTGGGAATGCAGGGCCATTTGGCAGCGGTAAACATTGTCTTGTGGACGCACTTTTTCGCGAATCACCACTTGATTTTGCGCATTTATCAGCTCAACGTAAATATATCGGCTGTAGGGCATGGGTTGGTGCAGGCTGGCATGCACCAGGTAGGCTTTGAACCAGATGGTGTCGCCGGCCGAATAGTAGGGCTTGTCGGTATGCAGGTAGATTTTTTCCTCGGGATAGGTTTGCACTTGTTCCAGCAGCTTGTCCACCATCTTGTCGGCGGGTGTTTTTTGCGCTTCTTGCGCTTCTTGCGCGCGGGCGCTAAGGTTGGAACTTATGCAGATGCAGCCGATAATTAGGCTGATAAGAAAGGTCTTGCGTTTCATGAGACAAACATTTTACAAAAAATCCGGCAAGTACCCGACTTTGTCGTCGGAGGTGATGGCTTCTGCTCTTCGGTTGAACAAATCGCTGTCGAAATCGTTGTAGATTTCGCCGTCCTGTATCTTTTCCCATGCTGTTTTCATAGTTGTGTCGCGTTATAAAACCCTTGCGGCATTTTTACCTTTCCTCGGCGAAGTATTTCCAGAGAGGGGCGGCCATCAGGCTTTGCCAGATTTCGCCGCGATGGAGCATATCCAGCACTTCTTGCCGGCTGAAAATCTTCACTTGGATATCCTCGCCCTTGTCGAGATGCTGCTGGCCGATGCGCTCAACACCGGTGGCCAGAAAACAATGCGTATAGTTGGTCTGCGTGCTGGCATTGGCCGTTATTTTCATCCAAGGCATCCAAGTGCCGCCGCCAAAACCAGTTTCTTCGAGCAATTCGCGCTTGGCCGCATCCATGGGGTCTTCACCCTCTTCAACTACGCCGGCGCAGAGCTCGTTCACCGTTTTGCCGATGCCGTGGCGATACTGTCTGACGAAAACAAACTCTCCCGTTTTGGTGATAGCAATGGTGTTCACCCAATCGGGATATTCCAAAATGTAGAATTCATCGATGATGGCACCCGTGGGCAATTGCACCTTGTCGACCCTGGCCGTGAGCCATGGCTTTTGGAACAGGTATTGGCTGCTCAAGGTCTTCCAGGCCATCTCTTTATCGTCTTGTGTCATAGAATAATCAATATAGGTGGCAAAGGTAATGGGAGCAAATGAGAAAGGCAAATTAACGGGAGGATTTGCTCCGAAGCTGGACCTCTGAGGGTAAAAAAAGAGTGACTAGCAGTCTTACGACTTTTAGCCACTCTATGGATGTAACGCTGTCTACGTCAAAAACAGACGATGTGCGTTGTTATTCTTTTACAGGCTCTTCTTCGGCCTTTTTCGTTTTGGGCAATACCAGGTTGAGGATAACACCGATAATGGCTGACAAGCCGATGCCGCCGATGGAGAAGTTGCCTGCGGAAATCACGGCACCGCCCAGACCCAGGGTGAGCATAACGGAAGCGATGATGACATTGCGTTGGTCGTTGAAATCTACCTTATGCTGGATAAGGTTCTGGATACCCACCGAGGCGATGGTACCGAAAAGCAACAGCATAATGCCGCCGAGTACGGCTTGTGGAATGCTTTGCAGAAGTGCTGCCAGCTTGCCACAAACGGAGAACACGATGGCGGTACCGGCAGCGATGCGGATAACCACAGGGCTGGTCACCTTGGTGATGGACATGGCACCCGTTACTTCTGAATAAGTGGTCTCTGGAGGACCACCCAAGCAAGCGGAAACCAGACAGGCAATACCGTCGCCAAGCATGGTGCGGTGAATACCGGGGTCGGCCACGAAATCCTTTTCGGCAACGGCGCTAACCACGTAAACGTCACCGATATGTTCGAGCACCGGAGCAATAGCCACAGGAATCATATAAAGGAACGGACCCCACGAGAAATGCTTCAGCGTATCGAAGGCCACTGGGCAGGAAATCCATTTGGCTGCGGCAACGCCGGAAAAGTCGACGAGACCTGCGCAGAGAGCTACAACGTAACCCACAACAATGCCGGCGATAACAGGAACGAGCTTGAGCAGGCCCTTGGCAAACATCAGCACGAGGATGGCCGTGATAAGCGAGATGAAGGCGAGTGCCCAGTTGGTCTTGGCCATGTTTACGGCGCTGCCCGAAAGGCTAAGGCCGATAAGGATGATGGTGGGACCGATAACGATGGGCGGGAAAATCTTGTCGAGCAGCTTCTTACCTTGCCACTTGACGAGGGCACTCATCACGAAGTAAACGAGTGAAACACTGAGCAGTCCGGCCAAGGCACCCTGTAGTCCCCACTGTTGTGTGGCAGCGATGATAGGGGCGATGAAGGCGAATGAACTGCCAAGGAAGATGGGCACTTTGCCTCCCGTTACGAAATGGAAGATGAAGGTGCCGACACCGGCGGTGAAGAGCGCCGTAGCGGGGTTGATGCCGATGAGCAGCGGTACTAGCACCGTGGCTCCGAAGGCTACGAAGAGAAACTGTATTCCTACAATGGTTTTCTTCGCCGGGGAAAGGTTTTGCGTATCCATATTGTTTAAAGTTTGCCTCCATAGCAAAGGTCACCGCAGTCACCAAAGCCAGGAATGATATATTTCTGAGCGTTAAGGCCTTCGTCGATGCATGCGCACCAAACGGTGGTGCGGTCTTCGGGAAAGTGCTTCTTGATTGCCTCGATACCTTCCGGTACGGCCATGACGCAGGCAACGTGGATGTGCTGGGGCAGTCCGTGGGCTCTAGACTTGAGCGCCTCCCAGGCCAGTTCCATGCTGGAGCCTGTGGCGAGCATCGGGTCGACGATAATGAGCGTCTTGTTCTCGATTTCAGGAGTGGCAAGGTACTCAACATGAACGCCAACCTCGGTGTGGGCCTCGTTGGTGTACATGCGGTAGGCACTGATAAAGGAGTTGTCGGCGTGGTCGAAAACATTGAGGAAGCCTTCGTGGAAGGGCAGGCCAGCGCGGAAGATGGTGCCGAGGACGATGTTGTCGGTGGGCATCTGCATCTTGGCAATACCTAGAGGCGTGGTGATGTCGCGAAGCTCGTAGTGGAAAGATTTGGAAATTTCGTAGGCCACGAGTTCACCTACACGTTTGACGTTGTTGCGGAAGAGTTGCCGGTTGCGCTGGTACTCAGGATCACGCATTTCCGCCAAATAATTGTTGATGACGGAACTCTGTTCGCTGAGGTTGATTACTTTCATATTGCGTTATTTGATTCGGATAAGTTCAAATTGTGCGAAAGTAAACATTTCGTTTTAATTACTGATTACTTTTTGTTTATAAAAATGCAAAATATATTCGAAACTAGAGTCTCGGCTTGATTTCCCTTTCGAAAATGCCCCGTTCGATGATGCGATAATGCGGGTGATAAGCCTGGCGATATTCTTGGGAATGGCTGATGGCATAGTGGCCCGTCTGCAGCACACTGTCGATGAAGGCCCGGTCTTCGGTGTAGTGCAAAAGCTGAAGCTCCAAGCTGTCGATAGTCAGGAGGTATTGCTTCCAAGTATCTTGCCAAGAAACCAGCGACGGGCGCTCCACCTTGGCACTGCGCACAAAGGCATCGAGCAAGCTGTCCCTATCGATTTTGCCATCCTTTACGGCAAGCAGACTTACCCGGACAAAGCGTCCCCCGGGGCCGCAAGCTTCGTAATACTCCGATTGACGTTCTTCATCACCGATTTGCTGCAATTCGTAGTCCAGATATTTGGCCACGCCTGCTGGGTCGGCTACCAAATGCTCGGCACCCATATAATCTTGAAAACACGATTTGTAAATGTCGAGCAGTCGGGAAGCGGGGTAGGCCGCAAGCTGGTCTTGAACGAAAGTTTTGAGGTCTTGCGCCGTAAGAGGCAGCGTCAAGGCTAGAAACAAGAGCGTGAACAAATGTCGCATAAGTAAGAAGCAGTTAGTCGGAACAAAAGTAGTTTCTAGCAGGCAAATCTGCATACGTCTTGACGTTTTTCCGCTTTTTTGTCTAATTTCGCAGGATGATTTTTACCCTATTAAGATACGATGCTTATGAAAAATTTGACAATCAAAAGCTTGATGATGGCACTGGTGCTGTCTTTCTCGGCCTTTGGGTTTTGCAGTTGCCAAAAGGACAAGGATACCCCGGTAGTTTATTTCACCAAAGACATTTCGCCCGAGGGGCTGGTAAAACTGTATGAGGCTTTGGGCGTGGAGGCTCAAGGCAAGGTGGCGGTGAAGATATCAACCGGCGAGTCTGAAAAATCTAATCATCTGCGTCCGGAATTCATTGCGCCGCTAGTAAATAAGGTAAGCGGCACCATTGTGGAATGTAACACGGCCTACGCCGGCAACCGCTGTCAAACCGAAGACCATCTCCGGGCCATCGCCGAGCGCGGTTACGACAAAATCGCTCCGGTCGACATTATGGACGCTGAAGGGGAAATCAAGATTCCGGTCAAGGACGACAAATGGATCAAATACGATATTGTGGGCTCTCACATAGCCAATTATGATTTTATGATAGACCTATCGCATTTTAAGGGACATGCCATGGGAGGCTTTGGCGGTGCGCTGAAGAACGCCTCTATCGGGGTGGCTTCCAGAAACGGCAAGGCTTACATCCATACGGCCGGCAAGTCGGAGGATTATACACAGCTTTGGCAAAATCTGCCCGAAAAGTGGAGCGAAAGCCCCGAAGGGAACACGCCTTTTATCGAATCGATGGCTGCAGCGGCTCAGGCTGTGAACGATTATTTCGCCGCCAAAAAGGGCATTGTCTATATAAATGTGCTGAACAATATCTCCATCGACTGCGACTGCGACGGC
Source organism: bacterium (assembly GCA_963617485.1). Lineage (GTDB taxonomy): Bacteria > Bacteroidota > Bacteroidia > Bacteroidales > UBA1402 > UBA1757. The sequence continues at coordinate 92,898 of CAVEPA010000004.1, read as the reverse complement.
AACCCGCACAAGCCCACCATCAAGGATATCGGTATGGCGGCCTCGCTCGACCCAGTGGCTCTCGACAAATTCTGCCTCGACCAAGTGTTCAACCTTCCTGTCGACAAGGATAACGATACCAAGGCCCTGCTCGACAGAATCAGTCAACGGCATGGCACGCGCATTGTTTTCCGTGCCGAAGAAATGGGCTTGGGTTCTACCGAATATACCGTCAAAAGCATCGACTGAGCTACATCTTCATGGACCAGAAGCGCGACGGACTGGTAGATTATATCAAGGGCATGCTGATGTGGGGTGTCGTCTGGGGGCATGCCATTACGGCGCTCAAGGGCGGGGTGGTGACGCAACCTACCTTGATACACATTTTCTTCCGCACCTACGATATGCCTTTCTTCATGCTGATTTCGGGCTATTTTCTGGGTCGAAGCCTGCTGCGTCAAGGCTGTGGCAAGCTGTTGCTCAATCGAGCTACCATGATACTCCTGCCGGCGGTGCTTTGGAATCTGTTGGTGTTGAACCGGCATTTTACGTCCTATTATTTTCTTTGGGCGGTCTTTGTCTGTTCGGCCATTTGCATTCTGGCGCATTGGCTGGAGACCTTGCTTCATGCGCGCCGGCTGTATTTGGAGTTTGGCTTGGAATTGGCATCGCTGCTGGTCTTGCATCTGGTGTATGTCCCTTGGAATGTCTTCTATCTTTTCCCGTTTTTTGTCTTCGGAAGATATTTGCCCGACTTGCAATTCCGCCTCAAGCATTTTCTGCCGGCTTTGCTGCTGTTCGTGGTGATGCTGTTTTGCTGGAAGGGTGTTTATAGTCCTTGGACCTTGGGCCACGATGCTTGGAAAGATTCCTGGACGAACCTGCTTGTCTACGTTTACCGCTTTGCACTTGGCGTTCTGGGTTGCTTTGTGATGGCGCGGGTTTTCCGCTGGATGTACGGCCGTGATGCTTGGTTGCGTCCTTTGATGGAAACTTGTGGCCGTCAGACCTTGGCTATTTACATTATGCAGTCCATCCTGATTGAGCGCTGCCTGGGCGAAGTGGTGGCGCATCTGTACGGCTGGCTGCAACTGACGGCTTTGCCGGCCTTCGTGGTGGTGCTGCTGGGTTACGTGCTGGCTCCGCTTGTGGCGCTGTTGACGCTGTGGCTGCTTTCGCGGGTGGCCAGCTGGTGTTCCTCGCACCCTTACACGCGCAGGCTCTTCGGCTTTAAGGTGGCCTGAATAACCGATGCGATTAAAAAAGAACGCGCTCTGCAAGGCTTTGGGCCTTGAGAGCGCGTTCTGCTTGGTAAGACGAGGGGTTAGCCTCTCTTTTCCTTGATACGGGCTTTCTTTCCGGTAAGTGCACGCAGATAGTACAATTTGGCACGACGTACACGACCTACCTTGTTGACGGTGATGCTTTCGATAAACGGAGATTCCAAGGGGAAAATACGTTCAACACCAACGTTGTCAGAAACCTTGCGGCAAGTGAAGTGCTTCTTGCTGCCGTGACCGCTAATTTTGATAACAACGCCACGATAGTTCTGAATACGTTCCTTGTTGCCTTCTTTAATACGATAGGCAACGGTGATGGTGTCACCGCTCTTGAAGGAAGGATGTTCCTTACCGGTTGCAAATGCCTGTTCGGCAATTTTAATCAAGTCCATGATTGATAAACATTTGTTTTGTTAATTCACCCGCGTAGCATTCCCGGTTCTCTCATAACTCCGACAGAGGCTCCGAAAGTGGCCGCAAAGATAGGTAAATCTTTCTGATACAACAAGCTTGACGGCGAAAACTTTTAGATTTCCTCCACTTGCTGCATCCATGCACGTGCTTGGGCATCGCTGGGCATCAGCCAGGCACCTCTGGGCGAGAGCGACAGTAGTCCGGCTTGTGCGCCTTCGGGCATACACGAACGCTTGAACTGTTGGGTAAAGAAGCGGCGGACAAAGGTCTTTAGGCTCTGTTTGATGCTGGCCTCATCGTGGATGCCGGCAAAGGCGGCTTTGGCCATTTCGAAAATCTGGGGCAGGGGACAAGCGCTTTCCAGCAGGTGATACAGGAAGAAATCGTGCAGTTCGTAGGGTCCCACCAAGTCTTCGGTCTTTTGGGCGATGTTGCCAGTATTGTCGGTGGGTAGCAACTCGGGGCTTACCGGCGTATCGACAATGTCCATCAGTACTTTGCCGGCTTCGGGCGACACTTGCGTACGGGCTATCCACGCTACCAGATGGCGGATAAGCGTCTTGGACAGCGAGGCATTGGTGCCGTACATCGACATGTGGTCGCCATTGTAGGTGGCCCAGCCTAACGCCAATTCCGAAAGGTCGCCCGTGCCGATGACGATGCCGTTTACTTGGTTGGCAACGTCCATCAAGATTTGGGTGCGTTCGCGCGCCTGGGCGTTTTCGTACACCACATTGTGCAGCGAAGTATCGTGCCCGATATCCGAGAAGTGTTGTTCGCAGGCACTGCGGATGCTTATTTCGCGCTGTTCTATACCGAGCAACTCCATCAGTTTCAATGCATTACTATGCGTCTGGCCACTAGTGCCGAAGCCCGGCATGGTAATGCCGATTACTTTGTGGCTGTCCAGTTGGAGTTTTTCGCAAGCCTTCACGCTGGCCAGCAGACTGAGGGTGGAATCAAGACCTCCCGAAATGCCCAACACCAGAGTGGGCTGCCCCAGCTGCTGCATACGTCTGACCAGACCGGCCACTTGAATGTCGAAAATTTCCTGATAGCCTTCGTCGCTCTTGGGCAGCATAGGATAGGGGTCGATTTGGCGGTGCAGTTGCCAGCCGCCTTCAGCTTCGTGGCTGCAAGTCTCGGCCGCAACTGTCAGTACATCGTCATCGGGCAGGGCCTGACGGAAGGCTGAGTGGCGCTTGCGGGCCGTTTCCAGACGGCTCAGGTTGACATCGCTCAAGATGAGTTGGCTTTCTAAGCTGAAGGCGGCGTTTTCTGCCAGTACTTCGTCCATCTCTACAATCAGGGCATGACCGCCGTAAAGTTCATCGGCGCTGCTTTCGCCCAGGCCGGACGAGGCGTATAGACAGGCGGCTTTCAGGCTCTGTGCGCGGGCCAACAGTCGCTCGCGTTGCCGGATATAGGCACCCTGACGGTCGCTTTGACAAGACAAGTGTACCAAAATATCGGCACCGTCCAAGGCCAGAGCTTCGGCTTGAGACTCCAAACTGTCGTCGTGATGGAATAAAATGGCTATCTGGGCTTCATCGGCTTGAATGAGCAGGTGTTCGCTGCAAGGGATGTCCTGCCCCAGCAACTCAATTTCTTCGTAAGGAAAGCTCTGGGCAAACCAGCGTTGTTGCGTATAGTGGGGATTCGTATCGGGAACCAGTCCTAAAATCTTTCCGTGCTGTATGGCCAAGGCTACTTTGTAATGTTGTTGGCCTATGGCAATGGGTAGGCTGATCACCGTCAGGGTGCAGATGTCTTTGTCGGCTTCCAGAATGTGGGCCAGGGCGGTACCGGCCTGATCGATGAGGCTGCGTTGGTAGAAGAGGTCGCCGCAGCTGCTGCCGCTAAGGCAAAGGTCGGGCAGTACCAGCAATTCAGCACCTTGCCGGTGGGCCTGTTGCATCAAAGAAATGATTTCCTGGCTGTTGAAGTCACAATCGGCCAGTCTGAGTGCGGGAACCGCAGCTGCTACTTTGAAAAATCCGTTCTTCATAATCGTGTCAGCTAAAATATGAATGAAATACCTATCTGTTGGTTGGCATTGCTTTGGAAATCTTGACGGTAGAACACTTGCAGGGTGTTGATGAAGTCGATGCCGCAACCCCAGTACCAATTGTACGACCAGCGCTTGTCCAGACTGCCTAGGTCGAGGTCCTGGCCTTGCTCGTCGCGGGCATCGATGGCGAAATTACAGCGCAGTCCCGCACCGATAAAGGGACGCGCCAGCCCCAGGTGCAGTCCGAACTGCATCTGCAGGGGAACGATGTTGATTTCGGTCTGTCGTTCGCTGCCCGTCCCGTTGATGATATGGTAGGCCAACTCGGGCTGGTAATATAGGGTCTTTACCAGACGAAAGTTCTTGTAAAGGCCGATGCCAAGGCTGTTGCCAAGTTGCAGCTTGTCGTTGTTGTAGTGGATGTCTGTCAGGGCGTAGACACCCGTCTTGTCACTTACTTGCTGATCTTCGTTGTCGCGTGCCTGAAGGGGAAGAAGACCCAGGCTGGTAATGAGTATCAAAACCGATATGCAAGTCTTGTTCATATTGCGGTAGAACAGTTCTTAAAATAGCTGAAAACGCTGGATAATCTGCCGCAAAAGTAGCGGTTTTTTATGAAAACCGTACTATCTTCGTGCGTTCAAAAAAGAGGAATGAAGAGATTTTTCGTCCTTATATCCATATTGCTCTGTTTTAGCACTTTAGCTTATCCGCAAAGCGAAATTAGGCTCTTGTCGTCGCAGCGTATCCTTATCGACAGCAGCTACGATGATGCCCTTGATGCATCGCTCAGACGCTACTTGGCTCCATATCAGGCTAATCTGCAACGTCAGATGCATACGGTGCTGGGCAATGCGGCAGAAACCATCGCCAGCGGCGATCCTTGCGGCGCCCTCAACTACTGGGTGGCCGACCTGATGTTAAAGCAGATGCGGGCTGTCCGCAAGGAAAAAATAGACATGGCAGTGGTAAACAACCATGCTTTCCGCAAGCCCTTGCCCGAAGGTCCCATTACGCTTGCCGATGTTTATGAATGTTTGCCCTTCGATAACGAAATGGTGCTGCTGACTATGCGCGGTCGTGATGTGCGTTCCCTGATGAAAAGCATTGCCCGTCGGGGAACGGAATCGTTTGCCAATGCGCAAATCAGCGTCAAGGACGGGCGGCTGCTGACGGTGAGCATTGCCGGTGAGCCTTTGCAGGATGAGCGTCTGTATACGGTGATCAGCATCGATTATCTGGCCGAAGGCAGCGGCGGTATGACGGCTTTCCGCAAAGCTGTGGACAAAGTTTATTGCGGCGTGATGCTCCGTGACCTGATGGTGAAGGAACTGGAAGCGTATTCCCGCACCGGCAAGTTGCTCGAAGCAAAAGTTGACCAACGTTACCGTATTGAACCATGAGCCGGATTTTAGCCTCCAAATACTTTTGTCTTCTCCTGCTTTTATTGGCGGCGACTCAGCTGCAGGCGCGGGAGACTCACCTGATAGTGCTGCATACCAACGATGTGCACAGTCGTATTGAACCGCATGATGCTTCATCGCGCTATGCGGGCAAGGGTGGGGTGCTGCGTCGTGAGGTGGCCATCCGGCAGATACGTCAGGAGGCCAAGGACTGCGGTGCTCAGGTGCTCTTGCTTGATGCTGGCGATTTTGTACAGGGAACGCCTTATTTTAACCTTTTCCACGGCAAGGTGGAAGTGGAATTGATGAACCGCCTGGCCTACGATGCCGCCACGCTGGGCAATCACGAATTCGACTGCGGCATTGATGCTTTGGCCAAGATGTTGCGCAAGGCCGATTTCCCCATAGTCAACTGTAATTACGACTTGACGGACACTCCTTTGGCCAAGATGGTGCAGCCCTACATTGTCCTGCGCAAAGGCCCCCTGAAAATCGGTATTGTGGCGGTTGGAGTCAATCTGCAAAATTTGGTGATTCCTTCCAAACGTGAAGGTTGGGTGTACCGCGATGCCATAGTGCAGGCCGAAAGTTGTGCAGCCCTGCTGAAAGAACAAGGTTGCGATCTGGTTGTCTGTCTGTCTCATCTGGGATATAGCTCTCGCGGAGCCTGCGATATTGAACTGGCCGAAAATAGCCGCCATATCGATTTGATAATCGGTGGCCATTCCCATACTTTCCTGAAGGCGCCCAAAACCTTTACGAACCTTGACGGCAGGCCGGTGCTGGTGACCCAAATGGGTAAGGACGGCATTTACTTGGGGCGCATAGACTTGATGATAGAACAAAAATGAAAAAAATACTGTCTTTGGCCTTGAGCGTGCTGACGGCCTTGTCGGCTGTGGGGTCGCTGCCGGCAAGCGCAGGAGGGCCCCGTGCGGCCCTCCTGCGCGCGGCCGGCAGCGACCCCGCCTGCACGCACTGGGTCGATTCCGTCATGCAGACCTTAGACCGCCGTTCCCGCGTGGCGCAACTCTTCATGCCTGTGGCCAGCGCCCGTCAGTCGTCAGGCTGGCCCGAGAAGATTGCACAGTGGGTGGCCAAGGAAAAGGTGGGCGGCATCTTTTTCGACAAATCGACCATAGAAGAGCAGGCGATGGCCACCCGCAACGCCCAGGCCTTGGCGCAGGTGCCGTTGATGGTGGCGGCCGATGCAGAGTGGGGGCTGGCCATGCGTCTTGGCGATGCTATGGCTTTCCCGCAGAATACCACCCTTGCTGCTATACAAGACAGCAGCTTGTTTTATGAATACGGCAAGGCCATGGCCGAGCAGCTCAAAGAAATGGGTATCTGTGTCAGTTTTGCACCTGTGGCCGATGTGAACAACAATCCGGCCAATCCGGTCATCAATACGCGCTCCTTCGGTGCCGACCCGCAACATGTGGCCGCTGTGGCATCGGCCTATGCGCATGGACTGCAAGATAATGGCGTGATGGCAGTGATGAAGCATTTTCCCGGCCACGGCAATACGGCCGAAGACTCGCACGAACGCTTGGCGCGGGTCTTGCAGACCCGCGCCGGCCTCGACACGGTTGAGCTCGTGCCCTTCCGTCGTCTCGTGGCCGAAGGTATAGATGGCGTGATGGTGGGACACTTGTCGGTGCCCGCGCTGGAGCCAGTCGCACAGTTGCCGGCCTCGCAGTCGTCGCGTATAGCCGGCGTGTTGCTGCACGACAGTCTCGGCTTCGATGGTTTATGCTTTACCGATGCCTTGGTGATGAAAGGCAGCGGTTCGTCCTACAGTGGTGTCAACTGCATACGCTCCCTGCAGGCAGGCAACGATATCTTACTGAGCCCTGTCAACCTTGCGGGCGATATCACAGCCGTGGTCAAAGCCATCGACAAAGGCATCCTCAGTGACAGCCTTATCGATGCCAAATGCCGCAAGGTGCTTACGTACAAATATGCTTTGGGACTAAGCAAGGCCGCTCCCATTCGTCTGGACAGCCTTCAGCAGCGTCTGCATTGTCCTGAACATCTGGCCTTGGACCTTCGCCTGCATATCGAGGCGATGACCCTGCTTCGCAACGAGCGCGATTTTCTGCCACTGCGCCATCTTGACACTCAGACAACGGCCGTGGTGCTGCTGGGTGTAACTGCCGACAACAATCCCTTTGTGGAACAACTCAAGGCATATCAAGAGAATATTGGCGTTTACAGCGTCAAGGCTGATAACACCGACTTGACGGCCTTACTGCGCCAATTGCAAGATTACGACCGCGTGATAGTGGGCGTGTACGGCAACCATCGCGCCCAACAGCTACAGCTCAAGACCTTGAGTACTTTGCCCCATATGGCCCTATGCTTCTTCTCATCGCCGTATACCATAGACCGTCATGGCGATATCCTGCTACGTGCCGATGCTGTGCTCTGCGCTTACGAATCAACGGACTTGGCCCAGCAAGCCGCAGCCCAAGCTGTTTTTGGCGGCAACAAGGTAAACGGGCGTCTGCCGGTGCCCATCGGGAAGTATTATCCCTTGGCTTGGGGCCTCGACACGGAAAAGACCCGACTATCGTACCTTTATCCCGAGAATGTCGCATTAAGCTCGGAGCACATGGCCGCTATCGACAGTATTGTGGACGATGCCTTGCAGCAGGGCGCTTTCCCCGGTTGTCAGGTGCTGGTGGCCAAAGACGGTGCCGTGGTCTGGAACAAAGCTTATGGCTATATCGACAGTGAACACAGCCGTCCGGTGACTACCGCCGACATCTACGATTTGGCTTCGCTAACCAAGGCCGTTGCCTGCACACCCGCCATCATGGCCCTCACCGAGCAGGGCAAAATTCATCTGGACGAGCCCGTTTCGCGATTCCTTCCCTTGCTGCAGGAGGGTGACAAGGCCGATATTTCCTTCCGCCAGTTGCTCTATCACGAGTCGCGCCTGACACCTTTCGTTCCTTTTTACCAGATGCTGATTGATACGGCCAGCTACACCTCGCCCTTCTTCTTGACTTACAATGCCGACAGTGTACACACGCTGCGCTACGACGAGCATGCCTGGGCACCTGCATCTTTCCGCTACAACCCGCAACTGCTTTCCTCGCATCCCCGCGACTCTTTCAGTTTGCAGGTGGCTCGCGATATGTACGTGCACGCTTCCTTCCGCGACAGTGTCCTGAAACGTATCAATCAAACCGAATTGTTGCGCCGCAAACGTTATGTCTACAGCGATGTGGGTTATATCCTGTTGGGCTTTGCGGCTGAACAGGCGGAACAGACCAGCCTCGAAGATTATGTGCTGCGCGAGTTCTACGCACCCTTGGGTGCCTATACCACCTGCTATCATCCTTTGCAGCGTTTCGAAGCCGGACGTCTGGTACCCACTGCGCTCGATACCTGTCTGCGTCATCAGCTACTTTGCGGTTATCCCCACGATGAGGCGGCTGCTTTTCTGGGCGGTGCCACGGGCAATGCTGGGGTCTTTTCAAATGCGAATGATCTGGCAAAGCTTTTGCAGATGTACCTTTCGCAAGGAACCTACGGCGGGCATCGCTATTTCGAAGCCGCTACCGTGCGGTTCTTCAGTTCGAGCCGTAGTAAATTGAGCCGCCGTATGCTGGGCTTCGATGCTTATGAACCCAATCCCAAAAAGACCCAGCCTGTTTGTGAAAGCGCTTCCCCTGCCACCTATGGACATGTCGGTTTTACGGGAACCTGCTTTTGGATAGATCCTCAGAACGGCATCGTCTACATCTTCCTAAGCAATCGCGTGCATCCCGACCGCACCAACAATATCCTGGCCAAGCTCGATGTCAGGCCCAAAATTCAGGATATCGTCTATCAGAGTATGAAGAACGGAGAATAAGTCGTACTTTTGTCAACTTTTAAAATCATCATAAATCAAGTATTAACATGAGTGCTATTGATCAAGAAATAGTGAAAGGACTTCGTCTCAAAGCCGCTGAAATACGCAAGCGCGAGATTGAAATCATCTATCAGGCCAAAGCCGGTCATACGGGAGGTTCGCTTTCCTCTACCGATATGCTGACTGCCTTGTATTTCCATGTCATGAAGGTTGATGCCAAGCATCCTGCCGACCCCGACCGCGACCGTTTCATCATGAGCAAGGGCCATAGCGTGGAAGCTTTGTATTGCGTGCTGGCCAAAGCCGGTTTTATCAGCGATGACGATTTGGCTACCTATGGCAGTTTCCGTACCAAACTGGCCGGACATCCCACGCGCAAAGTCGCCGGAATTGAAATGAACACCGGTGCCTTGGGTCACGGACTGCCCGCCGGCGTTGGCATGGCTATCGCTGCCAAGATGGATGCCAAGTCTTACAACACTTATGTGCTGATGGGCGATGGCGAACAGGGCGAAGGCTCAATTTACGAAGCCGCTATGGCCGCCTCTCATTATCATCTGGACAATTTGGTGGCTATCATCGACCGTAACCATTTGCAAATCAGTGGCAATACCGAAGATGTTATGTCGTTGGAACCTATGCGCGCCCGCTGGGAAGCTTTTGGTTGGGATGTCTACGAAATTGACGGCAACGACATGCAGGCCATTCTGGAATGCTACGAGGCCATCAAGACGGTGAAGGGCAAGCCTCATCTTATCATTTCCAACACCATCAAGGGTAAGGGTGTTTCCTATATGGAAAACGTGGCCAAATGGCATCACGGCGTGCCTACCGAAGCCGAATACGCCACCGCCATGCAGGAACTGGACAATGCAATACTAACCATTAAGAATGCTTGACAACATGAATACGATACCTTGTAGAAAAATGATTACTGACAGTCTGCTGGAGTTCGGACGTCAGGACAAGAATATTGTGGCCGTTACCACCGATGCTCGCGGTTCCGTTACCTTGGGCGATTTTGCTAAGGAACTGCCCGAACAGTTTGTTGAACTGGGCATTGCCGAACAGAATGCCGTAGGCGTGGCTGCCGGTCTGGCTTCGACGGGCAAGAACGTGTTTGTTTGCGGTCCCGCCTGTTTTTATGTGGCACGTTCGCTGGAACAGGTAAAGGTTGATATGGCATATTCCAATATGCCTGTGCGTATCTTGGGCGTGAGCGGCGGTGTGAGCTATGGCGCTTTGGGTGCTACTCACCACAGTTTGCACGATATTGCCGTGCTGCGTTGTTTCCCCGGCATGACCGTTGTTTTGCCTTGCGATATCTACGAAAGCCGCCGTCTGGTGGAAAGCTTGCTCGATTATCCGCATCCTGTCTATATCCGTGTTGGCCGTAATGCAGTGCCCAACGTTTATGAGAATACCGATATTCCTTTCCAGATTGGCAAGGCTATTCAAGTCTGTGATGGCAAGGATTTGACTATTATAGCCTGCGGCGAAACGGTTTATCATGCCAAGACGGCTGCCGAAGCATTGGCTAAGGACGGCATCAGCGTACGCGTACTGGATATGCACACTCTCAAGCCGCTCGACGAAGAAGCTATCTTGAAGGCCGCTGCAGAAACGGGACGCATCCTCACCGTTGAAGAACATAGCATCTATGGCGGTTTGGGCGCAGCTGTGGCTCAAACAGTGGCTGCCCATCAGCCTGTCCCGATGAAGTTTCTGGGCATTCCCGACGAGAACGCTGTCACTGGCACGTCCAAGGAAATTTTCCACTACTACAAGATGGACAGCGAAGGCATCATCGAAACCGTTAAAGACTGGTTGAAATGAACTATATTCTTGCGATAGACCAAAGCACTTCCGCCACCAAGTTGATGCTCTTCAACGAAGAAGAGCAGCTTTGCGGCCGTGTTTCGCTCGACCATCAGCAGTTTTATCCCCAGTTGGGCTGGGTGGAACACGATGCCCACGAGATTATGCGGAATGTCTACCGAGGAGCCGCCCTGCTTTTGGAAAAGACCGGCATAGACAAAAGTGCTGTCAAGTCGGTGGCCATTACCAATCAGCGCGAAACCGTGGTGGTTTGGGATGCTGCCACTTCGCAATGCATCTACCCGGCTGTCGTTTGGCAGTGCCAGCGCGGTGCCGACTATTGCCGGCAATGGCGCGAGGCCGGTTTGTTGGATAAGGTGCAGGCCAAGACCGGACTGCTCATCGATGCCTATTTTTCGGCCAGCGGGCTGCGCTGGATACTCGACAATGTGCCGGGTGCACGCGCCAAGGCCGAAGCTGGTCAGTTGCGCATGGGCACCATGGATTGCTGGCTGATTTGGAATCTAACGCACGGCAGTGTCCATGCCACCGATCAGACCAATGCTTCGCGCACCATGCTCTACAATATCCACGACCTTGCTTGGGATCGCGAATTGCTGGACGATTTCAAGATACCTGCCTCACTGCTGCCCAATGTGCTTCCTTGCGATGCCGTTTTTGGCCAAACCGATTTCGATGGCCTCTTTGACCGACCCATTCCTATTGCCGGCGTATTGGGCGATTCGCATGCGGCACTGGTGGGACAGGCCTGCTTTACGGAGGGCTTGGGCAAAGCCACCTATGGTACCGGCTCATCGGTGATGGTCAATATCGGTACGACAGCGCATCAGGCTCCCGAAGGACTGGTTACTTCCGTGGCCTTTGCCGCATTGGGCAAGACTTTCTATGCTTACGAGGGCAATATCCATTGCACGGGTGCCACCATCAAATGGATGACGGACGATTTGCAATTGGTCGACAATGCTGCGCAGACGGAAACGCTGGCCACTTCCGTTCCCGACAATGGCGGTGTGTATATGGTGCCTGCCTTCGCGGGTTTGGGCGCTCCCTGGTGGAACAGCGATGCCCGTGCACTGATTTGTGGCTTGAGCCGTGGCAGCCAGAAGGCTCATGTGGTACGCGCCGCACTCGAAGCCATCGCCTATCAGGTGAACGATCTGGTGTCGTTGATGACCGACCGGGCCGGCATCAACCTTAAAGAACTCCGTGTGGACGGTGGTCCCACTAACAACGCTTTTTTGATGCAGTTCCAGGCAGATATGTTGCAGAGCACTGTCAGTGTCAGTCCTATCGAAGAGGCTTCGGCCCTGGGCGCTGTGCGGATGAACGCTCTTGCCTTGCAGCGCTTTGGCTCATTCGATGCCCTTGCTGCCATGCGCAAACAGGCTCGCAACATTCTTCCCCAGATGCCCCTTGAACAGCGCCAGCACCTTTGTGCGGGCTGGACGGCGGCCGTTAAACGAGCTTTGTAAGTAGCGTTATTGTAAAATTGATAAAACGAAGAGGGGGAGCGGCGCCTGCGGCGCCGCTCCCCCTCTTTATTCATCCGGACGGTCAGCAACCGCCCGTTTTAGTCTAGTCTTCCAGTTTGATAAGTTTGTACTTGGGAACCAAAGTCTTCATCAACGACCAGGCGATGATGTAGGCAACAGCGCAGATGCAGAATACAATCATGTAAGCGCCGGGCTTGCCTTCATAACCCAGGAAGGTAAAGGCGGAACCCTGGTTCTCGGCATAGGTGAAGAGCATACCAGAACCCTTGTTGATAAGGAAGGAGCCTACACCGCCGGCCATACCGCCGATACCCGTAATGGTAGCGATGGTTGACTTGGGGAACATATCACCGATGGTAGAGAAGAGGTTGGCAGACCAAGCCTGATGTCCGGCACCGGCCAAACCGATAAGGATGGCGGGCCACCATGCGTTGTTCAGTCCCAGACCCAGCGGCTGTGCAAACAGAGCGGCCAAGGGGAAGAAGGCGAAGATAAGCATGGCGAGCATACGGCCCTGATAGGGATTCATGCCTTTCTTGTCGACGAAGATGGTCGGCAACTTGCCGCCTACCAAAGACAATACCGTAACGATGGCATACAAGGTGAGAATCAGCAGAATACCTGTACCCGAGCTCGACTTGTAACCGAACTGGTCGGAGAAATAGGCAGGAGCCCAGAACAGATAGAACCACCATACACCGTCGGTGAAAAATTTGCCGATGATGAACGACCAGGTCTGACGGTATTTGAAACATTTCCAGAAAGGAATGCTTTTTTCTTCACCCGTAGACTTGGTAGTCATTTCCTTGGCATCGGCTTCGTCATCTTGATGGATGTAAGCCAACTCGGCCTCGTTCACATGTTTCGACTTTTCAGGCTTATCGTACATGAATACGAAGAAACCCATCCAGATGAAACCGAGGGCACCGATAATGATGAAGGACATTTCCCAACCGCCGCCGATGCCGCTATTCTTGAAATATTGGGCAAGAACAGGGATGGTAAGGGGAGCGATAAGGGCACCTACAGAAGCGCCTGCGTTAAAGATGGAGGTGGCGAAAGCACGGTCTTTCTTGGGGAAGTATTCGGCCGTAATCTTGATGGCGGCAGGGAAGTTGCCGGCCTCACCAAGGGCCAAGATACTACGGGCAATAAGGAAAAGCCATACGCTGGTGCTGGCAACAAGCAAAGCGGCATCGCCGGTGGCTTGCATCATGCTGGCAGCATTGTCGTAGCCGAGAATGCCTTCGGTGCACAGACCGCAGATGGCGTGCAGACAGGCACCCAGCGACCATACGCCGATAGCCCAGAGATAACCCTTCTTGGTACCCATCCAGTCTACGAATTTGCCGGCAAACAACATGCAGACAGCGTAGAAGATGGAGAAGATACTGGTAATTGTTCCGTAGTCGTTATCGGTCCAATGGAATTCGGGCGCGATAAAGTCTTTCCATGTCAATGACAGCACCTGGCGGTCCATATAGTTGACGGTGGTTGCCACGAAAAGCAAGACACACATCCACCAGCGCCAATTGGTCATCAACTGTTTCGTTGTTGATTTTTGAGTCATAATATTACAGTTAGTGTATAAGTTAGGTTAGCGTACTTCCTTGACAATCTGCAAAGCATTGGCGCAGAGTTCGGTAATCTTGTGCCATTCCTTGGCGGCAATCACGTCTTTGGGGAAGAGGTTGCTACCCATGCCGACACAGGTTACACCGGCCTTGAACCAGCCTTCGAGATTCTCTTTGGTGGGTTTGACACCACCGGTCACCATAATCTGGCTCCAGGGCATAGGTGCCTTCAGACCTTTGACGAAGGCCGGGCCAAGTACGTCACCGGGGAACACTTTGCAAACATCGCAGCCGAGTTCCTGTGCCTTGCCGATTTCGGAAACCGTGCCGCAGCCGGGGCAGTAGAGTACCAGACGACGGTTGCAGATAGGTGCGATTTCGGGATTGAACAGCGGGCCAACCACAAAGTTGGCACCCAGTTGCAGGTATAGGGCGGCCGTGGCGGGGTCAACGACCGAGCCAACACCCATAATCATGCCGGGCAGTTCCTTGTTGGCAAATTTGACCAGTTCGCCGAACACTTCCTGGGCAAAATCGCCGCGGTTGGTAAATTCGAAAGCACGGACACCGCCGTCGTAGCAGGCTTTAACCACTTGCTTGGCGACATCCAGGTCGGCATGATAGAAAACGGGTACCATACCCGTTTCCTTCATGGCTGCAATAACTTGAGATTTGTTGTATTTTGCCATAATGCGTTGAAATTTAGCGTTGAACACGACCATTGGCATTGCCGCCGGCCAAACTTTCCACTTCGTCTACGGAAACCAGATTGAAGTCGCCGTTGACAGTGTGCTTGAGAGCCGAAGCGGCTACTGCGAATTCCAAAGCCTCACCTTGGGTTGCCTTGGTAAGCAGGCCGTGGATAAGGCCGCCCGAGAAAGAGTCTCCACCACCAACGCGGTCGATGATAGGATCGATGTCGTAGCGTTTCGATTCGTAGAATTCTTTGCCGTTGTAAATCATGGCCTTCCAGCCGTTATGTGTGGCGGAGAAGCTTTCGCGCAAGGTGGAAACCACATATTTGAAACCAAACTGTTGCATCATCTGCTTGAAGATACCCTTATAGCCTTCGGCATTGGTCTGACCGCCTTCAACATCGGCGTCGGGCTTGAAACCGAGGCAAAGTTCTGCGTCTTCCTCGTTGCCGATGCAGACATCAACATATTGCATAAGCGGGCGCATGATGGAAATGGCCTTTTCGCTGGTCCAGAGCTTCTTGCGGAAGTTCAGGTCGACCGAAACGGTAACGCCGTGACGCTTGGCGGCTTCGCAGGCCAGACGGGTCAGTTCGGCAGCTTTGTCGGAAATGGCAGGGGTGATACCGCTCCAATGGAACCAGTCGGCACCTTCCATAATGGCATCGAAGTCGAAATCGGCAGGTGAGGCTTCGGCGATGGATGAATGGGCGCGGTCGTAGATAACCTTAGAAGGGCGCATGCTGGCACCGGTTTCGCAATAATACAGACCGATGCGGTCGCCACCGCGGGCAATAAACTTGGTGTTGACACCGTAACGGCGCAGGGCGTTCACGGCAATCTGACCGATTTCGTGCTTGGGCAACTTGCTTACAAAATAAGCTTCATGGCCGTAATTGGCGCAACTGATGGCAACATTGGCTTCACCGCCACCGGGAATGATTCTGAACGAATCTGTCTGGATGAAACGGTCGTTGCCTTCGGGAGACAGGCGCAACATAATTTCGCCCAGCGTAACAATTTTCTTGCTCATAAGAATTATGTATCTGAAAAATTAGATAAAACTTCCGAATTAAAACTTGAAGAAATTCTTGGCGTTGTAGTAGGAAACACCTTCCACCATCTTGTAGATGACATCCATCTCGCTGGCGGGGATTTCACCATTGACAACATCTACACCGATAAGGTTGCACATGATGCGGCGGAAGTACTCGTGACGCGGGTAGGAGAGGAAGCTGCGCGAGTCGGTAAGCATACCCACGAAGCGGCTCAGCAGACCCAGTACCGACAAAGAGTTCATCTGGGCGGTCATACCATATTTCTGGTCGAGGAACCACCAGCCCGAACCGAACTGGATTTTGCCGGCGACCGAACCGTCCTGGAAGTTGCCCAGCATGGTTGCGATAACTTCGTTGGCGCAAGGATTGAGGTTGTATAGGATAGTCTTGGCCAGATGTCCTTCGGCATTCAGACGGTCGAGGAAGCGGCTCATAGCCTTGGCAGTATTGAATTCGCCTATCGAGTCGAAACCGGTGTCGGCACCCAGACTGGCGAACATCTTGCTGTTGTTGTTACGGATAGCACCGTAGTGGAATTGCTGCGTCCAACCGCTCTTGGCATCCATCACGGCAAACTCGTACATCATGGCCGACTTGAACTTGAGGATTTCCTCGTGGCTGAGGGCGGTGCCTCCGTATACCTTATTGAAAATAGCATCGATTTCGGCCTGGGTGTAGTTTTCTGCATAGAACTCTTCGATGCCGTGGTCGCTCAGGCGGCAGCCAACGGAAGCGAAGAAATCGTGACGTACTTGCAGGGCCTCGATGACATCGGCAAACTTGGAGATGCTGACACCGGAAACCTGCGAGAGTTTTTCGATATAGGCGCGGAAATCGGCGGGAACCTCAACGGCCATTGCTTTGTCGGGACGCCAAGTGGGCAGCACCTTGATTTCGAAACCTTCGTTCTTGAGGGCGATATGGTATTCCAGCGTATCGACGGGATCGTCGGTAGTGCAGACAGTTTCCACGTGATATTTGCGCATCAAGCCGCGGGCGCTGTATTCGGGCGTGCGCAGCTTGGCGGTACATTCATCGTAAATCTCGCGGGCGGTTTCGGGCTTGAGAATCTTGTTGACACCGAAGCAGGTCTTCAGTTCGAGGTGAGTCCAGTGATACAGCGGGTTGCGCATGGTATAGGGAACAGTCTCGGCCCATTTCTCGAATTTTTCCCAATCGCTGGTATCCTTGCCCGTGCAATAGCGTTCGTCTATGCCGTTGGTACGCATGGCGCGCCATTTGTAGTGGTCGCCTTCCAGCCAGATTTGTCCCAGGTTGTCGAAGGTACGGTCCTTGGCGATGAATTCGGGATTCAGATGGCAATGATAGTCGATAATGGGAAGATTCTTGGCATGATTGTGGAACAAATCCTGCGACACTTCGTTGTCGAGCAGGAAGTTCTCGTCCATGAATTGTTTCATAAGCTATGTATTAATAGTTAAACAAGTTGTTGCTTCAGAATTCTGCTTGTCACAAAAATGGTCCAAATATACGGCTATTTTTTGTAAAAAGGCATCTTTTCCCAAAGTTATTACAGTCGATTGATGGTCTGGTCTTGGCTCTGACCCTTATACTTGTCTTTGCTCTTGTTGAATCTCCAAGTCAAGTTGAGGGAAACAGAATGCTTGTCCAGATTTTCCGTTTGCGAAAAAACAATGTTGTTGAGGCTTCCTCGGTACCTGCTGATATCTCCTTTGAACAAGTCTTTGCATTTGATGGAGACATCAAAGCTATTATCCCAAAAAGACCTGCTCAATCCAAGATTAATCGTATGTACTGGCTCGAAATGGAAAATCTGTGAGGTGGCCTTGCTGGTATACATATACTCTATATTCAGATTGAGTTTCCATGGAAGTGAAAAATTATTGTCGAAATCCAAATAGAAGAGAGGTATGGTCTTGATTTTCTCTATCCTTTCGTCATCCAGTTTTTCAAAAATTACAGAAGAAGTCAATGTGGGCTGATAGAATCCGAGAGGAAGTCCCATGTTCACGATGGCTTGAAAACGTTGGTTTTTATGGTAGTTCATCCATGTTGTAAGCAACTTGTCGGGTTCCTCGTTGTTGGTGTAGAAGTAAAGGCCAATATGATTGTGGGTGTGGGTATATGACAGTGATGCATAGATGAATTGGTAGAAGAATATATACTGCAACTGGTGTGAAACCGCCGGCTGAAGTGTCGGATTGCCCAATTGCGATGCATAATGGTCGGAATAGTAAGAGTAATTGTTTAACCAACCGAATTTTGGCCGTTCGATGGAGTTTTGTATGGCAAAGGCGTGCCAGGTTTGCCCCCAAGCACCAGAGGCAGAAAAATCGCCAAAGAAATTGGAAGAGGCGGGTTTGAGATTTTGCGTGATATCCATCAGATTATCAAGACTCCCCGTCGTATTTTCGTATCGCAGACCAGCTTGAAGGCTAAGGGGAAGATTTGAGGTTTTCAAAGAAACAAATCCCGCCAGAGTGGTTTCTGCCGTGTTATAGGCAGATACTTTTGCACCGTTGTTTTTTTTGGTCGCTCTCGCCCGATACATACAGATAATCTCCTCCAAACTCGGAAGACAGGTAAGACGACAAGGTGTAGCCAAACACGGGTTTGGCAGACAGCATGGTGTAGGCAGATTGGTTATTGAAAATAGCATCGGTGTTGCCCATCAAGGAAGATTGCTCAATCACAGACTGCTTTCTGTCACCTTCGGTGGTATAGAAATCCAGGAATAAATCAGAAGAAAACTTCTCGTGCCATTTTCTCCCGATATAGGCATTCAGATGATGCCTTTCGGTGTTGTCTTCCACCCGATTATCTCCGGATACAAGGTCTGTCTCCCCTGACAGAACGGCTTTTGTTTCGCTTTTGGTTCTGGAAGATGTATGGTTGTGGCTCCCGTTATACTTGATGCCTGCCCAAAATCTTTCATTTTTGGAATACTCCGCTCCAGCATGGTACAGGATTTCTTTTTCACTGCTAAAGATATCGTCTAACATTGTGTGTATCTGTGTACCACGAGTATTCATCACTATAGAAGCATCTTGGGTATTGTTCCTCCGGTAGTCTGAATAAGAGAGGCCTCCGAAAAGTCTGACAGATTTCATCTTTGCACTGAAATCCAATGAATTGTCGTGAGTGAAACGTTTATTGACGCGCGAATAACTTTGCCCCACCAAAGAAAGACCATCTAAAGGTGTTGTGGTTCTGATATTTACGACGGCTTTCTCCGAAGAACTGTATCGTGCCCCAGGTGATGTGTCCAATGCTACACTCATAATCGATTTGACATCGAGATTCTTGATTTCTGACAGTGATGAAACTTTTCTTCCATTAAGATAGTAGGATGGCGTATAACCTTCTATGGTGGTGATGTTTCCGTCGTTGGCAATCAAGCCGGGGGTTTTCCTCAAGACATCGATGATGCTGCTTTCATTGGCCAAAACCGTACCTTGTATGTTTACCTGCAAGGCACTTCCTTGCAGTTGTATAGTCGGCATGTTTCCTTGCACAACGACTTCATTCAAGCCCGATGACTGTGGTGAGAGAAAAATCGTATCAACCAACTTTTCAGCAGACATTCGTATTTCCTCAAATCCCAAACATCTGATTGCTATTGAATCGGGAAGAAATGACAGCGACATTGTAAATCGCCCGTATTCATCTGAAATGGCACCGGACAGTCCGGTGGAATTCGCTTCTTTCGCCACAATGGTAGCGTACGGGACGGGTGTTCCGTCCAATGAGGAAACAACCCCCGACAACGCTACTTTCTGATTCCCTTGCCCAAGGATATTTGCTGAATACAACAAGATTAATAACAATAGAAAATAATTTGTTTTCATAGTGTGGTGTTTTTGAATGAATACTAGATTGTTGGCGCAAAGATAGTTTAATTTCCGGTCGGAAAAAATTAATGATGCTTTTTCAGAAAAAGCGGGTTGGGGTTTGCAATTGCGTGTATCGAATACTATTTTTGCCTGCTTATTGAAGAACCTAAAACAGAGCATATGACAGACTTGAACACGCTTCCCGCAGAGGAGGAAAAGAAAAGTTTGAATTTTATCGAGCAAGTGGTGGAAGAAGACTTGCGCAAAGGCTTGAACGACGGTCGTGTACAGACCCGTTTTCCACCCGAGCCCAACGGCTACCTGCACATCGGCCATGCCAAGGCCATTTGTCTGGATTTCGGTATGGCGCAGAAATATGGCGGTGTCTGCAATCTGCGTTTCGATGATACCAATCCCACCAAAGAGGATGTGGAATATGTAGAAGCTATCAAAGAAGATATCCAATGGCTGGGTTTCCAATGGGGCCACGAATACTATGCCTCCGACTATTTCCAGCAACTCTGGGACTTTGCCATCAAATTGATAAAGGAAGGCAAGGCCTATATTGACGAACAGTCGGCTGAAGATATTGCCGCACAGAAGGGTACGCCCACCCAGGCGGGTACCGAAAGTCCTTATCGCAACCGCCCCGTGGAAGAGAGTATGGCGCTTTTCCTAAAGATGAATACGGGCGAAATTCCCGAAGGCAAGATGGTGTTGCGTGCCAAAATTGACATGGCCAGTTCGAACATGCACTTCCGCGACCCCATTATCTACCGTGTGGTAAACCATCCGCACCACCGCACCGGCGACAAATGGAAGGCCTATCCCATGTACGATTTCGCCCATGGCCAGAGCGACTATTTCGAAGGCGTGACGCACTCGCTCTGCACGCTCGAATTCGTACCTCACCGTCCGCTGTACAATCTGCTGGTAGACTGGGTGAAGGACAACAAGGACTTGGACGACCATCGCCCCCGTCAGTACGAATTCAACAAACTGAACCTCAACTATACGCTCATGAGCAAGCGCAACCTGCTCATATTGGTAAAAGAAGGTATTGTAAACGGTTGGGATGATCCGCGTATGCCTACCATCTGCGCCTTCCGCCGTCGCGGCTATTCGCCGGAATCCATCCGCAAGTTTATTGACAAAATCGGTTATACCACCTACGATGCCCTCAACGATTTTGCTTTGCTGGAAAGTGCCGTGCGCGAAGATTTGAATGCCCGCGCCACACGTGTGTCGGCCGTGCTGGATCCCGTCAAACTCATCATCACCAACTATCCCGAAGGGCAGGTGGAAATGATGGAAGCCGTCAATAATCCCGAAGACCCACAGGCCGGCAGCCACACCATAGCCTTCAGCCGCGAACTCTGGATGGAACGCGACGACTTTATGGAAGACGCTCCCAAGAAATATTTCCGTATGACTCCCGGTCAGGAAGTGCGTCTGAAGAATGCCTATATTGTCAAATGTACGGGCTGTGAAAAAGATGCCGACGGTCGCGTCACGACGGTGTATGCCGAATACGACCCCGATACCAAGACCGGCATGCCCGGCAGCAACCGCAAGGTGAAAGGAACGCTTCATTGGCTTAGCTGTGCACATTGCCTCAAGGCCGAGGTGCGCCTTTACGACCGTTTGTGGAAGGTGGAGAACCCCCGCGACGAGATGGCTGCCATCCGCAAGGAACGCAACTGCAACGAGCTGGAAGCCATGAAGGAAATGTTGAATCCCGATTCGCTCAAGATATTGGACAATTGCTATGTGGAGGCTTTCTTGGCCCAGGCCAAGCCGCTCGACTACTTGCAGTTCCAGCGTATCGGCTATTTCAATATGGACCCCGACAGCCGTCCCGAACATCTTGTGTTCAATAAAACGGTGGGTCTGAAAGATACTTGGAGTAAGATCAGTTCCAAATAAAGCGCCGAATGCAGCATAAAGCAGCCGATGCCCATCTTCAGTCGCTGGTGCGCCGTTACGAACAGCTGCGCAGCAGGGGAGAATCTATCTATTTGGATGCCAACGATTTTGAACGTCTTATTGAGCATTACCTGCTCGAAAACGACAACGCAACGGCAGCCGAACTGATAGAGTTGGCATTGTCTATACATCCCAACAACGAGTTTATCCTGCTCAAGAAAGCCGCCTGGCTCTTGCAGTGCGGGCGACCCAAGGATGCGCTCAGGCTTGTGCAACACCTGCCCCGGAACGAAGACAGCGAGCTGATGCTGGCCTCGGTTTATCTGGCCCTGAACCGTCGAGATGAGGCCTTGGAGATTTTCAATCGTCATCTGACGCAAGAAACGGACGAACTTTACCTTTATTGTTCCGATGTGGCTGAGGTACTGATGCATTACGACCTCTACGACAAGGCCAAGGTCTTTGTAGACAAGGGTTTGGCCGACAATCCCAAAGATGAGGAACTGTATGAACAGGCCATTGAGCTTTGTTACCTGCGGGGAGACAGCGAAGCGAGCATAGATTATTATCAGCGTTGGCTCGACGAAGACCCCTTCAATGTGCAGGCTTGGACGCGTCTGGGTTCTACCTATTTGAACCTGAACCGTCCGCAAGAGGCGGCGAATGCCTTGGAATTCGCCGCCGCGGCCGCTGACAGTCCCGACTTGAACATCTGTGTGGAACTGGGTCATGCCTACGGCCGGCTCAACAACTATCCCAAAGCCATCGAATGCTACACGCAGGCTTACGAACTGCTGCAGCACGACAATGAGTCGACATCCTTGGGCTTGGGCGATTTGGCCGGTTGTCTGGCCGAATGTTACGAATACCAGAACGATTTCGACCAGGCCATCGAATGGTACCGCAAGGCTTTCGAACTTAATCCAGAAGATGATATGGCCTGTGTGGGCATTGCCTATTGTCTGGCGCAACGCAACGAACCGGCGCAAGCCATGTCCTATTACGAGCAGGCTTTGCAAATCAACCCCACCAATAAAGATATTTGGGTGGGTATGGCCGAACTGTTGGTGAACCTGGGTCAGTTCGATGCGGCTATAATGGCTTACAAACAGGCGCTCGAAGGCGTTAAAGACCCCGGTGCTGAAGAACTCTTTGCCTTGGGCAACCTCTATTTCCAGACGGGCGATTATACCTTGGCTTTGGAAATCTTTCAACAGATGGAAGACAGTGGCAAGGATATGCCCAACTTGCAGCTTTGCATGGCGCTCTGCTATCATATGCTGCTCGATACGGAGCAATGTGAACGCTATTTGAGACGAGCCCTGGCTAAGGACCCGCAGGCGCGACAACTTTACGACGACATTCTTAAGGAACTTGCATCATGACAGCGCAATACGGACTGATAGGCTATCCTTTGGGACATTCTTTTTCGAGTGACTATTTTAATGGGAAATTCGAACGAGAGAGAATTGATGCCCGCTACGAGCTCTATCCTTTGCAGCACATAGACGAACTGCCTGCTTTGCTGACGGCGCACCCTGCCCTGAAAGGCCTGAACGTGACCATACCCTACAAAGAAGCGGTGCTTGCGTATCTCGATTGGCTTTCGCCCGAAGCGGAGGCTATGGGGGCGGTGAATGTCATTCGTGTGGAACGCGAGGGCGAAAGCCGGCGGCTTTGCGGTTACAACAGCGATTACGTAGGCTTTCGCGATTCGTTGGAACCCCTTCTTCCCATCTTGCAGGAGCGCTATGCGGCGGCTCAGTGGATAGTGCCGGGCTCTTATCCGGGCTTTGGTAGCAATAGTTTCCATCCCCTAAAAGCCTTGGTATTGGGAACGGGCGGCGCGAGCAAGGCGGTGGCCTTCGCCCTGCAACAGCTCGATATCCCTTTGCAGTTCGTCTCACGTAGGGCGGGGCAGGGACTGCTAGCATACACCGAACTGGATGAAGCCATTATGGCCGAGTACAGCATCATTGTCAATACCACGCCTTTGGGTATGAGTCCCAAGACAGAGGCTTGCCCCGACATTCCGTATCAGTATCTGCAACCTTACCATCTGCTGTACGATGTGGTGTACAATCCTCAAGAGACCCTGTTTATGAAAATGGGCAAGACCCGGGGCGCGTTCGTCAAAAACGGTCTGGAAATGTTGCATAGGCAGGCCGAGGAAGCCTGGCGCATTTGGCAACAATAAGTTTATTTACATCTCACTAAAACGATTGATATGAAGACAGAATTACCCGAAAACGCTTACCGTCCTTTGGAAGACGGCGAAGTGTACGACCCCGTGATGTCGCCCAACAAGAAGTATCCCGAAGCGAATGCCTGGTCGGTGACCTGGGGCTTGCTGATGGCTGTACTCTTTTCGGCTGCAGCGGCTTATCTGGGATTGAAAGTTGGCCAGGTTTTCGAAGCCGCCATTCCTATCGCCATTATTGCCGTTGGCCTTTCCAGTGTGGCTAAACGTAAGAACGCCCTGGGCGAAAACGTCATTATCCAATCTATCGGTTCTTGCTCGGGTGTCATTGTGGCCGGAGCTATCTTTACTTTGCCCGCGCTCTACATCCTGCAAAGCAAGTATCCCGACATGACCGTCAACTTTATGCAGGTGTTCCTCAGTTCGTTGCTGGGCGGTGTGTTGGGCATTCTGTTCTTGATTCCTTTCCGCAAGTATTTCGTTTCGGATATGCACGGCAAATATCCCTTCCCCGAAGCAACGGCCACGACGCAGGTGCTGATGTCTGGCGAAAAGGGTGCCGGGCAAGCCAAACCGCTCATCTTCGCAGGCCTTATCGGCGGTCTGTACGATTTTATCGTAGCTACCTTCGGGCTTTGGACCGAGAACTTCACCTCGCGCGTCTGCTCATGGGGCGTGGCCCTAGCCGACAAAGCCAAGCTGGTGTTCAGCATCAATACAGGTGCGGCCGTGTTGGGTCTGGGCTATATCGTAGGTCTGAAGTACGCCGCCATTATCACCATTGGTTCGGCTTTGGTGTGGTTCGTTATCGTGCCCTTGCTGCCTTTGCTGGGCGATGAGTTCCTGCAGATGCTCAATCCCGCTGTCACCGATGCTGTGGCCGGCATGTCGCCCGAGGCCATCTTCTCCAACTTTGCCCGTCATATCGGTATCGGAGGCATTGCCATGGCCGGTATCATCGGCATAGTCAAGTCTTGGCCTGTCATCAAGGGTGCCGTGGGCTTGGCTGCCAACGAAATGAAAGGCAACAAGTCGCAGAAGCCCAGCGCCGAAGTTTTGCGCACCCGTCGCGACCTTTCCATGAAAGTGATTATCATCGGTGTTATTGTGGCTTTGCTGGCCGTGTTCGCCTTTTTCTTCTTCGGTGTAATGGAATTCAATCTGTTGCACGCCGTGGTAGGCATTTTGGTGGTGGCCGTCATCGCTTTTCTCTTTACGACGGTGGCCGCCAACGCCATTGCCATTGTGGGTTCCAACCCCGTTTCCGGCATGACGCTGATGACGCTGATTTTGGCTTCGGTGATTATGGTCGCCGTAGGTCTGAAGGGTAGCACCGGTATCGTTTCCGCCTTGATTATGGGCGGCGTTGTCTGCACAGCCTTGTCGATGGCCGGTGGTTTCATCACTGACCTCAAAATCGGTTACTGGTTGGGTTCGACCCCGGCTGTGCAGCAAACTTGGAAGTTCCTTGGCACTTTGGTTTCGGCCCTGACCGTGGGCGGTGTGCTTATCATCCTGAACAAAACTTACGGTTTCGTAGGCGACAATGCGCTGGTGGCTCCGCAAGCCAATGCCATGGCGGCTGTTATTGACCCCTTGATGTCGGGTACGGGTGCACCTTGGTTCCTCTACGCCACTGGTGCTGTACTGGCTCTGGTGCTTAATTTCTTCCATGTGCCCGTGCTGGCCTTTGCCTTGGGTATGTTCATTCCTTTCCAGCTGAACATCCCTCTGGTTGTAGGCGGTTTTATCAACTGGCTGGTTTCCACGCGTTCTAAGGATGCCAAACTGAACGCTGCTCGTAAGGAAAAAGGAACACTCATCGCTTCCGGTTTCATCGCCGGCGGTGCCTTAATGGGTGTGGTAAGTGCCGCTTTGCGCTTTGGCGGTATTGACTGGATGATGACCGACTGGAACAAGGGAACCGGTGCCGAAGTGCTGTCTATCGTTATGTACGCAGCTCTTATCGGCTACTTTATCTATACGGTATTGAAAAAGAAACAGGCTGATTGACAACCGGTTCTTCTATTTTTACAATTATTGCGTTTTCTAACGGAAATTTAATAATTCCTTTGCATCACCTATGCTAAAGGCGAGTATATTTGTGAACGTATCTTTATGCATTAATTATGAATACCGAACAATTTATGGCTCGTTTGGAGGCTAAGCATCCGGGAGAGCAAGAGTACCTGCAAGCTGTACACGAGGTTTTATTGAGTGTTGAAGATGTCTATAACCAGCATCCTGAGTTTGAAAAAGCCAAAATCATGGAACGTCTGGTGGAACCCGATCGCATCTTTACCTTTAAGGTGCCCTGGGTAGACGATAAGGGCGAAATCCAAATCAACACCGGCTACCGCGTACAGTTCAACAATGCCATCGGTCCGTACAAGGGCGGTTTGCGTTTCCATGCATCGGTAACCTTGTCTATCCTGAAGTTCCTGGGCTTCGAACAGACCTTTAAGAATGCGCTCACAACGCTGCCTATGGGTGGTGGCAAAGGTGGTTCCGACTTCAGCCCCCGTGGCAAGTCTCAAGCTGAAATACAGCGTTTCTGCCATAGCTTTATGCTGGAACTTTGGCGCAATATCGGCCCCAATACCGACGTTCCTGCCGGCGATATCGGCGTAGGTGCTCACGAAGTGGCTTACCTATATGCCATGTATAAGAAGCTGGCCCGCGAAAATACGGGTGTGCTCACTGGCAAGGGCCTGGCCTTCGGCGGCTCGCTGATACGTCCCGAAGCAACTGGTTTCGGTGGTCTGTATTTCGTTAAGCAGATGCTGGAAACTGCCGGCAAGGGTATTGAAGGCAAGCGGATAGCTATTTCCGGTTTCGGCAATGTGGCATGGGGCGCTGCTACCAAGGCTACCCAGATGGGTGCCAAGGTTGTGACGCTTTCCGGTCCTGACGGTTACATTTACGATGCCGATGGTCTGAACGATGAAAAGATAGCCTATATGTTGGAGCTTCGTGCCGCAAACAATGACGTTATCGCTCCCTTTGCCGACAAGTTCCATGTACCGTTCTACGCCGGACGCAAGCCCTGGGAACAGAAAGTGGATATCGCCCTGCCTTGTGCAACGCAGAACGAACTCAACGAAGAAGATGCCAAGGCTTTGGTGGCTAATGGCGTTATCTGCGTAGGCGAAATCTCCAATATGGGCTGTACGCCCGAAGCCATCAATACCTTTATCGAGAATAAGATTCTTTATGGCCCTGGCAAAGCTGTCAATGCCGGCGGTGTGGCAACTTCCGGTTTGGAAATGACCCAGAACGCCATGCACATCTCTTGGTCGGCCCAGGAAGTGGACGAGCGTCTACATCGCATTATGGCCGATATCCATCAGCAATGTGTGCGCTATGGCAAGCAGCCCGACGGCTATATCAACTACATGAAGGGTGCCAATGTGGCCGGTTTCATGAAAGTTGCACAAGCTATGCTCGACCAAGGTTATCTAGGATAAACGCGAAAGTTCCAAAGCTTCAAAGAGCTGAGCGATAAATAACGGGAGGGCGGCCGTAAGTCCATCGGACTTAGGCCGCCCTCCTTGCGTTACGCACCCGCTGCGCCGGCACTAGGCCAGTGCGGCAAGGCTATCCTTGATGGCACTGATTTTGCTTTCGCTGTCGGAGAGCTTTTTGCGTTCAGCCTCGATAACGGCAGCCGGTGCCCGGTTTACGAAATTCTCGTTGCCCAATTTCTTGAGAATGCAGGCACGGAAACCTTCCAGATAGCTCAGTTCAGCCTGCAGCTTCTTGGTCTCGGCCTCCTTGTCTATCATATCGCCAAGCGGCACCGAAAACTCGGTGGTACCCACGATGAAAGCGGCTGCGGTGGGCTGTTTGGCGGCCACACGTTCTATCTTGTCCAAATTGGCCATCTTCATGATGACGCTACGATAAGATTCCTTGTAGTTGCCAATCACCTCCAAACTGAGCTGGTTCTTGTTGGGCAGGTTCTTCTCCAAACGGATGGTGCGGATACCGGCGATGATGGCCTTCACTTCTTCCACATCGTCGATGATGTTTTGGTCGTAAGCTTCCACCTTGGCCTGTTGCTGGGTCATGATGCTGGCACCTTCGGCGCGCTCTTCGATATTCTGCCACAACTCCTCGGTGATGAAAGGCATAAAGGGGTGCAACAGCAGGCAGAGCTGCTCGAAGAAATGTAGCGTGGCCTTCAGCGTAGTGGCATCGATGGGCTGCTGGTAGGCAGGTTTCACCATCTCTAGATACCACGATGAGAATTCGTCCCAGAAAAGCTTGTAGACGCACATCAAGGCTTCGCTCAGACGGTATTTCGAGAACAGGTCGTCCATTTCGGCTGTGGCCTTCTTCAGCTGGGCATCGAACCAGGCAACGGCAATACGCGACGATTCGGGCTGTGCCAGTGTCTCGTCCACCTGCCAGCCCTTGATAAGGCGGAAGGCATTCCAGATTTTGTTGTTGAAGTTGCGGCCCTGTTCGCAAAGAGCTACGTCGAAGAGAATGTCGTTGCCGGCAGGGGCCGAAAGCATCATGCCCATACGCACACCATCGGCTCCGTAAGTATCAATCAGCTCGATGGGGTCGGGCGAGTTACCTAGACTCTTGCTCATCTTGCGGCCCAACTTGTCGCGGACAATACCCGTAAAGTATACGTTCTTGAAAGGCATATCGCCCAGATATTCATAGCCGGCCATAATCATACGAGCCACCCAGAAGAAGATGATGTCGGGGCCTGTCACCAAATCGGAAGTGGGGTAGTAGTACTCAATTTCCTTGTTGCCCGGGTTGTTGATGCCGTCGAACAGCGAGATAGGCCAGAGCCACGAGCTGAACCAAGTGTCGAGCGCGTCTTCGTCCTGACGTAAATCTTCGGCCTGAATGTTTTCGTAGCCCTTAATCTGGCGAGCCTTGGCCAGCGCCTGCTCCAGATTTTCGGCAACCACGAAACGCTCTTCCTCTTCGTCGCTTTGTCCGGGAAGATAGTAGGCTGGAATACGATGGCCCCACCAGAGCTGACGGCTGATGCACCAGTCTTGGATATTTTCGAGCCAGTTTTTGTAGGTGCTCTTGTATTTGGGCGGATAGAACTTCAGACGGTTCTCCATAACGGGCGGCAGCGCGATGTCGGCAAAATGTTGCATAGACAGGAACCACTGTTTGCACAGACGGGGTTCAACGGCCGTGTCGGCGTTACGCTCCGAATAACCCACCTTGTTGGTGTAATCTTCCACTTTTTCCATCAAACCGGCCTGTTCCAAGTCGATGGCAATCTGTTTGCGCACTACCATGCGGTCCATGCCGACGTAAAGTCCGGCTGCCGGGCTGATGGTGGCGTCTGCATTGAAAATGTCGATGGTTTCCAGTTGGTGTTTCTTGCCCAGCATGTAGTCGTTGACATCGTGTGCGGGCGTTACCTTCAGACAGCCGGTACCGAATTCGATATCCACATAGCGGTCTTCGATAACGGGAATCTCGCGGCCCACCAGCGGCACGATAACCTTCTTGCCCTTCAACCATTGGTTTTTGGGGTCTTTGGGATTGATGCACATGGCCGTATCGCCCATAATGGTCTCGGGACGTGTGGTAGCCACCACTGCATAACGGTGTCCTTGGGCATCGCGGTGTACCACTTCGCCTTCCTGGCCAGTCTCGCCGCTCATGTCATCGTTGGCCAAATAATATCTAAGGTAATAGAGCTTGCTTTTTTCTTCGTGGTAGATGACTTCTTCGTTGCTGAGTGAGGTCTTGGCCTTGGGATCCCAATTGACCATACGCAGGCCTCTGTAAATCAAACCCTTGTCGTAAAGGTCTACGAACACCTTAATCACCGATTGGCTGCGCTTTTCGTCCATGGTGAAGGCGGTGCGGTCCCAGTCGCAGGAGGCCCCCAAACGTCGTAGTTGTTTAAGGATAATGCCTCCGTGCTCTTCAGTCCAAGCCCAGGCATGCTTGAGGAATTCTTCGCGCGTGAGGTCGCTCTTCTTGATGCCCTGTGCGGCCAGCTTGTTCACCACCTTAGCTTCGGTAGCGATGGAGGCGTGGTCGGTGCCGGGTACCCAGCAGGCATTTTTGCCTTGCATACGGGCACGACGTACAAGAATGTCCTGAATGGTGTTGTTGAGCATATGCCCCATATGAAGCACACCCGTCACGTTTGGCGGCGGAATAACGATAGTATAAGGTTCACGTCCGTCAACTTCGGAATGGAAGAGTTTGTGCTTTACCCAATAATCGTACCATTTTCCCTCACAATCTGCGGGAGAGTACTTGGATGGTAATTCCATAATGTTCTGATATATAATTTGTTAATATTGTTTCTTGATGTTACATTCTGCCCATCATACGAAAACGCGAAAGTACTGATTTTTTCTGTGTATCCGCTATAAAAAGCTAATCTTTTGATGAATTTGTTTGGCGGTTTTTCTCGCGAGAGTTACCTTCGCGGCAAAGAAAAACCGGAATGATGCACAACAAAGAAAGCAAGATGGAGGCCTTTGGCCAATTGCTTGATATTATGGACTGTCTGCGGGAAAAATGCCCCTGGGACAAAAAACAGGATTTCGAAAGTCTCCGCCCCCTTACCATAGAGGAATGTTTTGAACTGAACGAGGCACTGTTGCACAAAGACTATCACGATGTCTGCAAGGAATTGGGCGACATCATTATGCACATTGTCTTCTACGCCAAAGTGGGCGATGAGCAACATCTGTTCGACATTCAAGACGTGCTGGAAAGCGTCTGCGCCAAGCTGAAGTTCCGTCATCCGCATATCTATGGCGATGTGCAGGTAGAAACGGCCAGCGATGTGGAAAACAACTGGGAGAAACTCAAGCAGCGCGAGAAAGACGGCAACAAGATGGTGCTTTCGGGAGTGCCCGACAGTCTGCCATCGTTGATTAAGGCTTACCGTATGCAAGACAAGGTGCGTGGTGTGGGCTTCGATTGGCAGCACAAGGAAGATGCTTGGGAAAAGGTGAAGGAAGAAACCGCCGAAGTGCAGGCCGAAATGCTGGCCGATTCCACCGACAAACAAGCACTCGAAATGGAGTTCGGCGATTTGTTGTTTTCGCTCATAAACGTGGCGCGTCTGTATAAAATCAATCCCGACAACGCTTTGGAAGCCAGCAACCGCAAGTTCCGCAACCGCTTTAACTATGTGGAAACCAAGGCTAAGGAACAAGGATTGGAGCTTAAGGATATGTCCTTGGAACAGATGGATGCCCTCTACGACCAAAGCAAGGACCTTTACCGCTAGCTTTTGTTGCGCATGAAGCTGCCCGAAGATTTCCTTGCCCAAATGCGGGCTTTATTGGGGGCCGATGCCGAAGCCTTTCTGCAGGCGGCCAGCCAAGACGATGCCAGTGTGTCGCTAAGGCAGAATCGCCGCAAGTGCAGCCTGCTGCCTTTTGAGAATGCGCAGCCGGTGCCGTGGTGTCCGGGCGGCTTTTATTTGGACAAACGTCCCACCTTTACGCTCAATCCGCTTTTCCATGCCGGGGCCTATTATGTGCAGGAGGCCTCATCGATGTTTCTTTATCAGGTAGTGCAGGAGGCTCTGCGGATTCTGCCGCCGCATGACGGCCCTTTGCGTGTGCTAGACCTGTGCGCGGCTCCGGGTGGCAAGAGCACCTTGCTGATAGACGCATTACCCGACGATGCTGTCCTGGTGGCCAACGAAGTGGTGCATACACGGGCCAATATCTTGGCTGAAAACCTTTCCAAATGGGGTTATCCACATGTGTTGGTTACCGAAGCCAAGCCAGAAGATCTGCCCGGCACCTACGACCTTATTCTGACCGATGTGCCTTGCTCTGGCGAAGGCATGTTCCGCAAAGACTCCCAAGCTGTGGAGCAATGGAATGTGGCTAATGTGCGGATGTGTGCTGCCCGCCAACGGGAAATAGTTCAGTCCATTTGGCCGCGCTTGCGTCCCGGTGGCTGTCTGGTGTACAGCACTTGCACTTTCAATACGGCCGAAAACGAAGAAAATGTGACTTGGATAGCCGATACGCTGGGGGCCGAGGTGTTGGCTGTCGATACCCGAGCCAGCCTTGGACGCTCCTTGGATGAATTGGGTATTACGGCATCTTTGTTGCCCGACGCACCGGCTTTGCCCGTGGCCCGCTTCATGTTTCACCGTAGCCGTGGCGAGGGACTGTTTATGGCTCTGTTGCAGAAAAACAACAGCAATTCTGCCGGCGTTGCGGGCGCTTCTTTCGCCGGTGCTTCGCGCAAGGACAAGAACCGCCGGCTGGCACCGGTCAAGACGGGCAGGGAACGGCTTTGGCCCATGGACTGTTTGCGCGATGCCGAGACCTTCCAAACTGTAGAAGTGCAACCCGGACGCTATCACGCTATGAGTGCGAGCGTCAAGGACCTTTATGATGTCTTTGCCAAGGCGCGGGTACGCATGCATTTGGCCGGCATTACCCTAGGTGAACTCAAAGGCCGCGACCTGGTGCCCGATGCAGTGCTGGCGCTCTCGCAGCAGCTCGACCGCCAGCAACTTGTCTGCACCGAAGTAGATACCAAGACAGCACTGGACTATCTTCGTCGCAGTGCTGTCACCCTAAATACTAACTTACCACGTGGCTACGTGCTGTTATGCTATCATGGTCTGCCGCTCGGCTGGGCCAAGCATCTTGGCAACCGCGCCAACAACCTTTATCCCAACGATTGGCGTATCCGTACGCTTTAAGATTACATCATGCCCGGACCGCCGTGGCCGCCGCCGGGACCTCCGCCCATGGGAGGAGCAGGCATATCGCCGCCGGGTGCGGGTCCGTCACCTCCCTCAAATGGGCCACCTCTCATACGCCCTGCCTGACGGTTGTTCTTGGCTCCGAAACTGGCTATTTTGTAAGTAACGGTCAGCATGAAGTAAGAGGGCAGGGTATTGTATTTCTGGAATGACATATAGTTGTCGCCGATGTTCTGCGAAATGTTGAGCCGCTGGCGCAGGATGTCGGTCATGCGTAGCTGCAGGTTGAGTTTCTTGCCGAAGGACTTGTCGATGGTGGCATTCCACATGACTTCGTTCTGGTCGAAGACCGAGTAACCGCGACGGTCGCTGTAACGGATGTCGGAAGCGACTTTGATACTGTAGGGCAGGGTAAGGTTTACATTGGCGCTGCCCGACCAGTTGTGGGTCTGGTTGGTGGTGTTGCTCAGAAAGTTGTGCGTATGGTTGTAGGAGTAATTGCCCCGGGCCGAAATCTCAACAATATCATGCGTGAAGGTGAGCGACATGTTCTCGCTGACGCTGTAGTTTTGCGTGCGGCTTTCGGCTCCCAGCGGCAGGGCATTGATGTCGATGTCCAAATCTGTCAGGCGAGATGTGTAGCCAAAGCGCTCCTGGTAACTCAGCGAAGTCTGCGTGTTGAAATGCAGTCTGTTCTTGATGATAGGCGCGTTGAACATAAAGCTGCCGTTCAGGTTAAAGGGGTTCTTGGGCGAATTGACCGTTTGGTTGTAGCGTTTGCCTGTGGCGTCGTAGATACTGTTCGACACCAGCGCATTCTGCGTGATGGAGCCGTAAACGCTAGCATTCCACGACAAAAATGTGTTGGGATTGTAGCGGGTAACCAACAGCCTCAGGTTTTGGGCGTACGATGGCAGCAGCGAGGCATTGCCGACGGTTTCGTTCATCAGGTCTTCGTTGTTCTTGACAGGCTGCATCTGTGAAATACTGGGCTGGCTGCTGCGTCCGCGGTATTCCATGCGGATAAAGTTGCGCTTGTCGCCGAAGTTGTAGCGCAGGCTCATGCTAGGCGAGTAGTTTACCACTTCCTGCCGGGTTTCGTAAGGCGCACTACCGTCGAGGTATTGTGTGTAGCTGTAATTTTGTGAAGGCTGTAGCTTGAAGCCCGTTGTCAGGTTTACCACACCATCGTTGTAGCGGTATTTGGCTTCCAGCACTTCCGACATGCTGGTGTTGAGGTAGTTGTTGCTGTATTCCGTATCCAGAATGTTGTAGACATTGTTTTCGTCCTTGTCGTACTGCGATTTCTCGGAAGTCCGCTTGCTGTAGTCGGCCGAGCCAGAAAGTTCGACGAAGTTCTTGGTGTTCCAAAGGGGCTCCACGTAAGAGGCTCTGAAGTTCAGGGCCTGCGATTCCGAAGTGTTCAGGCTGGTCTGGTCGACGTGCTTTTGGTCGGTGAGGGTAAATTTGTTCGACTTGTTGTAGCCCTGGCTTTCGCTGTCGCTGACATTGCCGCCCAAATTGACGGTGAAAGTGCGACCTTTGCGGGCTTTCGACTTGTGGCTGTAAATAAGGTTCAGTCGGGCGTTCTTGCTGTCGCTGGAACTGGTGTTGGCGCTGTTGCCCCAGGAGGTGGTGTCGCCGTTGGTAAAGTAGTCGTAGCTCGAATGGCTGTTGCGTTCGCTGTGGCTGAAACCGACATTGGGCTGCACGACAAGGGTGTTGAGGCTGTCTATTTTCCACTCCATTTCGAAACGCAGGTTCACGTTGTCGCGGTTGTTGCGTGAAGCACTGCTCTTGCTGTTGGTGAGGGTATCTTCAGCCAGCCAGCTGTCGCGGGTGCTCTCCGATTTGGCGTAGTTGTTGGAACGGTTGTACGACAAGTCGCCGCCCAAAATGAGGTTCTCGTTCACTTGCGTGTTGTTGTTGACACCGATGTTGTGCGTAGTGGTGATGCCGCCACCGCTACCGCCACGTCCACGGCTGCTGCGCGCACTGTTGGTGTTGTTGCTGCCCGCTACCAGGGCGGTCTGCGATTCACCCAGCATGAAGTTGATGAAGGCATTGGCATCGTAGCGAAGTTCTTCCTCGTTGAGCGGCAGTCCCGTCAGATTGGTACCTGCACCGCCCTTGACATTGCCAAAAACACCTCTCTTGCGGTTTTTCTTCAGCGTGATGTTGATAATGCGTTCGCTCTCGTCGTCTTCGAAGCCGGTCAGTTTGGCCATATCCGATTTTTCATCGATAACTTGCACTTTGTCAACCATATCGGCCGTTAGGTTCTTGGTGGTCATTTCGATATCGCCGTCGAAGAACTTCTTGCCGTCCACTTTGACGCGGGTTATTTTTTCGCCGTTCACTGTGATGCTGCCATCGCTCACTTCCACGCCCGGCAAGCGCTTGAGCAAGTCTTCCACCACATCGTTCTCGGTAGTTTTGAAGGCAGCTGCGTTAAATTCGATGGTATCAACCTTTACCAGCATCTGTGCAGCCGAACCCGATACCGAAACGGCGCTGAGGTTCTGTACGCTCTCTTCCATCAACACGGGACGCAGTATCAAGGCTTTGTCCTTTACCTGAAGATTTTGGTAATAATGGTCGTAACCCAGATATTTCACTTCGAGGATATAGTTGCCGTTGGGAACGTTTTTGAGTATGAAGCTTCCGTCCTGATTGCTGGTGCTGCCCGTTACGTAACTGGAATCCTTGGCGGCCAGCAACCTGATGGTGGCCAACTCGATGCTTGCCTCGTTTTTCTTGTCGAGCACTTTTGACTGGATGCTGTAGTTGGCGGCTGTGGCAAGTAGGCTGCACAGCGCGAACATAAGGACGGAGAATGATTTTTTCATAAGGAATTCTGTGGATGTTTTCTTGTAAACGTCCTTTTGACGCTGGGGCCGCTGAATGGTTTAACCGGCTACGAAAAAAAGCGGAACTTATTTTGTTCTCCGCTCGGTATTCTTTACATTTGCAAGATTTTGGTAAAAAATGCCTAAGAACTATTAACTAAAAAACATATTGATATGAAAACCAATTATGAAGTCCGTTATGCTGCGCATCCTGCCGATGCCAAAGCCTATGACACGCAACGTATCAGAAAAGATTTCCTCATCGAAAAAGTGTTTGCTGCCGATGAGGTTAATATGGTGTATTCCATGTACGACCGTATGATAGTGGGTGGTGCCATGCCCGTGGCCGAAACCCTGAAACTGGAAGCTATCGACCCGCTGAAAGCTCCTTATTTTCTGACCCGTCGCGAGCTGGGTATCTTCAACGTAGGCGGTGCCGGTATCGTGCGTCATGGTGATGAAAGCTTCGAACTCGACTACAAGCAAGCACTGTATTTGGGTAGGGGAGACAAGGATGTATTCTTCGAAAGCAAAGATCCGGCCCATCCTGCCAAGTTCTATTTCAACTCCACCAACGCTCATTGCACTTATCCCGACCGTAAGGTAACCAAGGCCGAAGCCGACGTGCTTCATTTGGGTAGCCTCGAAGGCAGCAACGACCGCGTCATCAACCGCTTGATAGTTCAATCTGTTTTGCCTACCTGTCAGTTGCAGATGGGTATGACCGAGTTGGCTCCCGGTTCTGTTTGGAACACCATGCCCGCACATGTACACAGCCGTCGTATGGAAGCCTATTTCTATTTTGAAGTACCCGAAGAACAGGCTGTTTGCCATTTTATGGGCGAAGTGGAAGAAACTCGCCACATCTGGATGAAAGGCGACCAGGCCGTGCTTTCGCCCGAATGGTCTATCCACAGTGCTGCCGCCACCAGCAACTACACCTTTATTTGGGGCATGGGCGGCGAAAACCTCGATTACGGCGACCAGGACTTCTCCAAGATAACCGACCTTAAGTAAGCTTCAAAAAAGGTCTGTCACAATAAAATTTACAATCAAAACCATACAATTATGAGCGATTTGAACATGTTCTCTCTCGAAGGGAAAAATGCCTGGATTACAGGCGCATCTTACGGTATCGGATTCAATATTGCCAAGGCTTTCGTCAAAGCCGGCATCAAGAACATTGTTTTCAATGATATCAACCAGGATCTCGTCAACAAGGGTCTCTCTTCTTACAAGGAAGCCGGCATCGAGAACGTCCATGGCTACGTTTGCGACGTAACCAAAGAAGACGATGTGAAGGCTCTCGTAGAGAAGATTCACAAGGAAGTGGGTCAGATTGATATCCTTGTCAACAACGCCGGTATTATCAAACGTATTCCTATGCACGAAATGAAACGCGCAGAGTTCCAGCAGGTTATCGATATCGACTTGGTGGGCCCGTTTATTGTATCGTCGGCCGTGCTGCCCGAAATGATGGAGCGTCGCGAAGGCAAGATTATCAATATTTGCTCAATGATGTCCGAACTGGGCCGTGAAACGGTTTCCGCCTACGCTGCCGCCAAGGGTGGTCTGAAGATGCTTACCCGCAACATCTGCTCTGAATACGGTGAATACAACATCCAGTGCAACGGTATCGGCCCGGGTTATATCGCAACGCCTCAAACGGCTCCTCTGCGCGAAAAACAGCCCGATGGCTCACGTCATCCCTTCGATTCGTTCATTTGCGCCAAGACTCCTGCCGGACGCTGGCTCGAGCCCGAAGAACTGGGTGGCCCCGCCGTTTTCCTGGCCTCACACGCATCGGACGCTGTCAATGGCCACGTCCTTTATGTGGACGGCGGCATCCTTGCTTACATTGGCAAACAACCTAAATAACGACACATATGAAAGCTAAAGTCATCTTTTCCAGCCTTTTGGCCTGCATCCTGCTGGCTTCCTGTGCCAAGACCTACGATGCTCCCAAGGCCAAGTTGAACCGTGCCGATTTCCAGACCGAAATCGATGGCAAGGCCAACGACCTTTACATCCTCAAGAATGCCAATGGCATTGAAATTACGATGATGAACTACGGTGCCCGCATCGTTTCCATCGCCACTCCCGACAAGAACGGCAAGTTTGCCGATATTGTGCTGGGCTTCGACCATATTCAGCCTTATCTGGACAATGCCACCGACTTCGGCGCCCTCATTGGCCGTTACGGCAACCGTATCGATAAGGGCCAGTTTGCCATCGACGGTGTCAACTATCAGGTTTCTGTCAACGACGGTACCAACAGCTTGCACGGTGGCAAGAAAGGTTTCCAGTATTGCATGTTCGACATCGAGCAGCTGAGCGACCAGGAATTGGTGGTGAGCTATACGGCTGCCGACGGTGAGATGGGTTTCCCCGGCACCTTGCATGTGAAGGCCAGCTATAAGCTTACCGACTGCAATGCTTTGGTTATCGCTTATGAAGCTACTACCGACAAGCCCACAGTGGTGAACCTGACCAACCATTCGTATTTTAATCTGAGCGGTGATGCCCAATCTGTACTCGACCACAAGCTTTATCTGAATGCCGATGCCTACACGCCAGTGAACAACATCTTCATTCCTACCGGCGAACTGGCCTGCGTTGAGAATACGCCCATGGATTTCCGTCGTCCTTGCCGCATCGGTGAACGTATCGACAGCGATTTCGAACAGCTGCAGCTGGCCGGCGGTTACGACCATAACTGGGTGCTCAACACCAAATGCCCCAAGGAACTGGCTGGTAAATTGGCCGATCCCTCCACGGGCCGTACGCTTGAGTTCTATACTTGCGAACCCGGTGTTCAGGTATATACGGGTAATTTCTTGAACGGTACGCTTACCGGCAAGCATGGTGTGGTATACAACAAGCGCGCCGGCATCTGCCTGGAAACCCAGCATTTCCCCGACAGCCCCAACAAACCCGGCTTCCCATCGGTAGTGCTTCGTCCCGGTGAAACTTACAAGAGTCTTTGCGTTTATAAATTCGGTATTTGCGAGAAATGCGGCAAGGCCCAGGCTTGCGAACATCAACACCAAGACTGCGACAAGGCCCAGGCTTGCGAACATCAACACCAAGACTGCGATAAGGCCCAGACTTGCGAACATCAGCACCAAGACTGCGACAAGGCCCAGACTTGCGAACATCAACACCAAGACTGCGACAAGGCTTGTGACAAAAAATAACTACTAACAAATAAAGCATATGAGCGTTTTAGAATCATTGCAGAGCAACGGTTTCGCCCTTGTCGACTATATCGTCTTTGGCGTATACCTTGTTATTCTGGTAACCATGGGTCTGCTCCTTTCCCGTAATAAAGGGGGCAAAGAAAAAGATTCCAAAGATTACTTCCTGGCCGGCAACACCTTGACCTGGTGGGCTGTGGGTGCTTCACTGATTGCTGCCAACATCTCTGCCGAACAATTTATCGGTATGTCCGGCTCGGCTTACAAGTCGGGTATTGCCATTGCCGCCTACGAACTGATGGCTGCCGCAACCCTTATCGTGGTAGCCAAGTTCCTGCTGCCGGTGATGATTAAGAAGAATATCTACACCATCCCTCAATTCTTGAGCGACCGTTATAATAATGGTGTGGGTTTGGCCTTCTCCATCTTCTGGCTGTTCCTTTACGTGTTTATCAACCTGACTTCCGTATCTTGGTTGGGCGCTTTGGCCATCAAGCAGATTTTGGGCTTGCCCACCATTATCGGATTTGCCGGTATGGATATGACCCTTTTGGTTATCATTCTGATGCTCTTCCTTATCGCCGGTGTCTATTCTATCTACGGCGGTCTGGCTTCCGTAGCCTGGACCGATGTGCTGCAAGTTACCTTCTTGGTGGGCGGTGGTTTGATTACCGCTTACTTCACCTTGGATGCCATTGCTCCTCTCTTGGGTGCCGATGGCGCTGTATCTGCCCTGGGTGCCGTTATGGACAAGTTGGGCGATATTCCCGGTGACAAACACTTCAATCTGGTAGTGGAACGCAACCCCGAACTCTATCCTCAGTTGGTAGACCATACGACGGGTGTTACCGATCCTTATTTTGACATTCCCGGTATTGCCGTTATCGTCGGTGCCCTTTGGTTGACCAACCTGGGCTACTGGGGCTTCAACCAGTACATCATCCAAAAGGGTCTGGCTGCCAAGAGCTTGAACGAAGCCAAGAAGGGTTTGATTTTCGCCGCTTTCTTGAAGATTTTGATTCCCTTTATCGTTTGTATCCCTGGCGTTTGCGCCTACCTGGTATGGAACAATCCTGAAATCAAGGACAGTCTGATGTCGCAAGGTCTGTTGGCCGGCGGTATTACCCGTTCGGACGATGCATATCCTTTCCTTATCCGCAACTTTACGCCTGTTTTCGTGAAAGGTTTGTCCTTTGCTGCCCTGACCGCTGCTGTCATTTCTTCGCTGGCTTCGATGTTCAACTCTACGTCGACCATCTTTACGATGGATGTCTACAAGAAGTTCTTCAACAAGAACGCCTCTGAAAAGAAACTGGTTTCGGTGGGCCGTATTACCGCTTTGGTATCCTTGGTACTTGCGCTGATTGCCGTTTATCCTATTATGGGCGGTGCCGACCAAGCCTTCCAGATTATCCAAGAGTATTCAGGATTCGTATATCCCGGTATTGTTGTTATCTTCGGTCTGGGTCTGTTGTGGAAGCGTGCTTCGGGAACGGCTGCCATTGTTGCCGCACTGGGCACCTTCGTCTTCAGTATTCTCTTCAAGTTCCTCTTGCCCGACACTCCTTTCCTCTTGCGTATGGGCTACGTGTTCATGGTGCTGGTTGCCTTGTTTATCCCCATTTCGCTGAAGAGCAAGAAAACTGTCAAGGCCGACGAAATGGACGAGCACACTTGCAAGACCCAGCTCAAATGGGGCAAGATCTTCCTCTACACCGGTATCGTCTTGGCGCTGATGGCCGCTATCCAAAAGATAGCTTACTTGAGTGGCGGTCACCTCGCTACGTTGGAATTCTACGGTTTCGAGGCCATCTTCTTCCTGGCTGCTATGTTCGTGGTACTGGGTATCTATCTGCATTCCAATGCCAAGGATAAGGTGAAGGACCCCAAGGCCATCGATGTGGACCTCTCCTTGTTCCGCACCGACACTGCCTTCAAGATTGGTGCTTTTGGTGTGATTGCCATTCTGGCAGTGCTGTATATCCTGCTTTGGTAATATCGCAATAGTGTGGTTGCGGCCCTGCGGGCCGCAACCACCTTTCATTCGTACAATTATGTTAGAAGAACTCAAACAACAAGTCTTCAAGGCCAATCTTGACCTGGTAAAACAAGGATTGGTCATCTTTACCTGGGGCAATGTCAGTGCTATCGACAGGGCCAGCGGTAGGGTGGTCATCAAGCCTTCCGGCGTTTCCTACGATGCCATGAAGGTAGAAGATATGGTGGTGGTCGATTTGGAAGGTCATGTGCTGGAAGGCACCTTGAATCCTTCGTCAGATACGCCTACGCATCTTGAACTCTATAAAGCTTTCCCCAACATCAAGGGTATTGTGCATACGCATTCTACGTATGCCACGGCTTTTGCCCAGGCTGGACGCTGCATTCCCAATATCGGCACCACGCATGCCGATTATTTCTACAAGGACATTCCCTGTACGCGTGCTATGCGCGCCGACGAGATGGCTGCCTACGAAAAAGAAACCGGTACGGTCATCATCGAGGCCTTCAAGGACATCAATCCCGACCATACACCCGGTGTACTGGTGAAAAACCACGGACCATTTGCCTGGGGCACCTCTGCCGACAACGCCGTCTACAATGCCAAGGTGATGGAACAGTGTGCCCAAATGGCGTACATCTCCCTTACGCTGAACCCCGACACGGAAATGAATCCCTTGCTGGTGGAAAAGCACTTTATGAGAAAACATGGGCCTAATGCCTATTACGGACAAAAGAATCAACAACATTAAATTTGAATAATATGAACGCATTCGATAATTATGAAATCTGGTGGGTCACCGGTGCACAGTTGTTGTACGGAGGTGATGCAGTGGTGGCAGTTGACGCCCATTCAAAAGAAATGGTCGATGGCTTGAACCAGTCGGGCAACATTCCCGTTAAAATCGTTTACAAAGGTACGGCCAACAGCAGCAAGGAAGTGGAAGCCGTGATGAAGGCCGCCAACAACGACGAGAAGTGTATCGGTATCATTACTTGGATGCATACTTTCTCGCCCGCCAAGATGTGGATACATGGTCTGCAGTCGCTTCGCAAGCCTTTGCTGCATTTCCATACCCAGTACAATAGCGAAATTCCTTGGGATACCATGGACATGGACTTCATGAACTTGAACCAGAGCGCCCATGGCGATCGCGAATTTGGTCATATCTGCGCACGTCTGCGCATCCCGCGCAAGGTGGTAGTGGGCCATTGGAAAGACGAGGCTGCTCAAAAGCACATTGCCGTCTGGGCTCGCGTTGCCGCTGCTTGGGCCGATGCACAGGATATGCTTATCTTGCGTTTTGGCGACCAAATGAACAATGTGGCTGTAACCGATGGTGACAAGGTGGCCGCTGAGCAGGTGATGGGCTATCATATCGACTATACGCCCGTTTCCGAGTTGATGGAGTATTTCAAGCAGGTGAAGGATGCCGATGTTGATGCTCTGGTGGCCGAATATATGAAACTTTACGACCATGAACCCGCGCTGGAAACACCCGGCACCATGGAATATCAGAAAGTATGGAACGCTGCCAAGGCAGAGCTGGCCATTCGCGCCATCCTCAAGGCCAAGGGTGCTAAGGGCTTCACTACCAACTTCGACGACTTGGGTACCGATGATATCAACGACCCGAACTTTGTCGGTTTCGACCAAATCCCCGGTCTGGCCTCTCAACGTCTGATGGCCGAAGGTTACGGTTTCGGTGGCGAAGGCGATTGGAAGTCGGCCGCGTTGTTGCGCACCGTTTGGTTTATGACCCAGGGTCTGCCCATGGGCTGCTCTTTCCTCGAAGACTACACTTTGAACTTCGATGGTAAACGTAGCGCCATCCTGCAAGCCCATATGCTGGAAGTAAGTCCTCTGATTGCCGCCCAGAAGCCCCGTCTGGAAGTTCACTTCCTGGGTATCGGTATCCGCAAGCAACCCACGGCTCGTCTGGTATTCACCAGCAAGGTGGCCAAGGGCGTTACCGCCACGGTGGTCGATCTTGGGAACCGTTTCCGCCTGATTGTCAACGATGTGGAATGCATTCAGCCCAAGCCGCTGCCTAAGTTGCCCGTGGCTTCCGCCCTTTGGATTCCGCAACCCGATTTCGAAACCGGCGCCGCTTGCTGGATTATGGCCGGCGGTACGCACCACAGCATCTTCTCTTACGACCTCGATGCAGAATATTGGCAGGACTATGCCGAAATCACCGGTATCGAAATGTTGCATAT
Organism: bacterium; assembly: GCA_963617485.1. Classification (GTDB taxonomy): domain Bacteria; phylum Bacteroidota; class Bacteroidia; order Bacteroidales; family UBA1402; genus UBA1757. The sequence continues at coordinate 50,390 of CAVEPA010000004.1, read as the reverse complement.
CGATGCTAACACCTGCACGGAATCCTTCAAGAAGGAACTCCGCATGAACGAAATTTATTATATGTTGAACAAGGCACTTCGCTAAGCCGCAACCATAGTCTGCTTATGAGTCTGAATGCCAAATCGACCATTACATCGGGGAAAGCCGTGCTCGGAATAGAGTTCGGCTCTACCCGTATCAAGGCTGTGTTGATAGACGAGGAAAACAATCCTATCGCACAAGGCAATCACGAATGGGAAAACCAGCTGGTAGACGGTCTGTGGACCTATAGTCTTGATGCTATCTGGACTGGTCTGCAAGACTGTTATGCCCATTTGCGCGAAGATGTGCTCCAACGTTACGGCACGGAAATAGAAACCCTGGCAGGTATCGGTATCAGTGCCATGATGCACGGCTATATGCCTTTCAATGCCAAGGGTGAACTACTGGTGCCTTTCCGTACTTGGCGCAACACCAATACGGGCAAGGCCGCACACGAACTCTCTGAGCTCTTCGTATACAATATTCCTTTGCGCTGGAGTATCTCGCATCTGTATCAGTGTGTTTTGGAGGATGCTCCCCATGTAAAGGATATTGCGTTCCTCACTACCTTGGCCGGCTATATTCATTGGCAGCTGACGGGAGAAAAGGTGCTGGGCATCGGCGATGCTTCGGGTATGATTCCCGTTGATTCTGTTACCAAAACCTACAATGCCGTGATGGTTGACAAGTTTAATCGTCTGGTGGCTCCCAAGGCGTATCCCTGGACTTTGCTTGATATTCTGCCCAAGGTGCTGATGGCCGGAGAAAAAGCCGGTTGTCTCAGCCCTGAAGCTGCCAAGCGTCTCGACGTATCAGGTCATTTGAAGGCCGGCATTCCTTGCTGTCCTCCCGAAGGTGATGCCGGTACGGGTATGGTGGCAACCAATGCGGTGAAGCAACGCACGGGCAATGTTTCGGCCGGTACCTCATCCTTCTCGATGATAGTGCTGGAAAAGGAACTGTCCAAGCCCTACGAGGTAATCGATATGGTAACGACGCCCGACGGCAGCCCTGTGGCCATGGTGCATTGTGCCAACTGCACTTCCGACTTGAACGCCTGGATTAACATCTTCAAGGAGTATCAGGAACTGATGGACATCCCTGTTGATATGAACGCCATCTACAGCAAGCTCTATAACCTTGCTCTTAGCGGCGATGCCGACTGTGGTGGCCTGCTTTCATACAACTATGTGTCGGGCGAGCACGTGACCGGTCTCGCCGAAGGCCGTCCCTTGTTTGTCCGTTCAGCCAACGACAATTTCAACTTGGCCAATTTTATGCGTGCGCACCTGCATGCGGCTGTGGGCGTGTTGAAAATCGGCAACGATATCCTCTTCAACCAAGAGAAAGTGAAGGTAGACCGCATTACCGGACATGGCGGTCTGTTCAAGACCAAGGGCGTGGGCCAGCGCATTCTGGCCGCTGCCTTGAACTCTCCGATTTCCGTTATGGAAACGGCAGGTGAGGGTGGTGCTTGGGGTATTGCCCTGCTGGCAGCTTATATGGCCAACAACCACGAAGGTCTGAATTTGGCCGACTATCTCGAGAATAAGGTCTTCGCGGGCTATGTGGGTGAAGAAATCGCTCCCTTGGCTCAGGATGTGGCCGGTTTCAACGAATACATCAAACGTTACCAGGCTGGCCTGCCTATTGAACAGGCTGCCGTGGATTGCAAAAAATAGAACATCAACAAACTATCATCATGAACGATCTTAAATTAATGAACCGCGCTGCCGACAACATCCGTGTGTTGGCTGCTTCTATGGTTGAAAAAGCCAAGTCGGGCCATCCCGGCGGTGCCATGGGTGGTGCCGACTTCATCAATGTGCTTTATGCCGAATATCTGCAATACGACCCCGAAAATCCCGCATGGGAAGGACGCGACCGTTTCTTCCTCGATCCCGGTCATATGGCTCCGATGCTTTACGCACAGTTGGCGCTTGCCGGCAAATTTACGCTGGACGAGCTGCAACAGCTGCGTCAATGGGGTTCTCCTACAGCCGGCCATCCCGAACGCAATATTGTGCGCGGTATCGAGAATACTTCCGGTCCTCTGGGTCAGGGTCACGCCTATGCCGTAGGTGCTGCCATCGCTGCCAAATTCCTGGCTGCCCATAGCGGCAATCCTACTTTTGGCAAGGAATGCATTTACGCTTACATTTCCGATGGCGGTGTCGAAGAGGAAATTTCGCAGGGTGCAGGCCGTATCGCCGGTCACCTTGGATTGGACAACCTTATCATGTTCTACGACTCCAACGATATCCAGCTGTCTACCGAATGTGCCGAAGTGATGACCGAGAACACCGCCATGAAATACCGTTCATGGGGCTGGAATGTCATCGAAATCAATGGTAACGATTGCCAGCAGATACGTCAGGCCATCGAAGCCGGTAAGGCTGAGAAAGAACGTCCTACCTTGATTATTGGCAAGTGCATTATGGGCAAGGGTGCCAGAAAAGCCGACAACACTTCTTACGAACGCAACTGCAAGACGCATGGTGCTCCTCTGGGCGGTGACGCTTATCGCAACACGATGGTCAACTTGGGTGCCGATCCCGACAATGCTTTCGTTATCTACGACGATGTAAAGGCTATGTATGCTGCCCGCACCGAAGAACTGAAGAAGACGGTTGCCGCCCGCTACGCTGAAGAAAAGGCATGGGCCGCTGCCAATCCCGAAAAGGCCGCTCAGCTGAAGGCATGGTTTGCCGGTGAAGCTCCCAAGGTCGATTGGTCGGCCGTTCAACAGAAAGCCGATGATGCTACCCGTAACGCTTCTGCAGCAGTGCTGGGTGTGTTGGCCGAACAAGTTCCCAATATGATTTGCGCATCTGCCGACCTTTCCAATTCAGACAAGACCGACGGTTTCTTGAAAAAGACCACTGCCTTCAAGAAGGGCGACTTTTCCGGTTCCTTCTTCCAGGCTGGCGTTGCCGAACTTACCATGGCTTGCTGCTGTATCGGTATGACTTTGCACGGCGGTGTCATTGCAGCCTGCGGTACTTTCTTCGTATTCTCCGATTATATGAAGCCTGCCGTCCGTATGGCCGCCTTGATGGAACTGCCTGTCAAGTTCATTTGGACCCACGATGCTTTCCGAGTAGGCGAAGATGGTCCTACCCACGAACCCGTTGAACAGGAAGCTCAGATTCGTCTGATGGAAAAACTCAAGAATCACAGCGGCAAGAACTCCATGTTGGTACTCCGTCCTGCCGATGCCAACGAAACTACGGAATGCTGGCGTTTGGCTATGGAAAATACCCATACGCCTACCGCATTGATTCTTTCGCGTCAGAATATCAAGTTCTTGCCCGAAGGTACCGATTACAAGCAGGCTGCCAAGGGCGCTTACATCGTTGCCGGTGCTGATGAGAACCCCGATGTTATTTTGGTGGCTACCGGTTCGGAAGTGGCTACGCTGGTGGCTGGTGCCGAACTGCTCCGCGCCGACGGCATCAAGGTGCGTATCGTGAATGCTCCTTCCGAAGGTCTGTTCCGCAGCCAGTGCCCCGATTATCAGGCCGCTGTCTTGCCCGCCGGTGTCAAGAAGTTCGGTCTTACGGCCGGTCTGCCCGTCAACTTGCTGGGTCTGGTTGGTAGCGAAGGCAAAATTTTCGGTTTGGAAAGTTTCGGTTTCTCGGCTCCTTACAAGGTGCTGGACGAAAAACTGGGCTTCACCGCCGAGAACGTGTACAATCAAGTTAAGTCGATGTTTTGATTCCGCTTTGACTGAATCATACAAATCTATTCTGCACGGTTCCGGTTTCCATGATGCCGGGACCGTGTCTTTCCCGATACAATCCTAAACCGATATGAAGAAATCAAAGTTGTTTTGGCCCTTGTGTATTGTTCTTGCTGTAGTGGCCCTTGGTGCCGGTATTTTTGTCTGCGTTTCCAAGCATCAGGAAAAAAACAAGACGGGGCAGTGCCTGCTGTTTATTGGCGACTCCATTACCGATGGCAACTGGGGTGTCAGAAGCAATTCGAAACAACGCAACTATAAGGATCTGAACCATATCTACGGACACGGTTACATGAATCTTTGTACTTCCGCCTTGATGAGCCGCTGGCCCGAGCGGGGCTATGTCTGCTACAACCGCGGTATCAGCGGCAATACCACTGTCGACCTTCAAAGACGCTGGGAGAAAGATGCTCTGGCGCTACAACCCGATGTGCTGACCATTCTGGTGGGCGTCAACGATGCTTGCCATTACCAGAAGGCCGCCGGCAACGATTCTCTACAGTTCGTTCTCGCTCCGGCATCGTACGAGGCGCGTCTGCGGGCCTTGCTGGATACCACCTTGGCATGCCGCCCGAATATCCGCTTGATACTGATGACTCCTTTTATGGCACCGGTGGGTAAATACAGCGACAATTGGGAAGAATGGTCCGCGCTGATACAGCAGTATGCCACGGCTGCCAAACGGGTGGCCTATGATTACAAGACAACGCTTATCGACTTGCAGGAACTATTTGATGAGCAAGCGAAAAAACATCCGTCCGTGCCTATGTCTTACTGGATTTGGGACGGCATACACCCAACAGCCGCAGGACATGCTGTCATTGCGGAACGTTGGTTAAAAGAATACAGGCCTTAAGAATCGGCTTTTAGAATCAGTCGTTGTTTACGGGAATCTTCTCGATACGAACTTGATGGCGGCCGCTGTCGAATCCCGTGTTGAAAAAGATGTCGATAAGTTCGATGGCAGTTTCTTTTTCAATGAAGCGGGCCGGCAGACAGATGACATTGGCATCGTTGTGTTGGCGCGACAGACGGGCGATTTCTTGTGTCCAGCACAAGGCACCGCGAATACCCTGATGTTTGTTAACGGTCATGCAGACACCTTCACCGCTTCCGCAGATGGCAATGCCACAACGAGACTCGCCCGATTCTACCGATTCTGCCAAGGGATGGGCGAAATCTGCGTAATCGCATCTGTCGGGAGAGTAAGTGCCGAAATTGATAAAGGGGATGTTTTTTTCCGTGAGCCAGTCACAGACAAATTCTTTCAGTTCATAGCCCGCATGGTCGCTGCATACCGCCACCGGGAGACTGTCTTCTTGGTTCATACTAAGGAGGTTAAATTTGTAGCAAAGGTAAGGTAAAGCCTACGAATTACAAAATAAGGACTTAATAATTTCTTGCGCCGAAAATACTGGTGCCGATGCGTATCATGGTGCTGCCGCAGGCCAGCGCAGTAGGGTAGTCGTCGGACATGCCCATCGAGAGATTGCAGAAAGCAGTGTCCTGCGCGAAATACAAAGCTTTGGCTTGGTCGAAGCAGTCTTTGACCAAACTGAATTCGCTACGTATCTGTTCTTGATTGTCGGTGAGGCTGGCCATGGCCATTAACCCGCACAGGCGGATGTTGTGCAGATTCTTCCATTCGCCGCCGGCCAGATAATTCATACATTCCTGTGGGCTGAATCCGAATTTGGTGCTTTCTTGAGCTACGTGCAGCTGCAGCAGGCAGTCGATGATGCGCCCGTTCTTGCGGGCTTCCTTGTCTATCTCAGACAATAAGGTTGCGCTGTCTACCGATTGTATCAAATGAACAAAAGGTGCGATGTATTTGATTTTATTGCTTTGCAAATGACCGATGAAATGCCAGCGTATATCTTGAGGCAAGGCGGCGTGCTTTTCCTTCAGCTCCTGAGCCCGGCTTTCGCCGAAATCGCGTTGACCGGCATGGTAGGCTTCCTGTATCTTTTCTATGGGCTGGAACTTCGATACTGCCAACAAACGGACATTGGCAGGCAATCCGTTTTGTATGTTTTGAATTCTTTCAGAAATATTCATATCTTTGTTCGCAAATAAGACCTGCAAAACTACCAAATTCAAGTGTCTCTTGCCGGATAATGCAAAAAAAATCGTCATAAAAGTGAGAACGGAAGAAACTTATCCGTGTTTTCAGCGTCTAATAAACAAATGAAAAAAGAAACAGCTATGAAAAATTACATCAGACTTTTTGGTTCCATCATTGTCTGTTTTGCTTTTGTTGCCTCTATGCAGGCCCAATCATACAGCGATGATGCGTATTATCATCCCAAGTTCGTCAAGAAGCAAAACGCAAAAACCAAGATTGTCACGGTGACCACCGAAACAACGTCCCCCAGGGCCACTGTCCGTGACGTGGATGAATACAACCGTCGTGGCAACAAGAACACAACTACAACAACGGTCACTGTCAGCAGTCAACCGCAAGACTCCATTCTTATCAGTCTGGACGATTACGAAGAATACCAATATTCCGAGCGTATCCGTCGTTTCTACGACTCCGATTTCACCGCACATATTACCGATGACGGCTATATGAATGTCTATCTGGAGGATGGTGCGGAACTGAACATCTATTATGTCGATAACGACAACTCTTGGGACGATTATATGTATTATTCTTGGGTCAGCCCTTGGGCTTACGACCGTTTCTATCGTCCTTATTGGTGCTACAACCACCATTATTTCACTTACGACTATCATTGGCACCGCTATTACCACGATTGGTATTATTGGGGCTACGGATATCATGACCCATGGGATTATGCTTGGCATTACGGTTATGATCCTTATTGGCATCATCCGGCACATCACGGCCCGCATCATGCACCTTATCACAGACCGCAATATGCCATGCACCGCGGTCCGCACGATGTTTGGGGCAATCCCAGCAACATAACGGTAGCAGGCCGTCGGCCCACTGCTAATACGCAGGAACGGCGCTCCAGCACCAATCAACGTTCGGCTGTCTACAACAATTACGCAAGTTCCAGTCCACGTCGCTCTTCATCGGTCAGTACGGCTAGTGCCGCTTCATCGTCCAATGTGCGTTCTTCTTCTGCCGGCTCGCGTAGCAGCAGTGTTACGGGCAATAGTGGCGTAACCACCACCAGAAGGAGCAGCAGTGGCGTTACTAGCAGAAGTAGCAACGGCAGTAGCAAGTCCGGCTCGTCGTCGGTACGGAGTTCGTCCAGCTCGTCAAGTTCGCGAGGCTCGTCGTCGGTACGGAGTTCGTCCAGCTCGTCAAGTTCGCGCAGTTCGGGCAGCTCTGTAAGGTCCAGCTCGTCCAGCAGCCGCTCCAGCAGCAGTGGTATGTCGAGAAGTTCATCCAGCTCGTCCAGCAGCCGTTCGGGCAGTAGCAGCGGACGAAGTGGTGGCTCCAGCGGACGTCGTTGAGTAATCTGTAAATCCGGAATCGTTAATTCTACCAACGAGTATGAAAAAATTATATATATCATTGTCCTGTCTTTTGATGGCTGCCACAACAGCCTTTGCGCAGGAAACCTTCGATTTGCTGAAGTATTTTCAGCAAGAATCCTTGGGTACCGCCCGTTCCATGTCTATGGCCAATGCTTTAGGTGCAGTCGGTGCCGATTTGACGGCCATCTCCATCAATCCTGCCGGTTTGGGCATCTACCGCAGAGGCGAAGCGACAGCAACGCTCAATATGGCCAATACCGACATGCATTCGTCCCAGCTCGACAACAACAAATTCAAAACTTCCTTCACCAACTACGGCTGTGTGATAACCTGTGATATGCAGGAGGAAAGCAGTTTGGCGTATTTCAATATGGCCCTTACGTACAATACCAAGGCCAATTTCAACCGTAACACCATGATACGCCAGTTCGATTCTCCTGTTTCCTTATTGGACAATGTTGTCAACGATGCCAATCTGCAGAATCTAGCCTACAAGACCTATCTGTTGAATTCCAGTTATGAGCCCATCCTGAAGGATGGCGAAACGGTGAATTATGCGCAGAAAACCGTCGAGATCGGTTCGCACGATGCAGTGGACTTGGCTTTGGCTTTCAATTACGGCTATTGGTTTTATGGAGGCATTTCCTTGGGTATCGAGGATATGGAATACGCGATTAAATCCATCTACAGTGAAGATTTTGCTTTGGGTGGTTCTATGAACTATACTAATGCTTTCAGTAGCAGTGGTACCGGTTTGAACCTCAAGATTGGTGCAATTCTCCGTCTTTTCCCCAGATTGCGCCTGGGCATTTCTTATCACACGCCCACCATTTACAACATGACCGACTTGATGCAGGATGCCACCATGAAGAGTTACGATGTTCTCGATGATGACAACAAGAGCGTCAATGCCACCGAGAGCCATAATTTTGATCAAGTGTATTACGACTATCAGATGACTTCTCCCCAAATGCTGGTTTTAAGCGCTGCATATCAATTGGGAAGTAAAGCCATTGTCAGTGTCGATTACGAGCATACCGATTACAGCACGATGGGCGTTTACGATGCTTATGGATTTCTTTATGAGGACCTTAAGCAGGATATCAAGGATAAAACCAATGCTACTGACAATATCCGTGTTGGCATCGAATGGCGTGCCAATAACAGCTTGAGCCTGCGTGGTGGTTATGCCCATTTGGACAGCCCGGTAAAGCAAGAAGTGATTGCCGAATACCAAAATGTGTACGTTCCTTCGCTTTCGCCTTATTATTTCATCCCCACTTCGAAGGGTAGCGATGTTTACTCTTTGGGACTTGGACTGAAATTCGGATCCTGGTATTTCGACTTTGCCTACCAGTATCATCAGCGTAAGGTCTATAACTATCCTTTCTACAACAATACCCGTGCTGACGAGAATGGTGTGATGTACAATACGGCTTCGCTGACACGCATGCAGCAACAAAACATCGCCATGAGTCTAGGTGTCCGCTTTTAGTTCTTTGAGTCTGTCTTCGAGCTTGAAGAGTTCGTCGCGATACTGTGCGGCCTCCATGAAGTTCATCTTCTTGGAGGCTGCATACATTAAACGCTTGGTGTTGGCGATAACTTTTTCCAAATCGGCGGCACCCATGTGTTCGAGTACAGGGTCTTGCAGGCGGGGTGTGCTAAGGGGCTGCGCGGCTTTCTGGTATGTGACTTCACTGCGCTCGCTTCCCTCGCTTTTGGCCAGGGTGTTTTGTGACTGTTTGCCCACGGCTCGTGGCGTGATGTTGTGTTCTTGGTTGTAGGCCATTTGTATGGCGCGGCGGCGGGCAGTCTCGTCCATGGTGAGCCTCATGCTCTCGGTAATGGTGTCGGCATAGAAGATAACCTTGCCGTTCAAGTGGCGGGCGGCGCGGCCGGCGGTCTGCGTAAGCGAGCGCCGGTTGCGCAAGAATCCTTCCTTGTCGGCATCGATGATGGCTACCAATGACACTTCGGGCAGGTCCAGACCTTCGCGCAGCAGATTGACACCTACCAGCACGTCGAAGAGTCCGGCCCGAAGATTCTCCATTATTTCCACCCGTTCCAGCGTATCGATGTCGGAATGGATGTACTCGCAGCGCACGCCGTTGTTGGTAAGATAGGTGGAGAGCTCTTCGGCCATACGTTTGGTCAGGGTAGTTACCAGTACGCGCTCATCGCGTTCGCTACACTGGCGTATTTCTTCCATCAGGTCGTCAATCTGATTTTCGCTGGGACGAACCTCGATGGGCGGATCGAGCAGGCCGGTGGGACGTATGAGTTGTTCTACAATGACACCCTCGGACTGTTGCAGCTCGTAATCGGCCGGAGTGGCACTGACGTAGATGGTCTGATGGCACAAAGCCTCGAATTCATCGAAAGTTAGTGGGCGGTTGTCCATGGCGGCCGGCAGGCGGAATCCGTATTCCACCAAGTTGCTCTTGCGGGCATGGTCTCCGCCCCACATGGCGTGAATCTGCGGCACCGTCACATGGCTCTCATCGATGACCAGCAGGAAATCTTTGGGAAAGAAATCCATCAGACAGTAGGGTCGGGTGCCGGCTTCGCGTCCGTCGAAATAGCGGGAATAGTTTTCGATGCCCGAACAATGACCGAGTTCGCGTATCATTTCCAAGTCGTAGCTGACGCGGTCTTCCAGGCGCTTGGCTTCCAGAAACTTGCCGCAACTCTTGAAGAAATCCACTTGTTTTACCAGGTCGTCTTGAATTTGACGGATGGCCAGTTGCGTCCTTTCCTTGCTGGTGACGAACAGGTTGGCAGGGTAGATGTCGTAGGCATCGAAACGACCCAGACGGCCACAGTCAATGGGGTCTATTTCCTCGATTCCATCGATTTCATCTCCCCAGAATTCCACGCGAAGCGCCTTGTCAGCATAGGAAAGATAGATGTCCACGTGGTCACCCTTAACCCGAAAACACGAGCGAGTAAAGTTGGTGTCGTTGCGCGAATAAAGGCTGTCTACCAACTGTCGTAGAAAAACATTGCGGCTAATTTTTTGTCCACGATGTATGTGGATAGTGTTCTCGCTGAAATCAACCGGGCTGCCCATACCGAACAGACAGGAAACGGATGATACCACCAGCACGTCCTTACGGCCTGAGAGCAGGGCAGAAGTGGCCGACAGCCGCAGTTTCTCAATTTCCATATTGATGGAAAGGTCTTTCTCGATGTAGGTGTTGGTAGTGGGAATATAGGCTTCCGGCTGGTAGTAGTCGTAATAGGAAACGAAGTATTCTACGGCATTGTCCGGGAAAAAGGCCTTGAATTCGTTATAGAGTTGTGCTGCCAATGTCTTGTTATGGCTTAGCACCAGGGTGGGGCGCTGAATCTGTTCCACTACATTGGCTATGGTAAAGGTCTTGCCCGAACCGGTAACACCCAGCAGCGTTTGGGCGCGTTGCCCTTGCTGAAGGCCTTCTACCAGCGATTTGATGGCTTGTGGCTGGTCGCCGGTGGGCTGGTAGGCGGAGTGTAGCTTGAACATGTTTTTCTCTCTATTTGAACTTGCAAAAGTAGGAGTTTTAGGAGAAAGAATATATCTTTGCCCTCTGTTTTTTGAAAGATGTTGATAACCATGATTTGGAACAAGAGTTACGAATGTATGAGCCGCGACGAGATGCGGGACTTACAAGGTAAACGATTGAGAGCGACAGTAGAAAGAGTCTATGCCAACACGCCCTTCTATCGCAAGAAAATGCAGGAAATGGGTGTTATGCCCGAAGATATACAAAGCCTGGACGATATCGTGAAACTGCCTTTTACGGTAAAGACCGACCTTCGCGACCAATATCCTTTCGGGCTATTCGCCTCACCTATGTCGGAGATTGTGCGTATGCACGCCTCTTCCGGTACCACAGGTAAGCCGGTTGTTGCCGGTTATACACGCAAAGATTTGGGTACCTGGTCGGAAGTACTGGCTAGAACCTTTACGGCCGGCGGCTGCGACAACAAGGATATTTTCCATATTTCGTTCGGTTATGGCCTTTTCACCGGCGGTTTGGGCGCCCATAACGGTGCGGAGCGCATCGGTGCTTCGGTCATCCCCATGTCATCCGGCAACACTGAAAAGCAAATACAGCTGATGACCGATTTCGGTTCGACGGTGCTGTGTTGCACACCCTCATACGCACTATATCTGGCCGAGAGTATTTACAAGAAGAATCTGCAGGACAAGCTCAAGCTTCGTGTCGGTTTCTTCGGGGCTGAACCTTGGACGGAAGAAATGCGTCGCGAAATAGAAGAAAAACTGCATATCAAGGCCTACGACATCTACGGACTTACTGAGGTGATAGGTCCCGGGGTCGCTTACAACTGCCAGTGTCAAAAGGGTATGCATATCAACGAAGACCATTTCCTGCCCGAAATCATCGACCCGGAAACTTTGCAGCCTGTGCAGCCCGGCCAGGTGGGAGAACTGGTGTTTACTACCATCACCAAAGAAGGAATGCCGCTACTGCGCTATAGAACCAAAGACCTTACCCGGCTGGTTTACGAGCCTTGCGAATGTGGCCGTACCAATGTGCGTATGGAAAAGATAATGGGACGCAGCGACGATATGCTCATTATCCGTGGTGTCAATGTCTTCCCCACGCAAATCGAAAGCGTGCTGCTCGAGTTTGCCGAAACAGCTCCGCACTATCATCTTTACGTAGACCGTGTCAACAACACCGACACCTTCGAGATTCAGGTCGAAATGCGTCCCGAGTTCTTCAGCGACAACATGAGCCGTATGCTTGAACTCAAGAAACGTATCGCTTCGCGCATACAGAGCGTGCTTGGCATCTCGGCCGATATAAAGTTGGTAGAACCCAATTCCATCCCGCGTAGCGAAGGCAAAGCCCGTCGTGTCACCGACAAGCGCAATGTCTACGAAAATCGTTAACTTCTAATGCTGCTGCTATGAATATCATCAAACAATTGTCAGTGTTTCTGGAAAACAAGTCGGGCCGAGTCAGCGAACTGACCCGCATATTGGGCGAGGCCAACATCAATCTGTCAGCCTTTACCATAGCCGAAAGTTCCGATTTCGGTATGATGCGTATGGTGGTGTCCGATCCGGAAAAGGCCAGCAACTTGCTGAAAGAAAAGGGTTTCGCTCTCTCTCTTACCGATGTGCTTTGTCTGCAAACACCTAATACGCCGGGCGAACTGAACAAGGCGCTGGCCATTTTGGCCGAGAACGGTGTCGGCATCGAATATATGTATGCTTTTGCAGATGGCGACCATGCCAAGATTATTCTGGCACCCGACAAATTGAGCGATTGCATCCGTGTTCTGCTCGACAACAAACACCAGCTCCTGAATACCAAGGATGTATATTCTTTCTAAAATCACGTCAAGGGTTTGTATTTGTCGTAAAACAAGACTATATTTGCACGCTTTTTCGGACTTGTCGGAATGAAAACCAGAATTTGCATTATTTTGCTGATTGTCTGTAGCTTAACCTCTTGCGGAGAGTATTACAAACTCCTCAAGAGCGATGACTATGAGGCTAAATGGCAGAAGGCAAACGAGTATTACGAGCAAGGTAAATACGGCAGGACCATCGAATTGCTCGAAGAGCTGAAGGCTATCTACAAGGGTACCGAAAGGGCAGAGCAGACGCTGTATATGCTGGCTAACGCCTATTATCGTAGCAAAGATTACTATTCGGCTACCAACCAGTACCAGATTTACTACAAGACATATCCCAAGGGCATCTTCGCCGAAGAGTGCCGCTTTATGTCCGGCAAGTCTGCTTTCGATGATTCTCCAGACCCTCGATTGTCGCAAGAAGGCACGGTGCAGGCAATGGACGAACTTTCGGTGTTTTTGGAATATTATCCCAACAGCCAATATCGTCCTCAGGTGGAGGAAATGTTGGATGTTTTGATGGAAAAGTTGGCCTACAAGGCTCTGTTGAACTGCGAGCTCTATTATAATTTGGGCAATTATATGGGCAACAATTACGAGTCATGCATCATTACAGCCAACAACGCCTTGAACGATTTCCCCAGTTCCAAATACCGCGTGGACTTCGCCTTTATGATACTCAAGTCGCGTTACACTTACGCTCAAGAGAGTGTCGAAGCCATGCAGCCGGAGCGTTACCGCCGTATGATTGACGAGTATTACAGTTTCAATACCGAATATCCCGAGAGCAAGTACCAACGTGAGGCCAAACGTATGTTCGATCATGCGCAGAAGGCTTTGAAGGACAACAATAAAGACAACAAGTAACTAAACAGATAACGATTTATGGATTACAAGAAAACGCAGGCTCCTACCAATACTATTACCCGCGACATCAGCGTTATGGTAGGCGATGAAAATGTTTACGAAGCAGTAGCTGTCATTTCCAAGAGAGCCAACCAGATTAGCGTTGAACTCAAATCTGAACTCGAAAAGAAGCTGCAGGAATTTGCTCCTTATGCCGACAACTTGGAAGAAGTTTTCGAAAACCGTGAACAGATTGAGATTTCCCGCTTCTACGAGAAATTGCCCAAGCCGACACTGATTGCTACCCAAGAATACATCGAGGGCAAGATTTATTATCGTAATCCTCTGACAGACAAGAAATAATAATAATAATGATACAACGTATCCAGACGCTCTACCTGCTGCTTTGCTCGGTTGCTCTTGGGGCAGCGCTGCGGATGCCTTGGGGCAGTTTCTTTACCCAAGATGCCGTGTACAGCTATGGGGCTTTCGCCGTCAAGACTACGGTGGGCAAGGGTGACACTATTGGATTCTGGGCCTTGGGTGTCATTTTGGCTGTCTGCGCCCTGAGTGCTTTCGTATCGATATTCTTTTTTAAGAAACGCTTTACCCAAGTGCGTTTCTGCGTTTTTAATTTGGTGGCCTTGTTGGGATTCTACGTGGTGTTCCTGGTGATGCTGTTTACCACCAAATCACGTCTGGATGCCGATTTCGGCTTGCATTTCGGTTGCGCCTTGCCACTCGTGGCCTTGATACTTGATTTTCTGGCCATGAATGCCATCCTTAAGGATGAACGCAAGGTGCGTGCTTATCAGCGCATCAGATAACTGAATTGTTGTCCGCTTTCTGCGGGCAATTTTGATACCGGACCTACAGCTTTCCCCGATGAAATTTCAGGGAAGGCTGTTTGTTTTTACAGCCATCTTAGAACCATTTCAAAACAGCTCACATATTTGCCGAATATTTACTATTTTTGGCAGATTGAATTTCCAAAACAACTACTGAAGATATGACTAAAAAATTATTGATTCTGACTATGGCACTGATGATGATGGCTTCTTGCCACAACCAGGCAAAACAGCCTGCCGACGAGTATATTGGCAAGGCCGACGTGACGCTCTCCAGCGACCTGATGACACCCGAGGTCCTGTGGAAAATGGGCCGTCTTTCCGATGTGCAGGTGTCACCCGACGGGAAAAAGGCCGTCTATGGTGTCGGCTATTACAGCGTAGAAAAGAACGCATCCAACCGTGAACTTTATCTTTTGGATATCGCTACCGGCACTTCCAAGGCTTTGACGCATACCGCCAATGCGGAGTACCAGGCCACTTGGTCTAAGGACGGCAGCAAAATCTATTATCTTTCGTCCAAAGACGGCAAGATGCAGCTTTGGTGCATGCTGGCCGACGGTAGCAAAGCTCGTTGTCTCACCGCTTACGAAGGCGGCATTGACGCTTATGCCTTCTCGCCCGATGAAAGCAAGTTGCTCTTCGTTTCGCAAGTACCCAATGGCCCCACGACGGCCGAAATTTATCCCGATCTGCCACTTAGCTCGGGTCTGGTTATCAACGACTTGATGTACAAACATTGGGACGAATGGCAGACGAACATTCCACATCCATTCGTGGCCGATTTCAACAAAGGCAAGCTGGCCAATGTGCGCGATCTGCTCGAAGGTACGCTCTATGAATCGCCCATGAAGCCTTTCGGCGGCATCGAGCAACTGGCTTGGTCGCCCGACGGCAAGACCGTGGCCTACACCTGTCGCAAGAAGACGGGCATGGCTTACAGCCTTTCCACCAACTCCGACATTTTTCTCTACCATCTTGCCGATGGCAGTTGCGACAATCTGACCGAAGGTATGATGGGCTACGATACCAATCCTGTCTATTCTCCGTCGGGCCGTTATATCGCCTTTTCCAGCATGGAGCGCGAGGGTTATGAATCGGACAAAAACCGCCTGATGGTGTACGACAGCCAAAATGGTGAGATTCGTGACTATACGGCCGACTTCGATCAGGAAGCTTCCAGTCTGGCCTGGTCTGCCGATGAGCAATATATCTACTTCGTGAGTGTATGGCACGCCCGCACCCATATCTATGAGTTGCAGCTGTCCGATGGCAAGATTCGTCAGATTACCCGTGGCGACTACGATTTCGAGAATGCTTTGCCTGCTGACGGCTGTCTGTTGGCCACACGCCATTCGCTCTCGCATCCCAACGAAGTGGTGCGCGTTGATATCGCCAGCGGCGAGATGCAGGTTCTTACTCACGAGAACGACCACATTTTCAATCAGTTGGCGGTGGGCCGCGTGGAAGAGCGTTGGATACGCACCACCGACAACAAGGATATGCTCACTTGGGTGGTTTATCCGCCGCATTTCGACCCCAATAAGCAGTATCCCACTTTGCTCTATTGCCAAGGTGGTCCGCAATCGGCCGTAAGCCAGTTCTGGTCTTTCCGCTGGAACCTGCAGTTGATGGCTGCCCAAGGCTATATTGTCGTTGCTCCTAACCGTCATGGCTTGCCTGGCTTCGGACAGGAATGGCTGGAACAAATCAGCGGCGACTACGGTGGCCAGAACATGCAGGATTATCTGACAGCCATTGACGCTGTCAGCAAAGAACCTTATGTGGACAGCGAGCATTTGGGTTGCGTGGGAGCTTCATACGGCGGCTTCTCGGTCTATTGGCTGGCGGGCCATCACAACAAGCGTTTCAAAGCCTTTATCGCCCACAGCGGCATTTTCAATATCCAACAGCAATATCTTGAAACCGAAGAACTCTGGTTTGCCAATTGGGATATTGGCGGTCCTTACTGGGATACCAAGAATGCCGTTGCTCAGCGCACCTATGCAACTTCGCCCCACCTTTTCGTTGACAAATGGGATACGCCCATCCTATGCATCCACGGTGAAAAGGACTACCGCATCTTGGCTTCGCAGGGCATGTCGGCTTTCAATGCCGCTAAATTGCGTGGCATCGATGCCCAACTCTTGGTATTCCCCGATGAAAACCATTGGATAACTAAGCCTCAGAACGCCATCCTCTGGCAAAGGACCTTCTTTGGCTGGCTGGACAAATATCTTAAGTAACTTTGCAAGAACCGACCTATGAGCAAGATGAGATTTCACCTGCCTGTGCTGGCATTATGCTTTAGTGTTCTCTTGGCTTCATTGCCGCTTTCGGCCCGGACTCGCTGGGAACTGGATTTGCGCGACTGGCAGTTTCATTTGGGTGATGAACCATCAGACAAGGCTGTGTGGCAGAACGTTCGTGTTCCGCACGATTGGGCCATTTACGGACCTTTCGACAAAGAGATTGACAAACAAGAGGTGGCCATTGTGCAAAACGGCGAGCAGACTGCCTCGGAAAAGACTGGTCGCACCGGTGCTTTGCCCTATATCGGTGTGGGCTGGTACCGCTGTGAAATTCCCGCCAATGAGGATTTTCGCCAGAAACGTCTCCTACTGATGTTCGACGGTGCCATGAGTCAAGCCAAGGTTTATGTGAATGATGAACTGGTTGGGGAATGGCCCTACGGCTACAATTCCTTCTACTTCGATATCAGCGGAAGGGTAGACCCGGCCCGCCCGCTGAAGATTGCGGTCCGCTTGGAAAACATCGGGGAGTCTTCACGCTGGTATCCCGGCGCAGGCCTCTATCGTCATGTGCGGTTATTGGTTTGCGAACCCACATCCATTGATGTTTGGGGTCAATGGCTGACCACGCCCGACATCGGCAGCGAATCTGCCCGTGTGCACATCGAAACCGACATCCATCAGCCCCAGGAAGGCCTGCGCCTGCTCACACGCATTTACGATGCCCAAGGACAAGCTGTGTCTGAACAGACTTCCGGACATCTTTTCCTGCAAAAACAGTTCGTGCAGGATTTGCAGGTGTCAGACCCACAGTTATGGTCGCCCGAAAATCCGTATCTCTACAAGGCTGTTTCGTTTCTCTACTGTCACGACCAATTGCTCGACACCTTGAGTACGCGCTTCGGTATCCGTAGTGTCAAGGTGGATGCACAAAACGGTTTCCAACTGAATGGCCAAACACGGAAAATCAAAGGTGTCTGCCTGCACCACGATTTGGGTCCGCTCGGTGCTGCTGTCAACCGCAGTGCCATGGAACGTCAGCTGCGTATCCTTAAAAGTATGGGCTGCGATGCTATCCGCAGTTCGCACAATATGCCTTCACCCGAGCAGGTGGAACTCTGCGATGAGCTGGGCCTGATGCTTATGGCTGAATCTTTCGATGAATGGGCCCAACCCAAGTGCAAGAACGGCTACAACCGCTTTTACAATGATTGGGTAGACAAAGACATCCGTAATCTGGTGTTGCACTACCGTAATCATCCCTCCATTGTTATGTGGAGCGCCGGCAACGAAGTGCCGGACCAATGGTCTGAAAAAGGCGTGAAGGAAGGGTGGAGGCTACAGGAAATCTTTCACCGTTACGACCCTACGCGCCCGGTCACCATGGGTATGGACCAGGTTGCCCGCACCATCAAGAATGGCTTTGCCGCCTATTGGGATGTTCCCGGGTTAAATTACCGCCTGCCGCTGTATCCCGAAGCACACCAGCGTCTGCCACAAGGCTTCCTGCTGGGTTCGGAAACGGCCTCTACCGTCAGCTCGCGCGGTGTGTACCACTTCCCGGTGGTAGAAGGTAAAGGTGTGATGCACGAAGACGGCCAATGCTCGTCTTACGATGTGGAGGCCTGTTCGTGGTCGAATCTGCCTGATGACGATTGGGCTTGGCAAGACGATGCTCCTTGGGTAATCGGTGAGTTTGTCTGGACCGGATTCGACTATCTGGGAGAGCCTACGCCCTACGATGGCTACTGGCCTTCGCGCAGTTCGTATTTTGGCATCTGCGATATGGCCGGACTGCCCAAAGACCGTTATTATATGTACAAAAGCCGCTGGAATACGTCCGAGAACACTTTGCACCTATTGCCGCATTGGACCTGGCCGGGCAAGGAAGGCGACACCATTCCCGTGTATGTTTATACATCCTATCCTCAGGCCGAGCTTTTTGTCAATGGGGTCAGTCAGGGCCTGCGCAAAAAAGACCCGAGTTCACGTCTGGACCGTTATCGTCTGCGCTGGAACGAGGTCTGCTACGAGCCTGGTGAACTGCGCGTACAGGCTTATGATGAACAAGGCAATCCTACCGAAAGCAAAATCGTCCGCACGGCCGGCAAGCCTGCTCGCATTCTCTTGACCGCCAATCGCATGAAAATGGCGGCTGACAGCGATGAACTCTGCTTTGTACAGGTAGCGGTGGTTGACCGTCAAGGTAACCTATGCCCGCAGGCCAATCATCTGCTTCAGTTCTCGGTGCAGGGGCAGGGCTCGTTCCGCGCTGCCTGCAACGGCGATGCCACCAGTCTGGAATCTTTCCATCTGCCGCAGATGCACGCCTTCAACGGACAATTGGTCGTTGTCCTGCAATCTGACGGCAAACCGGGCAATATCCGCCTGAAAGTCAGTGGCAAATCTCTGACTTCTGTCAGTATCAACATCAAAACCGAATAATTTATGAAAAGGGTAGCCTTCAAGATGAAACTCAAGGCCGGTATGAAGGATGAATACCGCCGTCGTCATGCGCAAATATGGCCCGAAATTGTTCAACTGCTCCGCGATAGCGGCGTGAGTGACTATTCCATTTTTCTCGATGATGATAGCAATACGCTCTTTGCCGTCCAGAAAGTGTCTGGCGAAGGTGATTCCCAGCAGCTGGGTCATGTGGAAGTACAACAACGATGGTGGAACTATATGGCTGATATTATGGATACCAACCCCGACCACTCTCCTGTCAGCATTCCATTGGACGAAGTTTTCCATTTGGATTGAGAGGCTGTTTGAAAAAAAATTTGTAATTTCGCCGGCTCAAAACGACGTTTTTTTAATTATCAAAACACTATGCAATCTATTGACAAATTCAATTTTGCTGGAAAAAAAGCATTTGTTCGCGTGGACTTTAATGTCCCCTTAGATGAAAACCAGAACATTACGGACGATACCCGTATCCGTGCCGCAATGCCCACACTCAAGAAGATTATCGCCGATGGCGGTATGCTTATTATTGGTTCCCACATGGGCCGTCCCAAGAAAAACCCCGATCCAAAATATTCACTGAAAGCCATTTTGGCCCATGTTCAAGAATGTCTGGGTGCTCCCGTGGCCTTCGCCGACGACTGCCAGAATGCCGATGCTCAAGTTGCCGCTTTGAAACCTAGCCAGGCTCTTTTGCTTGAAAACCTGCGTTTCTATGCCGAAGAAGAAGGCAAGCCCCGTGGTTTGGCCGAAGATGCCAGCGATGAAGAAAAAGCTGCTGCCAAGAAAGCCGTTAAAGAAAGTCAGAAGGCCTTCACCAAAAAATTGGCCTCCTATGCCGACTGCTATGTAAACGATGCCTTCGGTACGGCTCACCGTGCCCACGCTTCAACGGCCCTTATCGCCGAATACTTCGATGCCGACAACAAGATGTTCGGTTATCTGATGAACAAGGAAGTGACCGCTGTAGAAAAGGTTATGAGCAACACGGTTCGTCCTTTCACGGCCATTATGGGCGGTTCCAAAGTCTCTACCAAGATTGATATTATTGAAAACCTGCTGGGCAAGGTTGATAACCTTATCTTGATGGGCGGCATGACCTATACCTTCAGCAAGGCCTTGGGTGGCAATGTCGGCAATTCCATCTGCGAGAACGACAAGCTGGATTTGGCTCTCGATATCATAGAAAAGGCTAAGGCCAATGGCGTAAAACTGTATTTCGCCAGCGATGCCGTTGTTGCAGATAGCTTCTCGAATGATGCCAACCGCAAGATTGTTCCCGTTAAAGAAATTCCCGATGGCTGGGAAGGTATGGACATCGGTACGGAAACCCGCAAGGCTTTTGCCGAAGTTATCAAGGCTTCCAAGACCATTCTGTGGAACGGACCTGCCGGCGTTTTCGAATTTGACAACTTTGCCGAAGGTTCACGCGCCATCGCTCAGGCCATCGTTGATGCTACTGCAGCCGGTGCTTACTCTTTGGTTGGTGGCGGCGATTCTGTTGCCTGCGTCAATAAGTTTGGTATGGCCGATAAGGTTAGCTATGTATCAACCGGTGGTGGTGCTTTGCTCGAAGCTATCGAAGGCAAGGTGCTTCCCGGTATTAAGGCTATCCAAGGCTAATCGCCTGACATTAGATGATTCGTTGACTGTATGCAACAACTGATTGCGACGATAGAAAACCTCTTGACCGGGCACGACTGTGTAGTCGTGCCCGGCTTGGGAGGTTTTATACATCAAACGCAAGAGGCTCGTTATGATCAGGTCAGCGGCTTGTATTACCCCGCCGGCAAACAGCTGGCTTTCAATGCCCAACTGCGCTACAACGATGGCTTGTTGTGCCAGGCATACCAAATGGAGCAAGGCTTGAGCTTTGAACAAGCCAATGCGTCTATTCGGCAGGCGGTAGACGAACTCAAAACGCAACTAAGCCTGCAACATCAGCTGAAGTTAGGCCGCCTTGGCCTTTTGGTGCAAACATCCGACGACAGTCCGCTGGTTTTTAAACCTGCGCTCAACAACGGACTCTGTATCGAATCGTTCGGCTTGAAACCCTGTACTTTCCCATCCAATCGTCAGTTGCGACTGGAACGCAGCGTGGGTTCTTCCCATTGGCTGGCTTATGTGGCAACTGCAGCCGCTTGTTTTTTGTTGCTCTTCACGTTTTTGCAGGATAGCGGTCGATTGTCATGGAATGATGCCGATGTGATGGTGCAGGAGGCGGCTGTCTTGTCGCCCGCCAGCTTGTCGGCTTTGAATGCCGAACTGGCATTGGAAACGGAGAGTCTCAGCTTGGCGCAAGAACCTATGCAAGCATCAGAGCCACTTGCTCCCGCTTGTGCTGAACCCCTTACAGAACCCCTTACGGAACCTGCATCTTTGCTGAATTATCCCCAGGCACAGAAGCAGTACCTGATTGTCATTGCAAGTTTTCCCAATCCGGAACTAGCAGAGCAATATATCCGCGAGCGTCATTTACAGGATGTCTTTCCTGCTGTAGGTGTGGCCGTAGGAGAAGGTCACAGTAGAGTGTACGCCCAATGTTATGCCAGCCGTCAAGAGGCAGTGTCGCAACTGGCAACTTTCCGTCAGTCCCATTCCCGTTATGCTAAGGCATGGGTGCTCGTGCACTGACCTAAACTGTTTTCAAACGTCCGTAAATATGCTTTTTCGCGTAGAAGCTCATCGCCAGTGAGCGCGCTACCAAATGGGCTGCATAGGCTATCCACAGCGATTGGAATCCAATTAAGGGATTCAGTATTAAGTAGCTGAGATAAAAGGCAGCGATAGAATAGAGCATACCATTGCGCAAGGCTTGGGAGGCTGTGGCTCCAATGTAGATGCCGTCCCAGGTAAAAGCGATACACGAGATGAAGGGCATCACGTACAGCCAAGGAACAAAGGGTCGGCAGGCTTGCAGCACTTCGGGTACGGATGTGATGACGCGCAACATCCATTCATCGCAACAAACATAGACCACAGTCGATACGACACCTATCAGCAGACACCACATAAACAGCACCTTGATACAGAGACGTAGCTTGCTCTCGTTGCGTTCGCCCAGAAATCGTCCTACCAAGGCTTCGCCCGCATAGGCAAAACCATCGATAAAATAGGAGTAGAGCAGAAGCAGCTTCATCATGATGGATGCGATGGCCAATTCCATATCGCCGTAGCGGGCTGCCAACATATTGAATCCGCTGTAGATGAGCAGAATGCAAAAACTGCGGACAAAAAGATTGGCATTCATGCTGAAGAAAGATTTCAGCTCGTCCCAACGGAAGGCCTCTTTGAAGGAAAAATACTGCAATTGGCTGCGGAAACATATCCAGAACAGCAAAGCACTGCATAGCAGACCGGAATATTGTGCGATAACGGTCCCCAGTGCGATGCCGGCAACGCCCATACCATAGGGAATGGCCAAGATATAGCTCGCAGCAATATTCACCACGTTCACCACAATTTCGATAATCATGGGGCAAACACTGTTCTGCATACCAAGGAACCAGCCGCGCATGCTGAATAGCGACAAGGCTGCCGGAGCCGCCCATACCCGGATAAAGAAATATTGCAGTGCCAGCTCCATGGTCTGCGACGAAGTGGGTGTAATGACGAAAAAGAGCCAGGAGAAGGGCTTCTGGATGGCCCAAATAACCAAAGCTAGCCCCAAGGCCAGGATAAGGCTTTGGGTAAGCAGGCGCATGGTGCGGTGAAAATCGCGGCGGCCGAAGCTTTGGGCACAAAGGCCTGATGTGCCGGTGCGCAGAAAACTCAGATTCCAATACAGCCAATCGAACATGGTGGAACCCAAAGCGATGGCGGCGATATGCGTGGCTGTACCCAAACGTCCGGCAATAGCTGTATCCGCCATACCGACCAAAGGAATGGTAATACCCGAGAGTATGCTCGGAAGGGCAAGCCGCAGGACTTCTTTCTGGATAAGCTTGGCCTGGGCGGATGATTGGAGACGAGGACCCATCTGGCTATCAGTCTGTCAAGGCTTCAAAGGGTGTCGGATGCTCCTTGCGGTAGAGTCCGGTTTCGAACAAAGCTATCAAATCTCCGTTCTGGTTATGAACTTCCACTTGATATACCGAAGTGCTTTTGTGAAGGAAGCGTTCCCTGGCTTCCGCATAAAGCGTGTCACCGGAAACGCCTCCTTTGATGAAGTGAATGTCGGCATTGGACGAAACGGCTACTTTACCGTGCGAATTGGCAGCCAGCGCAGCGCAGAAATCGGCCAAGGTAAAGATAGCGCCACCTTGTACGGTATTGGCGGCATTCAGATGCCTTTCATCGACAGTCAAACTGCAACGGGCATAGCCCAAGCGTACTTCGATGACTTCTATACCGGCTTGAGCGGCAAAACGGTCTGCCGAGAAAAAACCGACGATATCCACTGTTGTCTTTTACAGATTACTTAATAAGCAAAAATAGGATAGTTGGCCATGGTAGCATTCACCTTTTCACGCACGGCTTTGATAATGTTGGTGTCTTCGGGATGCGACATAACAGTATCCATCCATTCCACGATTTCCTGCATCAAGGCTTCCTTGGCGCCACGTGTGGTCATGGCGGGCGTGCCGACGCGGATACCCGAAGTCTGGAAAGCAGAACGGCTGTCGAAAGGAACCATGTTCTTGTTGACGGTGATGTCGGCCTGAATCAGTGCTTGTTCGGCCACTTTGCCGGTGAGTTCGGGGAACTTGGCGCGCAGGTCAATCAACATGGAGTGATTGTCGGTACCGTCGGAGATAATTTTGTAACCCTTGTCCATAAAGGCCTGGGCCATAACGGCTGCATTCTTCTTTACCTGGCACTGGTATTCTTTGTATTCGGGTTGTAAGGCTTCGCCGAAAGCGACGGCTTTGGCTGCGATGACATGTTCAAGCGGGCCGCCCTGAGTGCCGGGAAATACGGCAGAATCGAGCAGTTGCGACATCTTCTTGATAACGCCCTTGGGTGTGGTCTTGCCCCAGGGATTGTCGAAATCTTTGCCCATAAGTATAACGCCGCCACGCGGACCGCGCAGGGTCTTGTGAGTGGTTGAGGTGACGATGTGTGCGTATTTTAGCGGGTTGTTGAGCAAACCGGCGGCAATCAGACCGGCAGGATGAGCCATGTCTATCATCAGAATGGCACCAATCTTGTCGGCAATGGCACGCATTCGTTCATAGTCCCATTCGCGAGAATAGGCAGAAGCACCGCCCACAATGAGCTTGGGACGTTCTCTGAGCGCCACTTCCTCCATCTGGTCGTAGTCGACGCGGCCGGTATCTTGACGCACATTGTATTCCAAAGCCTGAAAAACAAGGCCGGAGAAGTTTACTGGTGAACCATGAGAAAGATGACCGCCATGCGACAGGTTCAAACCGAGGAATTTGTCACCGGGCTTCATAACCGACATGAAGACGGCCATATTGGCCTGGGCACCGGAGTGGGGCTGTACGTTGGCATATTCGGCACCGAACAGGCTCTTAAGGCGTTCGATGGCCAGCGTCTCGGCCTTGTCTACCACTTCGCAACCGCCATAATAACGGTGACCGGGATAGCCTTCGGCATATTTGTTGGTAAGGCAAGAGCCCATGGCCTGCATCACCTGGTCGCTGACGAAGTTTTCGGAGGCAATCAGTTCAACACCCTTCAATTGGCGCTGGTGTTCCTGTTCGATAATGTCAAAAATAATCTGATCTCTTTTCATGTTATAAGTGTGATAATTGGGGTTATTTCTTCTTTTCAACCGTCCAGCCGAATTTGCCCAAGGCTTCTCCCAAGGCATGGTATTGGCCATGAACATATACCAGCAGGTCGGCACGTTGCAAATCGAGCTTGCCCGTTGCCGGATCGATAAATTTCTCATCGGCCTGCACATTCAGCACCTCGGCAATGAACATATCGTGCGAGCCCAGGCTGATGATTTCCTTGACGCGACATTCGATGTTTACCGGCGATTCTTCCAGCACGGGCGCTTCCACCATTTTGGCAGGCGCGGCGTGCAGGTTCATTTCCTGAAATTTGTTGAAATTGCGTCCGGAACGTACACCGCACCAATCGGTGGCATAGGTCAAATCGCGGGTGGTGAGGTTGATGACAAAGCTCATGCTTTGGCGGATAAGCTCGTAGGAATGACGCTCGCGGCGTACCGAAATATAGCACATGGGCGGCTCACTGCAGATGGTACCCGTCCAGGCCACTGTGATAAGATTATAGTTTTCGGGCTTGTTTCCGCAGCTGACGAGTACGGCGGGCAGGGGATAAATCATGGTGCCCGGCTTCCAGTGCTGTTTCATGCTTTATGGGGCTTAGAGAAGTTTTATCTCGTCTTGGGACATTTCGCGTTCGCAATAGTGGCACTTCAGCACGATAGGGTCTTTGCTTACCACCGTGTAGTGCTGCATCATAGGTTCGTTGTTGGTGATGCACTTGGGGTTGACACACTTGACGATGCCGCGGATTTCCTGGGGCAAACCGATGGTGCGTTTTTCCACTACTTCGTAGTCGCGGATAATATTGATTTTGGCATTGGGAGCGATGAGCGAGATGCGGTTCAGTTCTTGTTCTTCCAGAAAATGTTCAGAAACCTTGATGATGCCCTTTTTGCCCAACAAACGACTGCTGAGGTTGTAGCCGATGGTTACCTGCTGGTCGGTTTGGTCCAGCTGAAGAATGGAAACCACTTTGAAAAGTTTGTCTGAAGGTATATGGTCGATAACCGTACCGTTACGCAGGGCCTTGACCTGCATTTCTCCTTTATTCGTTGTCATACTCATAGTGCTTGCCACTCGTTAAATTAAACCCAATACATTGCTGATAATGGCCTGGCGGACATACAGACCGTTTTGTGCCTGTTGGAAATAATAAGCCTTGGGATTGTCGTCCACATCTTGCGAAATCTCGTTCACGCGGGGTAGCGGGTGCAGGATGCGCAGGTTGTCGCGGGAATGGTCCAGCATGCTGTTGTGCAGGATGTATAGGTCCTTGACGCGTTCATATTCCACCAAATCGGTGAACCTTTCCTTCTGTACGCGAGTCATATAGAGGATGTCGGCCTGATTGACAATGTCCTGACTGAAAGTGGACATTTCGTGATATGGGATATGGTTCTGCTGGCAGATAATCTTGTATTCGTTGGGCATGGCCAGTTCTTCGGGCGAGATAAAATAGAACGTCGGCGAGAAATACTTCATGGCCATAATCAAGGAGTGTACCGTGCGCCCATATTTCAGGTCGCCCACCATGACGATATTCAAGTTGTCCAAACGGCCTTGCGTCTTGCGGATGGAGTAAATGTCGAGCAAGGTCTGGGTGGGATGCTGGTTGGCACCGTCGCCGGCATTGACAATGGGAACTTTGCTCACTTCGGAAGCGTAACGGGCTGCACCTTCGAGATAATGGCGCATGATGATGATATCGGCATAGTTCGACACCATTTTGATGGTATCCTTGAGGGTCTCTCCCTTGGTCGAACTGGAAGTGGCGGCATCGGAAAAACCGATAACCTTGCCTCCCAAACGGTTGACGGCAGTTTCAAAACTGAGACGCGTGCGGGTGGATGGTTCGAAAAATAGGGTGGCGGCCACTTTGCCTTTTAGAATGTCTTGATTGGGATTGGCTTCGAAACCCTCTGCCAAATCGAGGATACGCAGGATTTGCTCCTTGGAGAAATCGGTGATAGAAACAAGACTTTTGTTTTCCATATACGGACCGTTTTAAGTTGTACAAAGGTAGAGAATGCTTTTTAATTGAGGAAATTTATTTTTACTTTTGCCGTGCTGTTTTTTAAAGGAAATACAATGGCGAAAAGCAAACGGAAAGCCGCCTCGGACAAATCACTCCCAATCAAAATATTTATAGCACTCTGGGCTTTGTTGGGCTTGGGTATTGTGTTGTGCATCATCGTCTTCTCTTTGATATCCAACGGCAAAATCGGCTATATGCCGCCCATCGAAGAGTTGCAGAACCCCAAAAACAAGTTCGCCACCGAAGTGTATACCAGCGATGGCAAGTTGCTTACCACCTATTTTATGGATACCGACAACCGCGTATCGGTGGAATACTCGCAGTTGTCCCCGCATTTGGTTAGAGCGCTGATTGCAACCGAAGACGTGCGATTCACCCAACACTCGGGCATCGATTTCAAAGCCTTGTTGCGAGCCATTGTCAAGCGCGGACTGCTCCGTCAGAAGAGCGCTGGTGGTGGCAGTACGCTCACCCAGCAGTTGGCCAAGCAGATGTATACGCCCACGGCCGGCAACAGTTTTGAGCGTATCCTGCAAAAACCCATCGAATGGGTGATTGCCGTCAAGTTGGAGCGATTCTACACCAAAGAGGAAATCCTGACCATGTATCTCAACAAATTCGATTTCCTGTACAATGCTGTGGGCATCAAGAATGCGTCCAAGGTGTATTTTAACACCACTCCCGATGCCCTTAACATTGAGCAGGCAGCCACGTTGGTGGGCATGTTCAAGAACCCTTCGCTCTACAATCCTATCCGTCGCAAGGAAAACTCGCTGTCGCGCCGCAATCTGGTGATTCAACAGATGGCCGAGGCCAAGTTTATCAGTCAGACCGAATGCGACTCGCTCAAGGCTTTGCCTTTGGAAACTGATTATCAACGCATGTCGCATACCGAAGGCTTGGCACCTTATTTCCGTCAGTACCTGCGTGTGACGATGATGCATTCCAAGCCCGAACGCAAGAACTACGCTTCCTGGCAAGAGCAGCTCTATCGTGACGATTCGCTGGCCTGGGAAACCGACCCGCTCTTTGGCTGGTGCAAGAAAAACCGCAAGCGCGACGGCGGCAACTACAACATCTACACCGATGGCCTGAAAATCTACACCACCATCGATTCCCGTATGCAGCAATATGCCGAAGAGGCTGTGCACGAGCATATCGCCTTGGACTTGCAGCCCAAGTTCTTCCGGGAGAAAAAGGGCCGCAGCTATGCACCTTATACCGAAAACCTCAGCGCCCAGCAGGTCGATTCCATCCTTTGGCAGAATGCCCGCCAGAGCGAACGTTACCGTGTGTTGCGCAAACAAGGCAAGACTGCCGATGAAATCGCCAAGATTTTCCGTACGCCCATACCGATGGAAATCTTCACCTATAATGGTATGGTGGATGCCACCATGTCTCCTTTGGATTCCATTCGTTATCACAAACACTTCCTGCGTGCCGGCTTTATGTCGATGGATCCTTTCAACGGGCATGTCAAGGCTTACGTGGGCGGTGTCAGTTTCGTGCCTTTCCAGTACGATATGGTTATGCAGGGCCGTCGGCAGGTGGGTTCCACCATCAAGCCTTATTTGTATACGCTGGCCATGGAAGAAGGTTTCCAGCCTTGCGACCCGGTGCGTAACGAACCCATTACCCTGATGACTGAAAACGGCGAGGCTTGGAGTCCGCGTAACTCGGGCAGTAAGCAAGTGGGTGAAATGGTGACCCTGCGTTGGGGATTGGCCAATTCAAACAACTGGATTTCCGCCTATCTGATGGGCAAGCTATCGCCGTATTCCTTTGTGAATATGTTGCGTTCATTCGGCATCAGAGGCCATCTTGACCCTGTTTATTCTTTGTGTCTTGGCTCTTGCGATGTGTCGGTGGGAGAAATGACCAGTGCATATACGGCCTTTGTCAACAACGGTATACGCGTGGCTCCGCTGTTTGTGACGCGTATCGAAGACAACACCGGCAACACGCTGGAACAGTTCTCGCCACGTATGTCGGAAGTGTTCAGCCAGGAAACGGCCTACAAAATGCAGACCATGTTGCGCGCCGTCATCAACGAAGGAACGGGCGTACGCTTGCGTTTCCGCTATCATATTACGGCCGATATGGGCGGTAAGACCGGTACCACTCAGAACAACTCCGACGGTTGGTTCATGGGCATTACCCCGCATCTGGTGAGTGGTGCTTGGGGTGGCGGCGAAGACCGTGACATCCACTTCGATCATATGAGCGACGGGCAGGGTGCCAATATCGCTTTGCCCATCTATGCACTTTATATGAACAAAGTCTATGCGGATACCACCTTGGGTTATCTGCAGACCGACTCCTTCGCCATTCCCGAGAGATATTTGCAACCTTGTCCGTCAACGCAGACCACTTGGGAGGAATCGGAGAACGTCGAGGCTATGTTCGACAATCTTTAATTGACTACGATGGATAGAGTAGAGGAAGCTGTCAGACTTTTCAAAGAAGAAGGCCACAATTGCGCACAGTCGGTGTTTGCCGCCTATGCCGACAAATATGGTATCGACAAACAGACAGCCCTGAAATTGGCCGCCTCTTTTGGCGGTGGCATGGGCCGTATGCGTTTGGTATGCGGCGCTGTCAGCGGCATGATGATGGTAAACGGCTTGGAAAACGGTTGCACCGAACCCGCCGACCGCGAGGCTAAGAAGAACAATTATGCCATGGTGCAAGAATTGGCAGCGGCCTTCAAGGCAGAAAACGGTTCTATCATCTGCGGCGAACTCTTGGCTGGCGCTTGTCAGCAAGTCTCTACCGAACCCCTGCCAGCTGAGCGTACAACGGAGTATTACCACAAAAGGCCTTGCGCTGAGTACGTGCGTTGCTGTGCCAAGCTTATCGAGAAGTATTTAATGCAAGATCATGATTGATATGCCTGTTATCTTACATATAGAAACATCCACCAAAAATTGTTCGGTGGCCCTCAGCCGAGGCGAAGAATGTCTTATGTCCAAGTTGTCGCAAGACGGACCTTCGCATGCTACGCGTTTGGGCGTGTATGTTGACGAAGCCATGACGGCGGCCAAAGAATTGGGCCTGAAGCTCGATGCTGTGGCAGTCAGTTGCGGACCGGGTTCCTATACCGGTCTGCGCATCGGCGTTTCCATGGCCAAGGGACTGTGTTACGCCTTGGGTATTCCCCTTATTTTCGTGCCATCGCTGCAAGTTTTGGCTCAGGCTTTAAAAGGCCGTTGCGGTGAAGCCTATGTCTGCCCGATGATAGACGCGCGCCGCATGGAAGTGTACACCCAGCTTTTCGATGGCAACGCCCGCCCGCTCAGCTCTGTGCAGGCCATGATTGTAGATAAGGATAGTTTTGGCGATTTGCCCGCAGCGCAGCCTATCGTGCTTTGCGGTGACGGTGCTGCCAAGTGCATGCCGGTTATCGCACGCGAACATATTTCCTTGCGTGAAGTGACGCTGCAAGCCTCTTGGATGGTGGAGCCCGCTCTAGCAAGCTATCAAGCCAAAGATTTTCAGGATGTGGCCTATTGCGAACCTTTTTATCTGAAAGAGTTTCAGGCCACTGTTCCCACCAAACTGCAACAAATTATCAAAGCTTAAACTATGGAAGTCAACGAACTGGAATACAATACCCGCATGCCCAAAATGGCCTTGAATGAATATGGCCGCAACATCCAGCGCATGGTCGATTACGCCCTCACTATCGAAGACCGTGAGGAAAGAAATCGTTGCGCTCAGGATATCATCCGTATCATGGGCAACCTTTTCCCTCATCTGCGCGATGTGGCCGATTTCAAGCACAAGCTTTGCGACCATTTGGCCATCATGTCGGATTTCAAGCTGGATGTCGACTATCCCTTTGAACCGTTGCGTCCCTCCGACCTTACCACCAAACCCGAGAAAGTGCCTTATCAGAACCATCAGATCAAGATTCGCCATTATGGCCACATGGTAGAGGAACTTATCGTTAAGGCCTGTGAAATGCCCGAAGGTGAAGAAAAACAGTATTTGCTCGAACTTATTGCCAATCACATGAAGAAAAGTTACTTCATGATGAATAAGGAAATTCCCGAAGACAGCAAGATTTTCGAGGACATCAACCGTCTTTCACAGGGCAAACTCCAAATTCCCGAAGGCAGCGTTGTCCTGGTGGATGTCAGAGAAATCAATGCCCCGCATGCCCAGCAGAAGAAAAATAGTGGAAAGAACAACCGCCGTAAATAATCGAGTATGTCAGCATTTATCGTAGAAGGAGGTCATCAGCTGCATGGAAGCATTACACCCCAAGGCGCCAAGAACGAGGCGCTGCAGTTGCT
This sequence comes from bacterium, assembly GCA_963617485.1. Taxonomy (GTDB): domain Bacteria; phylum Bacteroidota; class Bacteroidia; order Bacteroidales; family UBA1402; genus UBA1757. The sequence continues at coordinate 19,344 of CAVEPA010000004.1, read as the reverse complement.
CTGTGCCGTGCTCCTCACCGATGAGGAGGTCGTTATCAGCAATTTGCCTGATATTTTGGATGTCAACAATTTGATTTCCCTGCTCTGCGATTTGGGAGTGAGTGTTTCGCACCGTGCCAAAGGAGTCTACGCATTCCAAGCCAAGGATATCGATTTGGATATCCTGCACAGCGATGATTTCTTGGCCAAAACTTCCTCTCTGCGTGGCTCGGTGATGTTGCTCGGTCCGCTCTTGGCGCGTTTTGGTTTTGCCATGGTGGCCAAGCCCGGAGGTGACAAAATAGGCCGCCGTCGTTTGGATACGCACTTTATCGGTGTCCAAAAGTTAGGTGCGGAATTCAACTACGATGCGCAGCGCCGTTGTCATGTGGTGCAGGCCAAGAGCTTGAAAGGCTGTTATATGCTGCTCGATGAAGCCTCCGTTACCGGTACTGCCAATGTGCTGATGGCTGCTGTTATGGCTCAAGGTGAAACCACCATCTACAATGCCGCCTGCGAACCCTATATCCAGCAACTTTGCCGTATGCTCAACAAGATGGGTGCCAAAATCAGTGGAGTAGGCTCCAACCTGCTGCGCATCCAAGGCGTGGACAAACTGCATGGCTGTAGCATGACGCTGCTTCCCGATATGATTGAGGTGGGCAGCTTTATCGGTATCGCCGCCATGACATCTTCGGAAATTACCATCAAGAATGTGGCATACGATGAGTTGGGCATCATTCCTCAGAGTTTCCAACGTTTGGGTATTCAGATAGAGCGTCGTGGAGACGACCTGTACATTCCCCAGCAAGACCATTACCAGATAGAAACCTTCCTGGACGGTTCCATTATGACCATCGCGGATGCTCCCTGGCCGGGCCTGACGCCCGACTTGCTGAGCGTGATGTTGGTGGTGGCCACCCAAGCCAAAGGCTGCGTGCTGATACACCAGAAGATGTTCGAGAGCCGTCTGTTCTTTGTGGACAAACTCATCGACATGGGTGCCCAAATTATCCTTTGCGACCCGCACCGGGCCACGGTTATCGGTTTGGACAGGCAACACCGCCTGCGTCCGGTGGTGATGTCATCGCCCGATATCCGTGCCGGTATAGCCCTGCTCATTGCCGCCATGTCGGCCAATGGCACTTCACGCATCAATAACATCGACCAGATTGACCGTGGCTACGAGCATATCGACCGTCGACTCAATGAACTGGGCGCACACATCACCCGTGTATGATCAAGGCGGAAGAGCTTTTCAAGATAGGGCGTTTCTACAAGCCTCACGGTGTGAGCGGTGAAATCAACTTCGCCTTCACCGACGATGTCTTTGATCGTACCCAAGCTCCCTACTGGATAGTGGAAATCGATGGCATTTTCGTGCCTTTCTTTGTGGAATCCTACCGCTTTCGCAGCGACTCCATGGCTTTGGTGAAGATGGAAGATATCGACAACGAACAGGATGCCAAACTGTTGGCCGACCACGATGTCTATTATCCTAAGGCTTATGCCGATACTTCCGAGATGGAAGAAATTCCTTCGTGGCAATTTTTCGAAGGTTTCCGGCTGATGGACAAAACCGGTGCATCCATCGGGACTATTACCGCCGTGGACGACAGTACGATGAACGTGCTCTTTCAAGTGAAACTCGACAGCGACGGCAGTCTCAGACTTTTACCCGCCGCTGACGATTTCATCGTGGATATCGACCCGGCCCAGCGTTGTCTGCAGATGGATTTTCCCGATGAACTTCTACAACTCGACTGATGATAAGTTGCCGCGACCTCAGCATAGGATATCTCCGTTCCGCGCGTCCGCAGGTAGTGCAGGAACACTTGAATCTTGACGTTGCCAAAGGCGACCTTATCGCTCTTATTGGGCCTAACGGCTGCGGAAAATCCACTTTGCTGCGAACTATTTGCGGACTGCAAGCACCTCTTTCGGGACAAATCTGCTTCCAGAACCTGGATTTGCAGTGCTTGTCGCTGACTGAAAAATCGCGCTTGTTCGCGGCTGTGTTCACGCAGAATGTCGATATTGAATACTGCACTGTTTATCAGATGGTTGCCTTGGGTCGCAGTCCCTATACCGGACGACTGGGCCGTTTGGATAAAGACGACCGCCGGCAGATTGACGAAGCCCTTGAGCGCGTGGGGTTGTCGTCCTTTGCCCAATATTACCTCAAAGACCTTTCCGATGGTGAAAGGCAAAGGGTGATGATTGCCAAGGCTTTGGCCCAGAACACCCCGCTGATTTTTCTGGACGAACCCACCTCGCACCTCGACCTTCCCGGCCGCATTTCCCTTATCGCCTTGCTGGAGTCGCTTTCGAAGGATATGCAGAAATCGATACTTTTCTCGACGCACGAACTGGAACTAGCCTTGCACTCGGCCCGTAAGATTTGGCTTATGCGTGCTGCAGCGGGTGGCATAGAGCAGGGTAGTCCGCTCGAAATGCTGCAAAAGGGCGCCATACAATCGGCCTTCGACAGCCGTCTTTTCTCCATTTCCGACGAGGGACACATCGTGTTACACCACACTTAGCCAAAGTCCTTTTAGCACGAAAAAATCACGCAACTTATTTTGTTCTCCAAGGGGCTTGCACTATATTTGTCAAGCTTTAAAAACAGCGACAAACAAGCCGTCATGAAGAAGATTTCCAAGCAAAAATCCAAACGTCATTTCAAGGTTTTCCGTTTGACCATCCTCAACGAGAATACCTTGGATACGCTTTTTACCATGCGCTTGAGCAAGCCTAAAATGTGGATTTATTCGCTGACACTGGTTATCCTTATTTGCGCTTTGTTCTACGCTTTGCTGTTTGCCACGCCCGTCAAACATCTGTTGCCCGGCTATCTCGACCCTAAACTCAAGAACCAGATTCTTAGCGATGCCTTCCGTTTGAACGCCCTTGATGAACAGGTAGAAAAGCAGGAAGCGTATATGTCGCTTTTTAGGGCTATGGTTACGGGCGAATACGTGATGGATACCACCATCAATCTCGATTCTTTGGCCACCAAACAGGTGGTGGAACTCAAACAGGCTTCCGAAACCGAAATGAAATACCGTCAGCGGTACGAGGAAAGTGAAAAATACAACCTGACGGCCTTTGCACCACAACGTTCCAGCGACGGTTGGCTGTTTTATACACCCATCAACGGGAAACTCACCAAAGCTTTCAGCGCAGAAGAGAAGCATTACGGCATTGATATGTCCACCACTTCGCGTCAGGCGGTTATGTCGGTGCTCGACGGGCGTATCATCCTGGCCACTTATACGCCAGATAACGATTATGTGCTGATGGTGCAACACAACAACGATTTTGTATCGGTGTACAGCCAGCTTACCGAGGTGCTCAAGGCTCCCGGTGATGAGGTGAAGGCCGGTGAAGCCATGGCTTTCGTCGGTCGCAGTGCCGGCAAAAATAATTCGCATCTGCATTTCGAGCTTTGGTACAAGGGTTTGCCCTTGAATCCCGAAGAATACATACTTTTCAAATAGTAGCGCATGAGTAAGCAAATTGCCATTTTGGGATCGACGGGGTCTATCGGCACCCAGGCCTTGGAAGTGGTTTCAGAATATCCCGATTCTTTCGAAGTTTACGCCCTGACGGCCCATCGCAATGTGGAACTGCTCATTGAACAGGCGCGCAAGTTTATGCCCGATGTGGTGGTGATTGCCGATGAAAGCTACTATCCCAGGCTCAAGGAAGCCCTGCGAGATTTGCCTATCAAGACTTATGCCGGTTCCAAGGCCATCGAAGATGTGGTGCAAGCATCGCCTATCGACTTGGTTTTGACGGCTATGGTTGGCTATGCCGGTCTGCCGCCGACCATACAGGCTTTGAAGGCCGGCAAGGACATCGCATTGGCCAACAAGGAAACGATGGTGGTGGCCGGTGAAATCATCAACCGTCTGGCCAAAGAAACCCATGCAGCCATTTTGCCGGTGGATTCGGAACATTCTGCCATTTTCCAATGCCTTGAAGTGCAGAATCCTTTGGAGAAGATTATTCTTACCGCTTCGGGCGGACCTTTCCGCAAAATGAGTCTGGATGAGCTACAGCATGTAACCAAGGCGCAAGCTTTGAGGCATCCGAATTGGCATATGGGTGCCAAAATTACGATAGATTCGGCCAGCATGATGAACAAGGGATTCGAGGTGATTGAAGCCAAGTGGCTGTTCGGCTTGCCGCCACAAGACATCGAAGTGGTGGTGCATCCGCAGTCTATCATCCATTCCATGGTGCAATTCCGTGATGGAACGGTGAAGGCCCAGCTGGGTGTTCCCGACATGAAATTGCCTATATTGTACGTTTTCAGCTATCCTTATCGTTTTGCCACCCAATATCCCAGAGTGGATTTTCCGCTTATCGGCAAGTTTGAGTTCGAACGCCCCGATGCCAAGCGTTTTCGGAATTTAGCTTTGGCCTATCTGGCTATGGAAAAGGGTGGCAATATGCCTTGCATTCTCAACGCAGCCAACGAAGTGGCAGTCGATGCTTTCTTGCACGACCGGATTTCGTTCCTGCAAATGAGCGACTTGATAGAGCATACGATGGAAGCGACTCCTTTTATCCAAGAAGCAAGCTACGAAGATTACGTGGCCAGCGATGCGGCAGCACGACGCATCGCCAATGAACAATTGTTGAAATTTTAAGCCTTTATGGAAGTATTTCTTATCCGGACGCTGCAACTGATTGCCTGTCTGTCGATTCTTATCATAGTTCACGAGTTTGGACATTTTCTTTTTGCGCGTCTGAGCGGTACCCGCGTGGAGCGTTTCTATCTGTTTTTTAACCCCGGATTCAGCTTGATGCGTTGCAAAAAAATCAACGGCAGGCTCGAATTCGATTTCCTTTCCAAGAACGAACCCGAACATTGGAAGGATTATCCCGAAAGTACCGTCTGGGGTTTGGGTTGGCTGCCTCTGGGCGGTTATTGCAGCATTTCCGGCATGGTGGACGAAACCCAAAGTCTGAACGATTTGGCTGCCGAACCGCAACCTTGGGAATTCCGTACCAAGAAGCCTTTCCCACGGCTGATGATTATGGCGGGTGGTGTGCTCTTCAATCTCTTGCTGGCTTTTGTGCTTTATGCGATGGTTCTCTTTGTTTGGGGCAAAAGCTATCTGCCACTGCAGGAAATGCCACTGGGTATGGACTATTCTCAGCCGGCCAAAGAGGCTGGTTTCCAAGATGGTGACATTCTTTTGTCGGCCGATGATTTCCAGATTGTTCAGTTCAACGATGAGTCGTTCCGCGCTGTGGTGGAGGCTCGGGAGGTAAAAGTGCTCCGGAATGGCGATACGGCCATCGTCCGTATTCCCGAGCATTTCATGCAAACACTTATGGCGGCCAAGCAGGGTTTTGCCTCTTATCGTATGCCTTCGGTGGTGAAAATGGTCTTGCCCGATTCTCCGGCAGCTTTGGCCGGGTTGCAGGAAGGAGACAGCCTGGTGGCCATACAAGGTGTGCTAACGCCTACTTTTGATGATTTCGCCAGCCGCTTGCAGCTCTTTAAGGACAGCCTTGTGGACATTGAATTTTACCGCGATGGCGAGACCTTACAAGTTCAAGCACAACTCGATTCGACAGCCAAACTTGGATTCATGGCCAAGAACCCGACGGAAATCTATCCAGTCAGAAAGATTTCCTATTCTTTCTGGCAGTCGCTGCCCGCCGGTGTGCAACTGGCTTGGTCGAAACTAAGCGGCTATTCCAGTGATATGAAATATGTTTTCACCAAAGAAGGGGCCCAAAGTTTGGGCGGTTTCGGAGCCATTGCGCAGATGTTCCCCAAACAGTGGAATTGGCGCATCTTCTGGGAAACCACCGCTTTCCTTGCCGTGGTGCTGGCGTTTATGAATATCTTGCCTATTCCGGGCTTGGATGGCGGTCATATCCTCTTTTTGCTGGTTGAAATCGTAACGGGCCGCAAGCCCAGCGATAAATTCCTCGAAAAAGCACAAACAGTCGGTATGTTCCTGCTGATATTGTTGCTGATTTACGCCAACGGCAACGACTTGATACGCTGGCTGTTCAAATAGCGTTTAACCTGGTTCAGCCCGCCTAAAAAGGCGGGCTGAACCAACCTTATATCTTATTACTATGAAACACCTGTTTTGCAAGGCCATATTGTGCCTTGGGCTTATCTTTTGGGGCTGTGTCCCACATCTGCGCTGTTTTGCTCGCACCGCCAGTCCTGCCAAGGAGTATTTGCGCATTCTTTTCTACAACACCGAGAACTTTTTCGACTGTCAAGATGATAGTCTTACCCGCGATGAAGCCTTTCTGCCCGAGGGTGACTATCATTGGACACCCGCGCGCTTCCGGCACAAGACTCACCAGATAGCCAAAGTATTGGCCATCGCGGGCGATACGCGCTATCCCGACCTTTTCGCGCTGGCCGAAGTGGAGACCGAAGACAACTTGAAATATTTGCTTAAGACAGCCGGCATGGAACAATACCGTTATATTTACGGTGTATCGGAAGATGCGCGCGGCATTGATGTTTGTCTGGCCTATCATCGTTACCGTTTTAAGCCACTCACGCAAGATGTCATTCATTTGCGTTTTCCGCAAGACAACCTACGCCGTACGCGCCCCATCCTTTACGCTTGTATGCTTACGCAGCGGAGCGACAGCTTGCATTTGTTTGTCTGCCATTGGCCATCGAAGTACGGCGGTGCGCGGCAAAGCTCCGCTTTGCGCGCACACGCCGCCACCGTCCTGCGAAGCAGAGTAGACAGCATCTTTCGACTTCAGCCGCGGGCCAAGATTCTGATTATGGGCGATTTCAACGACCAGGCGCAAGACGCATCATTGCGCGAATACTTGGGTGCCTTGCCCGACACTTGCCGGCAAATCTCCGATACGGCACTCTACAATCTAATGTGGACATCCACCCTGAACGATGACATCAAGTCACATCGTTATCAGGGAGAATGGTCGATGCTCGACCAAATGGTGGTGTCGGGGGCTTTGTTCCGACAAAAGCTCAAGGCGCAGGTGTTCAAACCGGACTTTTTGTTGGTCGAAGACGAGAAGCATTTGGGCAAGAAACCGCTGCGCAGCTATTATGGCTACCAGTATCTGGGCGGATACAGCGATCATCTTCCTGTCTTTGTAGATATTCCTTTGAGGCCTTGAAAAAAATGTGTACTTTTGCAGCCTTATAAACCGCAAATCAATATAAGTATATATGTTCGAGAATTTAAGCGAGAGGCTGGAAAGATCCTTCAAGATTCTGAAAGGCCAGGGCAAGATTACCGATATCAATGTTGCCGACACTCTGAAAGATGTACGTCGCGCCTTGCTGGATGCCGATGTCAATTACAAGACGGCCAAGCAATTTACCGATGATGTCAAGGAAAAGGCTATTGGCCAGAAGGTACTGACGGCTGTTCGTCCGCAGGAGATGATGGTGAAGATTGTACACGATGAACTCGTCAATTTGATGGGCGGCACCAGTACCGATATCAACATCAAGGGAAATCCGGCTATTATTCTTATGTCGGGTCTACAAGGTTCCGGTAAGACCACCTTCTCGGGAAAACTGGCCAAGATGCTGCAAAGCAAGCGCGGCAAACATCCGCTTTTGGTGGCTTGCGACGTTTACCGTCCAGCCGCCATCGAACAGTTGAAGGTATTGGCCTCGCAAATTCAGGTGCCCGTCTACAGCGAAGAAGGGCAGAGCAACCCTGTCAAGATTGCCGAGAACGCCATTTCATACGCACGCAAGAACGGTTGTGACTTGGTCATCATCGACACCGCCGGCCGTTTGGCCGTTGATGAAATGATGATGGCGGAAATCGCAGCTATCAAGGCTGCCGTTCATCCCAATGAAATCCTGTTCGTGGTCGATGCTATGACCGGTCAGGATGCAGTGAATACGGCCAAGGAATTCAACAGCCGCCTCGATTTCGACGGCGTTGTCCTGACCAAACTCGATGGCGATACCCGCGGTGGCGCAGCCTTGTCTATCCGTTCGGTGGTAGAGAAGCCTATCAAGTTCATCGGTATGGGCGAAAAGCTCGAAGCCATCGATGTTTTCCATCCCGAACGTATGGCCGACCGTATTCTGGGAATGGGCGATGTCGTTTCGCTGGTGGAAAAGGCCCAAGAACAATACGATGAGGAAGAGGCTCGTCGCCTGCACAAGAAAATCCTTAAGAACCAGTTCAATTTCAACGATTTCATGGCACAAATTCAGCAGATCAAAAAGATGGGCAACATCAAAGATCTGGCTTCGATGATACCCGGCATGGGCAAGGCCATGAAGAATGTCGATATCGATGATAACGCCTTCAAGAGCGTTGAAGCTATCATCCAATCCATGACACCCGAGGAAAGGGAGAATCCCCAGATTATCATCGCCAGCCGCCGTCAACGTATTGCCAAGGGTAGCGGCACCTCCATTCAGGATGTCAACAACTTGATGAAACGCTTCGAAGAGACGCGCAAAATGATGAAGACGGTTAGCGCGTTGCGTCCAGGAGCACCCAAACACGGCAACAAAAAGAGAAAATAAGTTATCAGAGTACTAAGCTAATCCCAACGACGACAAGATGATATTGATTGACGGAAAGGCGGTTTCCAACCAGATGAAACAGGAAATTGCCGCAGAAGTGGCCAAGATGTTGGCACAAGGAAAAAGGGCTCCACATCTGGCTGCCGTTTTGGTGGGCCATGACGGTGGAAGCGAAACGTACGTAGCCAACAAAATCAAGGCTTGCGAAGTCTGTGGTTTCAAATCGACGCTACTGCGCTACGAAAGTGACGTGACGGAAGAAGAACTGCTGGCTTGCATCGCCCGCCTGAATGCCGATGACAGTGTAGACGGCTATATCGTGCAATTGCCTTTGCCCAAGCATATCGATGAACAGAAAATCACGGAAGCTATCGATTATCGCAAGGATGTGGACGGTTTTCATCCCGTCAATGTGGGCCGTGCCTGCATAGGTCTGCCTTCGTTCTTGTCGGCTACGCCCGCCGGCATACTCGAACTGCTCAAACGTTACGAGATTCCAACGGCCGGCAAACATGTGGTTATCATAGGACGGAGCAATATTGTGGGCAAGCCTTTGGCCAATCTGCTGATGCGCAAGGACTATCCCGGCAACGCTACCGTAACGGTGGTGCACAGCTATTCCAGCGATATCAAGCAACAGTGTCTCAGTGCCGATATCATCGTCTGCGCTTTGGGCCGTCCGCATTTCCTGACGGCCGACATGGTAAAGGAGGGTGCCTGTGTTATCGATGTTGGCACCACGCGAGTTCCTTCTACAGAAACCAAGAGCGGCTTCAAACTTTGTGGCGATGTGAAATTTGACGAGGTTGCTCCCAAGTGTAGCTATATCACGCCTGTGCCTGGCGGTGTCGGCCCCATGACCATCGTCTCGCTGATGAAGAATACGCTTTTGGCCGGTTCCAAGGCTATCTATTGATGGCTATGCGTTGCAAGACGCTCCTTTGTCTAATCGCCTTATTGGCGGGGTTTTCTTCTTGTCGGGCACAACTTTCGCCCGATGAGGAAATCCTTATGGACATCCTGCGGCGCAACAAACTTGGTCATTGGCAGGCAGAATCACGTATAGATAGCCTTGCCTCATACTTTCTGGGCAAACCCTATGTGGCCGCTACCTTGGAGTCGGAAGACGGCGTGGAACGTCTTTGCATCAATCTGAGAGAAGTGGATTGTCTGACTTTGGTGGAAAATGTGCTGGCCTTGGATTTTCTTTTGGATGAACAGGAAAAGAGTCGTAACACCGACCGTCAGTGCTTGCAGCGTTTTCCCCAATGGATAGAGCGGCTGCGCTACCGCGATGGCCGGATGGACGGTTATTGCTCGCGCCTGCACTATACTTCCGATTGGATACTCGAGAACGAACGCAAGGGCCTATTGCAACAACAGACGGCCCGTTTCAGCGATATGCTGTTTTGTCCGAAGCCGAATTTCATGTCTACACATCCGCAATTGTACCAAGCCTTGCGTCTGCAACCGGAACTGCTGCCCCAAATCGAGGCTAACGAACAAGCCCTGCAGGGAGTCTGTTTCCATTATATTCCCAAAGAAAAGGTGGCTGCCTGTGCAGACCGAATCCCTTCGGGCTATGTGGTGGCGATCACCACCGACAGCCCTGGATTGGACTTTGCACACTTGGGTTTCACTTGCCGTGTTGATGGCGAACTACATTTGCTGCATGCTTCATCAACGGCAAAAAAAGTGGTAGTCAGTCCTCAGACTCTATCTGATTATCTGCTTGGTATCAAGCACGTTACGGGTATCGTACTGCTGACAGTCAAGCATTGAGATACAGATGGCTTAGTCGATGCCTTTGGCATAATCGACCGCCCGGTTGATATAAGCCAGAAAGGGCTGCGTCTGCCGGCAAAGTTCCGTCATTTTTTCCACAAAATCATCCTGCAAGGCCAATGTGGCATCGAAAGGATGTATCAAGCAGAAATTCTTGAGTTTGATATAAGGCGCGTAGGGGTCATCTTCGGAAAAGCCCTTGGGTATGCGCTTGAGGGCCGAGCTGCGGTCCAAGTAAAAGTCCGGAGCGTTTTGGAGCGTGGCTTCGAAATCACCTTGACCGGCCGAAATGTCTTCGCGAAGTATCTTCAGCACTTCTGGCTGGCAGATATAGTCGCCGGCGGCCAGAAAACAGCCGTGAGGATAGAATTCGCTGGGCTCGTTGTTGGACAGGTGCAGGTAGTATCCTGAATAGTCGGATTTTTTGCCACCCAAATTGATATAGGCTGCAAAATGAGTCTTGTAGGGGTCCTTGTTGGGTGAAAAACGCACATCGCGGTAAATGCGGTAGATGCAGTCGGATGCCTTGAGCGTGGCCAGTGCCGGTTCGAAACAGCCGATGCCTGCGATAAGTTGTGTTACCAAGTTTTCGAATCGATTGCGACAAGCCTGATAGCGAGCCTTGTTTTCTTGAAACCATTCTCGTCGGTTGTGGCGTGATAACTGGTCTAGAAATTCGAATAATTCTTCCATGGGAGCTGTTCTTAAACAGGGGTAAAAGTAACTCCCACGGATAGAAAATGCAAATAATTTATGCTTGATAATTTGCTCGAATCAAAAATATGGCTACCTTTGCAGCCGCAATTCAGACGAGAGTCTTGGGTTGTGAAATACATGGTGGATGTAGCTCAGCTGGTTAGAGCACTGGATTGTGGTTCCAGGTGTCGTCGGTTCGAATCCGATCTTCCACCCGTCAATGGCGGTGAATACGAAAGTGTTCACCGCTTTTTTGCTTTAAAAATAGCTGTCAGAGCGTGTGACAGAATGTCAGTCGTTGCGTTTCTGGTACGTATTTTGCCTTTAAGCGGGCAGAACAAAAAATCAAAAAATACATACGACTATGAACACAGACAAAATGACCATTAAAACACAGGAGATGCTCCAAGAGGCTATCAATGAAGCCAAAAAGAGGCAACATCAGCAAATTGAAGCGCTCCATCTGCTCAAAGCTACCATGACGGTAGGCGAGCGTATCGTTAATTTTGTATTCCAAAAGACGGCTGTCAACCAGAATCTGCTTCACCAGAAGATGGAAGATGCTTTGAACCGTTTGCCCAAGGTTTCGGGCGGCGATGTTTACCTTAGCCGCGAAGCCAACGAAATATTGGACAAAGCCGAAGCCGATGCCACGCAAGCGGGCGACCAGTACATTACCTTGGAGTATATGCTGCTGGCCATTCTGCAAGTGAAAAGTACAGCATCCGACTTGTTGAAGGATGCCGGTCTGGACGAAAAACAACTCAACCTCTGTATCGAGGAGCTCCGTAAGGGAAACAAGGCCTCTAATCCTCAAGCCGAGGACACTTACCGGGCTTTGGAACAGTACGCACAGAACTTGAACGAAAAAGCCCGTAGCGGTGCCTTGGATCCGGTTATCGGCCGAGATGACGAGATACGTCGTGTGCTGCAAATTTTGAGCCGTCGAACCAAGAATAACCCTATTTTGATAGGTGAGCCTGGTACGGGTAAAACCGCCATTGCCGAAGGTCTGGCCCACAGAATTGTTCGCGGCGATGTGCCCGAGAATCTGAAAAGCAAGCAAATCTATTCGCTCGATATGGGTGCCCTGATTGCTGGTGCCAAGTACAAAGGCGAGTTCGAGGAACGTCTTAAATCGTTGATTAACGAAGTGACGCAGTCGAACGGAGAAATCATCCTTTTCATCGATGAAATCCACACCTTGGTAGGGGCTGGCAAGAGTGAAGGCGCGATGGATGCGGCCAATATCCTGAAGCCTGCCTTGGCCAGAGGCGAACTGAGAGCCATCGGTGCCACTACTTTGGAAGAATATCAAAAGTATTTCGAAAAAGACAAGGCCTTGGAGCGTCGTTTCCAACAGGTTATGGTGAACGAGCCGGACGAGGCAAGCAGTATTGCCATCCTTCGAGGATTGAAGGAACGTTACGAGAATCACCACAAGGTGCGTATCACCGATGATGCCCTGATTTCCGCCGTGCAGCTGTCGAGCCGTTATATCAGCAACCGATTCCTGCCCGACAAGGCCATCGACCTTATGGATGAAGCCATGGCGCATTTGCGTATGCAGATAGACAGTGTGCCCGAGCAACTCGATGATGTACAGCGTGATATCCAGCAGCTGGAGATTGAGCGCGAAGCTATCAAGAAAGACAAACAAGCCGGCAGTAAGCTCGAAGAAATAGACCGTGAACTGGCCGAACTCAAGGAAAAGGCAAGCTCGCTGCGTGGTGCCTGGCAGAACGAAAAGGAACATCTCAACAAGATACAGCAGCTCAAGATTGATATCGAGAACTACAAGTTCCAGGCCGAAAAAGCCGAGCGCGAAGGCGATTACGGCAAGGTGGCCGAGCTTCGTTATGGCAAAATCAAAGAGGCTGAAGCCGAGATTCAGCGTCAGCAGGAGGCTTTGCACAAGATCCAGGGTGACAATCCTATGATTAAGGAAGAAGTCGACAGCAACGATATTGCCGAAATTGTATCCAAGTGGACGGGGATACCTGTCAGCAAGATGGCACAGAGCGAACGTGAAAAAATGCTGCACCTCGAAGACGAACTGCACCGCAGGGTTGTGGGTCAGGATGAAGCCATCCAGGCCATTGCCGATGCCGTCAGACGTAGCCGTGCAGCCCTGCAAGACCCCAAGCGGCCTATCGGTTCGTTCATCTTTTTGGGTACCACCGGTGTGGGTAAGACCGAGCTGGCCAAGGCCTTGGCCGAGTGTCTGTTCGATGATGAAAGCATGATGACGCGTATCGATATGAGTGAATACCAGGAAAAGTTCAGCGTTTCACGTCTTATCGGAGCGCCTCCGGGATACGTCGGTTACGATGAGGGTGGCCAGCTGACCGAGGCTGTGCGCAGGAAACCTTATTCGGTTATTCTGTTCGATGAAATCGAGAAAGCGCATCCCGATGTGTTCAACATCCTGCTTCAGGTACTTGACGATGGCCGTCTGACCGATAATAAGGGGCGTGTGGTAAACTTCAAGAATACCATTATCATCATGACCTCCAATATGGGTTCGGAAATCATCCGAGAGAATTTCGAGCACATAACACCGGCCAATCAGGATGCTGTGATGGAAAAGACCCGAAATCAGGTGTTCGACTTGCTCAAAAAGACCATCCGTCCTGAATTCTTAAACCGTGTAGACGAACTGATTATGTTCAGCCCGCTGCAACGCGACCAGATAAGGCAGATTGTTTTGCTGCAAGTGAATATGCTCAGGAAGCGCTTGCAGGCCAATGCGGTAGATTTGGAGCTGAGCGATGCTGCCGTCGATTACTTGACCACGCAATCCTATCAGCCCGAATATGGTGCTCGTCCTGTGAAGCGTGTTATCCAAAGGCTGTTGCTTAACGATTTGAGCCGCGCCATCCTGTCGGGGAGCGTTGAACAGTCGCAAAAGGTGTGGGTGGATATGCAAGACGGCAAGTTGGTATTTACCAACCGCAAGTAAGCAATCTGTAAACAGCTAAGATAATTCTTAGAATTGATAACTTAGGCTTAGGCTCGCATGCTGGCCATCGAAAGACGGCAACATGTTGAGCCTTTGCTGTTTACTACGGGTAAGCCCGTCGGCCAAGGCTTCGTAGGCGAAATACACCAAATGCGTACAAAAAGTACCTATGGCGGCACCCACCAGCACATCGGATGTCCAATGGTAATTCTGGGCTATGCGCGTATATCCGACATAGGAGGCCACGCCATAGCAGCCGATAGAAATCCAGGGGCTGTAATGTCCGTATTCCAAATGTATCAGCGAGGCGGCCACAAAGGCCATAGAGGTGTGCTGCGAGGGGAAGGAATTAAACAAATGTTGCAGCTTTTCGTTGGGCCGTTGTATGGTGGTGGCTATCTTGAGCCGGTGAATGCAGAAATCGGCAAAAAAATAGGATGTCAGGGCCAGGGGTAGGGTATGCAAGGGTTTGTGTTGGGAATACAGACCGAATGCCGGTAACAGACCGCCCACCAAATAAGGAGCCCAACGCAGTTCGTCTTCGTACATGGGAACTTTCCAATCTTGATTCCAGTCGAGATAGCTCTGCAAACGTTGCTTGAAATCGGGGTTGGCCTGGATAAGCAGTCCCAGTCCCGCCAAAGCTGCCGGCGCAATACTCGAACGCAAGAAACTCCCGGTGTAATTCTCTGCCGGTCGCTCAAAAGAATACCAGTTCTGATAGGGCAGGGTCATGTGGCTCTCTTGGGCGGTCATGCCAGTGCAATAAAGGCAGGCCATCAGCAGTATGCCGAAGATTCTTTTCATACTTTTCGTTTGCTATTTCAGTGCAAAAGTATGAATTTTGTACTCAAATTCAAGATTCTGACGAATATGAAGAAACTGATTGCTTTGTCTCTGGGCCTGGCTGTATTGGGCTCGATGGCAGCACCTGCTTCCTTGCAGGCAAAAAACAACAAGGATGGATTCAAGTTTACCACTAAGGTGGAAGTGCCCATTACCAGTGTCAAGAACCAGAATCGTTCCAGCACCTGCTGGAGTTTCTCGGGCATTGGTTTGTTCGAAGCTGAACTCTTGCGCACGGGCAAGGGCGAATACGACCTATCCGAAATGTTTGTCGTTCATCACACGATGGTAGACCGCGCCGAAAAAAGTGTGCGCCTGCATGGCGACGTGTCTTTCTCTCCCGGTGGCAGTTTCTACGATGTTGCCTATTGCTGGAAACATTACGGCATCGTTCCGCAGGAAGCCATGCCCGGTATCAGATATGGCGAGATGCTGCCTGTACACAACGAACTCGATGCCGTTGCCGGTGCTTATGTTGAAGCTATTGCCAAAGGTGACCATAAAAAATTGACTCCCGTTTGGAAAGAAGGTTTGTCGGCTATCTATGATACATATTTGGGCGAATATCCCGAAAAATTCACCTACAAAGGCAAGGAATACACGCCCAAGTCGTTCGCTGCCGAATTGGGCTTGAAAATGGACGATTACGTCTCTGTCGGTTCTTGTCTGCATCATCCTTTATATGAAAAATTCGTGCTGGAAATCCAAGATAACTGGCGCTGGGCAGAGTCTTACAATGTTACCATAGACGAGCTTCTGCAGATTATCGACAATGCCATTCAGACGGGCTATGCCGTTGCCTGGGGTTCCGATGTGAGCGAAATGGGCTTTACGCGTCAGGGCATTGCCGTGGTGGTCGATGAAGAGTCATCCGATCTGAAGGGTTCCGATGCTGCCCGTTGGCTGGGCCTGAGTCGTGAAGAAAAACGTGCCGAGCTTACTTCCAAGCCACTCCCCGAACTGGAAGTTACTCCCGAAATGCGCCAAAAGGCTTACGATAACTGGGAATCGACCGATGATCATGGCATGCTTATCTATGGTATCGCAGAAGATCAGAACGGAAAACCGTATTATATGGTGAAGAATTCCTGGGGCACCGACAATGCCTACAAGGGTACTTGGTATGCTTCCAAGGCTTTTGTCGCCTACAAAACCATCAATATTCTCGTGCACAAGGATGCAATTCCTACCGAAATTAGACAAAAACTAAAAATTAATTGATAAACTGTTTGCGAGTTTGCAAATTTAGCTTACCTTTGCGCTCGCAATCGCGGAAATAGCTCAGTTGGTAGAGCACGACCTTGCCAAGGTCGGGGTCGCGAGTTCGAGTCTCGTTTTCCGCTCTTCGAGCAGTCTCTTTTTGGGAGGCTGCTTTTTTTATTCCTGTATATTCTTACACAATATAATCATTTTGTTAAGTGTTTTTATGGAGTTTTATAAAATACTTAACATTTTGTTTGATTGTTTAGAATCAATTGCTTTTCTTTGCATTGAATAACAAAAAAAACACTACTATGAAAGACCAATCCTGCTATAGACATATTTTGTTTACCCAAAGTGCGTTTCCCTACATTGTAACCACCAAGTGTGGAGAGAAAGTATGCACCGTGAGTCCAAACTATTTTGACTCTCCTTAAGAATGGGATTCGTATTTAAAGGAACTTGACGAACTTTTTTGCGGAAAAGACGAAGACTTCACAAATTCCCTGAACAGCGATTACGACAAACGCTAATCTGAATTGCCATATTTTGAGGCCACCCAATGAATATCGTTGGCTGGCAAAACCACCGAAAGCTATTCGTCATGAAGAAATTATATTTGTATTTGCTGCTTGGATTAACAGCTACTTTTTTCACACAGGCACAAAGCGTTGATACAGAATCTGACCAGTATTACGATAATGCTTTTGCCAAATTCCTGAAAATGAATGTTATTGACAAAGCAAGTGTGGAGATTATCTATGAGTATCACGCCATTGACCCGGTGCTTGACAAGATGAGGTCCTATATTGATATTCTGCAAGTGGGAGAGACGCATTCCAAATATTTTGCATATCCGTCCTATCAGACAGACTCGGTGATTCATTATTGCAGAGACGACACCAAAATAACCAACCGGGAAGCCCACGAGATTCTTCATGAATATAACTACCGAAGCGGCTCGCCGTACGAGATTGTCAAGAATTGCAAGACCTCGACGCTGGACTATTACGACCGCATTTTTATCGATTATTACGTTTACCAAGACAGTATTGCCATTCCGTGGATACTCGAAGACGATACGGCAACGGTTTGCGGATATCCTTGCCAGACAGCCACTTGCCGTTTCAGAGGGCGGACGTGGAAAGCTTATTACACAACGGAGATTGCCAGAAACGACGGGCCATGGAAATTCTCTGGACTGCCCGGCATGATATTGAAACTTGAAGACAACAAGGGCGAACAGACATTCACAGCCATCTCGGTGCGCAATGCCACATCTGACATTTATGTCGAAGACGAATGTGATTATATCAAAACCACCCGCACCCGTTTTAACGAGCAGTTCAAGGACTACCGTCTGCGTCAGATGGCGGTTTTGGCAGGCAATCCCTTGCTGGGCAAGGACCCCAATACCGGCAAAGTGCGTAGCGTTTCCAATACCAGACGTTTCTACAGCCCAGTGGAATTGGAATAGACAACCCCTTTATATTAACTCAAAATCAACTACTATGAAAAAGAAAAAGATGTTCTGCATGCTGTTGGCATGCTTGTTTACTCTGAGTGCATTCTCGGCTATCGTAAAAACAACTTGTGGCAAAACGGTTTACACGGTAAATCAAAGCTATTTTGATACTTTTGGAGAATGGCTCGATTTTATGTACGACTTGAATGCATCGTATTGCGGAAAAGAGGGTGGAACTATGTATTATATGGACACCAAATAGAACGGGTAATCATGAAAAACTGAATCAACATGAAAATGCTGTTACTATGTTTGTTTCTTGCATCAATGGTTTCGCTACCGGCTCAAATTTCCATATCGGGAAGTCCATCTGTCACAGAGCAAAGTTATGCCAAATTTGCTCCCTTGGATAAAATAGACAAGGCTGGCATGGAGATACTTTATGAATATTCGGCTATCGACCCAGTGCTTGATGAGATTCGTTCCTATATTGACATCTTGCAGGTGGGGAATACGTATACCAAGTATTTTGGTTATCCTCAATACCAAATTGATTCGGTTATCTATCAAATGGATATCTCTAGAATTTCCACGCAAGAAGCAAGCCGTATTTTCTCTCTGTATCGTTATCCAAGCAAATCGCCATACACTATTGTAAAGAACCGCAAAAAATCGACGCTGGACTATTACGACCGCATTTTTATCGATTATTACGTTTACCATGACAGCATTGCCATTCCGTGGATACTCGAAGACGATACGGCAACGGTTTGCGGATATCCTTGCCAGACAGCCACTTGCCGTTTCAGAGGGCGGACGTGGAAAGCTTATTACACAACGGAGATTGCCAGAAACGACGGGCCATGGAAATTCTCTGGACTGCCCGGCATGATATTGAAACTTGAAGACAACAAGGGCGAACAGACATTCACAGCCATCTCGGTGCGCAATGCGGATTCGGATATCTATATCGAAATGAAACGCGACCGTATGAAAACCACCCGTACACGTTACAATGAGAGATACCGGGATTATTGTGAGAATCAAAGCAATGTTTTGACTGGGAATGTGTTGCTGGGCAAAGATGCCAATACTGGCAAATCCATTCCCATTGTGGACACCAGACGTTTCTACAGCCCAGTGGAATTGGAATAGACACCCCCTTTTTATTAACTCAAAATCAACTACTATGAAAAAGAAAAAGATGTTCTGCGTGCTGTTGGCATGCTTGTTTACCCTGAGTGCGTTTCCCTACATTGTTACCACCAAGTGTGGAGAAAAAGTATGCACCGTGAGTCCAAGCTATTTTGACTCTCCTCAAGAATGGGATTCGTATTTAAAAGATCTTGACGAAATCTTTTGTGGTGACGAGAAGAAATCTGCAAATACTTTGAACAGCGATTACGACAATCGTTAATCTGAACGAATAAAGCGATTGCGTGATGCCCGATGGCCATCCATTGGGCATCACAACAGAAATCAAGCATATATGAAGAAGTTATTTACGTATTTATTCGGTTTAACCTGTGCCTTTTCTTTACAAGCGCAAACTGCTGACCAATTTGATGAAAATACCTATGCCAAGTTTGCTCCTTTAAACATTATAGACCAAGCCTGTGTGGAATTACTTTATGAATACCAATCCATAGATCCGGTGCTTAACCAATCGCGTACTCATTTTGATATTTTGCAGGTGGGTGAGGTTTTCTCCAAGTACTTTGCCTATCCGGAATACCAAATTGATTCGGTTATTTATCGTATGGATATTTCTAGAATAACCCACCGGGAATCTGATGAGATTTTCGACAAGTATGATTATGGAAGCAGCTCGCCGTACGAGATTGTCAAGAATTGCAAGACCTCGACGCTGGACTATTACGA
>CAVEPA010000003.1:0-173772 GCA_963617485.1 bacterium | reverse complement strand
TCTTGGCATTGAGCTTTTTGATAAACTCCTGACAGTCATTCCATGACACGCATTCTACGGGCAGATTGTCGTCACCTGTGAAATTTGACAGATTGCTGCCCATAACGGCCGCCCACTCTGCTTGGGTAACTTCGTACTTTCCTATATAATAGTTGGAAAGCGTGACGCTGTGAGTCGGAGATTCATCACTATGGGCATCACTCCCTTGCTCTGAAGTCGCTCCCATCGTGAAGGTGCCGCCCTCCACATAGACCATATTGGTAATCAGATTGTCGATAACAGCATTGCCTATAGTATACAACTGCGTAACAGGCAACTTCAAAGAGTATTCTCCTTCTGCCAAATCCGTCAAAGTCAACGTAACATATCCTATGCGCGACTCAGATGCGGTATTTTCTTCGGCCGTCACGGTAAAAGTATCGCCACTGCGAGTCACCGAGAGCCAACTATCGGAAGTGCTGATAGTGTAGGCTCCATCGGTGGAGACGGTGACGGCTTCGGAAGTGCCACCCTTGGCATAGAAGAGCAGCTCGGTGGCATCGACCGTGAGGTAGCGGCCTTTTTGCGTCACAACAAGGTCCACGCTGCGACCGAGGACATCGAAGTAGACATGGGCCGTGCGGTCAAGGGCCGAAGGATTGTCGGCTGCCGTAACCATGACCTCAGCCAGCGAGTCACCGCTGGCCGGAGTGACCGTGAGCCAGTCTACGCCCTCCTCAATGCGCGCCGTCCACGCCACATTGGTAGAAAGCGAGACGGCGAGCTGGCCACCACGGCTTGTGAAGGTAAGGGCGGGGTTGTCGATCGTGAAATATTTGCCCTTCTGCACCACGGCTATCGTGGCGGAGGCATTCGCCATCGTGATGACGATTTCACCGCTGCGCTCGTTCTCAGAGTCGTTGGCAGACACGCTGACGGAAAGCACCGAGTTGCCCGTAGCCGACGAGGGGGCTATCTGTATCCAGTCTGCCTCGGTCGTGGCCCGCCATGTGCCGTCGGTCGTGATGTCGAGGGTCTGCGTCCCAGAATTACGGCCGAAATAGAGCGTGGCAGCGGCGACATCGAAGGTCTTGCCCACTTGCCGCACAGTGACCACAGCCTGCAGACTCAGGCCCGGCTGCGAAACCACAAACTGGCCGCTGCGCGCCGTCGTGTAAGGGTTCTCTTCGGCCGTAATCTGGATTTCGGCATTGCCGCTGCCGCTATCGCGGTCCACTTTGACCCACGACGGAAGGGACGAAATCTGCCAGTCGGTATTGCTGTGTATCTGCAAGGGCAGCGTTCCGCCCGCCGCGCCAAAATTGCATTGGGTGGAGTCGGTCTTGATGTAGACACCGCGCTGACGGACGGGTATCTGTATGCGCTGTGCCTCCCCGATAGCCAAAACCACATAACCCGTGCGCTCGTCGACGGACGTGTTGGGGATGACCGAAACCGTGAGCGATGAAGTGCCTGCCCCGCCCGCCGTGGGCGAAACTTCTATCCAACTGTAGGAGGTGGAGGCCGTCCAGGCTACCTCGGCCGACACGACGACGCGCTTCTCACCTGCCGTGTTCTCGAACAAGAGTGTCTCGCTCGAAGCCGTAATGGATGCCGGCGCCTGCGTGACGGTCACCTTGGCGCTGGCTTCGCCGCTGCTACCACTAAAGGAGAGCGTTATGACAGCTGAGCGGTACTGGTCGGTTTCGTTCAGCGTGGCTGTGAGGGTGATGCCGTTTTCGCCTTTGGTGGCTGTAAGCCAAGTGGCATCGCCTCCGCTTGCGTTCATAACGTAAGAAACGATGTACTGGCAGTTGGCGGAGACTTCGATACCGGCGGTATTGGGCGCACCCGGCAGCGTAAGGTCGGTTTGGGCCGGGTTGATATAGGGCACTGCGGCATCCTGCGTAACGTAAACGGCCTCTTTGTAATCCCAATCGCTCACATCGTCAGTCACATAGAATATAGCGGTGCGGGCAAATACCTCCGGGTTCTCAGCCACCTTAACTTCGATATATTGATTGCTAGTGCCACTGGTCTGCGACAGAGCAAGCCAAGGGATGTTGTTTTCTATCTTCCAAGGAGTTGCGATGCTTGTAACACTCGCACGCTGGCTGGTGGTCTGGTCGGCAGCGAACGTGAAATTTCCGGGAGATATCGTAATGTAGCGCGCGACAAGCATAGGTTGCAGAGAGGAATGCTTTTCCAGTTCATCTCCTTCCAAGAGGTCACAACCCGCCAAGACAAGACAGGCCGCCAACAATACCATATATAGTCTGTTCATTTTCATGTCTAAATGGCTAACATCAATCCAAGTTTCACATACAATCCCTGACCCCAAGTGTTAATTGTGGGCGAAGCTGCCTTCAGCGCTTCGTAGCCCGGCGACCAGGCCAGACCATAAGCATACTCCGGCGACAGGCTGAACCCGATATGGCCGAACCTTGCCGAAAAACGCAAACCCAGCAGCGCGCTTGTCATATAGGGAGAACCGACCACATAGCTGCCGCCTTCGTGCAACGCAAGAACACCCAGCCCCAGCTGAGGGCAAAGCCTGAAGCGCGTCCCCAGTGAAATGCCGTAGCCAAGTTTGATACCGAGCGAGGTTTGCGGGTAATAAACACATTCGTAGGGATAGACTGCATAGTCGGTTCCCACCCCGTTCCAATAAATGGTTTCGTTCTTGCCTAGGCCGTAGTAGGCCGACAGTTCGACATTGACTTGGGAAATATAGCCGCCCAAGCTGCCGCCTATGGCTGTGAACGCACCGGTGCGGACCGCGGCCTCGGCGTAGAGTTCATATTTGTAGTTGTAGATTTTGTCCATCACGATATGGACATCGGGCTGCGAGCTGCTCAGATGGTGGGTTTGGCGATATTCTTTGTAGCCGGCCTTGCGGGCTTGCAGCAGGTAAGTGCCGGTTTTCATAATGCGCGAGCAGGGTGTGGCCTGAAGCTCTTCACCATCGATGCTCAAAAGGGCGCCTTGGGGCTGGCTGCTAAAGTTGAAGCGGGTAATCTGGCTCAGCTTTACGGCAATATCGGTAGTTTTGTCTTGAGTGATTTCTACCACCCGTTCCTCAGGTTTGTAGCCTTCACACCTGACAAGCACCTGATGTTCACCTACTTGTAGTGAATGGGGGGTATTTGAGGTGGTTGAGGATATCAGCTTGCCGTCTACCAGCACTTCGGCGTTGTACGGATCGGCATGCACGCTCAGTTGGCCCATCAGGGGACTAAGGTCGTCCACTAGCAGGAGCTGGGCGTTGTTGGGGTCGTTGATGGTCACTTGGCCTTCTTTGGGATAATAGCGCTCGGCCTCCACTTTGTAGGTATAGGTGCCGAACGATAGGACTTGCTCGGCTTCACCGTTCTCGTCGAGAGGCACATACATGCCGTTGAGCGTGAAAGAAGACTTGGGCAGCGTTACTCGTATTTGCAGCTTTTGCTTGCGGGTATCGTCGTAATTGTTCACAAACACCTTGTTGGAAGTGATTTCCATGATATAGGTGCGGGCTTTTTGGATATTGATGGGAAAACTGTAATTGACCAGCGAGCCCAACTGCGGATGGCGGATGCTGATATGACGCACGCCAAATGGCACATACACCCAGATTTCGCCCACATGATGGTCTTCCACCTTCTGCACACCTGCCGAGCCCACATCGAAGGAGAATCCTTTTTGGGTGGTCTGGATACGGATAAGCGCGCATTTGTCGCCGTTCTGGTCGAGTACCGTGGTGCCTCGCGTGTTAGCCGTGAGGTCTGTTTCGTTCAGGTAAAAACGGGTGACGGAGATGTCTTGGGCTTGCAGCACAGGCACGAGCAGTATGGCTAAAAGCAAAACCAGACTGTTCTTCCTTCTTATATAGTGCCTAATTCTACGCCCGATATAGCGACCGATATGGCAGCCTTTCTTCATCATCCTCAAAAAGTACGGTGCCTTGGAAAATTGTCGCTAAGGTAGCAATTATCTAACAACAATTGCCAATATTGGTTAAAAAAATCTCAAGTCTACTTTTTGAAGCTGGTACAATACCACACTGCTTCAGTCTATTAAACAAATCCGCATAATGTTCTCGAAAATGTTTGCTGGTATCAATTTTAATACCTGGCTTTGGACAACACAATTCCTTATATTATGCCGGAAATTTTTCGCTTCTTTGGATTCAGTTTCTTCTATAGCAAAGAGCACGAGCCTATACACGTGCACGTTGAAGGGAATGGAGGTTATGCCAAATTTGATTGGAACGGGGACTCATTCTGCATTGTCGAATCTGAAGGCATCAAGAAAGGAGACATTAAGAAAATCGCTGAAGTTATAGATGATAATAAGGATTTGATAGTAAAACGCCGGAATGAACATTTTAATATCTTCAATATCCTAGCTTCTCAAAGTAGGAACACTGAACTTAGTGGATTAGTTTCTTGCGGGTGAGCAGGGCGTTGTAGCGGTCGAGCACTTCGTTGCAAACGTCTTCCCAGCTGCGCACGATGCTGCGCGAGGCCTGCACGCCTATGCGGTGCACACGCTCGGGCGAAGCGATAAGCGAGCGTAGCAACTGGGCAAACTTGTCTTCGTCGTTGTCGGTGAGGAAGCCGTTCTGTCCGTCGTTGATAATGGTGGCGGCCGTGGCACCGCGCATCATCACGGCTGGCGTGTTCAGGGCAGCGGCCTCGCGCACCACCAGGGGCGCATTGTCGTAGAGCGAAGGAAAGAGGAAGATGTCGGCAGCGGCGTAGTACTTCACTATTTTTTCGCGCTCGGTAATGCTCCCAACAAAGGTCACCTGGCTGTCGAGGCCTTTCTCGCTGACGAGCTTTTTCATGTCTTCGGCGGCGTAACCCGTACCGACAAAGAACATACGGAAAGGTACGTCCTTGATTTTTTCGAGCGTCTCGATGATGAAGCGGGTGTTCTTTTCCCAGATATGCTGACCCACAAACAGCAGCACAAACTCGTCTTTGGCGATACCCAGCTGGTTGCGGGCATCGGCGAAGAACTCTTCCGGACGTTCGGCCACCAGGTCGCTACCGTTGTCCACCACCTGAATTTCGCCTTTGAAGCCGTATTCGCGCAACACCTCCTTGACCGATTCCTGCGGCACCCACACTTCGTCGGCGCGCTCGTAGAAGCTGACGATACCTTTTACAATTTCGTCCAGTGCCAGTTTCGAGGGGATGACGCGGGCAAAGTCGTCGCGGTATTTCGAATGGAAAGTAGCCACCATGGGGATGTGCTGGATGCGGGCAACGTGGTCGGCGCACCAACCCGAGGCAAAGGGGCAATGGGCGTGCACTATCTTGAAACTGCGCTTGAGGATATTGGCCACAAAAACCGGGTCGATTTCGGCCAGACCGGTAACGTAAGGCTTGCGGAAGGGCACGGGCACCGATATGTACTGCAACATTTCGTAGTCTTCGTGATATTCGGTGCCATAATTTTTGGGAGTCACCACGCAAACGCCACCCACTTTCTTCTGCAGCCAGTAGGCGTAGTTCTGCATACATACCGCAACGCCGTCCATCACAGGAGGAAAGCAGTCGCAAAAGAGTCCGATGTTAGTTTGTTTAGCCATATCAGGGTTGGTTTTAGGCGTTATTATGATGTTTGATGTTCGATGTTCGAACTTCGTTCGGAGTGCGAAAGTAATAATAATTTGAATATTTGCGAACTCGGGCCGCTTTTCATCGGGTTTGGGCAGCACTTTTCACCGGGCAGCCTTTACCAGTGACACATCGTCGATGCGACAGGTGGCGAGGGCCTGGCCTTGTGCATGGAAACCAATTTCGGCCTGTCCGCCCCTAAGCGTCACCGGCAGGCTCACGGCTTGCCACTGCCCGCAGGGCAAGGCCGTCAGGTCGAGGGAGAAGCGCTGGCCGCTGCTCTGGGCATACATTTCCAAAAGGAGAAAACGGCCGTCGGCCTTGCCCTGCGGGCAGAGGTACACCATGGCACGCAATAGGTAGTCGCCGTCGGGCAGGGGCGCAAAGGGTCCCAGGTCGATTTGCTGGCTCACCACCCGCTCAAACGCCACACTGTCGGCGATGTTGAGACTTTTCTCGCCCACCACAAAACGGCGGTCGTCGCGGGTGTTCAGGTAGTTCAGTCGGGGTGACGAAAGCGAATCGTTGCTGATGCTATGGCCCTGCAGCACGCGCGTCTGCCAGCCCGAGAGCCAGTCTTGCCGCGGCTTGACAGGATTGGGCACCGGTCGGCGGTCGGCCTCGAAGCTGCCGTTACGCACATAGTTGTTGTCGTCGGCCACGCGCCATTGGCCCGTCCCGGCATCGAGGTGCCAGGCACTGAGCGAGTTGAAGAAGGGCTGGCCGTCGTTGGTGAAGGAGATTGGCACCCACTGGTTGTAACCCAAGCCGTTGCCTGCGAAATCGGCCCAGCGGTCGCCACAGAAGATGACGGTTTCCTGGCTGCTGCCGCGCAGGGTCACAAAGAAACCGGTCTGGCTTACATGGGCGTAATCGGCCGAGCAGCCGGGCATCACCAGCATGTTGTTTTTGGGCAGATACGGGCCGTAGATGCTGTCGGCCACCAAGTAATAGGCATGCGACGAATCCCATCCGTAAAGGTCGGAAGCGCACATATAGTATTTGCCCCGGTATTTGAACATGCAGTTGCCCTCGCGGCCGGCTCCTCGGAATATTTGGCGGCAATTGAGCAGCCCCACCTTGCCATCGTCCAGCAGGCCGATTTCGGACAGATAGATGCGGTTGCGCCCGCGTCCGTACGAATACACCAGATAGGATTTGCCCGTGTCGGGGTCGGTGAACACGGTTTGGTCGCCCGTATTGCGGGTGCCTATCATATCCTTCATGCTGAACCAGTTATGCCAGACAAACTCTCCGTTGGGGGCATCGGCCAGGGCGATAAGCACGCAGCGTTGCTCGGCGGGGTCGAAAGAGGAATGTTGCACGCAAAGGGCATATTTGCCGATATCCCCGATGTAGGCCACACCCAGTCGGCCCACCCAGCCGCGGGGCTCGCCGCCGCCCTGTTCCAGGGCGGCGGCGGTCAGCACA
Source organism: bacterium (assembly GCA_963617485.1). Taxonomy (GTDB): domain Bacteria; phylum Bacteroidota; class Bacteroidia; order Bacteroidales; family UBA1402; genus UBA1757. Next base: position 166,756 of record CAVEPA010000003.1, on the reverse strand, counting down.
TCGCCTTCGAAGCGCCAGTTCACCAAGTCGTCGGAACTGTAGCAGGTAACCGAGCGGAAGGCACTGGTCTCGATGGTGAGGCTGGGGTCTTGCAGATAAGACTCGGCCCCTTGATAACGCACCCCGTACCAATAATATCTCATCCGCCCGCTGGCAGGGTCGGGAAAACTGAAGATGCCACCACCCTGGCTATAAATGGGGTTTCCGTCCACGGTGTACCAAAAGCAGTCGTTGACAATCTTGTCGGCCGCCGGCGCAGCCAGACCAGCCTCGACACTCAGAGCCAGCACCATCGCCAACATCCAGCCTCGTCTTACCTTAAACTTGCTCATCACTATTTTTTCTTCTTTGCAAATGTAAAGCTATTACTCGGTATGCAAGCTTTTTCTGCGGCAAAATGCGCCAAAACCGCAACAACTATTTCACAGTTCTTAACAGACTTTCAATTGCTTTGTGCGGGTTCCTGTAACAGCAAGCCTCTACTTTCGCAATGTCTCAAACGACCAACAACAACTTACAAAAAGCAATATGATGAAAAAGTTGAATCTTATCCTCCGCAGTCTGGCCAGTCTTGCCTTGTTTGGCATGCTGATGACTTCTTGCAACAATTTTGTCGAGAGTCCGCTTGTCGGCAAGTGGCAATGTACGGACTACGGCTTGCGCATCAACTACAGCAATATGCAGATGAACATCAAGATAGACAACAATCTGACCGATACCTTGGCCGTGGCCGGTCTTGAATTTTTCGACGATGGCAGTGTGAGCACTTTCGGCGATCACGTTATTCCCGGACTCAACACCCGCAGTGTCGATGATTACGGCTACGAGGACGTTATGCGCTGGATAGAGCAACCCGACGGGCATTTTCTGATTCTTTCGCCGGGCAACCCCGAACTGAGCAGCTTGGTGCTGGAAATCGCCATCTTCGATGATGAACTGGAACTGCGTTACCCCATCTCCATGGCAGGTAGCAACAGCGACTGCACTTCCGATTTATTTATCCGCTACGAGAAAAAGCAGTCGGTAGACATTATCCGCCGTGGCAGTTATTGATTTTTTCACGTCAAATAAGTAAGACAAGTTTCTAAGCAGGGGGAAGGGCGCAGTGTTGCGCCCTTTTCTTTTCAATGTTCATGTATCTGGGCTCGCTGATGGAATACGAAAGCACCGCCCAGCTTTTCAGCCAGCCGGCGCAAGAACGTACCCGCGAATACTTGCAAGGTCACATCGGGTAATCGGCCGTTTTCTGATTATCAGCTTATTCGCAGCGTAAAAAGAAACTCCAATCCGCCACCCTCGCGGTTGCGCACCGAAATGCCACCGTGATGGACGGAAACCGCGTTGTATACGATGGACAAGCCCAAGCCAGAACCGCCGTTTTCGCGGCTGCGCCCTTTGTTTACGCGGTAGAAACGTTCGAAGAGGTGCTGCAGATTTTCTTCCGGCACTCCCTGACCGGTATCGTACACCGAGAAATAGGCGAAGTTTTCGGCAATGTTGTAGCAGTCCACATGAAACTCCACATCCTTGCCGGCGTAGTTGATACTGTTTTCTATCAAGTTGCGGAAGATGGAGTAAATCAGCGTATAGTTGCCATGGATAACAAGTTTGTCGGGCAGGTTCTTGAAGAATTTCATGCCGGCATCTTCCATGCGCGGGCGCAAGTCTTCGTAAACATCGTCCACGGCCTTGACCACATCCACCTCGGTACGTTGCACCAACTCGGGAGCCTCGTCGGTCTTGCTTACCAATGCCACATCGCTGATAAGGTTGGTCAGGCGTAAAGTCTGGGTATAGGCCTTTTCGACAAAACGTTGGCGCTTGGGATTGCTTTCGCCCAGCGAGTCGTTGTTGAGGAGGGTTTCCAAATAACCTCGGATACAGCTTATGGGCGTGCGCAGTTCGTGCAAGATATTGTTGCTGGTTTCCTGTCGGCTGATTTTTTCTCTTTCAGCGATGGTAACGTCGGCAATTCCTACCTCGAAATCGCCATTGGCGTAAACAATTACCCTTATCTCAAAAAACGAGCCGCCCACCTGCTTGGATAACGAGAATACGGGCGCTTCGCTGACGGTGGTATTGGCATCGGCGTTCAGCCGGGCAAATTGTGCTATCGGCTCGAATACTTCCGAATTCCAGATTTCGTTGATATCGGGCGTGGGGCTTTCGAGCAGCACATTGACATATTGCAGAAAGCGAGCATTGACATAGAAGTTCTCGAAATCGGAGGTAAACAGGGCGATGCCTTCTCTAGAATAATGGAAATGGCGCAACAGACGGTCACGGCGGATGGTTACCAATCGGCTCAACTCGTCCAACTTGCGGTATTTGCCCACCACTCTGGTACAAAGCAAACCAAGTTCCGATTTTGGGAAACTGACATTGTTATAGTTGGTAACACCTCGGTCTATATCATCCAAAAACGCGCGTAACTGCATAATGGACTTACTGTAATGGTCGGTCACATAGAATATGCCTATCATACCGGTGGCGAAAACCATCAGCACAAACAGCATAAAGCTGTGGTCGGGTTTGAAGAAATGCGCCAGACTGTCATCATAAGGCATGGCTATGCGCACCACATAGTCGTCACCGTCGCCGGGAGTGTGAAGGCCCTCCAAATCGTAGCGCTTGGCAAAGTAGAAATACTTAACATTGTCCGTGCGCGAAAGGCGGATGTCGTTGCCCTCTGCCACCTGATAGGCCAACCTTACTTCAGTACGGTTCAGATGGTTTTCCATTTGGCTGACATCGAGCGGATCCGATTCGTAGCGCACCTTGCCCATACCGTCGATGATGGTAAGCCGGCACCGACTAGGCAGCAGGCGCATCAGTTCCTGAAAGCCGGCACTGTCGAGCAGGACAGAATCGCCCTCATGCACACCTTCGTCTATGATATTGGCATAGGCTCGCAGGTAGTAGTTGAGCTGCTCGCGCCGGAGTTCGTCTTCGCGCCTGAATTGAAATACAGTCATCAGGAAAGCGAACATGACAAACAACAGGCCGAAGTGTATGAGCATCCTGGCCTTGTAAGACAAGTTCTCCATTTTATTTTTCTTCGAAACAATAGCCGTAACCTTGACGGTTCGTAATATGATATGCGTAAGGGCCGAGTTTGTGACGGATACGGGTGATATGCACGTCGACGGTGCGGTCGAGCACCATCATGCTATCTTCTTGCCAGACCTCAGCAAGTATCTCGTCGCGCTTGTACACGCGGCCGGCATGATGCGCCAGCAGGCTCAGGATGGCAAATTCCTTGGGCGAGAACCGTAATTCTTCTTCGCCGGCCAAGACGAGCTTCTTCTCGAAATCGATACGCAGACCGCCCACTTCGAGTGCAGAGGATGCCTCTGCCGGTTCGGCCGTACCACGGCGCAAAACTGCCTTGACGCGGGCCAGCACTTCGTGCAACGAGAAGGGTTTGGAGATATAGTCGTCGGCACCCACAGAGAAGCCGGTGAGCATGTCGTTTTCGGAATCTTTGGCCGTAAGGAAGATGATGGGAATGTTAAGTTTCAATTCGTTACGGAGTTTGCCGGCCATACGGTAGCCGCTCATGCCGCCCATCATGACATCGAGCAAGATAAGGTCGGGAGCGGGGTCGAGCATCTCCAATGCTTCTTCGGCCGATTCAGCCGTATCTACTTCGTAGCCGGCGCTTTCGAGATTACATTGCAGAATTTCACGCAAATCGGGTTCATCGTCAACCACTAGAATCTTATAAGCCATAATCTTGGGGTATGAAAGGTTTAACTTCTGTGTTGCAATGTTAAGGATTATTTCCGTATTTCCGGTTAAAATTCTGTGAAGATGTGTTTCAAAACTGTTTCTTACCTTGCCAAGCATTTTGCCGTCGCATGCGTTCTTCGAGCAAATGGGTGAATTCGAAGTTCTTCAAGCCCCAGTCGGGCGCAATGAGCAGCTCCTTGGGCGACTGCGAGACAAAACGGTCGAGTACGATGTCGGGGCGCAGGCGCTGGATGTATTCCACCAGAAAATCGAGATATTCGTCTAGGGTGAAGAGTTGCAGGATGGAAGGGTCTTGCTCCCACTGGCGGGCCAAGGGCGTTCCTTTGATAAGCTGCAGCTGATGCAGTTTCAGCGTGGTGACGGGCCATTGCGAGATGGCAGCGGCCGAGGCCAGCATTTGTTCGCGCGTCTCGCCGGGCAGGCCAATGATGAGGTGCGCGCCGACGGGGATGCTGCGCTGCGCCAGGGCCTGCGTGCAGGCCCTGGCGCAGGCCACGTCGTGGCCGCGGTTCACCGCGCGCAGCACCCCGTCGCTCAGCGACTCAACGCCCAGCTCTACCAGCAGGAAACAGCGGTGCGACAAAGCCTCCAAATAATTCATCATGGAAGGCGATATACAGTCCGGCCGGGTGGCGATGATGAGCCCGCGCACCTTGGGACAGGCCAGCGCCTCTTCGTAACAGGCCTGTAGTTTCTTTTCATCGCCATAGGTATTGGTATAGCTCTGGAAATATGCCAGATACTCCATCTGCGGATATTTGCGGGCAAAGAAGTCCATACCCTCCTGCAGCTGCTGCGTCACGGAACGCTGCGGCTCGCAATAGGCCGGATTGAAACTGCGGTTGTTGCAATAAGTGCAGCCGCCCCGGGCAATGCTGCCGTCGCGGTTGGGACAGCTCAGACCCAGATTGAGCGTTAGCTTCTGCATCTTGCAGGGGAAAATTTCGCTCAAGTATTGCGGAAAACTCCTATACATCCTCTCTTGTTTTTGTCTTGCAAAAATACAGGGATTTGCACTATTTTTGCGCCAACAAAGATTCTTATATGAAGAAAGTTTTCGTCAAGCTTATCTTGCTGAGCCTCAGTATTATAAGCATTCAAGCCCAAAACCTTAGCCTCGAAGAAACCGTATCGGGGAGCTATCTTGCCTACAGCCCCGAAATCTACTACATGATGCAGGACGGCAGCTCTTACGTTGCTCTGAGCGAGGATGGGCTGAGCCTGTTGCGCCACGACCTGAAGACGGGCCGTCTGCTCGACACCATCGTCGATGTGAGCCGCACCCGCGAATACCAAATGGACTATATCGAAGGTTTCCGTTTCAATGCCAACGAAACGCAGATTCTGCTTTGGAACGAGTCCGAACCCATTTACCGCCGCTCGTTCTACGCCCAACACTACGTGCTCAACCGTCGTCACAACATTCTGCAACCCCTGTCGGAGAACGGTGCCCAAAGGGATGCCTGCTTCTCGCCCGACGGCCGCATGGTGGCCTTTGCCCGCGACAACAATCTCTTTATCAAGAAACTCGATTTCAAAACCGAAGTGGCCGTTACCAAAGACGGCGCGCTCAACAGCATCATCAACGGCACCAGCGACTGGATTTACGAGGAGGAATTCAGCACCACCCGCATGTACGAATGGACAGCCGACAGCAAGTACCTTATTTATGTACGCTTCGACGAAAGCCAGGTGAAAGAATATGCCCTTACCGACTATTATTGCGCCATGCCCGGCAAGGAAGAGCAACGCTACTATCCCGGCGAAATCCGCTTCAAATACCCTCGCGCCGGCGAGCAGAACTCGCGCGTGAGCCTGCATGCCTACCAAGTGCAGTACCGCCAGAACGCCAAGCTCGACCTGCCGCTCGACGAGGAAGACTATATCCCTTATCTGAAGGCTACCAAGCACGCCAACCAAATGGCCGTCATCACGCTGAACCGTCGTCAGAGCGAGATGAAGATGTTCTACATCAACCCCAAATCGAACTTGAACACCTTAGTGCTTAACGAGCGTAACGATGCCTACATCGACCCTTCATTTTTGCCACAAATCGATTTCACTTCCAAAGATTTCTGTTACATCAGCGAGAAGGATGGTTACAGACATCTGTATTTGTACAAGACTAACGGAATGTTAATCAAGCAGATAACATCCGGCAAGAATGAATTGCTGCGTTATTACGGCCGCGATACCCTCAACGGACTGTTCTATTATCAAGCCGTCGACGAGCTGCCCTACCACCGCGCCGTGTTTGTGAGCGACAGTAAAGGCCGACAGAAACGTCTGAGTGCCTCGGAGCCCGGTACGTACACCGCGCAGTTCGACCCGAGCTTCCATTATTTTGTGGAATCGTATTCCTCTACGGCCAAGGCCACGCAATACCGACTGAAAAACACCAAGGGCAAGACGCTGCGTATGCTGCAAGACAATGCCGAATTGCAGGCCCGTCTGGACAGCCTCCGTCTGCCCGTCAAGGAGTTCCGCACTTTCAAGGCCGCCGACGGTCAGGAGCTTTACGGCTGGGTATTGCTGCCTCAAGACTTCAATGCCGACAAAGAGTATCCGCTGGTGATGGTTCAGTACAGCGGGCCCAACAGCCAGGAAGCCGTAAACAGTTATTATCTCGACTGGGAATACTTCTTGAGCCAGCAGGGCTATGTGGTGGCCGCCGTTGACGGACGCGGCACGGGTGCGCGCGGTCAGGCCTTCCGCAAACAGGTGTACATGAAGCTGGGCGAAATGGAAACGGCCGATCAGGCTGCCGTTGCGCGTCAACTTGGTGCCTTGCCCTATATCGACGAGAACCGCATGGCCATTTGGGGCTGGAGCTACGGTGGTTTCGTGAGCCTGCTCTCGCTCATGCAGGACGAGCCGGTGTTCAAGGCTGCCATTGCCATTGCGCCGGTGAGCGACTGGCGTTACTACAACACAGCCTACACCGAGCGTTTCATGCGCCGTCCGCAGGAGAACCCACATGGCTACGAGGCCTACAGTGCCTTCAACCGTCTAGACAAATTCTCGGGCAAACTGCTGCTGGTTCACGGCCTGTCGGACGACAACGTGCATCCCAACCAGAGCATGGAGCTGGTCGATGCTTTGGTTCGCCAAGGTGTCCAGTTCGATATGCAGTTTTATCCCAACCGCAACCACAGTATTCTGGGTGCTCCCTATCGCCAGCATCTTTACCGTCGTTGCTTTAACTTCCTCGAAAACAACCTTAAATAATATGAACAAACTATCTATCATCAAAGTTGGTGGCAAGGTGGTGGAAAACCCCGAAAGCCTGGCTTGCCTACTGGAAGAATTCAGACAAATTGCCGGTTACAAGATTCTGGTACACGGCGGTGGCAAGCTGGCTACCGAACTGTCGGAAAAGATGGGCATCGAAACGCGCATGGTGGACGGTCGCCGCATTACCGACAAGCCCACCCTGGATGTGGTGACGATGGTGTACGCGGGTCTGGTAAACAAGACTATCGTGGCCAAGCTGCAAGGGCTGGGCGTGAATGCCATGGGCCTGTGCGGTGCCGATTTCAACTTTATCCGCTCCATTAAGCGACCGGTCAAGGACATCGACTATGGTTTTGTGGGCGATGTGCAGGAAGTACAGGGCGACGTGCTGGCCGACCTTATCAACCAGAATATCGTGCCGGTGGTAGCGCCCATCACGCACGACCGTCAGGGCCAGCTGCTCAACACCAATGCCGACACGGTGGCCAACGAAGTAGCCAAAGCCATGGCACAGCATTTCGACGTGTATCTGTACTATTGTTTCGAGAAGGCAGGCGTGCTCAGCAATCCCGACGACGACAACAGCCTTATCCGCGAAATCACGCCCGAAAGCTACGAGCAATATAAAGCCGAAGGCATCATCCAAGGGGGAATGTTACCCAAGCTGGACAATGCCTTCAATGCCTTGGCCTGCGGCGTGAAGGAAGTCTTCATCACCAAGGCCGACTGTCTGCTGCAAAACAGCGGAACACATATTATCGACGAATAAGCCCTATTGACGGGTGCGCCGGTTGGCGGGCTCTTCGCTCAATTTTTCTATCAAATCTTCGTTGTTGAGGTCTTCTTCGCTCAACACAAAAGGCGTGTTGTAATAATGCCGTGGCGGCACGCCGGCTTCGCCGTAATAGGAACGAATCTGGTTGTCGCGACGTATGCGGGTCTCTTCCTGCTCGGCTTGGTTCACCGTATCTTCCTGCCGGAGCTGTTTGATGCCCGTCACTTCGTTCACGCCAAAGCCGCTGGCCAAAAGCGTCACCTTCAGGTCTTCGCCCAGGCTGTCGTCGATGGAAATACCCCAAATGACCACCTTCACGCGACCTTCGAACTGCTCCATAAAACGGTTGATCTGCCGCGTTTCCTCCAACACCAGTTCGTGCGAGCTGCTGCAGGAGATGTTGAACAGTATCTTGCTGGCACGATAGACATCGTTGTTGTTGAGCAAAGGCGAATGCAGGGCATTGTTCATGGCATCGATAACGCGGTTCTGGCCACTGGCCGTTCCTGCACTCATCACAGCCACGCCGCCGTCTTTGAGGATGGTCTGCACATCGGCAAAGTCGAGGTTGATATAACCTGTCAGGGTGATGATTTCGGCGATGCTCTTGGCAGCCGTGCAAAGCGTGTCGTCGGCCTTGCGGAAACCGTTCATCACCGTCAGGTCGGGATAAATGTTGCTGAGCAGGTCGTTGTTGATAACCAACAGCGCATCCACTTCCTTGCTGATGGCATCCACGCCGTCCATGGCCTGATTGATTTTGACCGCGCCCTCCCACGAGAAGGGAATGGTGACGATACCAACGGTGAGGATACCCATGGAACGGGCTATCCGGGCAATGACGGGTGCAGCGCCGGTGCCCGTGCCGCCGCCCATACCGGCGGTGATAAAGACCATCTTGGTGTTGTCGCCCAAAGCGCGCCGCAGATCTTCCTCGCTCTCTTCGGCGGCGGCACGCGCCTTCTCGGGCTTATTACCGGCACCCAGGCCGTGCGTAGTCTCCGGGCCCAACTGCAGTTTGTCGGGAATGGGCGATGCGAACAGCACCTGCTGGTCGGTATTGCAAATAAGGTAGCTGACATCGCGGATGCCTTGGCTGAACATATAGTTGACGGCATTGCCGCCGCCACCACCCACACCTACTACCTTGATGATGGTAGCCTGTTTTTCGGGCAGTACAAAAGGTATCAATTCTTTATCTTCTTCCATAACTGTTATTCGTCGTCGGTGAGCTGATTGAATATACTTTGGGCCATGTCAAACAAGCTCCTTTTCTCTTTCTTTTTCTTGCCCGGTTTGTTGCCCGAAGGGTTTTCCACAGGTTTGGGCGCAGATTTTTCCCGGGGTTTGGCCTCGGGCTTGGCCTCTTGCTTGATTTCCTCTTCGGGGAAAAGATTGCCGTTGAGGAAGGTTTCTTGCTGCCTGCGGGCGGCCTCCTGCGCCTCCTGCTCTTCCTGCGCTTTCCGGGCTGCCAGAGCGTCCTCGTCAAGTTGCAGGCAATTTTCTTTGGCCAGACGCATCAGACCCAGACATTGGGCCATTTCGGGCTCAACCTCGGGCACGGTGCGTACCACCAGACCGGTTTTCTGATGCAAGAGCGTTTCCAGATTCTTCAGTCGCGAGGCACCGCCGGTAATGACCAAACCATTGGCCAAGGTAACGGGGTTGAGCCAGGCATAACGTATTTGGGCCCAGATATTGTCTACTATTTCTTCGATACGTGCCACTACAATCTCGTTTACTTCCTTGTCGGAAGCGGAGAAGTCCAGCAGACGGCCGTTCTCCTTCTTGGCGCGCATCATCAATTCGGTATAGTGCAGGGCATTGCCTTGCTCCAGTTTCAAGGCCTCGGCTTCCTGCGTGCTCAAGCCGGGAAGCTGGGTGAGGTCGCGGGTAATATTGGCTCCGCCGAAAGGCAGCACCGCCACGTGACGCACCACATTGCCCTTGATGACGCAAATGCCCGTGGTCTGGGCTCCGAAGTCCACCACTACCACGCCTTTTTCTTTGTCTTCGGGTGTCAGAACAGCCTCGGCCGATGCCAGAATGCCCAGTTCGAGCTCGTAGCGGCCGCACATGCCGGTGGCTTCGAGCGTACTTTCCAAATTGCGAAAAATCTGGTTGCGCCCTATCACTGCCTTATAAACGGCATCTATCTTGCGGGGCTTTTCTCCCTTGGGATCGGGGGTGCGGAAGCCGTCCACCACGTATTCCTGCACGAAGGTCTGACGCAGGTCGAAATCCTCGTTGACCTCAAACTGCGACTGGGCCTCGTCGAGCAACTCGTCGAGCACGGTGTCGTCTACCGTCCGTTCGTAGTTAAGATTGAGCGAAGCCTGCAAAGACACCGAGCGCATACCGTAGGCGTTGAGGCCGATATACACCTTGAGCACCTGCATGGGCGTTGGCAAAGCCTCCAGCATTTCATCGAGCATTTCATCGAGCAACAGGCTCACTTCATGCGTCTTTTGGATGACTCCCCGGCGGATGTCGGTGGCAATAGGCCGTTTGGCCTGCGCCAAAATCTTGGTCTGCGCAGCGCTTTGCTGTCCGATACAGGCCTTGATGCAGGAACTGCCCACATCGAAAACCACTGCGTATGCATTGTCTTGCATCATCATATTATCCTTTCTTGGTACAAACTATCTGATTGTCAAATTCCAAACTAATCTTCTCATAACGATTCCAGCCCAATTTGGGCAAAGCATCCTCGTAAAAACTACGCAGGATGTCCATTTTTTCTTCTATGCGCTGCAGCGGGCCGAAAGCCACCTCAAAGTCGCATAGGCGCAGGTACATCGACATACGCCCATCGGGATGGATGTCCATCTGCGTTATCATATCGTTCCAAAACTCGTCATCGGCCAAGTATTGCGCCAGGTCGAAGAGCGAAGCCAGCAGCGTGGAGTCCTTCTCGCTGACGCTGCCGGTCACCACGGGCAAGTCTACCACGGTACCCAGCTTGTAGGTCTGCAAATGCATCACCTCGCCCCGGTCGTCGATGAAGAACTGGCTCTTGTCGCGCGGAATCACCCGAAGCAGGGGCAGGCGTTGCCACACATCGATGCACCAGTAGCCCGAAGGACGCGAATACACTTCGGCATGCTTCACCAGCGGATGCGAGTTCACCACATCTTCTACGGCCTGCAGCGGCAACTCGTCGAGCCGGAAGGAATCTTCCAGCAGATGGTTGAGCAAGAGCAGTTGCCTTATTTCGGCCGCCTTGACATAAGGATGGGCCGCACTGTCCACAATATGAATGTCTACGGGCTTGGCATAGCACTGCGCTCGGGCAGGTGCAATCAGCCTGGCTGCCACAAGTATGTACAGCAGGAGCAACAGGCCGGCAACGGTCAATATCCAAGTCCTTATCTTACTCATTTACTGAACATTTCCTTGATTTTCGGTACGAGTGTGTCGATGTTTCCGGCTCCCAAAGTTACTAAAACTTCCAGTCGTTTGCCGCGCAGGACCTCACATAAATTCTGTAGGGTTGCCATCGACTTCTGCGGACAGCTTATCTGTTTGAATATCAACTCGGAAGTAACGCCAGGTATAGGTTCCTCGCGGGCCGGATAGATATCGAGCAGTATCACCTCGTCGAGCTGCGAAAGTGCTTGCGCGAACTCCGTGGCGAAATCGCGGGTGCGGGTGTAGAGATGGGGCTGGAAGATGCCGGTAATTTTTCTATCGCCGTACAAAGCTTTGATGGAGGCGATGCTGGCCTTGAGTTCATCGGGATGATGGGCGTAGTCGTCGAGATAGACAAAGTCGTCGCGACGTATTTGGAAATCGAAGCGCCGCTGGTTACCCTGAAAACAGGCCAGGCCCCGGCGCAAGTCCTCGTTGCTCACACCGCAGAGATGAGCCACCGCCATGGCAGCCACGGCATTCTCCACATGAATCATCATGGGCAGGCCCAGTTCCATGTGCTCGATGCAGCCACCGGGATAATGGAAATCGAAATACAGGCGCCCGTTCTCGAAATGGGCGCTCTCGCTGTGGAAATCGGCACTGTGGCGTTCAGCCTCGTTGGCCTTGGGGCCGGCATAGGTGTAGACCTTTACCGTCGGGTCGCAGGCTTCGTGTAGGGGCAAGCCCACTTTCTTTACCAGACAGCCGCCGGGCTGGATAAGCGAAGTGAAGTGTTCGAAAGATTCGATGTAGGCTTCATGCGTGCCGTAGATGTCCAAATGGTCGGCATCCACCGAAGTGACGATGGCCATATAAGGGCGCAGAAAGTGGAAGGAACGGTCGTATTCGTCGGCCTCGATAACGGCGTAGTCGCTCTTGGTGGACAGCAGCAGATTGGTGTCGTAGTTCTTGGAGATGCCGCCCAGAAAGGCGTTGCAGTCGATGGGCGACTGACGCAGCAAATGGGCCAGCAGCGTACTGGTGGTGGTTTTGCCGTGGGTACCCGATACGCAAAGGGCGCGTTTGTCGTTGGAAATCTCGCCCAAGACGGCGGCACGCTTCATGATGTTGTAGCCATGGGTCTCGAAATACTGCCACTCGCTGTGCGTGTGCGGGACGGCCGGGGTGCGCACCACCAAGGTGTCTTCCACTTGCAGGAAGGCCGTTGGGATAAGGGCAACATCGTCGGTGTAGTGTATGTCGATACCTTCACTCTCCAAATGCTCGCAAAGCGGGCTGCGGGTACGGTCGTAGCCTGCCACCTGCAGGCCTTCGCTTCTGAAATAGCGGGCAAGGTTACTCATGCCTATACCGCCAATACCTATAAAATATACTCTTTTCATCTTAATCGTTATCGTTCATGACTATGTCGGCTATCTTTTCGGCTGCATCGGGCAAAGCCAGACGTGCTATGGACTGACGAAGTGCCTCCAAGCGGGCCGGATCGGAGAGCAGTTGCAAGGCCGTGGGCACCAAGGTTTCCTTGGCCTGGGCATCGGTTACCATCAAGGCGGCATTCTCCTTGACCAGGGCCATGGCGTTCTTAGTCTGATGGTCTTCGGCCACATTGGGCGAAGGCACCAAAATGCAAGCCTTACCCAACAGGCAAAGTTCGGAAATGCTGCTCGCACCGGCGCGCGACACTACCAGGTCGGACATGGCATAGGCGTAGTCCATGCGGTCGACAAACTGCGTGACGTGTACTTGTTTGAGGCTGCGGCCCTCGAGCGCTGCCATAATGTTCTTGTAGTAGTATTTGCCCGTTTGCCAAAGTACCTGCACCGGGCTGTTTTCGAGTTCGTCCAAATGCGCCATAACGGCCTGATTGATGCTGCCCGCACCCAGACTGCCACCCACCACCAGCATAACGGGCCGGTCGGGTTGCAAGCCGTAGTAGGCCAGGGCCTCCTGCTTCAGGCCTGCGGCCTGAAGCAGGTCTTGACGCACCGGGTTGCCGGTGAGCACTATCTTGTCGGCAGGAAAGAACTTGTCCATGCCCTGATAGGCCACGCAAATACGTTTGGCTTTGGCGGCCAGCCACTTGTTGGTCATACCGGCGTAGGAGTTCTGTTCCTGCAGGTAGCAGGGGACGCCCAAGCTGGCGGCGGCCCGCAGCAGCGGGCCGCTGGCATAGCCGCCCACACCCACGGCCGCATCGGGGCGGAAGTCTTTCACCACCCGGCGCGCCATGCGCAAAGAACGCAACAGTTTGCACAAAGTCTTCACATTCTTCAACAAATGCCGACGGTCGAAACCACAGATGGGTAAACCCACTATGCGGTAGCCCGCAGCCGGAACGCGTTCCATTTCCATGCGGTTTTCGGCACCCACAAAAAGAATCTCAGCCTCGGGCTCCTTGGCCTTGATGGCATTGGCGATGGAGATGGCCGGAAAAATATGGCCGCCGGTTCCACCGCCCGAAATAATGAATCTTCGTCTTTTCATTGCTCGCTCTATTTATTCTGCCATAGAGGCATAATCTTCTGCACTGATGTTCTCCGGTGCCTGCTGCGCCGCCTGTTCTACGGCCTGGCGGGCCTCTTCTTCAGCTTCCAGTCGATCCATTTCCTGGTCTTCACTCTGCCATACTTCTTCCTCGCTGTCGCTGGCACCATAACGGCTTACGCTGAGTATCAGGGCAAAATAGCAACAGGTGATAATGCTCGAAGTTCCGCCACGGCTCACAATAGGCATGGCCTGACCGGTCACCGGGAAGAAGCCTACCGCCACAGCCATGTTCACAAAAGCCTGCAAGGCCACGATAAGCCCGGCTCCCATGGCCAGCAGCGCAGGTGTCATTTTGGTACACGACTTGGCTATCTTGCGGCAGCGGAATAGCAGTATGATGTACAAGGCAGGCACCAGCAACATGCCAAGCCAGCCCATATCTTCGATAATGATGGCGTAGATGAAATCTGAGTAGGCCTGCGGCAGAAAATCGCGCTGCGTACTGTTGCCCGGCAGGGCACCCAAAAATTTGCCTTGAGAAATGGCAATCTTGGCATAATGCACCTGACTGTTTTCGTCGGTGCGGGTGTAAGATGGGTCGAGTACGTCCACGCTGTGTGGCACGAGGCGGTTGTGCCAGGAGGCCCAACGGTCTACACCGGGAATATCGGGTATGGCTGTCAGGGCGATATACACCAGCAGAGCTCCGCCGCCCACCACCACGGTCAGCCAAATCATGTGTTTTTTTGGCGCACCGCCAATGAACAGCATCAAATAGGCGAAAACAGCTATCATGATGGCCGTCGACATGTTCTGCGTAATGATGAGTAGCACCACGATACCCGTTGCGATTATCACCTTCCAGAATGCCTTGACATAGCCCGAACCATCCGCTTCCTTATGAGCTGTTCCCAAGGTCCAGGCAATAAATATCACCAGCGAAATCTTGGCAAGTTCCGAAGGCTGGAACTGTATGCCGAACACTTCCACCCAGCGCTTGGCTTCATTCAGTTCAACCCCGACGTTCTCGGAGAATAGGGCCAACACCAATAAGAAGACCGAAGCGCCCATTAGAGGATATGACAGAAATCCCGTCCATTTGTAAGGGACATTATGCAGCACCACAACTAAGACGAAGCCAGCAAACAGAATGCCCGCATGACGGAGAATGGGCATGAACATGTTGTCGCGCTTGTAGGCCAGAGTACCCAGCGCACTGAAGCACTCGACAACACTCAAGGCCATGAGCAGCAGCAACAGTATCCATACGATGCTGTCGCCTTTAAAGAGCTTCTTGACAAACAGGTCCATGGTGCGGAAATATTTGGTTATAAGGCACGGACGCAGTCTTTGAACTGACGGCCGCGGTCTTCGTAATTCTTGAACAGGTCGAAGCTGGCACAGCAGGGCGACAAGAGCACCGTATCGCCCGGACGGGCCAAAGCGGCTGCCTGGTCGATAGCCTCCTTCATGGAGCGGGCATCACGGATTTCGGGCACTTTGCCGTCGAAGAAGGCGTGCAGTTTGGCATTGTCCACGCCCAAGAAGATAAGCGCATGCACTTTTTCACGTACCAGCGCTTCTATCTCGCTGTAGTCGTTGCCCTTGTCGGTACCGCCCAGTATGAGTACCAGCGGGGTCTTCATCGATTCCAGCGCATACCAGCAAGAATTGACGTTGGTGGCTTTGGAGTCGTTCACATAGCTGACGCCGCCCACGCTGAGCACCTTTTCCAAACGGTGTTCCACGCCCTGAAAATCGCTCAAGGCACGGCGTATTTCGTCTTTCTTCACCCGGGCGATATTGGCCGAAATGGCCGATGCCATGGTGTTGTACATATTGTGGGTGCCACTCAGCGAGAGTTCCTCCTGCCCCATTTCAAAGCGTTGCTCGGGCGTATCGATTACCAGCAAGTGGTTCTCGATAAATGCCTTGATGCCATCCTGACGCTTGAGCGAGAAGGGGAAGCGCTGAGCCACGATGTCGCGTTTGGCAATTTCGCGTTGGATGATGGGATCGTCGTTCCAATAGACGAAAGCATCCTGCGGACGCTGGTTGCGGATAATACGGAACTTAGCGTCGACATACTCCTGCATATTGTAATGGTAGCGGTCCAAATGGTCGGGGGTAATATTCAGCAGCACAGCCACATCGGCCCGGAAGTCGAACATATAGTCGAGTTGGAAGCTGCTCAGTTCTATCACATAATAATCGAAGTCGCATTCGGCCACCTGCAAGGCCAGACTTTTGCCCACATTGCCGGCCAGACCCACGTTCAGACCGCCCTGCTTGAGGATATGGTAAGTAAGCATGGTGGTGGTTGTCTTGCCGTTGGAGCCCGTGATGCAAATCATCTTGGCATCGGTATAGCGGCCGGCGAATTCAATTTCAGAAACGATGTGGATGCCTTTTTCCTTGATGGCTTGGATAACAGGCGCCTTATCGGGAATGCCCGGACTCTTGATTATTTCGTCGGCGGCAAGGATTTTGTCCATACTGTGACCGCCTTCTTCCCAAGCAATCTTGTGAGCCTCGAGCACGGCTTTATAATTGTCCTTGATAGGCGACATATCGCTTACCCAGACATCGAACTGCATTTTCTTGGCAAGCACGGCAGCTCCTACGCCGCTTTCGCCTGCACCTAAGACAACAATCTTTTTCATTATCTCAATTTTAAGGTGATGATGGCCAATACAGTCAAAATGATGGTTATCAGCCAAAAACGTATGACGATTTTAGATTCCGGCACGGGTACCAGAGGTTTCTGTATCAGGGCATCGATGCCGGCATTGCCAGGCTTCTGGAAATGATGGTGCAAGGGTGTCATCTTGAAAATACGCTTGCCCACGCCCGTTTTGCGTTTGGTATGCTTGAAATAGGCCACCTGCATCATCACCGAAAGCGATTCCACCAAATAGATACCGCAGAAAAGTATCAGCAGAATTTCCTTGCGGATGATGATGGCGAAAACTGCCAGCACGCCGCCCAGCATCAGACTGCCCGTGTCGCCCATGAACACCTGCGCGGGGAAGGAATTGTACCACAGGAAACCCATGGTGGCACCCACCAGTGCCGCCGCGTAGATAACCAGTTCTTCCACCCCGGGAATGTACATGATATTAAGGTAGGACGCGTAGTTGACGTTACTCGACAGATAGGCCAGCACGCCCAAACCCACCGCGATAATGGAGGTGATGCCCGCCGTCAGGCCGTCCAGACCATCGGTCAGGTTGGAACCGTTCGAAACAGCTGTCACGATAAAGATGGTGGCCAGCACGAAGATAACCCAGCCGGCACCCTGACGGTGTTCGGGGTCCAAAAAGAACAGTATGTCGGAATAGTCGAAGTTGTTGTTCTTGACAAAGGGAATGGTGGTCTTGGTCGATTTTACCACTTGGGGATTGATTTCCACCTGCTCCACATGATGAAACTGGCGGGTCTCGATGTTTTCGCGTATCACAACATCCGGGCTCAGGTACAGCACTACACCCACGATAATGCCCAGCACCACTTGTCCAATCAGCTTGTAGCGTGCCGAGAGACCATCCTTGTTCTTTTTGAAAATCTTGATGTAGTCGTCCAGGAAGCCCAGTATTGTCAGCCAGACCGTGGTTATCAGCATCAGAAGAACGTAGGTGTTGCTTAGTTTGGCAAAGAGCAGCACCGGTATTATCAACGACAGAAAGATGATGACACCGCCCATGCTGGGTGTGCCTTTCTTGCTCATTTGGCCTTCGATATCGAGCTGACGGGGCATATCGCCCATCTGCTTGCGACGCATATAGTCTATCATGCGCCGGCCGATAAGCATGGCGATGAGCAGGGCCAGGATAAAGGCCATGGCCGCGCGGAAGGTAACGTATTGAAAGACACCGGCTCCGCTGATATCCAGCCGGTCGAGATATTCAAACAGAGGTACTAACATAGCTATCTGCAGATTTTTTCGAGTTCTTCTTTATCGTCAAAATGATGTTTCACACCTTTTATTTCCTGATAATTTTCGTGACCCTTGCCGGCCACTAGCACCAGGTCGCCCTTCTGCGCCAGTCGGCAGGCGGTACGGATGGCTTCGCGCCGGTCGAGGATGCAGAGTACCTTGTCCTGCGCATCGACGGGAATGCCGGCATACATATCGTTGAGGATGTCTTGGGGCTCTTCGAAACGGGGATTGTCGGAGGTAAGGATAAGCGTGTCGCTCAGAGCGCAGGCCTCGGCTGCCATTTCGGGTCGCTTGGTCTTGTCGCGGTTGCCGCCTGCACCCACCACACTGATGATATGCGGAGCGTTGAGTGCCTTGAGCGTTTCCAGCACATTGTGCAGGGCATCGGGCGTATGGGCATAATCGACAATGGCAACGAAGCCCTTGGGCGAAGGTACGTATTCCAAACGGCCGGCCACGGGGTGCAGGCGGCTCAGGCTCAGCAGGCACTCTTCGGGTTGGCGGCCCAAAAGAATGGCGGCACCATACACAGCCAGCAAGTTCGACACGTTAAAGCGGCCGATGAACTGGGCAAAGACCTCGCGTCCGTTTATTTCGAGCTGCATGCCACTCAAGTGAGTTTCCAGAATCTTGGCACGGAAATCGGCCATGGCTCGGGTGGAATAGCTGTGTTTGGAAGCCTTGGTGTTCTGCAGCATCACCATACCGTTGCGGTCGTCGATGTTGGTC
Organism: bacterium; assembly: GCA_963617485.1. GTDB lineage: Bacteria > Bacteroidota > Bacteroidia > Bacteroidales > UBA1402 > UBA1757. The sequence continues at coordinate 148,463 of CAVEPA010000003.1, read as the reverse complement.
AGGGCAAAGGCCTCGGCCGGCAGGTTGTCAAAGAAGGTTTTCTTGGCCTTGAGATAGGCATCGAAGGTCTTATGGTAGTCCAGATGGTCGTGCGTAAGGTTGGTGAAGATTCCGCCGGCAAAGCGCAGGCCGGCAATACGTTCCTGAGCGATGGAATGCGAGCTCACCTCCATAAAGGCATACTGGCAGCCGGCTTCCACCATCTGGGCCATCAGGCTGTTGATACTATAGGCATCGGGCGTGGTATGGGTCGAGGGGATGGCCAGTTCGTCCACATAGTTGCACACGGTCGAGAGCAGGCCCACCTTGAAGCCGAAGCTGCGGAACATATGGTAAAGTAAGGTGGCGATGGTGGTCTTGCCGTTGGTACCCGTCACGCCCACAAGGGTCAGTTTCGTGGAGGGTTCGCCGAACCAGGCCGAAGCGAGCAAGCCCAGGGCAGCGTTGGTATCGGCCACCTTGATGTAGCTAACACCTTCCTGCAAGTGTGCGGGCATATCTTCCAGCACGATGGCCTTGGCACCCTTGGCAATGACATCGTCGATATATTGGTGACCATCGCTCTGCGTTCCCTTCTGAGCCACGAACAGACTGCCGGGAGCCGCCTTGCGCGAGTCGAAACACAGGCCTGTCAAGGCTTGTTGCTGCGGACCGTAACTTTCCAAAACCTTCAGATTCTTGATGCAAACACTCAGTTCCATATACTTGTCTTTTTACTTCAAATAGATACTCATATACTGGCCGCGCTTATAAGGCTGGCCTTCCTTTATCGACTGACGATAGACCGTGCCGCTTCCGTGGACATCCACTTGGAAGCCCGCTTTTTCGAGTACGTAAATGGCATCGCGCAGGCCCATGCCCGTCACCTTGGGTGTCTTGCCAGGTACCTCTTCGCGCATATCGAAAGTCCAGCGGCGGCCTTCTTCGTTGGCCACCACCACATCATCGTCTTCGGGAGCTTCAATATCGGAGGGCAGATGCAAGCGTTTGAGCAGATACTCAGTGGGTTGCTTAAGCCCGGCATCCAGACGGGGCAGCACATCCAGGGTATCCTTGGGCAAAGTATTGAGCGAGAGGTCGAGTTCGCCGGCATACACCCGCTCGGCAATCTGGCGCAACACGGCACCGGCCATGCCGCCACCCGAAGGATAACCGATACTCGGACGACGAATGACCACGATACAGGTATACTTGGGCTTGTCCGAGGGGAAATAGCCGCAGAACGACACTTGATGGCCGCGTTTACCGCCGCCGTATTCCAACACAGCCGTACCGGTCTTGCCCGAAATGGGCACCAACTCGCTGTACACGGCCCGGGCCGTTCCCTTCAGCACCACACTGTCGAGCATCAGGCGAATTTCGCGCAGGGTCTTGTCGGAACATATTTTTTCTTTTACCACCTGAGGCCTAAAGGTCTTGTACACGTCGTTGTCGCGGGCGATGCGGTCTACAAAATAAGGCCTCAGATAGCAGCCGTCGTTGGCAATGGCGTTGTAATAGGCCAAGGTATAGATGGGCGGAATCATGGTAACATAGCCATGCGACATCCAAGGCAGGTCGGTGGCCGACCAATAGCGTTTCTTATCCTTGGGATGCGGAATGGTGGGAACGGCCGCACCGGGAATCTCCAGCTTAAGGTCTTGCGCGAAACCGAAAGAATAAATGCGGTCTACAAACTTGGCTGCACCGGCAATGCCACCGTAGGCTTCATCGACAAGTTTGGAAACGCCGATGTTGGACGAATACCAAATGGACTTCTTGGCATCGATGAGGCCGTAGCCGCCCTTGCCGTAGTTATGGTCGCGCATGACGCGGCCGTGTATGTTGGCAATACCCGTACCGACATCTACCGGTGTATTGGGTTCGAGCAGACCGTCCTCCAAAGCGGCCATCATGGCAATGGTCTTGAAGGTGGAACCCGGTTCGCTATGGTCGCCGCAGGCATAGTTCTGCGTTTCGGCATACACGCCCGGTGCTACGCGGCCCAGGTTACTGATGGCCTGTATGCGTCCGGTAGCGGTTTCCATCAAAACGGCACAGCCCGATTCGGCATCGGTTTCCACCAGTTTGCGACGCAACGCCGACTCCACGATATCCTGTTTGTTGAGATTGATGGTGGTGTACAGGTCCCAGCCGTTCACAGGATCAATGGTATTGACATTGATGTAGCGTCCGGCCACCTTCTGCCGCGACGACAAGCCAGGCTGGCCACATAGCAGCGAATCGTAATAAAGCTCCAGCCCCGAGCGACCACCTTTCTTGAAATCGGGATAGATATCGCCGATGGTGCGGCTGGCCAGCGAGCCGAACATCTTCTGGCGTTCGCTGTAAGTCTTGGTATAGAAACCGCTGCTATTGCGGCCTTTGTTGAAGAAGGGGAAACGCCGAATTTCCTGCAGCTCGAAATAAGACACCCGCTTGGCACTGAGCTGATACTCGCGGCTGCCGCGTTCAAAACCCTTCCAGATATGCGCCTCGTATTGGGCGGGTGTCTTGTCACCCAACTTCTGCGACAAGGCCTCCGACAAAGGTTTGATATAAACAGCCAGCGAATCGCGATACTCGCGGCGTGCCTGGGCAAGTTTTTCCTTGCTGTAGCGATTGCTGTTGTTCTGGTAGGCACGAAGGTCCATGTACAGCGCATAACTCGGAATGGTGGCAGCCATCAAGGCACCGTTGTCGGCGTAGATGTTGCCTCTTTCGGGGGCCACTTCCACGCTGTCGCGCACCTGACGGTCTTTCCATTTGGTCCAGGCCTCGCCCTCGACAAACTGTATATGGAACACCGACAGCAGTATACCCACGAGCATACAGCCGAAAAGCAGCACCGTCACTAACGTATAGCGCCGGCCATAAGCTTTCAGAACATCGCTGTAATTGCTTTTCTTTGCCATGGTTTTCTGCAAGATTCTATCGGTGATGTTTCACTTTCAGACGATAAGGGGCCTGATTGGTTGCCTTCAGATCGAGGCCCTTCTCTTTGACCAGTCCGTCTATATTCGACTGACGGCTTTCCTGCATCAGGCGGGAGCGTTGTATCAACACATCGTAGCGCAGTTCGGTCAGTTCCTTGCTGAGCGAATCTACCTGGGCTATCTTGCGCGTAAGGGTGTAGCGGTTGCCGATGTATATGACGAGCAACACCACCAGCAACAGAAAGAACTTGTATTGCTTGCGGAAGAATTCCGAATTGAGGAAACTGCCATCGAGAATGGAATTGACATTAGGTTTCATAACTTCTCGGCTATGCGCAATTTGGCGCTGCGCGAACGCGGATTGTTCAACTCTTCTTCGCGGTCGGGAACGATAACCTTGTTGTTGACCAAACGAAACGGACTCAGGCGGTTGCCGTAGAAGTCCTGTTCCACCTCGCCTCGAAAATTGCCCGCGCGCATGAAATTCTTCACCAGCCGGTCTTCGAGCGAATGGTAGCTGATAACACTCAGTCGCCCGCCGGGAGCCAACATCTCGAGTGCCTGACGCAGCATGGCTTCCAACGCCTGCATCTCGCCGTTCACTTCTATGCGCAAGGCCTGAAAAACCTTGGCCATATCTTTCTTTTCCTTGTCGCGGCTGAAGACCGGTGCCAGCACTTGCTTAAATCGGGCCACGGTAAGGATGGGTTGCTCGGCGCGTGCCTTCACCAGCAGGGCTGCAATGCGTCCCGCCTGCGAGAGTTCGCCATAGTCGCGAAACAGGCGGGCCAGCTCGTCCTGACTGTAGAGGGCCACAATATCGGAGGCCTTGCGCGAGGCTTTCTGGTTCATACGCATATCAAGGTCACCATCGTCGAAACGGAATGAGAAGCCACGCGAAGCTTCGTCGAAATGGTGCGAAGAAACGCCCAAATCGGCCAACAGACCGTCTATCTGCTCCACCCCGTAATAGCGCAGAAAATTCTTCAAAAAACGGAAATTTCCGTGTACGAACACCAGCCGCTCGTCGCGTGGCACGTTGGCAAAGACATCTTGGTCCTGGTCGAAAGCATACAGACGGCCCTCGGGCGAGAGATGCCGGAGAATTTCCATAGAATGTCCGCCGCCGCCAAAAGTCACATCGACATACTTACCATCAGGTTTGATGGCAAGACCCTCAACACTGGCTGCAAGTAAAGCGGGCGTATGGTACATAGTTATTTGAAAATTTCCTTGATACAGCTTTGGAAGGCCTCGGCCGACATGCGCGGCTGTTCGAGCGCAGCCTTGGGCCAAATTTCGATGCAGTCGTCTATGCCCAGAAAACGCACTTCGCCGTCGATGCCCACCAGCGACAGCAACCGCTTGGGCAAAAGCACACGGCCGTTGGGCGACATTTCCACACATTCGGCTTCGAGCATAAACTGACGGTAGACATCCTGCTGCTGCGGGTCGTACTTGTTCAGACGTGCACGCAACTGCGAGAGCTCGTTTTCCCAGACACTCTCGGGATAGACCACGATGCAATCCTGGAAGATATCCTTGCGCACATACAGCACGCAAACGTCATCGCCTTGGTTGCCCTGCAGCAGACGACGGAAAGTTGCCGGAACGAACACGCGGTTCTTGGCATCCAATTTGGCTTCAAAATTGCCTGAGAATCTCATACTTAGCTATCGCGATTGTCTGAGGCAAATTTATACCGCTTTTCTCCACTTTGCAACACTTTTCCCCACTTTTTTACAAAACAATAGAAAAAAGAGCCACACACTTGGTGCAGCTCTTTATCCATAAGGTTTTGCCCGCGAAGGGCGCGAAAAAATCTTCCCGAACCGAGCGATGGATTAAGCGATGACACTACCGGCTTTCAGTGCCTTTTCGGGCGACATGAGCAGGTATTTGCCGGCCTCGTCGGAGGTGTAGAGTATCATACCGTGCGATTCGATGCCCCGGAACGAACGCGGGGCCAGGTTGACAAGCACGGGCACTTGTTTGCCGATAAGATCTTCGGGCTTGAAGGATTCGCTCACGCCCGACACGATGGTGCGCTTGTCCAGACCGGTGTCCACGAGCAGTTGCAGCAGCTTGGTGGTCTTGGGCACAGGCTTGGCTTCCAGAATGGTACCGATGCGGATATCCAGTTTGCTGAAATCGTCGAAACTGATGTCATCCTTGGCGGGCTGGGGTTGCCACAGGGCCTTTTCGTTGGCCTTCTTGGTGTCGAGCAGACGCTGTATCTGCGCATCGATGGCGGCATCGTCTATCTTTTCGAAGAGCAAGGTTGCAGCTTGCAGGGCGTGGCCTTCCTCCAGCAAATCGATACTGCCCAGAGAATCCCAACGGAAGGTGTCGATGTTGAGCATTTTACGCAGCTTGGCGGCGCTGAAAGGCAGGAAGGGTTCGAAGGCGATGGCCAGGTTGGCGGCAATCTGCAAGCTCAGGTTCATGATGGTTGCCACGCGGGCCATATCGGTCTTGGCCAGTTTCCAAGGTTCGGTATCGGCCAAATATTTGTTGCCGATACGGGCCAGATTCATGGCTTCTTTCTGGGCATCGCGAAAACGGAAGACATCCAAATATTCTTCGAGGGTCTGCTTAACATGGCGCAGTTCTTCGATGGTAGCCTGGTCGTAGTCGTTGAGCGGGCCGCAAGCGGGTACTTTACCGTCGAAATACTTGTGGGTGAGCACCACGGCCCGGTTGACGAAGTTGCCGAAGATGGCCACCAGCTCGTTGTTGTTGCGGGCCTGAAAATCCTTCCAGGTGAAATTGTTGTCTTTGGTTTCGGGAGCGTTGGCCGTCAGCACATAGCGCAACACATCCTGCTTGCCGGGGAAGTCCACCAGATATTCATGCAACCAAACAGCCCAGTTGCGTGAAGTGGAAATCTTATCGTCTTCCAAGTTAAGGAACTCGTTGCTGGGTACGTTGTCGGGCAGAATATAGCTGCCTTCGGCCTTCAGCATGGCGGGGAACACGATGCAGTGGAAGACGATGTTGTCCTTGCCGATAAAGTGGATAAGGCGGGTTTCAGGGTCTTTCCACCATTTCTCCCAAGAGTCGGGCAACAGTTCCTTGGTGTTGGAAATGTAGCCGATGGGAGCGTCGAACCATACGTAGAGCACCTTGCCCTCGGCTCCTTCGACGGGTACGGGAATACCCCAGTCGAGGTCGCGGCTGACGGCTCGCGGCTGCAAGCCCAAATCGAGCCAGCTCTTGCACTGTCCGTAAACATTGGGTCGCCACTCTTTGTGGTCTTCGAGTATCCATTTGCGCAACCAGGCCTCGTGCTTGTCCAGGGGCAGGTACCAGTGCTTGGTTTCACGCATCACGGGTTTGCTGCCGCTGATGGTGCTGCGCGGGTTAATCAGTTCGGTGGGTGACAGGGTGGAGCCGCACTTCTCGCACTGGTCGCCGTAGGCGCCCTGTGCGTGGCAGTGCGGGCATTCGCCCGTAATGTAACGGTCGGCTAGGAAAGCCTTGGCCTCTTCGTCGTAATATTGCATCGAGGTCTTCTCGATAAATTCACCTTTGTCGTAGAGCTTGCGGAAAAAGTCGGAAGCCAGCTTATGATGCGTGGGCGAAGTGGTGCGGGAGTAGATATCGAAAGATATGCCGAACTCCTCGAACGATTCCTTGATAAGCTTGTGGTAACGGTCCACCACGTCTTGCGGGCTACAGCCTTCCTTGCGGGCACGGATGGTGATAGGCACACCGTGTTCGTCGCTACCGCCGATAAACAAAACATCTTCACCCTTCAGACGCAAGTATCTCACATAGATGTCTGCGGGCACATACACACCTGCCAGATGGCCAATATGCACGGGGCCGTTGGCGTAAGGCAAAGCGGTGGTTACAGTTGTTCTTTTAAATTTCTTGTCCATTTGCAATATCTTTTGTTGTTGTCTATTCTGACGTTAAAGCCTGCAAAAAGGCGCGCTCCGCCCCTTCCACCATATTGATGGTAAGGACATGCTTGGGAGCGGCCAACATTTCGTAGCCGGCGCTGTCGCGGCCGTTGTCGTCTTGGATGGCTTCAAACCGGCGGCCAAGCTGCAGCCCGTCGCGTTTGTAGGCCATCACCTCCACCCCGGCGGGCAGAAAATCGGCCAGGCAGCAAGTGTGCCGAACAACGCTCCCGGCGGGAATATCGTAGCCGAACCACATGGCCGACTGGCTGCCGTTGATGTGGTCGCCCTGGGGCAGAGGCCGGCCGTGCAGCATATCGATATAGTCGCCCAAATAGTCGTGCCCGCTGGCCCGGCACACCAAATGGCTGGCGATGTAGGCACTGGTGCGGGCCCCGATTTCTACTGGGCACAACTGACCGTCGGGACGCATAATCATTTCCAGATGGCCGTAGCAGTTTTTCATGCCCAAGGCGCGATAACAGGCCTTGCCGCGCTCGGCCAGGCGCGCATACACCCCGTCGGGATAGGCGGCCGAGTTCCAGTGCAGTTTCACCGCCACGCGGTTGTGGTCGACGGTATTGGCCGAATGATACTTCACCGAAATACCGTACACCCACACGTTCTGAGCATCGCCCAGCATATCGATGGTAAACTCGCGTCCCTCGACGAATTCTTCCACCAAACAGCGACCGTCGTAAGAAGCGTTGCGTGCCTTGTCCAAGGCCCGCTGCCACAGCAGCGGGCCGCTCTGCTCTTCCAGCACCGTAATGCCTCGCGAACTGGCCGCCACGTTAGGCTTTACAATCATCTTGCGCTGACAGTTCATCGCCAGCAACATTTCGTCCTGTCCGGGAGAATAAGTGCAGGAATAACGGTTGAAAATGCCCGCCTGCTGCCAAGCCTCGCGCATACGCTCCTTGCTCAGCACCCGGTCGTAAGCCTCGGGCATCAAGGCCAGGCCGTAATGCCGGTGAATGGCGTTCACCGTGGGCACCGCCAAATCGATACAAGTAAAAGCGCCCTCTATCCGATAAGCGCTTTTTTCCAGAGCCGCGAGCACTGCGGAGGCATCTTTCACGTCCAAAGGCCAGTGCTCGTCGCCACTAACGGCGGGCCGTTCATTCCAATCGACGACAAGGACCTTGTAACCGAAGGCCTGCAAACGCTCGCAAACCCCTCGGCAAAGCATATTTCCACCTAAGAGTACAAAATATGGTTGTCGGTCGTCCATGGGTCAATCAGCCTACACTTTTTCAAGCCACGAGTTGCGCGGTATGTATTCGGGAACGAACTTGCGTATGAGGCGCACCATTTCGGGAATTTCCACCCGTTGGGCCTTATCCTGAATCTGGTCGAAAGTGTCTATTACATCCTCGAAAATATACTTGCGGGCCTGGGCGATATGGATTTTTTCGTAAGAAGTGGGGATGGTTTTTTCCTTGTCGCTCAGCACTTCTTCGTACAATTTCTCGCCCGGACGCAAACCCGTATACTCAATCTTGATATCCTCGCCTTCGCGCAGTCCCGACAAGGCTATCATACGGCGAGCCATATCGGCAATACGCACGGGCTGGCCCATATCGAAGACCAGAATCTCGTTGTCGTGACCGATGGTAGCAGCCTGCAATACCAGACGGCAAGCCTCGGGAATGCTCATAAAGAAGCGGATGATATCGGGATGCGTCACCGTTACCGGGCCTCCTTTGAGTATCTGTTCGCGGAAACGGGGCAATACCGAGCCATTGGAACCCAGCACATTGCCAAAGCGCGTGGTGACGAACTTGGTCTTGCCCGGTATACGGCCGTCCTGCACCGCCTTGCCCAAACTCTGCACGTAGATTTCGGCCATACGTTTGGAAGCACCCATAATATTGGTGGGGTTCACGGCTTTGTCGGTAGAAATCATCACCATTTTGTCCACACCGTACTTGAGCGACATTTCGGCAATATTGCGGCTGCCGCCCACGTTCACGCGGATGGCTTCGCAAGGGTTCTCTTCCATCAAAGGCACATGCTTGTAAGCGGCGGCATGGAAGACTATTTCGGGACGGAATTTGCGGAAAACGGAATCGAGACGCTGCACGTTCAACACATCGCCGATAACACACTCCATGTTCTGGTGAGGATATTTGTCGCGCATTTCCAGCTGTAGGTAATGCATAGGCGTTTCGGCCTGTTCGTAGGCGATGATGCGGCCTGCACCCACCTTTACCAGCTGACGGCAAATTTCGCTGCCGATACTGCCGGCGGCACCCGTCACCATGATGGTCTTGTCCTTGAACATAGCCTTGACGGCATCCATATCAATCTTAATCTCGGGACGGTTGAGGATATCTTCGATTTCCACCTCGCGGATAACGGCACCGGCACCATGTCTGCTGCCCAGTTCATCGACAGGAGGAGCCACCAGCACTTTCAGCTTCTGCTGTTCACAGATTTTCAGCAAGCCTTGCTCTTCTTTCTGCACATCGTAGACGGTGGGGAACACCATGGCATCGATGCGCATCAGGCGCAGGCGCTTGGAGAAAGATTCGTCGTCGCCGTAATGGTAGACGGGCAGGTCGTTGGCCAAGTAACGACGCGTGTGCTCGCTGCGTGAGCAGAAACCAATCACCCGGTATTTCACGTTGTTGCTAAGGCGCATAGACAAGGCCACAGCCTCTTTGTTGATGCCGTAGATAAGCACGTTCTGCAATTGGTTGTTCTGACGGCGGTCTTTTTCTACCAGCGTTTCGTAGACAGCCACCATCAGCGAACGCACAAAGAGCGATACCAACAGGGTAAAGCCGGCGTCCAGAATAACGGCCATCAAGATGACGTCGAAACCCAAAGCATCATCGAGCGTAAAGGTGAATGGAATAATCAAAAGAACAGCCTTGAGGAAAGCGGCCAGCACAAAGCCGAGCACATCTCTCATGCGCGCGTAGCGGATAATCTTGCGCGATGAGCCGGAAAGCAGGATGGCCACCAGGCTGGCACCCAGCGAAGACAACAACAAAGTGCAATAGACATGTAAGTCTATGGGCCAATGCAGCACATATCTCTCGGTAAGCAAGCAGATAAAGCTGACCAATACCGAAAAGAAAACGTCAACAGCCAAGACCAGCCATACGCTCAGATACTTGGTGCTGACAAGCTTGTTTAGGAAGTCTTTCAATCTTCCAAGGAGTTTACTCTTCATTAAATCCCCCCCCCCTTTTTTCTCCATAAGTTCTTGATAATCATCTGTTTATTCATACATCGTGTTGGCATGGGTTCCATAAAAAAAGCCTTAATCCCAAAGAACCAAGGCTTTGAGCCGAAAGCCGGACTCGAACCGGCGACCTACGCATTACGAATGCGTTGCTCTACCAACTGAGCTATTTCGGCGGACTATCAAAAAGTGAGCGCAAAGGTAGCATAGTGGCAGGAAATCGCCAAATAATTCGAGGCAATTTTTCAATCCTTGCTCAATCCTTCATCAACTGTTTGATAAAGTCATCGAGTTCGTTGTCGATACGCTGCATAATGTTCTCGTCGAGCGGCACGGTGTCTTCGTCGAGAAAGAAGAGTTCGCACAAGATTTCCATTTCCTCGTCCACCATCAGGACGGAGAAAGGCATCTGGATATTCAAACCTTGGGTAAAGTCCTCATCCTTAAGCTTGTGTATGATGTCGCGCAAGATGTGTTCCACCTGGCGGAGCGACACGTTTTTCTCATCATCGTCGGCCACCCATTCCTTGACCGAGTTTTTGAGTATCTGATGCTGGTTGTCGTCGATAACGGCAAAGGTTCCCGTCGACAGGTCCACCTGCCAGTACAAATCGCTCAGCAACTGGGCTGCATATTGTGTGCGGAGCAGCTGCAAGGACTCTCTGACAAGTTTTTCCAGATAGGCCGACAAAGATTGTTGCGAATTCATTTTTCACATTATTTAAGCAGCGGCAAATGTAATTCAATTTTTCCTACTTCGCGTCTTTCGGGCTTTAAAATACACTGGCATCTTGCAAAAAACACCTTATAAATATACGGTCTTGGTCTTGCACAATCGAAAAGCCTTGCCTATCTTTGCGGGCTTTTTGCCATCAAGCCCGAGCAAGACGGCCAAAAGCTTGAATATCAACATGTTTAACCCCTTAATGTCTTTTGCAATGAGCGAAGAAACAAAAGATCAGGCTATGGAAGCTAAGGTTGCAGCAGCCTCTGCAACAGCAAAAGTAGCACTCGAACCCGATCCCAATTTCGACTGGGAAGCTTTCGAAAAAGGTAGCGTAGTTGGCGCTGCTACCAAAGAAGAATTGACCAAGACCTACGATGAAACCCTCAACACCGTCAAGGAGAAGGAAGTTATCATCGGTACGGTTATTGGTATGAACAAACGCGAAGTTGTCGTTAACATCGGTTTCAAATCGGATGGTATCGTCTCTTTGAATGAGTTCCGTTACAACCCCGATTTGGCTATCGGTGACAAAGTTGAAGTGTATATTGAATCGCAGGAGGACAAGAAAGGCCAGCTGATTCTTTCGCACAAGAAGGCCCGCACCTCTCGCAGCTGGGAGAACGTAAACGCTGCCCTCGAAAGCGGCGAAATCGTCAAGGGTTACGTCAAGTGCCGCACCAAGGGTGGTATGATTGTCGACGTATTCGGCATCGAAGCCTTCCTGCCCGGTTCGCAGATTGACGTGAAGCCCATCCGCGACTACGATGTATTTGTTGGCAAGACCATGGAATTCAAGGTTATCAAAATCAACCAGGAATTCAAGAACGTGGTTGTTTCGCACAAGGCTCTTATCGAAGCCGAACTCGAACTCCAGAAGAAGGAAATCATCTCCAAGCTGGAAAAGGGTCAGGTACTGGAAGGTACTGTCAAGAACATCACTTCTTACGGTGTGTTCATCGACCTGGGTGGCGTAGACGGTCTGATTCACATCACCGACCTGAGCTGGGGCCGCGTAAACGATCCGCACGATATTGTTCAACCCGACCAGAAGGTAAATGTCGTTATCCTCGACTTCGACGAAGAGAGAAAGCGTATTGCCTTGGGTATGAAGCAGCTGACTCCTCATCCTTGGGATGCTTTGGATCCCGACCTCAAGGTGGGCGACAAGGTAAAGGGCAAGGTTGTCGTTCTGGTAGACTATGGTGCATTCGTAGAAATCGCTCCCGGTATCGAAGGCCTTATCCACGTATCGGAAATGAGCTGGTCGCAGCATCTGCGCAGCGCTCAGGATTTCCTCTCTGTAGGCGACGAAGTGGAAGCCGTTATCCTTACCCTGAACCGCGAAGAGAGAAAGATTTCTTTGGGCATGAAGCAGCTTAAGGAAGATCCTTGGGAGAACATCGAGACCAAGTATGCCGTTGGCAGCAAGCACACCGCCAAGGTTCGCAACTTCACCAACTTCGGTGTATTCGTTGAAATTGAAGAAGGTGTTGACGGTCTGATTCACATCAGCGACTTGAGCTGGACCAAGAAGATCAAACACCCGAGCGAATTCACTCAGATTGGTGCCGAAATCGAAGTTTGCGTTCTGGAAATCGACAAGGAAAACCGTCGTCTGAGCTTGGGTCACAAGCAGCTGGAAGAGAATCCTTGGGACAACCTCGAAAGCATCTTCACCGTCGACAGCATCCACCAGGCTACCATTACCGAAATCGTCGACAAGGGCGCAGTCATTGCCTTGCCTTACGGCATCGAAGGCTTTGCCACTCCCAAGCACCTTGTTAAGGAAGACGGCACGCAGGCTCAAGTTGGCGAAACGCTGGACTTCAAGGTTATCGAGTTCAACAAGAACGCCAAGCGCATCATTCTTTCTCACAGCCGCATCCACGAAGACGAGGCCAAGAAGGAAGCTCGCGTAGCCGCCAAGAAGGCCGCCAACGAAAAGAAGGCCGAAGAGAAGGCTGCAGAAGCTGTTGCCGCCAAGGTTGAAAAGACCACTTTGGGCGACATCGACGCTCTGGCCGCTCTCAAGAAGCAACTGGAAGCCAACGAAGAATAATCGCTTCTTCCATATAAAAAAGAATCCCGTCTCTTGCGAGGCGGGATTTTTTTGTCGGTAGAGGTTGGTTATTCCTTATCCTTCAAGAAACCTTGGCGGCGCAGACAGTCGATGAAGACTTCCGAAAAGAACTCGTTGTCTTTCTTGGTGTAACGGATATCGGTAAACACCTGGGCCAAGGTCTGTTTTTGGTTGATTTGTACATAATGACGGTTGGCGGGCAGGGCTTCTTTTTCGGCGAAGAGTTCGTCGATAGCCTGAGGCGTATAGTCCTGATAGCGTTCCTGATGCACCACGGCAGCCAAAGGCAGGCGCTCGCAGGGCTGGGGCTGAGCGGCCGGATAGCCCAAAGTAACGGTGACGATGGGCATAACCAACTGAGGCAGATGCAGCACCTGTACAATTTGGTCGGCGTTGTAGGTGGTGGTACCCAAATAGCAGATACCCAAGCCTTGCGCTTCGGCGGCAACACAGAAGGTCTGAGCGGCGATAACGGCATCGATGGCGGCATAAGCCAGCGACTGTATGTTGTCGAACCCGGGCTGGGCATCGCGCTGCAGACACCATTGGCTGTAGCGTTTAAGGTCGGCGCAGAATGTGAGTACCACCGGAGCCGACGTAACTTGCGGTTGATTAAAGTGCGCCGGTGCCAAAGCCTGTTTCATGGCGGCGGAGCGCGTCACCACGATACTGTAAAGCTGCATATTGCCCGTATTGGATGCACGGCAGGCTATCTCCAGCAGTTCGTCGAGCAGTTCCTGCGACACGGGCCGATCGCTGTATTGGCGCAGTGTTGCGCGTTGTTTCATAAATTCAAGCATCTTTCATTCAATTTTCCACACTTGGGCAAAGGTAGTTCTTCCCTTAAAATTTTACAATAAATCTATCCGGCTTGTTTGGGTCAGCAACGATTTCTGTGTATTATTGCAAGGCAAAAAAAGCAAATGCAAATTAACAATATATGGAAAGACAAAGCTTTGACAAAGAGGAAATTTACGCGTCTACCCTAGCCTATTTCGATGGCGACGAATTGGCCACCAAGGTATGGATATCCAAGTATGCCCTCAAAGATTCCTACGGCAACATCTACGAGAAGACTCCGGCCGATATGCACCGCCGTCTGGCCCGCGAAATTGCCCGTATTGAAAAGAAATACACTGCGCCCCTGAGCGAAGAACAGCTCTTCGGCCTGTTCGACCACTTCCGTTACCTTATTCCGCAGGGCAGCCCCATGACCGGTATCGGCAACGACTTTCAGATTGCTTCGCTGTCGAATTGTTTTGTTATTGGCGACGAGCTGGAAACTTCCGACTCTTACGGTTCCATCATCAAAACCGACGAGGAGCAGATTCAGCTGATGAAGCGCCGCGGCGGCGTGGGCCACGACTTGTCGGGCATCAGGCCTAAGGGTTCGCCTGTGAAGAACGCAGCCCTAACCTCGACGGGCATCGTTCCGTTTATGGAAAGGTATTCGAACAGTACCCGCGAAGTGGCCCAAGACGGCCGCCGCGGTGCGCTGATGCTGTCTATCTCCATCAAGCATCCCGATGCCGAAGACTTTATCAACGCCAAGACCGAACAGGGTAAAATTTCGGGTGCCAACATTTCGGTACGCATCGACGATGCCTTCATGAATGCCGCCTTGAGCAACGGCATTTATCGCCAGCAGTTCCCCATCGATGCCGACCAACCCAAGTTCACCAAAGAAATCGAGGCCGCCACGCTTTGGAAAAAGATTATCCACAATGCCTGGCTGGCCGCCGAACCGGGCGTGCTGTTTTGGGACACCATCATCCGAGAATCCCTGCCTGACTGCTATAGCGACGAAGGGTTCCGCACCATTTCCACCAACCCTTGCGGCGAAATCCCGCTTTGCCCCTACGACAGTTGCCGTCTGCTGGCGCTGAACCTGTACTCGTATGTGGAAGAGCCTTTCACCAAGGGTGCTCACTTCAACTTCGAACTGTTCAAACAGCACGTTGCTCTGGCCCAGCGCATTATGGACGATATCATCGACTTGGAGATGGAAAAAATCGACACCATTCTGGCCAAAATAGAATCGGACCCCGAGCGCGAAGATGTCAAGCGCTGCGAGCGCGAAGTTTGGCAGAAGATTCGCGAGAAATCCCTCAAGGGCCGCCGCACGGGCATAGGCATCACGGCCGAAGGCGATATGTTGGCCGCCATGAACCTGCGCTACGGCAGCCCCGAAGCCTGCGACTTTGCCGAAAAGGTACAGCAGACCTTGGCCGTTTCAGCCTATTTGTCGTCGGCTAAGCTGGCCGGCGAACGCGGAGCCTTCCCCATCTACAATGCCGAAAAAGAGAAGGAGAATCCTTTCCTGAACCGTCTGTTGGGTGTCAGCGAGGAGCTGCGTCAGGCCATAGCCAAGAACGGACGCCGCAACATCGCCTGCCTTACCATTGCGCCTACCGGCACCACCAGCCTTATGTCGCAGACCACGTCCGGCATAGAGCCGGCCTTTATGTTGGTGTACAAGCGCCGTCGCAAAATCAATGCCAACGAAGAGGCTAAGTCTTACGATTTTGTGGACGAAAACGGCGAAAAATGGGAGGAATTCATCGTCTTCCACGAAAAGTTCAAGGTGTGGATGCAAACGCAAGGTCTCGACCCGCACCAGCCTTACAGCCCCGAAGAACTGGCTGCGCTGGTGGCCCGCTCGCCCTACGCAGGAGCCACCTCCAAAGATGTGGACTGGTTGCAGAAAGTACGCATGCAAGGTCGTATTCAGAAATGGGTAGACCACTCTATCAGCGTTACCATCAACCTACCCTCCGATGTCAGCGAGGAACTGGTGAACGAACTCTATGTTGAAGCCTGGAAGTGCGGCTGCAAGGGCTGCACGGTTTACCGCGACGGCTCGCGTGCAGGCGTGTTGGTAGATGCCACCGCCCCTGCCAAGAAAGAGGAATCCGCCGCTCCGGCCGCCCATACGCTGGTGCGTCCCAAGGAATTGGAAGCGGATGTGCTGCGTTTCCAGAACAACAAGGAAAAATGGATAGCCTTTATCGGTCTGCAGAACGGCCGTCCTTATGAAATTTTCACCGGTATTCAGGACGATGACGACGGCATTGCCTTGCCCAAGAACGTGACGCATGGCAAAATCATCAAGAATGTGGATGAAAACGGCAAGCGCTACGACTTCCAGTTCTCGAACCGACGCGGCTACAAGACCACGGTCGAAGGCCTGTCTGACAAGTTCAATCCTGAATACTGGAACTACGCCAAGCTGATTTCGGGTGTGCTGCGTTACGGCATGCCCATCGACCAGGTGCTGAAACTGGTGGGTAGCCTCGAACTCGACAACCATTCCATCAACACTTGGAAGAATGGTGTGGAACGTGCGTTGAAGAACTACCTGCCCGACGGCATCATCAAAGGAGAAGTTTGTCCGCAATGCGGCAGTCAGCTGGTCAAGCAAGAAGGATGCACGCACTGCTCCAACTGCGAATACTCCAAGTGCGGATAGCGGCGGCCCGGGTTGCCCCGGCAGCCCGCTGATAAGGGTTGCCCCGGTTGCCCGCCGATAAGACGAAGTGCGGCCCGAGTCTCCGACTCGGGCCGCACTGTCTTTCAGCGCACCGGCCTTGTTGACAAGCGCCGAGCCTACTGCTCTATCATGGCGCAGGTACCATTGAACTTGGCGTTGGGTTCAACCACCAGCGTGGCCACTTTCAAATCGCCCTTCACCACCGCCGTCGACTTGAGCGTCAGGATTTCGGAAGCGGTAATCTCACCCTCGATATAACCCACGATTTCGGCATTGGCGCAGGTAAGTTTGCCCTTGACATTGGCCGTCTGTCCGACAATAACCTTGCCTTGGCAGATAATCTCGCCTTCAATAACGCCGTCAACACGAAAATCGTTCTCGGCCGTAATAACGCCCACTATACGTGTATTTGCTGCTATCGAGTTGTGTATCATACCATTGGTCATTGCTTTTTCCTTAGTCATAATATCAAGAGTCTTTAGATTGTTTCAGCTGCAAAGATACAATAAATGCCTAGAAATTATGTACTTTTGTGTAAAATTTGGAAGCGATGGAAGTCTTGAAACTGAACGCACTGCGTTTCCATGCCTATCACGGTTGTCTGGAGCAGGAAAAAGCGGTGGGCAACGACTATGAACTCTACTTGACACTGAAGGCCGACCTCAGCCGCGCCTGCCAAAGCGACTGTTTGGACGACACCATAAACTATGCCGAAGTACACAGTCTGGTGGCCCGCGAAATGCAAACGCCATCCAAGCTGATAGAACACGTAGCCTGGCGTATCGCCCGGAGCTTGTTACAGTCTTACCCCGCCCTAGCGGAAGCGACGGTCTACCTGAAGAAAATGCATCCGCCCATCGCCGGGCAGGTAGAAAGTGCCGGTATCGAAGTAACCATTAAAAGAAATGATGGAGAAATTAGATAAAACAGTGGTGCTGCAGACCTTGGGCTGCAAACTGAACTTTGCCGAAACTGCGGCTTTGCTGCGTAGTCTCCAGGCCAAAGGCTACCGTCAGGTAAAGCTGGGCGAGCCGGCCGACCTCTGCGTTGTCAACACTTGTTCGGTCACCGAAACGGCCGACCAGAAAGACCGTCAGTGCATACACAAGATAGCCAGAATGTACCCTCAGGCCTTCATTGCCGTCTGCGGCTGCTATGCGCAGCTCAAGGCACGCGAAGTTGCCGCCATTCCGGGGGTCGATCTAGTGCTGGGCGCGGACTTCAAGCTGGAGCTGCCCGAGCTGATAAAGGACACCAAGAACGAGGTCTGCCAAATCAAGACCACCGCCAACGAGGATATCAAACGTTTTCTGCCGGCTTGTTCCAGAGGCGACCGCACACGTTATTTTTTGAAGGTGCAGGATGGTTGCAACTATTTCTGCAGCTACTGCACCGTGCCTTATGCCAGAGGACGCAGCCGTAACCCGTCCATAGCCGAACTGGTGGAGCAAGCCCGCGAAGCCGCCCGCGACGGAGGCAAGGAAATCGTCCTGACGGGTATCAATATCGGTACCTTCGGCCTATCGACGGGCGAGAACTTCTTGCAGCTTATCCAAGCCCTAGATCAGGTGGAAGGCATAGAACGTTACCGCATTTCGTCGCTGGAGCCCGACTTGCTGAGCGATGACATCATCGAATTCGTTGCTCATTCCCAGCGCTTTGCACCGCATTTTCATCTACCGCTTCAGGCGGGCAGCGACAGTATGCTGCAGCTGATGGGCCGCCACTACCGTCGCGAACTTTTCGCCGAGAGGGTGAGTCGCATCAAAAGCTTAATGCCGGATGCCTTTATCGGGGTGGATGTTATTGTGGGCATGCGGGGCGAAACGCCCGAACTTTTCGAGGAAAGCCGTTCTTTTCTGGAGGCCCTGCCCGTATCGCAGCTTCATGTGTTCAGCTATTCGGAACGGCCCGGCACCAAGGCTTTGGAAATCGATTATAAGGTGAAGGAAACAGACAAGCAGCAGCGCAGCAAGCTGCTTCACCAGCTGTCGGAAGACAAGCGTCTGGCCTTCTATCGTTCGCAAATCGGCAGCCGCCACAGCATACTTTTCGAGCACGGCAAGAAGGACGGACTGATGCACGGCTTTACCGAGAACTACCTGCGCGTGGAAGCGCCCTATCGCAAAGACTGGGAAAACCGCACGTTGGAACTGACACTTACCGGACTCAATGCCGAGGGTTCTGCCATGACCATATTACCACAATGAAAACTGCCATTATCATCCTCAACTGGAACGGCCGCAAGCTGATGGAAAAATATCTGCCTTCGGTATTGGCCCACAGTTGCCTACCCGACACACAAGTGGTGGTGGCCGACAATGGTTCCACCGACGATTCCATAGACTGGCTCAAAGCCAACTACAGTCAATGCCGGCTACTCTGTTTCGACAAGAACTATGGCTTTGCCGAAGGCTACAACCGTGCGATTGCCGCCGTAGAGGCAGAATATGTACTGTTGCTCAACGATGATGTGCGAGTGCCGGAGCACTGGCTGGAACCGCTGGTGACCTATATGGATGCCCACCCCGAAGTGGCCGCCTGCCAGCCCAAGATTCTGAGCGAGCGCGAACCCGGGCGTTTCGAGCACGCCGGCGCAGCCGGCGGCTTCATCGACCGCTTGGGCTACCCGTTCTGCCGCGGACGCATACAGTCGCTCGTAGAGCAAGACCACGGACAATACGACAGCGTTACCGATATTTTCTGGGCGACGGGAGCCTGCCTGCTGATACGCCGTCAGGAGTATCTGCAGGCAGGCGGCCTTGACGCAGCCTTCTTCGCCCACATGGAGGAGATCGACCTGTGCTGGCGGTTGCGCAGCCGGGGCCGACGCATCGTGTGCCTGCCGCAAAGCCAGGTCTGGCACTGGGGCGGAGGCACCTTGTCGGCCGAAAACCCGCGCAAAACCTTCCTCAATTTCCGCAACAACCTGCTGATGCTCTACAAGAACCTGCCCGACAAGCGGCTGCGCTGCACCATGGCCCAGCGTGCCCTGCTCGATTGGGTGGCCGCCCTGTTCTTCTTCCTCAAAGGCGAACGCAAGAACGCCAAGGCAGTATTCGATGCCCGCAAGGCCTACCGTCAGATGAAGCACAACTATGGTGACATTCGCCGCCAAGTGCAAGCCGCAGCCAACACCGAGCAGATTCCCGAAATCTACCCCGGCATCTCCATTGTCGATTATTTCTTGAAAGGCCGCAAAACCTTCAGCCAACTCCATTTTTGAGGCCGGCGGTTAGCACCGGCAAGCCCCGCACAAATAAAAAGCCCCGCACAAAAAAAGAGGATGACCGTTCTGGTCACCCTCTCTTTATATAGTATTAGGTATTCCTTACTCAGCTTCAGCCACAACGGTGAAGGAGATGGTTGCCTGGATTTCCTTGTACAGCTTGACAACAGCCGTATATTCGCCCAGTTCCTTGGCATCCTTCATCACGATGCTCTTGCGGTCTACTTCAAGACCCAGCTTAGCGAGCTCTTCGGCAATCTGGATGTTGCTGACAGAACCGTAAATCTTACCGCCTTCGCTAGCCTTGGCAGCGATGGTAAGGGTAACACCATTCAGCTTTTCGGCCATGGCAGCGGCATCGCTCTTGAGCTTCTCAATCTTGTGAGCGCGCTGCTTCAAGGTTTCAGCCAACACTTTCTTGGCAGATTCGCTGGCAATGACAGCCTTGCCTTGAGGAATCAGATAATTGCGGCCATAACCGTCCTTAACCTTTACAATATCGTCTTTGTAGCCGAGATTGACGACGTCTTCTTTCAAAATAACTTCCATAGTCTTACTTCATTAAATCGGTTACATAAGGCAGCAAAGCAAGATGGCGGGCACGCTTAACGGCTTGGGCAACCTTGCGCTGATATTTCAAAGAGGTACCGGTGATGCGACGGGGCAGCAACTTACCTTGTTCGTTCAAGAATTTCTTCAAGAATTCGGGATCCTTATAGTCGATGAACTTGATACCGTTCTTCTTGAAACGACAATATTTTTTCTTCTTGGTATCTACCGTAGGAGGTACAAGATACCTTACTTCGTTGGAATTCTGTGCCATAATTAGTTCTCCTTTACTTCGTTAGACTTCTTCAGACTTCTTCTCTTCTCAGCATACTGGGCGAAGAACTTGTCCTGCTTCAAAACCAAGAAACGGAGCACTTGGTCCGAACGACGGAATTGGGTTTCCAACTTGGCAACAACGTCGGGGTTGGCCTTGAATTCGATGAGTTGATAAAAACCGGTGGTCTTCTTCTGGATAGCGTATTCCAGCTTGCGCAGGCCCCAGTTTTCTTCATGCACAATTTCAGAACCTTCTGCTACGAGAAGATCCTTGAATTTTTCTACCGTTTCCTTCATCTGTTGTTCAGACAAAACGGGAGTCAAAATGAAAACGGTTTCGTAACTGTTCATAAATGAAACTTTTAAAATTAATAGCTATGCCCCGGACCCATCGAAAGCCGATAGCCCAAAGAGCGGCGCAAAAGTAGTGCAATAAATCGGAACAGGCAAGCAAAGCAAACATAAAAATGCCTAAGAAAAGAGTTGTCAATTATTGCAAGGAAAAATTAAATGCTTAACTTTGCGGCTATCATTCATCGTCAAACAACAAAAAACACCCTATATGAAAAGATTTCTCACCCTTTTGGCCAAAAACACCGGCTCCATCCTTATTCTGGCAGGTGTGGCCGTCTTGGCTATTGCCCAGTTCAAGAACGTTCTGCAAAACGAACATTTGCTTATCGCAGCCATTCTGTTTATCGTTGGCATTATTGTAGAAGTCATCATCAACAGACGCCTTATCTAAGATTTATTTTTCAGAATATGCGAGAGAGGGGGAAACCGCAAAGGTTTCCCCCTCTCTCCTTTTAAACTAACTATTACTAAACTTAGAAACCTTTCAAAAGTCGAGGTGGCTTCCGAAAGGGCCTACTGAAGTCGAAGTTTGTCTACCCAAGAGGCGCAGGCACTCTCGGTCTTGATCAAGTACAGGCCACGCGCGGGCAGCACAAGGCTGGCCGCGCCCTGAACCTGCAAGTCGGCAACGCACACAGCGCTCAGGTCGTAAATGCTGACGTGTACCGCTTCATCGCTCTCCATCAAAAGCGATGCACCTTGCGCGTGCCAACGCAGCGGACAAGCCGTCACCCGAGCAAGCGCCGTAGGGTCGGCATAACGCAGGGCGGTAGCTTCAGATGTGAAGCCATATTCACCGACGGCCTCCACACTGTAATTGCCATAGGCGGGCAAGGTATAGTTCGTAGCGGTGACAGCTTCCAAAAAACGGCCGTCGCGGCGAATGACATAGCAAATGGTATAGGGCACTTTTTCCCAGCTGAGTTCAGCGCCTTGCAAAACCACCTTGGGAGCAGCCGGAGCGGCACAGATTTCATCCGGATGCCAGGCATCGCTACCGGCCAATACATTGCGCAAAGTGTACTTGGCAGCCTCTTCGTCCGTGAGTACAGGATTGAAATCGCAGGTGTATTCCTTGCCATCGTAAAGGTATTTGTTGTGACGCTTGCTCAAATCGACGGGCTGGCCTTGGGCATCAACACTGCCATATTCAGCATAGAGCCCTGGAGGATCGCCCATGCTGGTCCATCCGAATTCGAAGGGGCGGATTTTCATCACCGTATTCAGGTAAACGGCGCGGGCATCGTTGTACCAGGGACGGCCCAGACTATAACGGAAATCGTTGCTGGGGTCTCCGTCGATGGTGCAGTGGCTGAACACATGTCCCCACTTCTCGGCATAATGAGAACCGGCCACAATGACACAAGCCGTATCCCAAGTGGTAGATTCCAGCATCATCTTGTTGCGCTTTTCCAGATAGATGTAGCATTCGTCGTAGAAGACATCGCCGCAACCGTAGATAAAATCGATGGTACCGTGAATCTCGCAGTTCTTCATATAGTGGCGTGCGCCGTCACCGCCGGTGCGTTGCGTATCCTGATGCCCCAAAAAGCAGACATTCTTGTAGATATTCTGGTCGCCCTCGGCGTAAATGGCGATATTGTACTGCGTGTAGTCGGGGTTATTGGTGGCCTTGAAAGTAAGGTTTTCGAAATAGATATTCTTGCCGTAGATTTCCACTGCGGGATTGGAGAAATACTGAATAACCACCCCATCGCGGCTCTCACCGATAAAGCTCACATTCTGCTTGTTGGACGAGAGCGTGAGTCTTTCATCGTAGATGCCGTTCTTGATAAAGACGTAAAAGCGTTTGGAGCCCTTGTCGGGAATGGCATCGAAGGCCGACTGTATGGTCTTGCCCAGCGTAGCGGATGTTTTGTCGGCATTGGGGTCTACCACAAAATCGAAGAGTTTGGGTTCAACCTCGGGACGCGCCTGAGTGGTGTATTTCAGGGTAATGCCGGCAAAGGCTTCGCCCGACGATTTATCCAATACGGCACCTTTGGGCACCTCCAGCGTATATTCGGTGCTGTAGCTCAGACCGGCATATTCTATCTTGAGCACCTTGGCCACTGCGGTTGGCGTGACAGTTTCACCGTTGAGTGTACAGGCTTGGTCGCCCAACTGGATATTCGAATTGAACATCAAAACGATGCTGCCGGTAATGCCGATGGTGCTGCCGTCTACAGGCACGGCCTTGGTGAGCGTAGGCGCGGCCATCAGAGCAACGGGAAAAAGAAGGCTTAGGCACAAGCCCGAAATCCATTTCTTCATATCATCAAGTTTAGCGAAGACATTTAAGCACCAGCGTTCCCTGCGGGGCGGTAATACGGGCCATAGCCACTTGGGCGGCCACGGGCATCACAGCTTCGCTCGAAACCTGTTGTTTGGACAGAAGACGACCGTCAAGACTCAACATTTCAACCGTCGCCACACCCTCAAAGCGGCCAAGACGCAAAGCCTGGCCATCGAACAAGGCATCCAGGTCAGCGACCTTTTCGGCCTGAATGCCGCTTACAAAAGGGGCCTTGGAAATCTGGCCCATGGTGCCGTAATAGTTGACGGCGCGTACCGTGTAAGCATTCACATCGCCCTCCACATCCATAGAGGTGTCGGTGGTAACTTTGTAGAACTCACCATCTCTCATCACCAGATAGCAGATGGCGGCATCAATCTTGCTCCAGGAAAGCGTAGCGCCATGGTAGGTCAGCTCGGGAGCGGGCAGTTCGACAGTCATACGGTCGGGTGTCCAGGCATCGCTGCCACTCAGGACGGTTTTTACCGTAAGGGCATCGGCTTCTTCTTTGGTGAGAATAGCCTGCGCTGTGCAAGTTCCTTCGGGATTCGATTTGTC
The DNA here is from genome assembly GCA_963617485.1 of bacterium. GTDB lineage: Bacteria > Bacteroidota > Bacteroidia > Bacteroidales > UBA1402 > UBA1757. The sequence goes on along the minus strand of CAVEPA010000003.1, from coordinate 124,885 downwards.
ACCTTTATAATAATAGGTATTGCGCTTGGACAAATCTACCGGCTGACCCAGATAGTTGCGGGTATTGTATTCGGCAAACACAACTGGAAGGCCTCCCATGTGGTCGGTCCAGCCGGCCGCACTAAAGGTGATATCCTTCGACCAAGTCGTATTGATAAAAGAAGTTCTGGGGAAATTGTGCCAAGGACGGCCGTAAGAGTTGTTGGTGCGTGCCGTACCGGGCTTGCTCGAAACTATCTTGGTATCGCGGAACACATAGCCATACTTGACACCGGCACCGTGCGAAGGAGCGACAATAACCGAACCATTGCGGCTAAGGCCCAGCGTACAGCTGTCGAGCACCACATCGCCCGAGCAATAGATGAAGTCTACAGCACCCTCTACATAGCAACGGCGGGCATAATGGCGGTGTTCGTCGCTACCGGTCTGCCAGGTATCCTGATAGCTAATCAGGCGCGTATTGAACATGGTGAAACGGTCGGTGTAGGAACCCAAGGCCAGCGCCTGCGGGCCATTCTGCTTCTCGTAACCCCAAGCGTTGATGACACTGATATTATGCAGATAAAAGTTGGGGGCGCTGGCCACCAGCACGGGACCCCGACCCTCGGCTTCGGTAAAGTTGGCTTGGTCTCTTTCGTGACCGCCATTGGAGGTTATACTGAACTTGAGAATGGTCTTTTCGGGGTCTTCGCCCACCAGCGAGATATAGGTCTGGTTGGAAGCAGTGCGCACCAGTTCTTCGTAGACACCGTTCTTGACAAAGATAATCCAGGGCTCTACCCTATTGGTGGGAGCAGCCTTCACTGCGGCACGGATGCTGGTATAGTCGCCACTGCCGTCGGCAGCAACGATAGCATCGAAAACCTTGGCCTGGGGCGAAGCGGTGGTAAAATGCACCGTACAGCCGTCAAGTGGTGTGCCGTCTTTGAGCGTAAACGCGCCATCGGGTACTTCCAGCGTATATTCAGCGGCGAAGTCCATCAAGCCGGGGCGGAAAATAGCCATAGAGGCAGCCACGGAAGCTACGGAAATATGCTCGCCGTTCAGCAGGCAACTGTCCTTGGCAAGAACAATGGACGAAGGTCCTTGCACCACGATCTGGGCATTCACCGACACGTTCTTCTGTCCGTCGGTGGGCACTTTAGGTTTCATCGATGCGGCAGCAAGCGTCAGACTTGCCAGCATCATCAGCATCATCAAGTTGAATTTTCTCATTCTATTATCGTTTTTCTGAATTATCACGATACAAAAATACCTTGGCGGGCCAAACAGCGAGTGGACTATTTAACGAAAAAGGAGGACAGATTTCTCCATCCCCCTCTTTTATCGGGTATTATAAGTCAGTACTTATTTTACCAATGCCTTCTTGCCGTTGATGATATACAGACCAGGACGCTCAGCGTTCATCAGGCGACGGCCCATAATGTCGTAGATAACGGTTTCCTGTTCAGCCTTGGGAGCTTCCAAAGCAGTGGCGTATTCGGCCATGAAGAAGATATTGTCGAAATACAGACCATAGGTATCGAAGAAGTTGTTGGTGTTGTACGGGCCATTAACGTTAGGATATACACGTACATACAACAGATCCTGATCGGCAGAATTGGGGATGGTGATGGTGTAATCTTGCCAGCCACCGCCAACGGTAAGGGTATCAACGTCTTCCCAGCTCATATTGTTGTAAGAGTACTGGATATACTGTTCGTGATAGAAGCGGTAAGAACCCTTCAGCGAAATCAGCATGGTAACATCGGTCTTGTAGTTCTTGGTGCTGAAAGCGGTCTGCAGGTAGTAACCCTGATCCTTGAAGAACTGGGCAGAGTCGTTGTCGTAGGTATTTTGGTCACCGGTGACATTGCAACGTATCCAGATAAGGCCTTCGCCATCGCGGTTCCACCAGCCACCGTGAGGAGCACCGGGGATGTAGGTGTAGTACATTTCCAGCAAAGGCAGGTTGGAAGAGTCGGCAGCCAGCTGATAACCGTAGCTCAGGTAATCGGCAGGACGACTATTGTTGGCACCGTCGAGGAAGTTGTCCCAACCGCAGATGTAATCCTTCTGGGCAAATTCGAGGCTCAAGGTGATATCCTTGTTCATCACGATAGCGAACTCGGTGGTAAAGTACGTGTTGCCATCGGCATCGGTAGCCATCACGAATTCGGTCACCTTGTTGACAACGGTGGTAATCATCAGTTCGGTACCTTCTTCGTATTCAACATAGGCACCACCCTTACCGGCTTGCGATACGCTGTAAGAACCGCCGCCCGTGCAGGTAACATTGAGTTTGTAGACATTGATGGGAGCGAATACGGCCAAAACAGTAGCATCGGCATCCATCGTGAAGGTATAGGTGGCATCTTCGCTCAGGGTAGCGCCGGCAGCGTCAACCCACTTGACAAACTTATAACCGAAGCCCTTGACGGCCTTCAGGGTAACGTTCTTGCCAGCGGCAATCTTTCCGCTAGGACCGGAGATGGTACCGGCGATAGAATCAACGCCTGCGGCCAAACCGGTGATAAGGGTTTTGAGGTTGTCGGCAGAAACGGCCCACTTGGAAGCACCCAGCATACCACCGTCAGAAGCCTTGCCATCGAGGGGGCTCACACCTTTATACAAGGTGAAGTCGCCTTGGGCGGCATCGGCAAAAATGGCTGAGGTAGAGCTAATGGCAAGGTCGGTCAACGCGTAGTTGTTTTCGACGGTGAGTTCACCGTAATCAGCACCCAGCTCAGGAAGCACCCATCCGTGAATAAGGTTGTTCTTGATTTCACCCGTCCAATAACCGGCGCTGATATCAAACAACTTACCGGCAGAAGTGCCATCGGGAGCCACAATGATATTATCGGTGAAGTAGATTTCGCTTTCTTCGCCCGTGTAGTTCTTGGAAGCTTGCAGGATGTAACGGTTAGCGTCGCGGCAACCCGTGAACATGGTGTTCTTGGTAAAGGTGAACTTGAGGCTGCCTTCGCTGGCAGTACGGTTGTTCAGGAACGATTCCATACCATTGTTGTTGTAGATGGTACATTCGTTAAAGGTCATGGCGTTGAAAATGGCCTGCGACCAAGAGAAGTTCCAGTTGCCGGTGTTCAGGTTGGTAAGCGTACAGCCATCGAGTGTAACCTGCTCAACAGTAACACCTGCACCAATATAGAAGGTACAACGGCTGACATTCTGCAGCACGCAGTTCTTGAGGGCGATTTCCTTGATGGTGCCCGAACCGCTGAAGTTAAACAGATAAGAAGCACCGTCACCGATGGTTACATTGATAAAGGTAATGCCGGCATTGGCAAAGTCACCACCGTCAGAGCGGATTTCGCCCGTCATGTATACCTCGCAGGTATCGGGAGCCATAACAACGATAGACTTGGCCACGGGAAAATTCTGGTTCTGGTAGGTACCGCTGTAAAGCAGCAGGGTATCACCGTTGGCGGCAGCACCGTACCTGGCAGCATAATGCTGTACGCTGTCCACTGGAATGATTGTTGCCGATGCGGCAAATGCCAGCATCAGGGAACAAAGCAGAAGAGTAACTTTTTTCATAAGCTTGTTATTAAAATTAAAAAAACAGGTTGCACTTACTGTCGAAAAAACGGAGTCTTGCGAACCCCAAATCGCGACGGCGTAAAAGTAGGTTGCCATATTGTCAAGGGGGTGGATATTTTGCCGATTTAAGTTCACTTTTTGTCAAAATATCCACCTATTAGGAAAGAAGTTCCACCCCTATGCAAAACACTGGCGTTAAATTTGCTTCCGCGTTTCCAAGATATTTTAACAATTGACATAATAGTTCCTAACCACAATGAAAAAACAACTGTTTCTCTCTCTGCTTTCGGGTCTGCTACTTATGCAGCTGCCGCTAGGCGCGCAGACGCTGCCTGCCTTTCCCGGGGCCGAGGGCAACGGCCGCTACACCACCGGTGGCAGAGGCGGTGTCGTCTACCACGTCACCAATCTCGAAGACGACAAAGACAATCCACCTGTCGGTTCGTTGCGCTACTACCTGAACAAGACCGGTGCCCGTACCATCGTGTTCGATGTGGCCGGTACCATTTTTCTGGACGACTATCTGAACATCAACTATGGTGATTTGACCATCGCCGGCCAAACCGCACCCGGCTTGGGCATCTGCCTGGCGGGCTACCCGCTGCGCGTGCAGTCCAACAACGTCATCATCCGCTTTATTCGCGTGCGCATGGGCGACCTGCACACCGAAGTGGAAGACGATGCCGTGGGCGGCCGTGCCATCAGCAACGTTATCCTCGACCATTGTTCTTTCTCGTGGAGCGTGGACGAATGTGCCTCGTTCTACGGTTGCAGCAATTTCACCATGCAATGGTGCTTCATCACCGAGAGTCTGCGCTACAGCAACCATGTTAAGGGCGGCCACGGCTACGGCGGTATCTGGGGCGGTCCGTCGGCCTCGTTCCACCACAATCTGATGGCGCACCACAGCAGCCGCACGCCCCGTCTGGGCCATGACTATCAGGTGCCCAAAGTGGACAATGTAGACCTGCGCAACAATGTCATCTACAACTATGGTGCCGTAGTGGGCGCTTACGGCGCCGAAGGCATGAACGCCAATATCATCAACTGCTACTACAAACCCGGGCCCTCCACCAAGACCAACAACAACCGCCGCAGTATGCTGATGGGCATCAGCCCCAACGACACGGTGGCAGACCCCACCCGTCCCAGATGGGGACAATACTATGTTGCCGGCAACTGGTGTTCGTCCAAGAGCGACACCTACGCCACACCCACCGACGCTTACGAACGCCGTTGCTGCCAAGACAACTGGAACTACGGTTTTGTGAACAATATTTCCGATGCCATGACCGCTGCCGAAAGGGCCGCCCTACGTTTGGGCCAACCGCTGGCAGCAGGCCTGGTCACCACACACACGGCCCAGGTGGCTTTTGAAAAAGTGCTGGCTTCGGGCGGCTGCTCCTATCGCCGCGACGAGATTGACGAGCGCATTGTCAAGGAAACGCGCAACGGGACGGCCACCTATAAGGGCAACAAGAGTCAGGTGGGCGGCATTATCGATACGCCTACCGACCTCAAGCCCAGCACCGCCGGCGACGACTGGAGTGCCTGGCCATCGCTCGAAGGCGATGGCAGTGCCAAAGCCAAGGACACCGATATGGACGGCATGCCCGACGAATGGGAAGAAGCCATGGGTCTGAATCCCAAATATCCGCTCGACCGCAACAAGAAGCACGAAAGCGGCTACACCTATCTGGAAGTTTACCTTAATTCTTTGGTAGAGGATATTGTCAAGAACGAGCTGGCCGACTTCGACCATATTGCCGGCGGCGATGCCAACGACTTCGAGACAGCTACCACGCAAATTCGTCAGGACCGGCCCGAGGCCGGGCAGCAATGGTACGACCTTCAGGGTCGCGCCAGCGCCCAACCCCAACAAGCGGGCCTGTACATCGGCAAAGACAAGAAAATAATTATCAAATAACTTTTTATGGAACAATCACGCTTCAAACACGCCTACTGGCTGTTTTGCCTACTACTGGTGCTGGGTTTGGGTAGCTGCCGCGACTATATGGCAGAGTATTACGAACGGCCCGACTGGATTAAGGGGAACTGCTATGAAGTCTTGGAAAAGGACGGTCATTACACCACTTTTCTGAAAGGCATCGAGCTGGCTGGCTTCCGCGACTTGGTGGACGGCAAGGGTATCATCACCGTCATGGCACCTAACGACGAGGCTTTCGCCAGTTATCTCAAAGGGAAAGGGCTGCAAAGCATCGAAGAGATGGACTCGGTCGAGCTGGACAAGCTCATCGGCTTCCACTTGATGTATTACGCTTACAGTGCCGACAAACTGAACAATTTCCGTCCCGAGGAAGGAGACGATGTGTCTGACGATGAAAAACGCGTCAATGCGGGTATGTACTACAAGCACCGTACCAAGAGCAAGGATGCCAACACCACCGAGTACTACCAGACCATCAAACAGGATGTCACCATTTATCATCACGAACGTTTTCTGCCGGTTTTCTCCGAGAACTACTTCAATACCAAGCAGATAAACGCCGAAGAAAACTACCGTTACTTCTTCCCAGATACGGAGTGGAACCCCAGCGGCATCGGTTATAATGTAGCCGGCGCGGCCGTGACCAAGGGCAACCAAATTACCAGCAACGGCTATGTGCATGCCATCGACCACGTGCTGGAACCCGTGAACACGCTCTATGCCGAGATGAAGAACGACAGCAATTTCAGCAAGTTCCTCAGCCTGTACAAGAAGTACGAATATTTCGCCTACAACGCTTCGCTGACGCTGGAATACGGCAACGGCGAACGTCTGTACGAGCATCTGTTCTACGATCCCATGCCGCAAATTGCCTGCGAATGGCCCGCGCTCGACTATTCCCAGCTGAGCACGCTCTCGTCGGTGGGCTACACCATCTTTGCGCCCACCAACGATGCCTTGGACAAGTTCTTCGAGGATTACTGGGGCAAGGGAGGCTATGCCTCTTTGGATATGGTCAGCGGCGAATCCATCCAGAAACTGCTCTTCAACTGCGTCTATAAGGGCAAGAGCGACGACGGCAAGAACTACGACGGCAACATCGCCTTCCCCGAAGAAATCAAACGTGGCGATGTGGTAAACAGCTATGGTTCGGTTATCAGCCTCGATTTTGACAAGGTACCGGAAAAGTATCGTATTCTTTGCCAGAACGGCCTGTTCTACGGTTGCGAAGAACTGGCCGTGCCTGCTATGTTCGCGGCTGTTACCGGTCCCGCCTACCAATACAGACATTACGCTTTCTTCCTGGAGATGCTAGCCGGCCTCGGCACTATGGAAAGCACCCTCTACGACACGAACGCACGCTTTATCGCCTTGCTGGCCAACGACAACCAGTTCAAAGCAGCCGGCTATCGTCAGGTAAATCAGGCTGGACGCACTTTCATCGCCATTGAAGGCAACAAGGAAGTTAGCAGCGGCGAAAAGAGCAACAATGCCTATGCCCACTACATCGACCTGGCCAACTGCACCGGTTCGGCCAGCGAGTTGGACAGCATAGCCAGCGGCATACAAGTTTTCCGCACCTTCTCGCCCGACTATACCTTCTATATTTACCTCAAGGACGGCAAGATTTGCAACAGCTTCGCCTACAATCAGCTTATCTACCCCGTCGCCAAGACCGAAGACGAAATCTTCGCTTCTTTCCACAGCCTGCCTTCGTATACCGACGATGGCAACTGGAGCAACGGCAAGGCTTATTCCTACGATGGCGACCTGATGCCCAGCAGCCCGGAAAAGACCATCTACAAGTCGTTCCAAGGGCTGATGAAGAACAACATCACCAATATCGATGTGCCTTACTATGGTTTTGCCAACCTGCTGAATATGGCCGGCATGTACAACGATGCCAAGCTCAACTTCATTCAAGAGGGCGAAATGCAGATAGCGCTTGTACCCACCAACGATGCGGTTTTCGCTGCCATCAAGGACGGCATTCCCGGCTTGCAGTTCGATGCAGCCTCTTATGTGGAAGGCTCCGATATCTTTACCTGCTGTACGGTTGACAACGACTCGCTCATGCAAGTTTACCTCAAGCAATACTTTATTCCCTATGCCACGGCCGGTGTCAGCAACTATCCCTACGTCGGATGGAACGAAGACACCTCCAAGGGTATGACCACGCTCAACTCGGAAGAAATTATCGACCCCGTCACCAGCAAGGTCAGCTACAACTCCGTGAAGGCTGTCATCACCGACAAGGGCGACCGTCTGACGGTAAAACTGCTGCAAGACGGTGCCAAGGAAATCGAGTTCTGCGGGGACTACCACTATCTTCCCTTCGTTTTCGAAGATGCCTGTGTTCAATTTATCAACGGAATGTTCTGATGCGTATGAAAAAGATAATTTTTGCACTTATAGCTGTGCTTAGCATCAGCTTTTCGGCCTCAGCACAAAAGATATTGACCGGCCATGTCTACGAAATGTTCGATGGCAAGCAATCTATCGCCATCGGTGTGAACATATCGGTCAACAACAGCCAGAACCGTATGGTTGAGGGTACGGTATCGAACTACAACGGCGAATTCAGCCTGCGCATTCCCGAAGGCAAGGGCCAGTTGACGCTGGTCTTCTCCTACATCGGTATGAAAACCCAGAGCATTCCCTATACAGGCCAGACTACTTTGGATGTGGTGATGCAGGAAGACGCTCAGGCCTTGGGCGATGTGGTGATTTCCAAAAAACGCGAAGTAAAGAGCGAAATGGGTATCACCATCCGTGAACAGACCGCCGCCACCGAGCGTATCCAGATGAATGACATTGTGGCCTTTACGCCCGTCACCTCGGTAGAAGAAGCCCTGCAGGGCCGTCTGGCCGGTGTGGACATTCTCTCGGGCGGCGACCCCGGTGCCCGCAGCTCCATCCGTATCCGCGGTACCGCCACGCTGAACACCAGTGCCGACCCGCTCATCGTTATCAACGGTGTACCCTACTCGACCGACATCGACGACAGCTTCGACTTCTCGACGGCCAACAACGACGACTACGCAGCCATGCTTAACCTCTCGCCCTACGACATCGAGAGCATCGAAGTTCTGAAGGATGCCGCCTCTACGGCCATCTACGGTACTGCCGGTGCCAACGGCGTACTGCTTATCACCACCAAAACCGGTAGCAAGGGCAAGCCCCGCTTCACCTTCTCGTCGAAATTCACCGGCAAGTACGAGCCCGAATCGATCCCCATGCTGGACGGCAAGGAATATGTGGCCTACATTCAGGATGCCATCTGGAACACAGCCAACGCCAAGGGTGTAGCCAACAGTGCCAGCTTGCTCGACCTGCTCTACGATACGCCGGAGATCAACTTCAACAAAGACTGGCGTTACTTCAACGAATACAACACCGACACCGACTGGCTCTCGGAAGTGGTTCAGAATGCCTATACCTTCGACAACAACTTCTCCATGAGCGGCGGCGGTGAAAAGGCCACCTACCGTTTCAGCCTTTCCTATGCCGACGAAGACGGTACTACCATCGGTACCAATATGGGACGTTTCTCCACTTCGTTCAACATTGCCTACCACTTCAGCGACAAGTTGCGTGTAGATGCCGATTTCTCGTTCGCCGAAACCAACAAGCAATCGCCCTGGACCACCAACGTGCGCTCGGAGGCCATGCTCAAGATGCCGAACAAGAGTCCCTACTGGATTGACGATGCCACACTGGAACCCACCAGCCGTTACTTCAACCGCCAGAATGCCGAGGAATTCCAAGGTGCCTTTACAGGCAGCCGCAACTTCCATCCCATTGCCATGGCCAAGGACAGCTATAACAACAGCAAGCAGCAGGAAGAAAAGATGAATTTCCGCGTCAACTACGATATTCTGCCGGGATTCACTTACACAGCCTACGTGTCGATGAAGTTCAAGACCATCAAGAACCGGGCTTTCCTGCCACAGAGCGCAACGGGTGTTTCGGTAGACAACAGTTATGCCAATCGCAGTACCGATGCCTACACCGACAACCTAGCCCTGCAGACCGAGAACAAGCTCATCTACCGCAAGAACTGGGAGAACCGCCACAATCTGGTACTTACCGGTGTTTGGCGCACCAGCGACAGCCAGAGCAGCAACTATACCAACACCATCTACGGCGTGGCTTCGCAGCACGCATCCGACCCTTCCACCAACGGCGCGTTGGAAAGCCGTGGTTCGGGCAATTCCGAGGTGCGCTCGGTAAGCGGTATCGGCGGTTTGAACTACACCTTGCTCAACCGCTACGTGCTTTCCGGTACGGTGAACTTCGAAGGTAAGTCGTCGCTGGGCCGCAGCAACCGTTGGGGCATCTTCCCTTCGGTGGGTCTGGCTTGGCACATGAAAGAAGAATGGTTCCTGCAGAACTGGGAGTGGCTCAGCAGCCTGAAACTGCGTGCCAGCTATGGCGAAAGCGGTAGCGCTCCTTCGGGCACGGCACCCTATATGGGTACCTACTCCGCCCTTGGCACCGGCTATATGGACAATGCCGCCATCGTGCCTGTTTCCGTTCAGCTGAACAACCTCAAGTGGCAGACCGCCAGCGAATACGATGCCGGTTTCGATGCCGGTTTCTTCGAAGACCGTCTAACCACCACTTTCGATATCTATTATAAATATGTGAGCGACCTTTTGCAAAAGAAGGTTAGCATTCCCACCAGCACGGGTTACAACAACAAGGGCAACACCATCGCCTACTACAACTCGGGCGAGATGAGCAACACCGGCTGGGAGTTCCGCATCGACTATACCGTACTGCAGAACAAAGACTGGAGAGTGGCGCTCAACTACAACATCGCCCGCAACATCAACCGTATCGAGAAATTGCCGAGCAATCTGCCCGAATCGAGCTACTCGCTTTCGAACGGCAGCTACGCCCAGCGCATTATCGAGGGCGCACCGGTGGGCAGTTTCTTCGGCTACCGTTATCTGGGCGTATATGACACCACCGACGAGACCTACGCCCGCGATGCCGAAGGCAACATCATGACCGACATCGACGGTGAGTCTATTGTGATGAAGAACGGCAGCTACACCTGCTTCCCCGGTGACGCCAAATACGAGGACATCAACCACGACGGTGTCATCAACGAGAGCGATATCGTGTACATCGGCAACTCCAACCCCATCGTAACGGGTGGCGGCGGCTTCAATGTCAAGTACAAGCAGTTCACGCTGAGCACCTTCCTGCACTATCGTCTGGGACAGAAAATCATCAACCAGGCGCGTATGAACAGCGAAGCCATGTACGGTACCGACAACCAAAGTACTGCCGTGCTGAAGCGTTGGCGCAGCCCCGGTGACGATACCGACATTCCACGCGCCCTCTGGAAACACGGCTTGAACTATCTGGGTAGCGACCGCTTTGTAGAAGACTGCTCCTTCCTTCGTCTGAAAAGCATTTCGCTGAGCTATCAGTTGCCCAAGGACTTCTGCCGCAAGCTGCACTTGAGCAGTGCCAACGTATTCGTTACCGGCTACGACCTGCTCACCTGGACCAACTACACCGGTCAGGACCCCGAAGTGACTTTGCCGTCGAATGTTACCGACATTGCCAAGGACACGGCCCAAACGCCTCCCAGCAAACGTGTGTCGGCTGGTATCACCATTAATTTCTAAGGAGGATCCACTATGAAAACATTCAAGAATATCTTTTATGCCGTCCTCCTTACGGTAGGACTTACATCAGCGCTCAGCTCCTGCACCCAGTGGCTGGAGGTTTATCCGCAGAACGAGCAGGTGAGCGATTATTATTGGGAAAACAAGGAAGAAGTGGAAGCCATGCTCAACGGCTGTTATTACTACTACCGCGAGATGGTGGACAGCAAGCTTATCCCCTACGGCGAGCTGCGTGCCGGACAATTGTTCAGCCGTAGTTCCTACTCGGCCCTGCAGGAGTTCCGCGTAAAGGAAACCAGCGAAGCGCTGGCCAGTTGGGGTTCGTTCTATACGGTTATCAACGTGGCCAACGGTGTGCTGAAAAACGCCGAAAAAGTATTGTCCAACGATGAAACCTACGACCGCAACATGCTGAACGCCCACAAGGCTGAAGCCTATTTCCTGCGCGCTCTCAGCTATTTCTATCTAGTTCGCAACTGGAAAGATGTGCCGCTGATTCTGCTGCCTTACGAAGACGACTCGCAGAGCTATCTGGTCAAGCAATCGTCCGAAGCGGAGGTTGTAGCCCAGATTCGTCAGGACATCACCACGGCTTTGGCTTCGGGTGCCGCCAAGGAGTATTACAACAAGACTTGGGAGAACAAGGGCCGCGCCACCAAATGGGCTCTCTACGCTCTGATGGCCGATGTTTGCCTGTGGGACGAAGACTACAACACAGCCGAACACTACTGCGACTCCATTCTGCTGTCCACTTCATCGTATGCGCCCAAGTTGCTGACCAGCCCCACACACAGCGCATGGTTCTCCATCTTCAACCCGGGCAATAGCAACGAATCCATTCTGGAACTGCAATGGGACGAAGACGAAGAGCAGCTTTGCGATTTGCCCGTGCTTTTCAGCGATGCCGACAGCCGACGCGTCTATGCTTACACCCAGAAGATGACCGAGCTTTTCGTGGATGAATACACCTATACGCAAACCAGGATGACGGAAGCCGTGCGCAGCATGTACGGCGGTTTCTACTGCCGCGACAACTATGCGGTGGCCACCACGGGCTATTGCTGGAAATACATCGGTTCAGAGGTGCTCACCGAGAAGCGCACCTCCGAGCACTTCGATGTCAACTTCATTCTTTACCGTGTGGGCGAAGTGGTGCTGATGAAAGCCGAAGCCCTGATTATGCAGGGACGCTACCAGGAAGCCGCCGCCGAGATGGACAAATTGCGCAGCCGCTCCAATTTGGCCAAGGTGGAAGACGACATCGACCTGACAACGGCCAGCGAACTGGATATGCTCACGCTTCTGCTCAACGAGCGCGCCACCGAACTGGCCGGCGAAGGCAAGGCCTGGTACGACATGCTGCGTATGGGCCGCCGCGACAACTACAAGTACAAGACCGAGCTTATCGTTTCGCGATTGCTCGACTTCAACCAGTCGGCCAGCAGCAGCTGGTTGCTCTCGGTACTTTCCGACAACAATGCCCTTTATCTGCCTGTTTGGGAGGACGAACTGGAAGTCAACTCCTTGCTGGTGCAGAATCCGTATTACGAATAATCAAATAGCGAGTATATGAAAAAGTATATATTATCCACGCTAATTTTGGTGCTTGGCCTTGCCGCCTGTCAGGATCCCTATATGGGCCAGATGTTCGTGCTGGACGATGGCGACAACACCAAGATTACCAATACTGCCTACCTGGAGAAGCACAACGAAGACTTCAGCCTCTTTTTGGACTTCCTCAAGGCAGCCGACTATTACAATGCGCTGAACGATGCCAGCACTACCATCACCTTGTTCGCGCCCAACAACGAGGCCATGCAAGCCTTTATGGACGAGCGTCACATCAGTTCGTTCAAGGAACTCGACTCGCTCTATGCGCGTCAGATTATCCAGACACACATGATAGAGGGCAGCATCAACGAAGCATCCTTTATCCAGAGTCTTACCGAAGGCAGCATCAGCACACCGACAGTTTTCGGCAACTATCTGAGCTTGAGCTACGGCTACATCGACAACGATGTGGACGATGAAGTGCGCGCCAACAGCACGTATCAAGACACGCTGCACGTTTATATCAACAATCAGGCCATGTTAAAAGACATGGACCGCCAGACGGTGAACGGCCGCATATACGAGATAGGCAGCGTTATGATTCCGCTGGTGGAGACCGTTCTCGACAAAATGGAAATCAGCGGCGAGTACAAGATTTTCGTGGAGGCCATCAAGCAATGCGGTCTGGACGATATGCTCCAGCTCTCGTCCGACACGGTGCCTCAAAGGGACGGTTCCTACGTGGTGAACCAGATTCGCTACACAGTGCTGGCTGTTACCGACCAGTGCTACAACGAGCATAACATCTTCAGCCTCGACGACTTGAGCAACTACCTGCGCGACAAGGACGGGAGTGCCAAGACCGATGCCCAGCCTACCGACAGCAGCAGCCTGCTTTTCCGCTACGTTTCCTATCACATTCTGCCGGGTGCCACCACCAAGGCAGAGCTGACCAATACAGCCAGCGAAGGTGAAACCAAGGTGATTGACAGTGGCCTGAAGAACGAAATCATCACCGTGCGGACGCTGGATGGTGTCAGCATCATCAACGCAGGCAGCGAAGACTCCTGCAAGTTTGTCCGTTCCGACATTGCCGCCAGCAACGGCTACATCCACCGTGTGGGCAGCGTGTTGCCCGTTTGGTGTCCCAAGCCCACCGTTGTTATTTGGGACGTTTGCAACAGCAGCGACATCATCTCGATAGTGAACACTTACGGTGCAGCAAACAGCCTGGGCAATTTGTTCAGCGCCGAACCCGGCACCAAAGAGTATTCGATAGATTTGTCCAGCACCAGCACCTACGGCAAGGCCAGTTCGTTCAGCTACAAGAAGACATCGCCAAAGTCGAGCAAGCTCACGGTGGGTTTCTTCAAAACCAAGGCCAATACCGATGCCACGCTGCCTTACGCCAATAGCTTGAACGCTTATATGAACAACCTGATGATACTCAACCTGGGTTATTCGGGCTATATCGAGTTCCAGACCCCCACCATTGTGAAGGGCCGTTACCGTGTTGAGATTTTCTACGCCGGTGCCAAGCCGCTGGCTACCAAATTCTATGGCGGTGGCAGTGCCGTCAAGTTCAATCTGGACGACTTCGCCAAGCAAATCTATATGTGGAAAGGTTGGGACAAGAACGACCACACGGTGAAGGGCGACTGCATTTTCGAGTCACTGGTATTCGAAGGCACTTCCAGCCACAGCCTGCGTGCCACTTTTATGGATGTGAACGCCTCATCGTACGGCAACTACCAGCAACTGTGGGACTACATCAAGTTTACGCCTATCGAAGATTAATGAAGTTTGCTTATGAAAACCTTTAGATTAATCACATTATCCATACTGGCCTGCCTTGCACTGGGCAGTTGTCAAGATGCTTGGGAGCAACACTACCAGGCCCAGCCCCTGCTTGCCGACGGCGAGGTGGAAATAGTGCAACAGCGTAGCGCCGACTATCTGCAGAGCCATTATCCGCAGATGTACAGCCTGCTGGACAAAGCCGGCATTTTTTCCGAAATGAACGCCAAGCAAGATTATAGCCTGATTGTCTATCCCGATGCCCTGCTCTCGGCCGATGCTGAAGGCTATGCCAAGGAAGCCGACTACGCCCGTTTCTGCATCAGCGATGTGGCTTGCCCGCCCAGCGGACTTTGGGACGGGTTGGGTTTGAGTACCTGGCAAGGCAAGACTATTTGGGTCAGCGTCAAGGACGGCAAAGTCCAGCTGGGCGGCAAGCAGCTCAGCCGGGTAGTACGCACCCAAGACGCTTATCTGTACGTTATCGAAGAAGGAATGCTGTCGGTATTGCCTTCGCTCTACGATGCCATCATGGCTTTGGACGACGAGCAGTATTCTTATTTCAAGCGGCTTGTCAAGCGTCACGAGAACAGCTATTTCGATGCCAACAAATGTACGCCCGTCGGCACCAACGCCCAGGGCAACACCATCTACAGCGACTCGGTCAAGGGTTGGGAAACAGAGAACACTCTGATGGACCGCTACACTTCCGACGGTTCCGAAATGTGGAATATGCGCAGCGAGACCTACAACAGCACGGTGTTCGTTCCTTCGAACGAGGTGATTGCCCTAATGCTGGACAGCGCACTGGCCAAGGTTCCGCGCTGGCTGGGTCGCAAGGCTACTGCCTCCGACCGTACCAAGTACGAGAACTGGCTGCTGCGTGCCTGCTTTGTCGACCGCGAACTGAGCGATGCCGATGTGCTCGGCACCGAAGATATCGACTGTGTGGGCGGCTACACCCGCAACCGGGAGACCATGACCTACAGCAGCGCCGACATGGCCATGTGGCGTCCCACCGTACAAAAGGTCCGCGTCAACGACAAGTTCAAAGCCAACAACGGCACCATGTATTTTGTCGACTGGATGAAGGTACCCAACAACGTCATCATCTACCGTCTGAAAGCGCGTTTCTACGAAATCTGGAACAACAGCACCGCCGCCCAACGCGAACAGTATTTCCGTTGGAACCATTGGATAGACCCCATGGTATTGAACGATGCCCAAGGTTCTTTCACCTTGAGCGAAACCCTGCCCACCATGTATTACCACGTGCTGACGGCCATTCCCGACAAGGAAGCTCGCCGCGACAGTCTGCCCTGCAGCGTCACCTACGATGGTTTGCTTTATATGTCAGACAACCCACGTGGCCAGCAGATTGTGGAATGTTGCATTCCGGCCGGCGAATACTATCTGCGTATGGGCTTCAAGCATTCGCTGGAATATTCGCTCAGCATTCAGTTCAACGATACCGTTCTGATTGAGGATATGGTGATGTACGCCCAAGGTTCCAACTATCACTTCGACCGTGGTTCGGTTTCGGTGGTGGACAACTACGGCGAATCGTCCATCGGTTATCCCGAAGGCTACAATTGGCACGACTGGTCGTCGCTGAGCGAGAAGGCCCAGGCCTACGACACCGACGGTTTCCAAGTGGGCATAGTCAATGTCAAGAAGGAGGGCAATTTCACCATTACCATCACTTCGAACGACATGAGTTATCTCTACGACTACAACGCCCAGCGCAATACCTCGAATATCCGACAGTTGATGATGTACCACTGGTGCTTACGTCCTACCAAAAACAATTATTGATATGAAAAAGATATATAGTTTCATCTTCGTCTGCCTGCTCTGCCTAAGTGCATGGGCACAGGAACTGGAGTTCAAGGCCCGCCTGGTGGACACCCGCAATCAGGCGCTGAAGGGGGCCATGGTAGTGTCGCCCAGTGCCGAAAGCGCCGCCATCAGCGATGAGAACGGCCGTGTGCAGCTGCGCCTGAAGGATGCCTACGCGCTTATCAGCATCAGCTGCGATGGCTACTACAGCCAAGAACTGCCCTTCTACAGCCAGGGTCAAGGCAAGGAAAAGCTTATTGTGATGATTCCCGAAAATTGGGAGAAATATAGCGCTCAGGCCGCCACGCTCAACAAAAAGGACATGCGTCAGGCCATGAACATCGATGACGCTCTCAAAGGCAACATTTCCGGACTGCAAGTTGTCGGCAAGAGCGGTATGCCGGGCGAAGGCGCTTACCTGAACACCGGCGGCATTCACTCCATCAAGGCCGAGAATATGCCGCTTATCGTGCTGAATGGTGTGCCTTATCTTATGGACAACGAGATATCCACCGCCATCAATGGTTATAGCCGCAGCTTGTTCACCTCGCTCAATATCGACGACATCAAGAGCATCAGCCTGCTCGAAGGTGCAGAGGCCGCCCGCTATGGTTCGCTGGGTTCGAACGGCGTGTTGCTTATCGAAACCGAACAGGCCACCAGCGACAATCTGGATACACGAATTTCTTTCTCGGGACAATATGGTGCCAAAATGGCGGGTCGTACCGTGGAGAGCCTCGATGCCGACCAGTACAAGAACTACCTGCGTCAGGTGGGTATGACACGCTACGAACGCATGGGGCAGCTACTCAGCGACTATCCCTTCCTGCAGACCGACGCTTCTTACCCCACGGCCTACATCTTCAACAACAACACGCGTTGGCAGGACGAAATCTATCAAAGAGCCATGCTTACCAACAATGTTTTCCGCGTGGAAGGTGGTGACGAAATTGCCAAGTACAACATGAGCGTAGGCTATTCTTCCGATGGCGGTACCATCAAGGGAACCAAGAACGACCGTTATCACACGCTTATCAACTCTAACGTGATGGTTAGCCGTAAGGTGGAGATTTCTACTTCGGTAGCCTTGGCCTATATGCGTAGCCAGTTGCAGGAGCAGGGCATGAGTCAGGAAACCAACCCCATGCTGGCTGCCTGGAGCAATATGCCGGTGCTCAACCCTTATTACGCCGGCACCGACGGTAACCTTACCAGCCGTTATGCTACCTACGATTTTGCCAATGTCAACGCAACGCCCACCTATGCCTACGAAAATGTGAGCAACCCGGCCGCCATCGTCAACACGCTGGAGGCCGATGACAAAATCTACGATGTGAACGTGCTGCTGGGCTTGAAGGTACAGGCCACCGAGCATCTGGGACTGCATGCCACCTACAATCGCCAATACCGTTATATCGAGGAGAACCTCTTTATTCCCGGTGTCGACAACCAGGCCATCTATCCACAATATTACGGCATAGGCAGCAACACCGTGCGTATGGCTGTGGCCGAAAGCCGCAACAACTACTTCGATTTGCGCGCCAACTACCGGAATACCTTCGACCGCATCCACCAAGTGACTGCCAACGCCGGTGCCCGCATTATGACCACCTCGCACGAATACGACTTGTCGACGGGCTACAACACGGCCAACGACTACTACTCAACCCTCGACAAGACCACCGACGAGCAATACACCAGCGGCTACATCAACAGTTGGGTGTGGGCCAACTACTACCTGCAAGGCCAGTACACTTGGAAACAGCTGCTCGCCCTCGACCTGACGGCCACCATCGACGGCAGCTCGGTCAGCGGCCTTTCCGCTCCGCTTTACTACTTCTACCCCGCCGCCAAGCTGAGCTACCTGCTGGGCAACCACAGTTTTATGCCTTCGTGGGTGAACGACCTGCGCCTGAGTGCCGAGTTCGCCAAGAGCGGTAACAGCCGCTTCTCGAGCAACTATGCCAAAAACTACTACACGGGTGCCAACTTCTTCGATTTGGGTGCCATTATCCGTCACGATATTCCCAACACCCTGCTGGAACCCGAAAAGCAGAACCAGAGCCGTATCGGCCTGCAGGCCAGCCTCTTTAAGCAGCGTCTGCAAGTGGAAGCTTCCGGCTACAACACCTACGCCTACGATTTGCTGATTCCGCAGGATATCTCGAGCGTGTACGCTTCGGGCAACTATTATGCCAACGTGGCCGCCATCGCTTCTCAAG
The DNA here is from genome assembly GCA_963617485.1 of bacterium. Lineage (GTDB taxonomy): Bacteria > Bacteroidota > Bacteroidia > Bacteroidales > UBA1402 > UBA1757. The sequence continues at coordinate 106,343 of CAVEPA010000003.1, read as the reverse complement.
GCTATACGGCATCGTTGCGTGCCGCCATCGTGGAGAGCAAGGCCGTATCGTGGACGCTGGGCGGTAATATCAGCTTCAACAAGAGCCTTGTCAAGGATTTGGGCGAACAGGACGAACTCAGCATCACCTACAGCGACTATAGCGACAACGAAGACGCTGTGGTGAAGCTCAAGGTGGGCGAAGCTCCCTATCAGTTCTACGGCTATCGTACCGACGGTGTCTACAGCACCAGTGCCGAAGCCGCTGCTGCCGACCTGACATCGGTCTACAACACCAAATACCAGGCCGGCGACGTTCGCTTTGTCGACACCAACAACGACAAGGTCATCAACGAACAGGACAAGGTACTGCTGGGCAGCTCGCGTCCCGACTTCTTCGGTTCGGTATTCAGCAGCCTGCGCGTTGGCCAGTTCAGTTTGTCGGCTCAGATTAACTACAGCATCGGCGGCAAAATTTACAATGCCGTACGCCGTCAGATGGAATCGATGGAGAACTTCCATAACCAGTCGACGGCCGTGCTGAACCGCTGGCAGGTTGAAGGCCAACAGACCAGCATGCCCCGCGCCGCCTATGGAGACCCCAACGGCAACAATATCTTCTCCGACCGTTGGCTGGAAGATGCCAGCTATGCCAAGCTGGGCCGTCTGACGCTCAACTACGCCATCAATCTGCCCAACGCCAACTTTATCCACTCGGGCAACGTCTGGATTAGCGGCGAGAATCTCTTTACCTGGAGCAATTACTTGGGCAACGACCCCGAACTGGCCTACAGCTACGATGACTTCCTTTACGGTATCGATTATGCCAAGGTGCCTAATCCCAGAACCATCAAAATCGGTTTCAACCTGAACTTCTAAAAACTGCGCATTATGAATATGAAAAAAATACTGATACTGACCATGGGAGCGGCATTACTCTTCTGTTCTTGCCGCGAGATGTTCCAGACCGATCCCGACGATGTCATCAACCGGGAAGACTACATCGGCCAGGACGATGAGATGTACCGTGGTTTTCTGGGCATTATGACTCGTATGCAGGAAGCCGCCGACCATGCCATCATTCTTACCGATACGCGTGGCGACTACTTCCAGACCACCGACAACGCACCGCTCGACTTGCAGAAAATCTACACCTACGAGGCCACCGACGGCAACGAATATGCCGACCCGGCACCTTATTACTCGGTGGTGATTGCCTGCAACGACTATATCGACAAGATGAAGCAATACCGTGAAAAGGTTGGCGATGAAATGGACAATACCGCCATTGACAATTTCAATGCGCTAATTTCCAGTACCATTCGTCTGAAAGTTTGGGCTTATCTCAAGCTGGGCAGCATCTATGGCGAAGCCGTCTGGTTCGATGACCCCTTGGAAGAGAAAATAGATTTGAGCAACAGCGAGGTGTTCACCCACTGCCAGATGCCCGAACTTATCGACCGTTGCGTGAACCTGCTCGACAGCGGACTGGTGCTCTACAACAACCAGCGTATCGGCTCCAAGCTGCTTATGGACTGGGCCGCCTGGCATACCGATGCTGAAGTCACCACCGACTACGACCACTGGAAATTCATGGTACCAGAATGGCGCTCGCTGCGCTGCGAACTGCTGCTTTGGCGCGGCCGCCCCGAAGACTACCTTTGGGTAAGGGACGAAGTGATTACCTATCTGTACAAGGTGCACACTGGCACCATCAACGACGGGCTGGAAGTGGCCTACGACGACTGGCGCTTTGCCTGCAACATTCCTATCCGCACCGGCGCCGACAACCTGTATGCCACCGAGTACTACCGCACCTTCTTCAACGAGCTGTACAATGCCAGCAACTTCACCAACTTCTATCAGGTGATTACCGGTATCATGTACGACTACAAGCACAATCAGCGCAACCGCATCATCGAGTATTTCTGCCCCGTCACGCCGGGCAAGTACTACCTGCGCCCCTCGACCTTTGCCATCGGCAAGTACGGCGAGTCTGACCTGCGCGGCCCGGTACAGCGCAACAACATCGATGTGATTAACGGCGACACGGCTTTTGTCAAATACTACTATCACCGTGGCGAATGGCTGCGCAACCGCATCGTGGAAATACATCCCGTCATTCCTTTGTTCCGAGGCCACGACTATCATTTCTACCTGGCCGAAGCCGAGAACCATTTGGGCAATTGGCATCAGGCTGAAGTGATTATGAACGAAGGCGTCACCAACGAATTTGCCGACAAGACCCTGCCCAAATACTGGCGCAGCGAGTACAGCACTTGGTTCTGCCCCTCGGGCGGCTATGGCGATATCGGTGTGGCCAATTGCGTCTACGGCAACCTGCGCGACTTCCCCGTGCGCAAGCTGAACCCCGTTGACAAGACGAGCGATGGCAGCGGACCCTTCTACAACAGCAAGGGGGAAGCTTTCGACGAAACGGCCCGTATGAAGGAATACGACCTGCTGATTCTGGACGAAGCTCTGGCCGAATATGCCGGTGAAGGACGCGCCTATGGTATATTGTGCCGTATGGCCGAACGCTATGGTGCCGAAGCCGTGGTAGACCGCGTGGCCGACAAATACCAAGGAACGCCCTACTACGACAAGGTACGCGCCGCCATTCTGGCCGGCGACTATTGGGTCAAGTGGGACTTAAAGACCATCGAAAAGGACTAACCCGGAATGGGACGAAGAAAAGGGGAAGCCCGGCCTGCGGCCGGGCTTCCCCTTTTCGCTTGTCGCGCCCCTCAGAAACGCAATTTCATTCCCTCAGAAGCGCAAGCTCCTTAAAGACTGTCGGGAGCCACCAGTTTGTAACCCTTGCCGTGGATGTTCATAATCTGCACGTTGGGGTCGTCCTTGAGATGCTTGCGCAGCTTGGTGATGTACACGTCCATACTGCGGGCATTGAAATAGGTGTTCTCGCCCCAGATAGTCATCAGGGCATAGTTGCGTTCCAGAATCTGGTTCTGATGGCTGCACAGCAAGCTCAGCAACTCGCATTCCTTGGTGGTGAGGTGTATCACTTCACCTTCGGGCAAGCTCAGCGTCTGTTTGGGCGTGTCAAAAACAAAGTTGCCGATACGATACGAGGTAGCCTCTTTCGACCTCAGGCCCCTAAAGCGGCGAGCGATGGCTTCAATACGGAAAATCAGCTCTTCCATGCTGAAAGGCTTGGTAATGTATTCGTCAGCTCCAATCTTGAAACCTTTGAGTACATCTTCCTTCAAGTTCTTGGCCGTCAGAAAGATAATAGGAACATCAACATCCATGGCACGGATATCCTGAGCCAAGGTAAAACCGTCTTTCTTGGGCATCATCACATCGAGGATGCACATGTCATACTTGTTCTGCTTGAACGCCTCCAGGCCTTGTTCGCCGTCGGCCATAAGATCGACATTGTAGCCCTTGGCCTGCAGATATTCATTCAGCAGGAAACCCAGGTTGTTGTCGTCTTCGCACAAAAGGATGTGCATTTTTTCTTCAGTCATAGTCAGTTGTTTTTGATAAGAGGTAATATGATATAGAATGTTGTTCCTTTTCCTTTCTCGCTCTCCACGGTGATTTCGCCCTGATGCTTGTGTACAATCATCTGCACATACGACAGTCCCAGGCCGAAGCCCTTCACATTATGCACATTGCCCTTTTGCACACGGAAGAAACGCTCGAAGATATGCTTGAGGTCGTCGCGGGCGATGCCGATGCCATTGTCGCTCACCATGATGCGGATAGCCTTGTCGCCGATGTTTTCACTAGCCAGCTTCAGGTTAAGCGCACGGTCGTAGCTGCGGTATTTCAAGGCATTGTCGAGCAGATTGAAAAGCACGTTGCTGATATGCACGCCATCGGCCATCACCATGTAGCGGTCGGCCTTGAGTTCGGTGGAAATGTCGCCGCCGGCTTGCTGCACCTTCAGCCGGAAAATCTGCACCACGGCGTCTATCACCTTGTTCATATCCACAGGCTTGAGGTTGATGGCCTTGTTGTCGTTCTGCGAGAACATCGACAGCTGCAACACCTTCTCTATCAGCATACTCAGACGCTTGCTCTCGTCGATGATGACCGATGTCAGATGAGCCGTCACTGCGGGCGACTTGGCCACGTCCTTGTCGGAGAGCATCTGCGAAGCCAGCGAAATGCTCGAAACCGGTGTCTTGAGCTCGTGGGTCATATTGCTGATAAAATCGCTCTTCATGTCGGCATAGCTCTTCTGGCGCAGGAAGTTGATAACCAGCACAATAGTCATCGCCATCAGACAGAGGCTGAAAAAGATGATGGGCACGAAAATGCCCATGGACACGTGGCGGTACTGGTCGCGCGTGGGGAACCAAACGCATAGCGAGGCAAAACGAGTGCCAGGGTCGTTCATAAAGAGGTCCTGCCGATACTGGAACTGGTCGAAGCCATCGTAATAAGCCTCGAAATTCTCGCTGATATACACCACAAAACCGTTCTTGTCCTCCAGCACATAATGGTAGGGGATGTCCGAAAGGCCCTGCATTTCCAATTCGGAATCGAGGTCGTACTGCAATTGGGCAAAATCGATACGTTGCTCCAAGGGCTTGATGCTGGCCCGATGCATCAGCCTCAGCACCACATCGTTAATTAGGTTTTTCTGGCGCAGGAACTTTTCTTTCAGTTCTTCGCTGCCCATCACTTGCTCTAGTTCAGGGCCGGGTCTTGGACGTCGGCTGGAATCTTGCGACGCAAGCATATTACGCTCTCGTTCCTCGAGTTCGATATTGAGGTAACGTTCGGCCTCATCGCTTTCGAGCATGAACGACACACGGCCCAGGCTTTTGTGTACAGCTTCATCAAAGTCGTGGGTATGGATGTTCACCAGAGACCTCATATATGAAATCTCCACTCCTATCAAGGCAAAAAAGAGCACTACCAAGATAGAAATCAACCACCAGACCGTCGTTTTTCGCATAGATTCGCAAATGTAAGCCCCAATTTTAACATTTCATATTGATTTTTGATAAATTAACAGTTGATGGCATCTATGGAGTCGATTCGAAATACCCATTTCTCGGTATTGCCGGGAGTTGGTGGGCGGTCTAAATTTGCAGGCGTAAAACAATCGCAAGCTGAAAAGGCGCATACCGGGCAGTGGTCGGTTTACAGGTAATGGGACTGTTTCCATGGGGATGGAAACAAGTGTAAACGGCAAGCTTTTGCCCAATGCGGACAGACAGCAGATAATAAAGTTGTTATATAATGAGGAAACCCCCTCCCCGTGCACTTGTCGGGACGACAAGCACCTGGGAGGGGGTTTCGGCGTATAGACGGCTTAGGCAGCCAGACAAGTGATTAGTCCTTGTCCTGCTGCTGGGCTTCGTAGTCTTTCAGCAATTGAGCCTGAACATCGGCGGGAACCAGTTCGTAGGCAGCAAACTTCATGGTGAAGGATGCGCGACCGCCCGAGATGGAGCTCAGAGAGGTCGAATAGTCGGACATTTCCTTCAAAGGCACCTTGGCCACCAGTTTCTGCATACCTTTTTCGCTTTCCATACCCATGATGATGGCACGACGTCCCTGCAAGTCGCTCATAACATCTCCCATGCGGTCGCCGGGAACCAGCACTTCCACATCGTAGATGGGTTCAAGCACCTTGGGACCCGCTTCCTTAAAGGCTTGCGAGAAGGCGTTACGGCCGGCCAGCATAAAGGAGATTTCGTTGGAGTCTACCGGGTGCATCTTGCCGTCGTAAACGATAACGCGGATGTCGCGGGCATAAGAACCCGTCAAAGGACCTTGTTCCATGCGCTGCATGATACCCTTTTGGATGGCCGGGATAAATCTGGCATCGATGGCACCGCCCACAATACTGTTGACAAATACCAGCTTGCCGCCCCATTCCAAGGGGAATTCATCCACACCCTTCACGTTCATCTTGAACTCCTGATTGCCGAACTTGAAGGTATCGGGCATAGGCATACCTTCGGTGTAGGGTTCTATAATAAGGTGTACTTCGCCGAACTGGCCCGAACCGCCCGACTGCTTCTTGTGACGATAATCGGCACGGGCAGCCTTGGTGATGGTTTCACGATAAGGAATCTTGGGTTCGTCAAACTCGATGGGCAACTTGTCGATGCGTTCTACCGTCCATTTGAGCGTGCGCAGATGGAACTCGCCCTGACCGTGCAGGATGGTCTGCTTGAGTTCGCGCGACTGTTCGATAATATAGGTAGGATCTTCCAGATGCAGACGGTTCAGAATGGACATCATCTTTTCCATATCGGCCTCGTTGACTGGCTTGACGGCACGACGATACTTGGGATCGGGATATTGGATGAAGTTGAATTTGTTGTCTACGCCCTTGCCGTTGAGGGTATTGCCCGTCTTGACATCTTTCAGCTTGACGGTAACGCCCAAATCGCCGGCCACCAGTTCGGTAACAGGGATACGGTTGGAACCTGCAGCCACGAAAATCTGGGCCACACGTTCTTTGGAGCCACGGTCGGCATTGACAAGGTCGTCACCTTCGTGAAGCGTACCGGAAATCACCTTGAAATAGTTCACTTCACCGATATGCGGTTCGACGGTGGTCTTATAGAAGAAGATGCTGGGTGCGGGAGCCGAAGCATCGTAAGGAACTTCCTGACCTTCGGTGTTGACGAGGCTCTTGGCAGTCAGCGGAGTAGGTGTAACATTGCCCAAGAATTCCATGAGACGGCGCACGCCCATATCCTTGTTGGCGCATACGCAGAAAACGGGGAACATGGTGCGGTTGAGCAAACCTTGACGGATACCGGTGCGGATTTCATCTTCGCTAAGGTCGCCTTCTTCGAAGAACTTCTCCAGCATGGCATCATCGCATTCGGCAGCGGCTTCCACCAGTTCTGAACGCAAGGCCTGGGCTTTTTCCAGCTGGTCGGCAGGCACCTCATCGATGGTGGGAACACCGCCCTCGGGCTTCCAGGTGTAGCGTTTCATCAGCAGTACGTCAATAACCTGATTGAAGTTTTCGCCGGCATTCACCGGATATTGTACTCTTACAACCTTGCTGCCGTAGGCTTCGCGCAATTGTTCGAACACCACGTCGAAATCGACTTTGTCCTTATCAAGCTGGTTGATGCCGAAAATGGCGGGTTTGTTATAGATTTCGGTGTTGCGGAAGGCGTTCATCGTACCGCCGTCCAGACCCGACTGACCATTGACCAGAATGACAGCTGCCTCGGTAACGTTCAGGGCGGTAACAGCACCACCTACGAAGTCGTCGGCACCGGGGCAGTCTATAATGTTCAGCTTTTTGTTGTTCCATTCCACGCAGAAGGGCGTGGCGAATACCGAGTATCCATATTCCTGTTCTACAGGAGAATAGTCGCAGACGGTGTTCTTGGCTTCTACCGTACCGCGGCGTTTGATGACTCCACCCTCGAAAAGCATGGCTTCGGCGAGGGTGGTTTTTCCAGAGCCAGAGCTACCAATGATGGCGATATTTCTGATTTCGCCGGTTTGATAAGTTTTCATAGTTGTTATTGATGTTAGTTGTTAAGTTGTTAGTTGATTTTTGCAAAAAAGTGTCGCAAGGTAATTAATATTGGTGAATAAACAAATACCTTCGCAGGCCAATCGTAGCAAGCAATAGTTAAAATTGCGGATTCTTATGCCTAGCCAAGCCTGCGGACTATATATTCATGTACCCTTTTGCCAGCGCAAATGCGGCTACTGCGACTTTTATTCGCGTAGCTTGGCCGCGCATCCCGAGCTAAAACGAGCTTACCTTGACGCCCTGTTGCGAGAGCTGGACGAGACGGTGTCTTTTTGGGGGTGTGCCGCCGCCAGGCCGGAGACGGTGGCCAGGCACCTGGCCACCGTCTACTTTGGCGGCGGCACACCCAGCCTGCTCGCGGCTCGGGACTTCCGGCGCATCTTCGATGGCATCGCTAGCCATTACCCGCTCGACCAAGCCGAAGAAATCACATTGGAAGCCAATCCCGACGACTTGAGCGACAGCTATCTGGAGAGCCTGCGCGCCCTGCCCTTCAACCGGCTGAGCATAGGCATACAGAGTTTCAACGACGAGGAATTGGCCTTTATCGGAAGACGACACGATGCGCAGACCGCCCGACGCGCCGTGCAGGGCGCGCAGGCAGCCGGTTTCGACAATATCAGTATCGACCTGATGTTTGGCCTTCCCCACCAGAGTCTGGACAGTTTCGAGGCCAGCATCGACCAGGCCCTGGCCCTGGGAGTACAGCACATCTCGGCCTATATGCTCTCGCTGGAGCCCGAGGTGCCGCTGGCCAAAAGCCTGGCACGAGGCCGCTGGACCGCCTGCGACGACGACCTTGCCGCCACCATGTACGCGCTTCTGGTGCGCAAACTGCAGGCGGCCGGCTACGAGCATTACGAGATTTCCAATTTTGCACTGCCCGGCCGCCGATCCCGACACAACTCATCCTACTGGAACGGCCGCCCCTATCTGGGTCTCGGTCCTTCCGCCCACAGCTACGACGGCGGAGGTCGGCGGCGCTGGAACGCCGCCGACCTCCGCAGCTATGTTCAAGGCAACTTCCAGCGCGAGGAAGAACAGCTCAGCCCCCAGGACATTTTCAACGATTACCTGCTCACGCGTCTGCGCACGAGCGATGGCATCGACCTTGACGACCTGCAAAGACGTTTCGGACAGCAGACCCGTGACTACTGCCTGAAGCAGGCCCGGGTCTTTATCGGCCAAGGACAGCTTATACACGAAAAATCAAGCCTCAGGCTGGCCCCCGAAGCCTATTTCGTTTCAGACGGCATCGTCAGAGATTTGCTACAGCTTTGACGCTCTGCAATTTCAGGTAGATTTCGCGCACCGACCAAGCATCCAAAGCGGCATATTCCTGCTGGGCCTGCGTCAGTACTTCGGCCTGCCAGTTGGACAAGCGCTGCGCCTTGGACATACGCTCACCAAAGACGATGGCATAGACTTTCTGCAGGCTAAGTTCCTGTATGCCATAGTCTTTCACCATCGACTGCAATTCAGCCACATTCTGCGGATTGAGGTCTTTGCAAATGCTACGCAGACGCAAGAAATCATCGCGCGACGAGAGGCCAACCTTCAACACATTGGGGTCGTTGAAAATATCGCGCAGCACTTCGGGGAAAACCTTGTTTAGACGGATAAGATAGCAGGTATCCTTGTTGGACATCTGTATCAAGGCCACCCGGTTCTTGGTGCCTTTTTGGAAAGAGGGTTTGGATTCCGTATCGAAGCCCCAGATTTTTTCCGCGCGCATACTTGCTTGCAGCTCCTGACTGATGTCCTCGGCCTTCAACAAGACGATTTTACCTGGAAAATGAGCCTGTGGCAAGGCTTGCAAAGTTTCTTTGTCGATGGTGGGTGCGAAATCTGACATAACGGCTTCAAATACGGCCGCAAAGGTAAGAATTTGATTTGTCAATGCGACAGTCTTGCAGTATTTTTGTCATCTATTTGTAAGGAAATGAGCAAGCCCAAGAAACAAGCCCCCCAACCATCGGTACGGCAAAAAGTGATGGATTATCTCAACCATCTCAAAACAATATCGCAAAACGAAAAGGTCTTCTTTATCATCGGCCTGATGCTGGTATTGCTGATGCTGTACCTGTGCATACTGCTTGTTTCGTTCTTCTTTACGGGCAAAGCCGACCAAAGCGTTGTGGGCAATCTAAGCTTCTCGCAATTGGGCAGCCTGAAGGAAGGTGATGTGCACAACTGGAACGGAGCCTTCGGCGCTTGGCTGTCGAATATCATCATGAACAAATGGTTCGGCATTTCCTCTCTACTGCTGGCATTTTTCGGCATTATCGCCGGCCTCAGACTTATGCATGTACGCGTGCGCAAACTGGGCAAAAGCTTCGTTTACTGCGCCTTCCTCTTTATCTGGCTTTCGGTTTTCTTTGGCTTTATTTTTGCCGGACAAGACAATCTGCTGTTTCTGGGCGGCGCACACGGCTATCATATCAGCCAATGGCTCAATGTGCAGATAGGCATACCCGGCACTATTATCGTATTGGTTTTCAGTCTATTGGTTTTCTTGATTTTCGCCTTCCAGAGCACCATGGATTTCATCCGCAAAGGCCTGCAGTTTGCCAACTTCTCCCCCAAAATCAAAAAGGCCAAGGACATTCTCTTTGATGAAGATGAAGATGAAGATGAAGACAACGATGAAAACGATGTTGAGTCACAAGAAGATGATGAGTTCCAAGATGACGAAACCGAGCATCCATCTTCCGAAGAAGCCCAAGAACCTGAAGATGAAGACCTTCCTCAGGAGGACGACACATACATTCCCGAAAAGGTTGACAATTCCGACATTACTTTCAGCGTAGAAGTGGCCAAGGCCGAAGACGTGGCCGACAAGACGGAGGACAGCACCTCGCTTGCCCCAAGCATCAAGGGTGAATACGATGCGCTGGCCGAACTTGGCGAATACGACCCCAAGGCCGACCTCCACAGCTTCAAGAACCCGCCGGCCAACCTGCTCAAGGACTATGGCGACAGCAACCCCGTCATCAACCATGAAGAGCAGAAGGAGAACCAGAACAAAATTATCGAGGTGCTCTCCAATTTCGGCATCAGTATACAGAGTATCCATGCCACCGTCGGCCCTACCGTTACGCTTTACGAAGTGGTGCCCGCCGCCGGCGTACGCATCGCCAAGATACGCAACCTCGAGAACGATATCGCCTTGAGTCTGGCCGCCCTGGGCATCCGTATCATCGCGCCTATTCCCGGCAAGGGCACTATCGGTATCGAAGTGCCGCGCCGCGACCCGAGCATCGTTTCCATGCGCGGTCTTATCCAGTCCAGAAAATTTCAGGAAAGCAAGTACGACCTGCCTATCGTGCTGGGCAAGACCATTATGAACGAGGTGTTCTGTTTCGACCTGTGCAAAATGCCTCACCTGCTGGTAGCCGGTGCCACCGGACAAGGCAAGTCGGTAGGTCTGAACGCCATCATCACTTCCTTGCTTTACAAGAAGCATCCGGCCGAACTCAAGATTGTGCTGGTGGACCCCAAAATGGTGGAATTCAGCATCTACGCCAATATCGAAAAGCATTATCTGGCCAAGGTTCCGGGCGACGACCCGGCTATCATCACTGATTCCGAAAAGGTGAAGATAACGCTCAACTCGCTCTGTATCGAGATGGACGAGCGCTACGACCTGCTGAGCAAGGCCAAATGCCGCAATATCAAGGAATACAACGAAAAGTTCAAGCTGCGCAAGCTCAATCCAGAGAAAGGCCATCATTTCCTGCCCTACATCGTCATCATCATCGACGAGTTCGGCGACCTTATCATGACGGCCGGCAAAGAGATTGAAATGCCGATTGCCCGTATAGCCCAAAAAGCGCGCGCCGTGGGTATGCACATGGTTATTGCCACGCAGCGTCCTACCACCAATATCATTACGGGTACCATCAAGGCCAACTTCCCGGCCCGTCTGTCGTTCCGCGTGGCCTCGGTTACCGACTCGCGCACCATTCTCGACCAGACCGGTGCCCAGCAACTGGTGGGCAAGGGCGATGCCTTGTTCCTCTCGGGCAGCGAGCTGACCCGTATCCAGTGCGCCTTTGTCGATACGCCCGAAGTGGAAGGCATCGTTAACTTCATCGGCGAGCAACGCGGTTATATGTCGGCCTTCGCACTGCCCGAATACACGCCCGAAGGCGGCAACGGCGACTCGGGAGGCAGCAAAGCCGATTTGAGCGCACGCGACCCCTTCTTCGATCAGGCCGCCCGCATGATTGTCACCACCCAGCAAGGCTCCACCTCTTACTTGCAACGCAAGCTGGGCCTGGGCTACAACCGTGCCGGCCGCATCATGGACCAGTTGGAGGCTGCCGGCATCGTCGGTCCGGCCGAAGGCAGCAAGCCGCGCCAAGTGCTGGTGGACACCGAAGCCTATCTGGACCAAATACTCAACAGCTTATGAGAAGTAACTTCGTCTTTACCCTAAGCGTATTCTGTCTGGCTTGCTGCCTGGGCGGCCTCGGCCTCCATGCGCAGAACACCGCCACCGACATCCTGCAAAAGGCCTCGGCCGCCTATGCCGGCAGCCACGGTGTCAGGGCGCAGTTCAGCATCCGCAGCACCGATGTCGAAGGCCAAGAGCTCAATGAAAGCGAAGGCAGCATCGACCTGCAAGACGCGCGTTTTCTGCTCGAAGTACCCGATGAAATGAAGGCTTGGTTCGATGGCCGCGACCTGTGGACCTATCTCGACAATCTGCAAGAAGTGAACCTCAGCAGGCCCAGCGACGAGGAACTGCTCATGCTCAATCCCGTAAAGGTGTTCATGCTCTACCAGCGCGGCTGGCAATGCAGCCTGCTCAAGGACAAAACCATCGGCAAGCAGAGCCTCAAAGGTGTCAGTATGCGCCCCGCCGACAAGGATGCTGATATTCAGGAAATTCAGGTCTACTTCGACAAGAGCACCTGGCAGACCGTTGCCCTGCGCGTTGTCAACAGCAACCGCAGCACATCCGACATTCGCATCACTCAATATCAAACCGACCAAAACTTTCCGGACAGTCATTTTCTGTTTCCCCAGCAAAACTATCCGCAAGTTGAGGTCATAGACTTACGTTGATTTATGGAACATATCCGTTGCCTTATCATAGGCTCCGGCCCTGCCGGCTACACCGCCGGTATCTATGCCGGACGCGCCAATCTGCAACCCGTGCTCTACGAAGGCATCCAACAGGGCGGCCAACTTATCACCACCACCGAAATAGAAAACTTTCCCGGCTATCCGCAAGGTGTAGCCGGCAGCCAACTGATGGACGATTTGCGCGCCCAAGCCTCGCGTTTCCATTGTGAAATGCGTGCGGGCATTGTCACCAAGGTTGATTTTTCGCAACGGCCCTATCGTCTGTGGATAGACGACAGCCAGGAAATCGAAGCCGATACGGTGATTGTCGCTACCGGTGCCTCGGCCAAATACTTGGGCCTGCCCGATGAGCAAAAATATGCCGGCATGGGCGTTTCGGCCTGCGCCACCTGCGATGGGTTCTTCTACCGCCGCAAGAATGTGGCCGTGGTGGGTGGCGGTGACACTGCCTGCGAAGAAGCCTCCTATCTGGCCGGCCTGGCCAAACAGGTGTACATGATAGTACGCCGCAACGAGCTTCGCGCCTCCAAAATCATGCAGCAGCGCGTGCTGGACACGCCCAATATCCAGATTCTCTTTGAACACGAAACCCTGGGTCTGTTCGGCGACAACGGCGTAGAAGGCGCGCACTTGGTGAAGCGTCGCGGCAAGCCCGATGAAGAAAAAGTTGACATTGCCATCGACGGATTTTTCCTGGCCATCGGCCACACGCCCCACTCCAAGGTCTTCGCCGACTATCTCGACACCGATGCGCAAGGCTATATCATCACCGACGGGGCCACTCCGCGTACCAAATTGCCGGGCATCTTTGCCGCCGGCGATGTAGCCGACCCGCTTTACCGTCAAGCCATCACAGCGGCTGCCTCAGGTTGCAAGGCTGCCCTCGAAGCCGAGCGCTATCTGGCCGAAATCGCCAAGTCCTGACGAGGCTCAGGAAAAACCCGGCAAAAACATTTGCCTTTTCAAAAAAAGGCATTACCTTTGCAGTCCATTTCGGAAAAGGTTTTGCAAGAGGCACTGTTCAACGTTGGAACATCCCACCTTACCGCCTAACTTAATAAGTTCTATAACATGTATGCAATTGTAGAAATTGCGGGACAGCAGTTCAAGGCAGAAGCAGGCCAGAAACTGTATGTACATCGCCTGGAAGCAGAACAGGGTTCTGTGGTTGAATTTGACAAAGTATTGCTCATCGACAACGATGGCAAAGTGAACGTTGGTACTCCTTGCATCGAAGGTGCCAAGGTAAAAGCCGAAGTTCTTTCTCACTTGAAGGACGACAAGGTATTGGTTTTCCACAAGAAAAGAAGAAAAGGCTATAGAAAGCTGAACGGTCACCGTCAGTATCTTTCTCAGATTAAAGTTAACGAAATAGTATTGGCTTAATAAAATTATACAACTATGGCACATAAGAAAGGTGTAGGTAGTTCTAAGAACGGCCGTGAATCTGAAAGCAAGAGATTGGGCGTTAAGGTTTTTGGTGGCCAAGTAGCTAAGGCTGGCAACATTTTGGTGCGTCAGCGTGGTACCGTTCATCATCCCGGTGAAAACGTAGGCCTTGGCAAAGATCATACGCTTTACGCATTGGTAGACGGTGTCGTTACTTTCCGTCGCAAGAAAGACGACCGCTCCTATGTTTCTGTAGTTCCTTCTCAGGACTAACCTACAGGAACTTCCGCAAGGGAATCCCCGTCAACACATAAACAAAAGAGGCTGTACCGCTTGGCACAGCCTCTTTTTTTGTCCAATGCAAAGGCAAGTTACAGATTACTCAGCACCCAAGCCTTGATTTCTTCAGCAAGGTTGTGCGCCTCCTCAGGCGTAGCGGCTTCGGTATAGATGCGCGCAATGGGCTCGGTATTCGAACCGCGCACATGCACCCACTTGTCGGAAAAGTCAATCTTGACACCGTCGATGTCGGTAACGCGCTCAACTACTGAGTTAAAAGCCTGTGCGCCCAGCTGGAATCGGGCTTTCAGGGCATCGAAAATGACAGGAAGCTTCATTTCGGGTGTCAGGTCAAGACGCTGCTTGTCCATAAAATAGGCGGGATACTGGGCGCGCAACTCGCTCACCTTGCAGCCTTTGTGCGCCAGATGAGACAAGAAAAGAGCGACACCTACCAGTGCATCGCGGCCATAGTGTGAAGCGGGATAGATGACACCGCCATTGCCTTCGCCGCCAATCACGGCATGCTTGGCTTTCATAAGTGTCACCACATTAAGTTCCCCAACGGCAGAAGCTTCGTAGCTGCCGCCGTGCGCCAAAGTAACATCACGCAGGGCGCGGGTGGAACTGAGGTTGGACACCGTATTGCCCGGTGTCTTACTCAGAACGTAGTCGGCACAGGAAACCAGCGTATATTCTTCGCCGAACATCTCGCCGTTTTCGCACACCAACGCCAAACGGTCTACATCGGGGTCTACCACCACGCCCAGGTCGGCCTTGCCTTGTTTGAGCAGTTCTGAGATTTCAGTCAGATGCTGAGGCAGGGGTTCGGGATTATGCGGGAATATGCCGTTGGGCGTGCAGTTCAAAGCCACGATATGCTTCACGCCAAGTGCTTCAAGTAAACGGGGAATAACGATACCGCCAACCGAGTTGACACAATCCACGGCCACACGAAAATCGGCCTTAGCGATAGCTTCACGGTCTACCAAATCGAGGGCCAGCACCGCATCGATATGCTTTTGCGTAAAATCGGCATGCTGCAAATGGCCCAGTTTATCGACACCGGCAAACTGAAAATCTTCCTTCTCGGCCGTTTCTATCACATATTGACCGGCAGCCTTGTCAAAGAACTCACCATCTTGGTTGAGTAGCTTCAACGCATTCCACTGTTTGGGATTATGGCTGGCAGTGATGATGATACCGCCGTCACTCCCCGTCATGGTAACGGCAAGTTCGGTGGTAGGAGTCGTAGCCAGACCGATGTCAAGAACGTCAAAGCCCATACCCATCAAGGTACCGGACACCAATTGGAACACCATTTCGCCCGAAATTCGGGCATCGCGGCCCACCACAATACGGTTGGAGCCACGGGTGGAATGGCTGCGTATCCAGCGGGCGTAAGCAGCCGTAAAGCGCGTGATGTTGAAGGGATTGAGGCTATTGTCGACCGGACCTCCAACCACCCCGCGTATACCGGAGATAGATTTAATCAACTGATTCATAACGATATTATTTCCAGAAGGTAAATTTCAATTCATAATAATGCGCCAACAATTCCGACTGGCTGTTGTTGTAGATAGGCATGCCCATATCGGTGGGAGCCACCAGCATAACATGACCGTAGTCGCCAACGTAGGTAAGCGCTTCGTGCCAAGCCTGACAATCGCCCCAATAATAGGAACTTTGGCCACCGGTATCGACAGTGCCGTAGCAAATCTCCACCGGTTCGTAGGAACTGTTCATATTGCTGTAAGTCACCGAATCGCCCTTGATGCTCATTTCTGTATAGCGCACCAGCACCACCTGTCCGGCCTTGGTATTGCCGGCCTGCAGTCCTGTATCGACCACATGGATATAGATGCCAGATTCGGTCTTGTAGAATAGGCGATGACCTTCGGCATCGAGCCAAGGCACCTGCTGGGGCAAAGTTTCCGTCACAACATATTCGTGATGAGCAAAGAAGGCCTCGATATATTCTTCCATTTCCTCCAGCTGCTGGGCATAGGTCTTGTACTTGCTGCAGGCGGCAAACGAGAGCATTACCAGCAGCGCGATTGCCAGAAAGATTGTCTTGAGAGTTCGTTTCATCTTCGGTTGGGGATTATCATTGATGGATGTTTACTATTTTTCCAAGCTCTCCACAAAGGCCGGAAGCGCTTGTTTTATTATCTCTACAGCATCGGAGAGTTTGCCCCGATAGCGTGCACCGGCGGCATTTTTATGTCCGCCACCGCCGAACAGGTTGTTGGCCAAACGATTGACAGGAATATCGCCTATAGAACGGAAAGATATGCGGATGGGATTGTCTTCGCGCAGGAAGATGGATATTTTAACACCTTCGATTTGGAGAGGCATGTTCACGATGTTCTCCGTATCGCCCGGCCGGTAATTGAAGCTGGCCAGGCGGCGCTTGCTGATGGCCGTGACAGCCGCATGGTATTCAGGCAGAATTTCCATGGCCTTGTAGAGGATATAGCCCGACATGCGCAGACGGTCTTCGCTGTAGGCATAGAAGACCTTGCGGTAAACGTCATCCTTGTCCACCCCTTTTAGCAAAAGATAATGCACGATGATGTACATATCGGGCTGATTGGAGTTGTAGGCGAAATTGCCCGTGTCGGTCATCATGCCCGTATAGATGCAAACGGCAGCTTCCTCGTTAAGGTAATCGAGGCAACTCGAACGGCAGATGTAGCGGAACACCAGCTCGGAAGTGGAAGCGATGTTGGGATACGACAGGGTGACTGGCGCGAAAGGCTGCGGGAATTCATGATGGTCTATCAAGACGCGTTGGGCCGACAATCCTTTGAAAAGTTCAGCCATCTTACCCGTCCGTTCTATAGCATTCAAATCGAGGAAGAGTATGAGGTCGGCCTCCTGCAGCACTCTTTTGCAAGATTCCGCCTGCAAGGTGTAGACGAATATCCGGTCTGCACCGGGCATCCAAGTAAGATTATGCGGTATTTCATTGGGAATGAGCACCTTGACATCTTCTTTGCCGTAGGCTTGCAAGAAATGCATCATACCCAGCGAAGAACCTATGGCATCGCCATCGGGATTCTCGTGGGCCACGATAACGATGTGGGCAGCCTCGTTGACCAAGTGGTTAACCTTCTGAATGAGACTTTCTTCGATGATTTTGGAAATCATAATTCATTGTTTAAGGCAAGTGGCAAAGGTACATTTATTTTTTGGATTCCCGACGTTTCAGGCGATAATCTATCCAGTAATGCAGACGGCCCCACTGCGAAGCCTGCAGCAATACCAGTAGCAAAAGGTAGACCAAGGCCACTTCGATAGCCGAAGGATAGAGGTTCTCGCTTAGGGCCAAGGGCAAACGCGTCAACCAGGCGGAAATGTCGATAAAGCATTGCAGACAGAAGTCGAGCACCGAGGCCAGCACCTGCGACAACAAAGGGACATCGGCCAGAAGCAACAAGCTGACACCCAAATAGGTAAGCACCGTAGCCAGTGGTACCAGCAGAAGATTGCTCAGCCAAAAGCAGTTGGAGAACTGATGGAAGTAATAGACCGACAGCGGGGCCGTCCCTATCTGGGCCGACAGCGAAAGGCAGAGCAGTTCTTTGGGATATTGCCACAACTGTCGCCACCAGGGACTCTTCTGCCCCACCCCGGCTGCATTGACGTTACCCACCATCATAGCCTGCAGACCGGAATCGGCACCCAGGCCGGCATGGCGCTGAAAATAAGGCTGACAGGCCAAAATGGAGGCCACCGCCAAGAAGCTCAACTGGAAGCTCACGTCCTGCCAATACGAAGGGCAGACCAACAGCATCAGGCAAGCGGCAAAAGCCAGGGCGTTCCAAGTATAGGACTTGCGCCCGATGCATAGGGCGAAGGCCGACACACTGAACATGATGACCGCTCTCAGCACCGAGGCCGACAGCCCCGTCAGGCAAGCGAAACCCCAAAGTAGCACGATGAGCAAGAGTTGCCGCAGCCTGCATAGGCTGCGGCTGCCACGCATCCAGAAAAGCAGCAGCCCCAGGAACTGGCAGAGCATTCCTACGTGCATGCCGCTCACGGCCAGAATATGGGATACACCGGCCGCTGCATACATATTTTTCTGGTCTTTGTCCAAATAGGTTTTGTCGCCCAGACACAAGGCAGAAATCAAGGCCAATGGCTCGCCCTGCAGACCGGCATTGCGGTAGCGCTGTATCAGAAAAGAGCGGGCCGCGTCCATGGCGCGCCTGAGCCCCAGGCGCGCCTGGACCGCGGCCTTGCTCCACTGACCGGCGCGCACATAGGCCGTTGCCACAAAGCCCTGCCGCTGCAAATAACGGTGATAGGGCAAGTCGGCCTGCAGGCTGTCCGGACGACAGCGTAGCAGTAGCACATCGCCAGTCTTAAGGGCGGAGGACAAGCTGTCTTTGGGCAAATATAGCTGCATCTTGTCGGCCTGGCCCAGGCGGGGCTTGTCCAAAGATTCAGTGAGCAAAAACTCGGTTTGAACTTGGTAAGACTTGGGCTTTTCCACCGGCTGCCGCACAACGAGCAGTGCGTAGGGGCCGTCCGCCGGGCCGTGGAAATCCACGGCCGGCGGACGGCTCGCCAGCCCCGCCTCGGGCCAGGCCAATACCGACACATACATCAGCGCAGCCATCACCAGCAATAGCGTCTGGGCATAGCGACGCCACAGCCAGGCCCGTCGTCGCAGGCACAGCCTCAGCAGCGGCAAGAGCAGCAGTCCCAAAGGAAATAACCAGAAAATATAGCGGTGTCCAGCGGGTGGACAAGCGTCATACAGCAGGCGGCCAGCCATTATGGCCAAGGCCAATCTGACAAAAGGATAGCGTACAAGAGGCATGTTTTCATGGTGTGTTTCAGTGTTTTATGGTATTTCATCGTGTTTTTTGAAAGCGGGGAAATTATTCCCGTCCCAGCAACTGGCGAATGGTTTTTTCAGGGTCGGGACTCTTGAAGACCGTGCTGCCCGACACCAGCACATCCACCCCGGCCTCGTACAGCGACTGCGCGTTCTTCAGCGTCACGCCGCCGTCAACCTCGATAAGCGCGGGGCTGTGGTGTCGCTCGATGAGTTCCCGCAGACGCGCCACCTTGGCGTAAGTGTTTTCGATAAAAGGCTGTCCGCCGAAGCCCGGGTTCACCGACATAACCAACACCAAGTCTATATCGGCAATCACGTCTTCGAGTACCGACACGGGTGTGCTGGGATTCAGCGTCACACCGGCCTTCATGCCTGCCTGATGGATTTCCGTCAGCACCCGGTGCAGATGGCGACAGGCTTCATAATGCACATTCATCATATATGCACCCAAAGCCTTCACCTCCTTGATGAATTTTTCGGGTTGCACTATCATCAAATGCACATCCAAAGGTTTTTGGCAAATTTCGGCCACCTGACTCAACACCGGAAAACCGAAGGAAATATTGGGAACGAACACCCCGTCCATAACGTCCAAGTGCAGCCAATCGGCCTCACTGCGGTTAATCATGTCGATATCGGCCTGCAAATTCTTGAAGTTAGCCGACAGCAAAGAAGGGGCAACCATTCTCATAGTAAGAAGCTATTTTACCGTATATTACACATTTTCAGTTGAGCCAAGTCTGCGCCTTGACCTGCAAAGCGGCATCCGGTTCGTACAATCGTGCGAAGATACGTAAAAATTCCAAGCTCGATGCGCTCGGTCCTATGTTTGTCTGATTTTTCTTGTTGGCCGACACGGCTTTTTCTTTAGGAGTAGACGTTTTGTTCATAGGCATTCTACATTAAGCTGTAAAAAAAAATTCCTCACTTCATAAGTAGAAACGAGGAACTTCTGTAAATATTGTACCGCGAGCGGAAAAAATATATCCACTCCGACGGAGGAATCTACACTGCCAAAAGCAAGTCCTTTTCCTGCGCCATACGACGCATGTTCATCACGGCATAACGCATGCGGCCCAGTGCCGTGTTAATGCTGACACCCGTAATCTGTGCAATTTCCTTGAACGAAAGGTCTTGATAATAACGCATTTGCACCACTTCGCGCTGTTCGCGTGGCAGATGCAGCATCAGGCTGTTCACGTCGTTGAGTACTTGCTCGCGCACCAGTTTGTCTTCGATATTCTCTTCGCACAGACGGGCATCGTTGAAGAGATCCTGGTCTTCGTATTCATCGTTGGAAACAGTCTTCTCGCTGCGTTCGCGACGGTAGATGTCGACAATCTGGTTGCGGGCGATGCGGCAAATCCAGGCCGAGAACTTGCCTGTTTCGCTATAGCGTCCCTGCTTGATGGTCATAATGGCACGCATAAAGGTTTCCTGAAAGATATCCTCGGCCATTTCGCGATTACGCACAATAAGCAATATGTAACGATACACACTGTCCTTGTAACGTTCCAACAATATATCGAAAGCTTGGTTGTTACCATTTGCAAACATTTCAACCAACGACTCGTCGGTTTTACGAAACATCGTATCCATTTCTCTTTTGTATAAGGTTCAAAGAGTAAAGTGGAACTTATAGGCAAATGGGTTTTGAAGTGATAGAATAGGTTTTACCCCGCAAAGAAAAGGCAGATTTCCGACTTCTGCAAATTTTTTTACCAATCTGTAAAAATATCCCGACTCAGATTCGTTTTTTTGAGAGAAGAAACAAAATCCCGGAAGCCCTTGTTGTCGGGTATCCGGGATTCTGTCGTTGTATAGCGTCAAACGCTTAGCTTAGCATCACCTGACCGCCGGTAATGGGCAAAGCCTGACCCGTTTCGCCAAGCTGCTCCATCAGGTAAAGCGCACCCTTGCAAACATCCTCGGGAGCGCAGCCCTTGCGCATGGGTACCTGGGCCAGATAGAAAGCCTTGACATCTTCTACTGTCTTGGCACCCGGCACCTTGCCGGCCTTCAGATACTGCACGAACAGACCGTTTTCGGGATTGCTCCATAGCGGACCGTCGTAGAAGTTGCCCGGGCAGATGCTGTTCACCTTCACGCGGAAAGGAGCCAGTTCCAAAGCAAACGACTGCGTCAGACCGATACCGCCGAACTTGCCGCCGGCATAGGCGAAATTAGCCTTGCTACCGCGCAGGCCCGACTTGGAGTTTACTTGGATAATATCGGCAAAATAATCTTCGCCGGCATATTTGGTCTGCAGCTTCATCACACGGCTTACCACCTTGGCGCAATAGAAATAGGCGTAGTAGTTGATTTTGGTGACAAACTCGAAGTTCTCGGGAGTCATGTCTTCCAGGCCACCGGCACGCAAAACACCGGCATTGCTGATAAAGGCATCGATGGCACCGAACTGGCAAACGCTCTGATGCACCAGATTCTCGAGGCTGGGAATATCCGATACATTGGTCTTGACAAAGATGGCGCGGTTGCTCTTGGCCATGGCGTTGAAGCGGTCTACCGTAGCCTGTCCCACCGTTTCGTTCAAGTCGGCCACCACGATATTGGCACCTTCCATGAGCAGGCAGCGGGCAATGCCTTCGCCGAAGCCTTGGGCAGCACCTGTCACCACGATGGTCTTGTTTTCGGCACGGCCGGCAGCACCACCGGCAGCCACGCTACGACGATAGTTCTCCACCTCCCAATTGTCGATAAAATCAATTTGTGCCTGGGTCATAGGATGAGGACCGCCAAAGTTTTCGGACACAGCCGCAATCTTCATGGCATCTTCGTAAACATCCAAAATGATGTCGCACTGGGCAGCATTGTCGCCCACGGCCACCAAACCTATGCCCTTGATGAGCAGCACCTTGGGCAGATAGCCGAACTTGGCCACGAAGGCTGGAATAGCCTCCTGAGCCTGGTCCAATACAGCTTCAGGTTCATCAGCGTCGAAATACAAGTAATTCGACTTGCAGTAAACGATGGCATCGGGCGTGAAGGGACGGCTTATCTTGGCAAATGCTTCGGCACTGTCGTAGAACGACTTCACCAGAGAGTTCTTGCGCACCTTCAGCACCTTCAGATTGTTGCCCGCATAGGGGTTGCGGATACCACAGGCGCTCTGGCCCGAGAGTTTCACAGCCTCGTTGCAAAGCATCATACGCAGCGCGGGCAGCACCTTTTCCGTGCAGGGACAGGTGTCGCGGGGCTCGATAACAAGGGGCTTCTGCTCCAAAGCCGAGAAGATGGCATCGTATTGGGCCTTGATGTGGGCAATGCTGTCGGCAGCCACGAAAATACCATGGTTCTGCAACCAAATAACCGAAGCATCCTCTCCATAAGCGGCGCGATGAGCCTTGATGGCATCTTCCACCTTCTTGAAAAGGACGTAACCCGGATCGGTATACGGGATAAACAAAGCCTTCTCACCGAAAAGACGCTTAAGCTCGCTTTCGGCTTGCTGCGCGCACATGAGGCCATTCACCGCCGTGGGATGCAAATGCACCACATAGGCATAGTTGATGACATTGTGCATGGAGGTTTCCACCGAAGGACGGCGGCCCTTGGTAATGCAAGCCGCGGCCAAATCGTTCTTGACCTGTTCTTCGCGCAGGGCGGCATCATCGCTGTACTGTTTTTCCGACAGCACTTGTAATTTCTGACGGTCAAGCTGGGCAAAACCGTCTTCGGTGATGGTAGCCAGAGCATGGCCCGAGGCCTTCACCCACAGCTTGTCGGCCGTCTTGTACGATGTATTGCCACCGCCGGCAATGACAAAGCGGCTATCTTTCCCGTAAAATTGGGAAATCTCTATCAAATCTTGTATTCCGTTCATACACTTGCAATTAATTGTGCTCCAAGAGCAATATATTCATCGCGTTTGTCCACAGCAGCCACACCCTTAGCATCGACATAACCTGTCAGGCCTTGACGTACCAGATGTTGATGGGCGGCTACCACACAGGCGCCTTGGTAATTAATCTGCAGCAGACGCTCGCTAAGGGGCACACCGCCACGGGCAAAAAGTCCCACCGGTTCCATGGCCGGAGTATTGTGTTCGCTGCCCAAAGTCACCACGAAACCAGCATCGTGCAGGTAGGAGGCATATTTCTCGAGCAAGGCAACATCGTTGCGGGTGGTAATGAATTCCACCGAATAGAAACCTCTTTCGCGCAACACCTTGGCCACGCGTTCCAAATCGCCCTCGAAATCGGTATAGCCACCCTTGGCATCATCGGCCAGGAAAGGATAAGTGGGAATACCGCCGGCAGCCAAAATGATGTCGCAAACGGTCTGCATGGGCAGGAAAGCCTTGGGGTCTTCGGGTACAAAAGCGGCACCGCCGGCCTTGAGCAGATTGCTGCGGATTTCGTTCTCGACAGCGGCCTGGTTGGCGATATCAGCCTTCAAAGCTTTGCCGCCAAAAAGTTTTTCGAGCAAAGCCTTGGCCTCCACGGGCGACGATGTGTGTTCGTAAACCTTCATTCGCAAAGCCTTGGCCAGATGACGCTCGCGGATACTTCCCTTGGTGAGCGTGTCGCAAATCCACTGGTAGTCCAATTGAAAACCGGCAGCGTTGGCAGCCAGATGCTCATTGAGTTTGGCACACATGGCCTGTACTTGGGCATTGGCTTCGCGACGCACGTCGGCCAATTGCGTAGCAAAAGGTTCAGCCAGCATCATGGGACAGCGCAAACCCTTGCCACTCAAGTACGTACGGCCGGGATTACCGGGGTCGTTCACACGCATTCCGGCCTTCTGGTCTTCCTGGTTCAAAGAGATGAACTCAATGTTGAACAGTGGATACAGATGACGTTTGCGGCAGCCCTCATTCCAAGCTTCGTAACCTTCGGTAGAATAGAAATCGTTGATTCCCACCACCTTGACACCTTCGGCAAGCGCCTTGTCCAGCGCTTGGTCTATATCAGAGAAAGCACTGAACGAATAAGGCGTATGCAGATGTGCGTTAACTTTTACTGTTTCCATAAACCGCCGCTTTAGACACCCTTCTTGGCGCGGATAACCTGCTGGGCGCAAGTAAGGTTGGCAGTGGGAACATAGTCCTTAAGCGGCATCATCTTTTCGTGGATAGCATCGAGGAACCAGATGGGCTGCGGGAAGAAGGCTTCTTCCAGTTCGTGGCAAGGCGTAATCCAGTTGCGTGAACCAAGCACCACAGGAGCAGCGTCCAGATAGTCGAAGCAGAAGTCGCTGATGTTGGCAGCCAGGTCGTTCAGGAATGAACCGCGAGCCGTGGCATCGCCGGCAATGATGATACGGCCGGTCTTCTTGACAGACTCGATAACCTTGTCGTAGTTGAAAGGCACCATAGAGCGGGCATCGATAACTTCGGCCTCGAGATTGTATCTTTCCTTGAGCATATCGGCAGCCTGCAAAGCACGGTACAGCGTAGCACCGATAGTGAGGAAGGTAACATCCTTACCCACACGCTTGACATCGGGTTCACCGATAGGAATTTCGTAATATTCAGCCGGAACACCTTCGGTATGGAATTCCTCGCCCTTATCGTAAATACGCTGGCTTTCGAAGAAAATAACAGGGTCGGTACCTTGCAGAGCGCTGTTCATCAAGCCCTTGGCATCGTAAGGCGTAACGGGGAATACCACCTTCAAACCGGGGATATGGGCGCAAAGGCTGGTCCAGTCTTGCGAGTGCTGTGCACCATATTTAGAACCCACCGAAACACGAACCACTACCGGCATCTTCAGGATATTGCCCGACATAGCCTGCCACTTGGGCAGCTGGTTGAAGATTTCGTCGCCGCAGCATCCGAGGAAGTCGCAATACATGATTTCGGGGATAACACGGCCACCGCACATAGCGTAACCGATAGCCGTACCGATAATGGCAGCCTCGGCAATGGGTGCGTTGAACAGACGATGAGGAGGCAAGGTTTCGGTCATGCCCTGATAAACGGCAAAAGCGCCGCCCCATTCACGGTTCTCTTCACCGTAAGCCACCAGAGAAGCATCCTTGTAGAAACGGTCGATAATGGCCTCGAAGATACCGTCCTTGATGTTGAACATCTTCATCTTGCTGACGGGTTTGCCTTCGGCATCCTTGTAGTAACGAGTCTTGGCAGCAATTTTCTTCACACGGGGACATTCCTCCTTGGGCAAATATACATCAGGCTTGGCAGCACTCATAGCATCGACACTGCCGTTGGAGAACATCATGTCGCCCAGCATTTCGCTGTTGTTGACAAGGTCCATACGAGGAGAAAGTTTGTCGTCGATGGCCAACTGGTACATGTCGAACATATTGGCCTTGACTTCGTCCTGCATAGCCTGCAAATCGGCATCAGTAGCCAGACCGGCGGCCTTGAGCTTTTCACCGTAAGCCAGGATGCAGTCTTCCTTCTGCCACAATTCAAGCTCTTCCTTGGTACGGTAAGACGACTGGTCCGAAGGCGAGTGACCCGAGTAACGGTAAGTAACCACATCCAAGAGGGCGGGACCCTTCTTGTCGAGCAGCAGGGCTTTCTTGCGACGGAAAGCATCGATAACGGCCAGAGGATTGTAACCGTCCACACGTTCGGCGTGCATCGATTCGGTGTTGAAGCCGGCACCCAGACGGGCGGCCATATCGTAACCCATGGTTTCGCCGCGCGTCTGTCCACCCATGGCGTACTGGTTGTCCATCACGTTGAAAAGTACAGGCAGACCGCCCTTCATATCACCTTCCCACATGGTGTTGAACTGGTCCATCGAAGCGAAGGTCATACCTTCGAGCACCGGACCGCGGGCCAAAGAACCGTCACCGATGTTGCAGACAACGATACCTTTCTTGCGGTTTACCTTCTTATAAAGAGCGGCACCTACCGAGATACTGCCCGAACCGCCTACAATAGCATTGTTGGGATAAATACCGAAAGGCGTGAAGAAAGTGTGCATAGAACCACCCAGACCTTTGTTGAAACCGGTCACGCGGGCGAAGATTTCAGCGATAGCTCCGTAAAGCAGGAAGCGGATACCCAATTCCTTGGTGTCGTTGCCCTTGTAGCCCATTTTGGCCACTTTCAAGGTGGCGCCATCCCAGAATTCTTCCATCACCTTGGTAAGTTCTTCGTCGCTGAGCAGCTGGATAGAACGCAGACCCTTGGCCAGAATTTCGCCGTGGCTACGGTGAGAACCGAAAATATAGTCGTCGGTATCGAGCGTATAGGCCATACCTACAGCAGCAGCTTCCTGACCGGCCGACAAGTGGGCGGGACCCGGGTTGTTATAAGCCACACCATTGTAGGCACCGGTGGTCTTCACCAGATTAAGCATGGTTTCGAACTCGCGGATATAAGACATATCGCGGTAGATACGCAGCAGGTCTTCCTTGCTGAAATTTCCTTCCTTCAGTTCGTCTTCGATGCTCTTGTTGTACTGCATCACAGGGATGGGGGCAATTTTGATTTCCCCGGGTTTACGGACCTCTTTAGGATCGATAAAGATTGATTTTGGCATATCGATATAGTTTTAGATGATTTTTGAGAAAGCTGTTTCCTTGATGATTTCGCCCACGGTAGGATGCGGGAACACCACTTCCTTGAGCTGGTTGACGGTCATTTCCTGTTCGATGGCCATGCAGGCTGCGGCGATGATTTCGCTGCAAGGATTGCCCAGCATGTGCACACCCAACACTTCGTGATACTTCTTGCCGCAGATGATTTTGCAAATGCCTTCACCACCTTCGTTTTCGGCCACGAAACGGCCAGAGTAAGCCATGGGCAACTTGAGGATATCCACCTCGATGTTCTTGGCCTTGGCCTGTTCTTGGGTAAGGCCCACGCCGGCCACTTCAGGATTGGTGTACACAACACCGGGAATGGCATCGTAGCGCATGATGTCGTTCTTGCCCAAAATATTGTTGATGGCCACTTCACCTTCGCGCGAAGCCGTATGGGCCAAAAGCGAGAAGCCCGTTATATCGCCGGCTGCATAGACATTGGGGATGTTGGTGCGCATGTGTTCGTCCACCTTGATGCCACAGGGCTTGCCACCGCGATTGAGAAGCATCTCGATGCCGATGTTCTCCAGACCGTAGCCGCTGATGTTGGCACGACGGCCCACAGAAAGCAGAATCTTGTCGCCACTCACGCGCTGGGTCTTGCCTTCGGGATCTTCGTAAACCACCGTATTGCCTTCGATGGCCACCACCTTGCAACGCAAGTTGAAAGAGATGCCTTTCTTGGCGTAGATGTCGCGTAGCATGGCCGAGATTTCACCGTCCAAACCGCCCAAAATTTCAGGCAGCATTTCGATGATGGTCACCTTAGTTCCCAAATTATTGAAGAAGGAGGCGAATTCCATACCGATAACGCCACCGCCGATAACCACCAGTTCTTTGGGCTGTTCGCGCAGGGCCAGAATCTCGCGGTTGGTCACGATAACGTCGCCGGCTTCCTTCAGACCGGGAATGGGAGGCACCGTAGCCTCAGAGCCCGAGCAGATAAGCAGATTTTTGGCCAGATACTTCTCGCCGCCAGCCGACAGGCTGATACCTTCGGCGCTGCGGCCTTCAATCAGTACTTCGGCATTCACCACCTGCACCTTGTTGGCCTTCATGGCGGCCTTGACACCACCTACCAGTTTCTTTACCACCTTGTTTTTGCGGTCGACAATCTTGCCATAGTCGAAGGCGGCGTTTTCAACGCTCACGCCATATTGCTGGCCGTGCAAGGCATAGTTGTATACTTTGGCACTGTAGAGAAGGGTTTTGGTGGGGATACAACCTTCGTTCAGACATACACCGCCCAATTCCCGCTTTTCGAAAAGCACCACTGACAGGCCTGCTGCGCCTGCCCTTTCGGCTGCCACGTATCCACCGGGGCCACCGCCGATGATTGCTACATCAAACATCTTATTGTTGTATTAAAAATCAATATCCAAGTTTTCGATTTCAATGGCTATCTGCTTGAGGAAGCGCGTTGCTTCGCCGCCGTCCAGCGCACGATGGTCGTAGGTAAGGCTCAGGCCGATATATGGCACGAAAGCATAGACACCGCCGCCCAAGTCCTTGGGACGAGGTACAATGGTGTTCACACCCAGAATGGCGCTTTGGGGCACGTTAATAATAGGAGTGAAGACTTCCACACCGTAATTGCCCAAATTGCTCACCGTAAAGGAAGCAGCCTGCGAAGACAACAAATCGGGGTTAATGCAGCCCTTCTTGCAGTCGTCGGCCACTTTCTTGAGCTGGTTGCTCAGACCGGTGATGGACAAATCGTCGGCATTCTTTACGGCAGGCACCATCAGACCGCGTTCGGTATCGACAGCCAAACCAAGGTGCACCTTGTTGAAAAGACGCATAGAATCGCCCAGGCAGTGAGAATTGGCATTGGGGAATTTCAACAAGGCCTTGACAACGGCATAGCAGACAAGGTCGTTGATGGTAACGTTGGCCGTGATACGGCCTTCTTCGTAAGCTTTCTTGGCTTTCTTGCGCAAGGCCTGCAGGCGACGGGCATCGGCACCCAGATGATGGGTAAGCTGGGCCGAGTTCTGCAGCGAGTTATACATAGCGTTGGCGATAATCTTGCGCATATTGCTCATTTTCACCACCTTGAAGTCTTCGCCCTCGCCGGGGATGTCGGTATGGTTGGGCTTGGCCACCTTCAAGTCGGCAGCTTTTACCGTGCCGGCCAGACCGCTGCCTTGGGCAGGAGCCTGCAGGCCGCCTTCGGCCATCATAGCCTTAGCCTTACCGCTCAGACGGTTGCCGGCTGCAACGGCTGCCTGAATGTCACGCTCGATGATGCGTCCTTGGGGGCCGCTACCGGCCACGATGTCGATATTGACAGCTTCTTTCTCGGCCAAATGACGTGCGCGGGGCGAGATGAACTTTTCGCCGTTGGAGGACGCAGCGGCTGTAGGCTGGGCAGGCGCTGCCGCAGCAGCGGCGGGCGCTTCGGCGGCCGCCGTTGCTGCGGCAGGCGCCTCTTCTTGTGCAGGAGCGGCCGTAGGAGCACCGTCACCCAAAAGACCCGAAATATCTTCGCCGGGCTGGCCGATAACCATCACGTTGGTCAGGACGGGCACTTCGTCGCCTTCCTTATACAGACATTCCAGTACCACACCATCCACCTGCGACTCTTCCTCGAAAGAGGCCTTGTCGGTTTCGTAGGCAAACAGGATGTCGCCCTTCTTCACTTCTTCACCTTTCTGTTTGATAGAGGCGATGATACAGCTCTCTACCGATTGCCCTTGTTTGGGCATGATTACTACAGTTGCCATGCTATATTTTCTGAAATTATGTGATTTTTTTTTCCAAGTTTGCAAAGGTACGCAACTCCCTTGTTTTTCAAAAAGCAAAATCCACTTTTTTAGAAGGGTCGCGAAGGAGGTCCCAAGTGCGTAAACGAAGCGGAGGCCGCAGCCCTGGGGCCCGACCTCCGATACGTTGTGCAAGCCGGTTAAGGCCTGCCTATAACAGCGGCTTATTTCGAATAGTATTTCTGCACCCTTACACTGCCGTCGCGGTAAGTGGTCTTCTGAACGGTCAGCCCCTGGGCTGCGGCCGGCATACGCTGACCCAAAGCGTTGAAGTATTCCACCTTGACAACATCTTCGGCCGTGAGTTGAGGCAAAGCCACTGCAGTGCCGAACACTTTGCCGAAACCACCCATGGCATTGGCCACACGCAGCTTGTACAAAGCAGCATCGCTACCAGCTTCCATTTGGTAAGAAGTACCCGGAATGATGTCCTTCAGCTCATCACCATAGAAAACAGCATAAGCCTTGGCCTCGGGAACGGCCTTCCACGACAGGGTATTGGCATCGTTGGCAGGAGCCTCCGTCAAGGAGAGCTGAGCCGACAGCGCGCGCGGATTCCAAACCGTGAAGATGGAGTCGTAGGCGAAAGCGGCAGCCTGTTGGGCCGTCATGCTGACATCGTAGGTGTATTTGGTCTTGTCCTTGACAAAAGTCTGTTCGCCCGGTCCGGCGATGGCATTGCCCTCGGCATCCACCGTGTTGTACTCACGGAAATACTGGGCAGCCACATTCATACCCTGCAGCGTAAAGTGCGTGGCCACCAGCTTGGACTTGTCGAGCACCTTGGTGTTCAGATAGGCCAAACGTGCGTCACCACCCCAAGAGCGGCCTAGGTTGAAGCTGGCACAGGCGCTGGGGTCGATGGTGCAAGATTCCATCACATAGCCGTGGGCGGAATTGCCGTTGGGCGCAGCAATGGTAACATCACCGGCCACCTGGCCCTTCTTGCGGCTTTCGAGCGTGAAGAGGCAGTTGTCGTAATACACTTCGCCGCCACCGCAAACGAAATCGACACAACCATGCAGGTCGCAATCACCAAAGTAGAACTGCGATGCATCGTTATTCGAATAATAGGTGTCCTGATAAGAGAGCAGGCGGACATTCTTGCAAATGGTATTGGAGCCCTTGTCCTGAATGCAGACGGCACGTCCGGCAGAACCGGCACCATAATAGTCGAGCGCATTCTGAATGCTCAAGTCTTGGAAGTACGTGTTGGCACCCGTTACCAAGAAAGTGGCCGTTGTTCCGATACCTTCGATGGAAATGTCGGGAGCGTTGCGGATGATGGTCTTTTCCATACTCTGTCCGATAATGGACACATTGCTGGCAGCGATGGGTGTCAACACCGTTTCGCCCAAATCGTAGAGGCCGTCGGGCAGGTAGATGAAGGCGCGTTCATCGGCCGCCTTGCTGGCTTGAGCCACTTCGAGCACGGTCATAAAATCGGAGGCGTCGCCCGCCTTGACCACATAGTAACCGGCATCGTTCTTGACGATACCGCCCTCGGCCAAGTTGTTGATTACCACGCTGTGGATGTAGGCCGTAGCTCCAAAAGTAAAGGTGAGTTCCGTGGCCGGGCCGGCGTAATTGTAAGCCATCGTAGCACCATCGGTAGCCACACGCGCATCGGCGATACTGCCCAGTTCCTTGCCATCGGCATCGGTAACGGTGATGGCCGCACTGCCCGAATACTGGCAGGCCGACAGAATGACGCAAGCCGTGCTGCCGACTTTCACCTTGAAGTATTGACCGGCAGAGAAGACCCATCCGTGCTGGTTGTAATATTTGCCATCGGAAGAGAAGCATTCGTGGTCGGCTGCATCGAAGTATTTGCGGTTGAGGTTATAGGCGTAGCGCGTACCGGCCTGCTGCACTTCTTCGGCGGTTGTGCGGGCATACAAGGCCGTATTGCCTACAATAATCTCGTCGGTGGTGTATTTGCGGATATCCTCACCCTTGGCAGCAATGAACCAGCCGCGGTACACATGACCGGCGGGCACCGTCACCTGCGAAGCTTCCACGGCGAAAGTCCCAATAGCAGCATCCTTCTCGACAATTTGGGTACCCAGCAAGGTCGTGCCGTCGGCATCGTAGTAGCTGAGCGTGAAGTCGGGTTTCTGCACCACGGTAAGGATATAGTTGGCGTTGATGGTCTTGCCGCCGGCCGTCAGGCTGATAGGGATAGTGCAGACGCAGGAGTCACCGGCAGCACTGTTCTTATAAGTAATCGTGCCCACCTCGCCATTGTCAGCCAAAATATCGGTAAGCGGATTCTCGGCCGATACCATGGCAACCTTCTTGGAAACTTCATAAATGGCCGTGTAGTTGCCCTCATCGTTAAGTTCAAAAATATCGACGGCCGTCACGCTTTGGCCGTTCACCTTGAAGGTTCCCAAAGCGGGCATCTGGGTCATGTCGACATTGCCGAAGATTTCCAGGTTGAACATATAGGCATTCTGCGAAACATTCAGGTTGTAGAAGCGCAGCTGGCAGTTGTTGCGATTGACGGTAGCCGTCACTTCGGTACCCGAAGCCGTGGTAGCCACTGCATCGGAAATGAGCACCCAATCGGCATCGCCTTCGCCCTTGGCATAAAGGCCCCAACCACGTTTGCTACCCGTTGCACCATGCATGAAGTACACTTTAGAAACAGACGAAATGACCGAAGTTTCCACGTAAGCCTCAGACTTTTCACTGCGAAGACAGGTCTGGCTGAGGGCATTGGGGAACTTGCTGGCCCAATCGACATTACTGGGGTTCACCGCCGTCTTGTTGAGCGTAAAGGTAATTTCTTCGTTGGTGTACTTGGCAGTGGCTTTTACTGTGTAGGCCTCGGCAGCACCGGCGGCCTTCCAATCGCTGAAATCGGTGCGGAAAAGCGACTTTTCCTGCACGGGCGAACTCACTTCCATGATGATATAAGGGATGTAAGCCGTTTCAGAGATGGTCAAGGCTGTAGGCGAAAGCGAATTGTAGCTCACTTCGTTGTAGTTGTCGAAAGAAGTGTTGCTGTCGCATTTACGGGCCTCTTTCTCGACAGTAGCCAGCACCTTGCCGTTGCCGTCGGTAACCGTAAAGCCGGAGCCATATTGGCAACCGCCTATCTTGAGCAAGGTCTTGGAAGATGTGTTAATGGTGATGGTGCCTTTTTGGATGCCATGCTGTGCTCCATGATAATACACGTTGTTCAGCACCACATCGGAGCCTTCGGCCGTAGCCGACTTAACGAAAGCAGCCGAATCGGCGTCCCAGTTGTAACCCACCGTCACAGCCGCTCCGGAAGTGGGCAAGTCGGTGCATAATGTCCTGAAATCGATAGTGAAACTACCGGCAGGCAGTGTGGCCCATGTTGACATAACCATGCAACATGCCACTAGAAATAGGTAAATTTTCTTCATGATTGTTAAATTAATAGTTAGTTCGTGTGCAAAGATATAAAAAAAGTAAAAGATATCTTAAAACGCCCATGGGATTTTATAAAATAGTACCTTTGCAACTTCTTTAGAAGTTGTTTTGAACCCAGCATGGATTTTTTCGTTTCACTAGGCTATTTAGGCGTATTCATCGGATCATTTCTGGCCGGAAGCATTGTTCCCTTCAGTTCTGAAATACTGATGGTAGGCAGTCTTATGGGCGGATGCAAACCATGGCTGGTCCTCGTTTGCCTCAGTTTGGGCAACACCTTGGGCGGTATGACTTGCTATTGGCTGGGAAGTCTAGGCAAAACCGACTGGATGGTCAAGCACAAGATTGTCAAACAAGAGCTGGTAGACCGCATCAAGCCGAAAGCCGCCCGCTACGGCAGCTATTTCGGCCTGCTCACTTGGCTGCCCTACGCGGGCGAGGCCATTGCGGTGACACTAGGCCTGCTGCGCGTCAATGTTTGGGGGACACTGCTGTTCACCTCCATTGGCAAAACCTTGCGTTACGGTTTTATCCTACTTTCTTACCTGGGCATCGTCAGCCTGTTCTGAGCATCTGCATTAATGTTTTTTAGAGCGGTTAAACCAAGATTAACGCCACATTTGTTATACTTTTGCCGCCAAATCGTTCTTTACACGAATACGTCAAATTATCGATATGCAAACTATGAAATTCCATTGCCTGATGATGGGGCTATGTTTTCTGTTATGCTTTAATTGTCAAGTGTTTGCGCAAGACACTCTCCGTCTGGAGCAAGACACTCTCCGTCTGGAACTGACACTGGAAGAAGCTCAGAACTATGCCCTGGAAAACAACCGGACACTGAAGAATGCATCGCTGGACGTGCAAAAATCGCAAGCCACCCTGTGGCAGTCCATCGCCAGTATGCTTCCCCAACTCAACGCACAGGCCGACTACTCCAACTATTGCGGCTACCAAATGGACTTCGGTTCAATGTCCATCCCGATGAACCCTTACGGAACGCTGGGTATCACTGCCTCCATCGCCTTTAGCGGCGCACAAGTGGTGGCCGTGCAAACCAGCAAGATTGCCCAAAGGATGAGCGACATCACCTACAAGCAAAGCGAACAGCAAATCAAAGACCAGGTGAAGACGCTGTACTATTCGGCTTTGGTAATGGAACAGACCTTGGGCCTGCTCGACAAGAACCTGGCCAATATGGAACAGCTTTACCAATACACCCAAGCTTCGGTTTATGCGGGCGTGGCCGAACAGACCGATGCCGACCAGCTGCAAGTGCAGGTGGCCAATATGCAGACCAGCATCAATTCCAGCAAACGTTCTATGGAGATGGTCTACAACTCCATGCGTCTGCAATTGGGCGTGGACGTGCAGACCGAGATTGTTCTTACGCAGACCATCGACGATTTGCTCAATATCGATGAAGCCTTTGCCCTGCTTAGCGAAGAATTCGTGCTCGACAACAATTACAGCTACCAGTTGCTCAAGGAGAACACCGCTCTGTCGAAGAAGCAGCTGGCCGCCCAGAAATGGAACACCGGCCCGCAGCTGAGCGCCTATTACCAGTATTCGGCCAAGACCTATTTCGGCCAGGACGAAGGCATGAACATGACACCGCCCAATATGGTGGGAGTTTCGGTCAGCATACCGCTCTTCACCAGCCTTTCCAAGGCCAAATCGATACAGGCCGCCAAGTTCGACTACGAGAAGCAGCTCAACACCATGGCCGACACCGAAGACGCCCTGCGCGTACAGCACAGCCAGCTTTGCTATAACCTAAGCACCGCCTACGAAACCTACGACACGCAAAAGAAGAATATTGATGTCACCCAAAGGATTTTCGACAACATTTCCAACAAATACGAAGTAGGTGCGGCCGCCAGCCTGGACCTTACCAATGCCGGCAACAACCTTATTTCGGCCCAGAGCAGCTACGTTCAGGCCCTGCTGGAACTGGTGAACGCCCAGATTGCTCTAGAAGAACTGCTGAACAAATAATCCACCGTCAAAACAAAACATACCATTATATTATGAAACATTCCTTTCCACTATTCGGACTGATAGCCGTAAGTTTACTGATGTCTGCCTGTCAGGGCGGAAAATCCGGCAACAACAAAGAGGAAGAACGTATCGAAAAGGTGCAGACTTATACGCTGCACAGTACTGAAATTGCGCGTGAGATAGAAATTTCCACCATCCTTCAGGGTTACGAAACCCAGAATGTGGCTCCTTCCATCACGGGTCGCATTGAGAAGATTTATGTCGAAGTGGGCGACAAGGTCAAGGCCGGTGCCAATCTGGTGCGCATGGACCAAAACCAGTACAACACCACCAAGCTGACTTTCTCTAACCTCAAGACCGAAATGCAGCGTATGGACAAGCTGAAGGCTTCGGGCAGCGTATCGCAACAAAGCTACGACCAGACCAAGCTTAGCTACGACCAGACCAAGGAATCGCTCAAGTTTCTGGAAGAAAACACTTTTGTGAAGGCTTCTTTCGAAGGTGTCATTTCGGCCAAGAACTACGAAGACGGCGAACTCTACAGCGGACAGGCCATTCTGGTGCTGACCCAAATAAACAAGCTCAAGGCGCTGGTAAGCGTGCCCGAGTCGTATTTTCCTTTGGTAAAAGCCGGAATGAAGGTGAGCTTGAAATCGAGCATCTACAAGGATGAAACTTTCCCGGCCACCATCGAATTGGTCTACCCCACCATCGATGCCAGCTCGCACACTTTCCAAGTGAAGCTCAATATCCCCAACAAGGACGAACGTCTGCGCCCGGGCATGTACGCCACCAGCACGCTGTCTTTGGGTAATGAAAACGTCATTCTGGCTCCCTATCAGGCTGTGATGAAACTGACCGGTTCCAACGACCGCTATATCTTCATCAACCAAAACGGTATTGCAAAACGCGTGGGCGTGCAGATAGGCACCCGCTTCGACGAATTGATTGAAATCTCTGCCGATGAGATTAGCGAAGGCACCGAAATTGTCTGCGTAGGCCAGGCGCGTCTGGTAGATGGTGTCAAACTGGAAATTGTCAACGATTGAGTGCTTGAGCTATGAGTATCTACAAAACAGCGATTAACAAACCGGTTACAACCATCTTGATTTTTGTAGCCGTCATCATCGTGGGTGTCTTCTGTTTCAGCAGGCTGCCCATCGATGAATTTCCCGAAATGGACCCGCCCTACGCCACCGTGATGACCACCTACGCGGGTGCCAGTGCCAGCGAAGTGGAGACCAACGTGAGCAAGCTGATGGAAAACCAGCTGAACTCCATCGATGGTCTGAAGGAAATCACTTCTTCGTCGAAGGATAATATCTCCATGGTGTTCATGGAATTCGAATGGGGCACCGACCTGGACGAAGTCATCAACGATATCCGCTCCAGCGTGGACATGATCAAGGACAACCTGCCCGAGGGCTGTTCTACGCCTTTCATCTTCAAGTTCAACTCCAGCTCGGCACCTATCGCGCAATACGCCATCACGGCCGACGAGAGTTATCCCGGCCTTGACCGTATCTTGAACGACGAGCTGCTGCCCGTGCTCAACCGTGTGGACGGTATCGGTAACCTGACCCTTTCCGGCACACCCGAGCGTTACGTCTATGTGGAACTCGACCAGGCCCAGATGGATGCCTACGGCCTTACACTGGAAACGGTGGGCAGCGTCATCAGCGCCAACAACCTGAACTTGTCGTCGGGTACGCTCAAGATGGACAAGGAGCAGTATCAGGTGCAGCTGCGCAGCGAATATGTGGAGAGCAGCGAAATCGGCGACATTGTGGTAAGCACCACTGCCGACGGCCGTCAGGTTTTCGTGCGCGATATCGCCACTATTCGCGATACTATCAAAGACCTAAGCCTCGACGAGAAAGTGAACGGTCGCGAAGCTGTCCGTATGATGGTAACCAAGCGTTCGGGCGCCAATACGGTGCAAATCTGCCAGGACCTCGAAAAGGAAATCAAGAAAGCCTCCAAGACTTTGCCCAGCGATATCCACATCGAGAAAATCTACGACAGTGCCGAAGATATCCAGAACTCCATCTCGTCTTTGGAAGAGTCCATCCTCTACGCCCTGCTCTTTGTGGTGCTGGTGGTATTGTTCTTCCTGGGAAAGTGGCGTGCGGCACTGATTATTTCGCTTACCATTCCTATATCGCTGATTGTCGCCTTCATCTACCTGCTGTTCGTGGACAGTTCGCTGAACATCATTTCGCTGTGTTCGCTGTCTGTGGCCATCGGTATGGTGGTGGACGATGCCATTGTGGTGCTTGAGAACATTTCCAAGCATATCGACCGCGGTGCCAGTCCTAAGGAAGCCTCCATCTACGCCACCAACGAAGTTTGGGTTTCGGTTATCGCCACCACTTTGGTGCTGGCTGCCGTATTCATTCCGCTTACCATGCTGGACGGTATGGCCGGTATCCTGTTCAAGGAACTGGGCTGGATTGTCACCATCGTTACTACCACCTCTACCATCGTGGCCATCTCGCTGACGCCTATGCTCTGCTCCAAGCTGCTCAAGTCGAAGCCTGTCAAGGTGGTTGACGGACAGATTGTGGAAGTGGAGGAAAAGAAGGGCTGGTACGCCAAGCACGTGGTTGCCTGGCTCGACAAGCTCGACCAATGGTATGCCAAAGCCCTGCACGCCTGCTTGCAGCACAAGGCCCTTACGCTGGCTGTCTGCTTTGTCATCTTTGCCGCTTCGCTGATTCCTGCCCTGACGGGCCAAATCGGTACCGACTTTATGCAGCAGCGCGACAACGGCCGTGTAGAAGTGACCGTTGAACTGCAACTGGGTTCGCGCATCGAGGAGACCCTCAAGACTGCCCGCCGCTTGGAACAGCGCTTCTACGAACTGGTACCCGAAATCAGAATCATCTCCACTTCGGCCGGTACCAACGACGAGTCGGGTGTGGCTGCCATGTTCTCTTCGACGAGCAACTACAAGATTTCGATGAGCATCACCTGCAGCAAGAAATACGAACGCGAACGCAGCATCTTCGAGATTGCCGAAGTACTCCGCCAGGAAATGCAGAACTATCCCGAAATCATCGACTCGCGCGCCGTAGTGGGCGGCGGCATGAGCGGCTCTGCCTCGACGGTGGATGTCGAAATCTACGGTTACGATTTCACCGCCACCAGTCTTTTGGCCGAACAGGTCAAGCAGCAAGTGGCCCAGAACATTCCCGGCGCCCGCAACATCCAGATAAGCCGCGACCGCGACCGCGTGGAACTGTTGATTACCGTCGACAAGGAAAAGCTTTCACGTCACGGGCTGAGTTCGTCTACAGTAGCCAACTACGTGCGTAACCGCGTGAACGGCATGAGCGTGGGCTATCTCAAGGAAGAAGGCGATGAATACGATATTGTGGTACGCCTTAAGGAAGACGACCGCAACAGTATCTCCAAGTTGCTGGATATCAGCATTCCAACCGCCACAGGCAACAATGTCAAGCTGAGCGAAGTGGCCAGCATCGGCGAATATTGGGCCCCGCCTACCATTACCCGCAAGAGCCGTCAGCGTTACCTCACCGTGAGCGTTGCGCCTTACAACACCTCGCTGGGCGAACTGGCCATGGCCATCGAACAGGAAATGGACAAGATGGACATTCCCAACGGCATCACCTACCGTCTGGCCGGCGATTACGAAGACCAGCAGGAAAGCTTCGGCGACATGATTACCCTGTTCCTGCTCATTATCATGCTGGTTTATGTGGTGATGGCTTCGCAGTTCGAGTCGTACATGAAGCCTGCCATTATCATGTTCTCCGTGCCCTTTGCCTTTACGGGCGTTATTCTGTCGCTTTGGATAACCGGTACCTCGCTCGATATGATTGGCGCTTTGGCCTGCATCATGTTGGTGGGCATCGTTGTCAAGAATGGTATTGTGCTGGTAGACTACATCAACCTGATGCGCGACCGTGGCTATGAGCTGAACAAGGCCATCGAGCTGTCGGGAGCCTCGCGTCTGCGTCCTGTACTGATGACGGCCTTCACCACCATTCTGGGTATGGTGCCTATGGCTCTCAGCCAGGGTTCCGGCTCTGAAATGTGGCGGCCTATGGGTATCGTGGTTATCGGCGGTCTGACGGTTTCGACCTTCATTACGCTGATTGTGGTGCCCATCATGTATGCCATTATGAGCCGCCACGGCGAACGCGACAAAGAAGAACGCGACCGCAAGAACTTCATCTTCATGCAAATCAAGACTAAAAAGTAATGTTATGAAAGCCGTATTCATCATATTCAACCAAGCCAATACCAGCCGCGTGGAATATATGCTCGACCAGCTGAAAATAAACGGGTTCACCTTTTTCGAACAGGTTCAGGGACGCGGTTCTGTTGACGGACAGCCGCATCGCGGCACACACACCTGGCCCGAAATGAATTCCGCCATCATCACGGTGGTGGAAGACGGCAAGGTGGCCGATTTGCTCGACTGCGTTCACCGTCTCGACCTGCGCAACCAGGAGGTCGGTGTCAGGGCTTTCGTCTGGAACATCGAGCAAAGCATCTAGCGCCAAGGCCTTTTGCGCCCCTTCTTGAGCAATCTGTAAGCGGCACCTTTGAATCTGTTCTCTGACAGCAGATTCAAGGGTGCTTCTTTTTTTGAATGATTGCTGATAATGTGCAAATATTAGTGTACATTTGTCCGTTAAAAACTATCGCAAAAAAATCTAATATGAGCATTGATGTATTGTTAGGCCTGCAATGGGGCGATGAAGGTAAGGGCAAAGTGGTTGACTTCCTTACTCCTAATTACGGAATGGTCTGCCGTTTTCAAGGTGGTCCGAATGCTGGTCACACCCTTGAGTTCGAAGGCAATAAATATGTGTTGCGTTCTATCCCCTCGGGGATTTTCCAAGGCAACAAAGTAAACGTTATCGGCAATGGCGTGGTACTGGACCCCGCCTTGTTCCAAGCCGAAATTGAGCAGTTGGCAGCTAGCGGACATCCGCTGCGCGACCGTCTGAAAATATCCAGGAAAGCCCACCTGATTCTGCCCACGCACCGTTTGTTGGACGCCGCCAACGAGGCAGCCAAAGGCAAGGGCAAAATCGGCACCACGGGCAAGGGCATCGGTCCTACCTACACCGACAAGATTGGCCGCAACGGTCTTCGTGTTGGCGACATCGAACT
This sequence comes from bacterium, assembly GCA_963617485.1. Classification (GTDB taxonomy): domain Bacteria; phylum Bacteroidota; class Bacteroidia; order Bacteroidales; family UBA1402; genus UBA1757. Next base: position 66,404 of record CAVEPA010000003.1, on the reverse strand, counting down.
TAATTTTGAAGAAAAATACCAAGCCTGCAAGGAACGTCATCTGCAAGTGCTCAAGCAAATGGGCTATCAGGTGGATACCGAGGCGCTGGCTAAGGCCGAAGCCGAATGGATGGAAGGCCTTGCCTGCCTGAAGTCGTTCGAATTTATCGACAGCGAACACTATATCAACCACCGTATTGACGAGGGCTGTAAGGTTTTGTGCGAAGGAGCCCAGGGTACCATGCTCGATGTGGATTTCGGTTCTTACCCCTTCGTTACTTCATCCAACACCATCTGCGCCGGAGCCTGCACGGGTTTGGGCATTGCGCCCCGTCGCATCGGCAAGGTCTACGGTATTTTCAAGGCTTACTGCACCCGCGTGGGCAGCGGCCCCTTCCCCACCGAACTTTTCGACGAAACGGGCCAAAAGATGCGCGACAACGGACACGAATACGGCTCAGTAACCGGACGTCCCCGCCGCTGCGGTTGGATAGACCTGGTAGCCTTGCGTTATGCCGTCATGATTAACGGCGTTACCGACCTTATCATGATGAAAAGCGATGTGCTGGACGATTTCGAAACCATCAAAGCCTGCGTAGCCTACCGCATCAACGGCAAAGAAGTGGAAGATTTCCCCTACGATATCGACAGTGTGAAGGTGGAACCCGTCTACGCAGAACTGCCCGGCTGGAACACTTCCATGGCCAAAATGAAATCGCAGGACGAATTTCCCGAAGAGTTCAACCAGTACCTGAGCTTCATCGAAGACGAGCTTGGCGTGAACATCAGTATCGTTTCTGTCGGTCCCGACCGCGAACAAACCATTGCACGATAAACCATGGCCGCACAGAAACCTACCATAGCGAAGGGCACGCGCGACTTCTCGCCCGAAGAGATGTCCAAGCGCAATTATATATTCGACACCATCCGCGCCGTATACGAACTCTATGGTTTCCAGTCGATAGAGACACCCGCCATGGAGCAACTTTCCACCTTGATGGGCAAATACGGCGACGAAGGCGACAAGTTGCTGTTCAAGATACTTAACTCGGGCGATTTCTTGGCCCAGACCAAAGACGAAGACCTGCTGTCCAGACAAAGCCACCTGCTCACCAAACAGTTTTGCGAGAAGGGCCTGCGCTACGACCTGACAGTGCCTTTTGCCCGCTACGTGGTGATGCACCGCAACGAAATCAGCTTCCCCTTCAAGCGTTACCAGATACAGCCTGTTTGGCGGGCCGACCGTCCGCAGAAGGGCCGTTACCGTGAATTCTACCAGTGCGATGCCGACGTTGTGGGCAGCGATTCGCTCATGAACGAAGTGGAGTTGCTGCAGATTATCGACGAAGTGTTCCGCCGTTTTGGCATACGCATCTGCATTCATCTGAACAACCGCAAGATTTTGGGTGGCATTGCCGAGATATTGGGCGAAGAAGAACACTTGACCGACATCACGGTAGCCATCGACAAGCTGGAAAAAATAGGCCTTGAAAAGGTGAACGAAGAACTGGCCGACCACGGCATTGCCCAAGCCTCCATCGACAAGCTGCAACCCATACTGTTGCTCCAAGGCAGCAACCGCGACAAACTGGAAGCACTCAAGAGCCTGCTCGCCGGCAGCCAGACCGGTCTGAAAGGCATCGAGGAGCTGGATTATGTGCTGTCGGTCATCGACCGTATGCCCCTGCAAGCCGCGCTTGAGCTGGACCTCTCACTGGCACGCGGCCTCAATTACTATACAGGCTGCATTATTGAAGTAAAGGCGCTGGATGTAGCCATGGGCAGCATCACAGGCGGCGGACGCTACGACAACCTGACGGGCGTTTTCGGTATGCCGGGTGTTTCGGGCGTAGGCATCTCTTTCGGTGCCGACCGCATCTTCGACGTGCTCAACCAGCTGAATCTCTATCCGGAAGCTTCCCTGAAACGCACCCAAGTGCTGATGGCCAACTTCGGCGAGAGTGAATGTCTCTATACCCTACCCGTACTTGCCAGTTTGAGAGCTGCCGGTATCAGAGCCGAACTCTATCCCGATGCCACCAAGCTGAAAAAGCAATTCTCCTACGCCGACGAGCGCAAGATTGCCTTCGTGGCCATGGCCGGCGAGAACGAAATAAACGAAGGAAAAATCAATATCAAGAATATGCAGAACGGCCAGCAAGACACTGTCGGCAAGGACGAAGTTGTGGCTTATCTGCAACAGTATTTCAATTAAGTCATTATCATCATGAGTCAAATAGAACTGAGTGAACAGGAACTGGGACGCCGCCAAAGCATGCAGGCTTTGCGCGACATGGGCATTGAACCTTATCCCGCAGCCCTTTATCCCACCGATGCTTTCTCTACCGAAATCAAGGAGAACTTCCGCGACGAGCAGGAACCCAAACGTCAGGTTTGCGTAGCCGGCCGTATCATGTCGCGCCGTATCATGGGCAAGGCCTCTTTTATGGAACTGAAAGATTCCAAGGGACGTATCCAGATTTATGTCAACCGCGATGAAATCTGCCCGGGCGAAAACAAGGACATGTACAATGTCGTATTCAAAAAGCTGCTCGATATCGGCGACTTCGTGGGCATCAAGGGTTATGTGTTCCGCACCCAGACGGGCGAAATTTCCGTCCATGCCCAAGAGTTGAGCGTGCTGGCCAAGACCTTGCGCCCGCTGCCCATCGTCAAGATGAAGGACGGTGTGGTGTACGATGCTTTCAACGACCCCGAATTGCGCTATCGCCAGCGTTATGTCGACCTGGTGGTGAACGAAGGCGTGAAGGACATCTTCGTAAAGCGTACCAAAATTTTCAACTCAATGCGCCAGTTCTTCAACGAACACGGCTATTTGGAAGTGGATACACCCGTTCTTCAGTCCATTCCGGGCGGTGCTGCCGCGCGTCCTTTCATCACGCACCACAATGCACTGGATATTCCCCTTTACCTGCGTATTGCCAACGAACTTTACCTCAAACGCCTTATCGTGGGCGGCTTCGAAGGTGTCTACGAGTTCTCGCGCAACTTCCGCAACGAAGGCATGGACCGCACGCACAACCCCGAGTTCACCTGCATGGAAATCTACGTCTCCTATAAGGACTACCAGTGGATGATGACCTTTACCGAGCAGATGCTGGAACGTATCTGTCAGGATGTATTGGGCACTACCGAAGTGAAGAACGGAGAGAATGTCATTTCTTTCAAGGCTCCCTTCCGCCGCCTGACCATGACCGATGCCATCAAGGAGAGCACCGGCATCGACATCACCGGCATGAGCGAAGACGACCTGCGCCGAGTTTGCGACCAGCTGCATGTTGAACAGGACGCCACCATGGGCAAAGGCAAGCTTATCGACGAGCTTTTCGGAGCCACTTGTGAAGGCAAGCTTATCCAGCCCACTTTCATCACCGACTACCCCATCGAGATGTCACCGCTCACCAAGCGACACCGCAACAATCCACAGCTCACCGAACGTTTCGAGCTTTTTGTCAACGGCAAGGAACTGGCCAATGCCTACAGCGAGCTGAACGACCCCATCGACCAGCGCGAACGCTTCGAAGAGCAGCTGCGCCTCAGCGAGAAAGGCGATGACGAAGCCATGTACATCGACCAAGACTTTCTGCGTGCCTTGGAATACGGTATGCCGCCCACCTCGGGTATGGGTATCGGCATGGACCGTCTGGTAATGTTGCTCACCGGACAGAGCACCATTCAGGAAGTGTTGCTCTTCCCGCAGATGCGTCCCGAGAAGAAGCAGGAAGCCACGCCCGCCGACGACAAAACGGAAGAACCTAAAGCATAAGTTATGGCAGAACTCGGAAAAATAGGCATTTTAGGGAGCGGCAGCTGGGCAACGGCTATCGCCAAAATCCTATTGATGGACGGCAAACAGCAGATAAACTGGTTCATCCGTCATCCGGCTGATATCCGTGCTTTCAAACAAAGCGGACACAACCCCAAATACCTGAGTCTGGTAGAACTGGACACGGCACGCATCCATTTTTCGAGCAGCATCAACCAGATTGCCGCCCAGTCGGATACGCTCATTGTGGCCATTCCTTCGCCCTACATCAAGCCCCAACTCAAGAGCCTGCATCAGGACATCTCCAAAAAGACCATCTTGATTGCCACCAAAGGCATTGTGCCGGACGAGAACATGCTTATTTCGGACTACCTGCACGAACGTTATCAGGTACCTTTCAACAATATCGCCACCATTTCGGGGCCCTGTCATGCCGAAGAAGTGGCCTACGAAAGGCTGTCGTTCCTCACTTTCGCCTGTCAGGACGAAGATAAAGCCATGACGCTGGCCAAGTGCTTCGAATGCCGCTTTGTGCAAACCACCACCACCCGCGACCTGTTCGGAGTGGAGTTCGGCTCAACACTTAAGAACGTGTACGCCATCGCATCGGGCATTTGCCACGGGCTGAAATACGGCGACAACTTCCGCGCCGTGCTGGTTTCCAATGCCATACAGGAAATGAAACGCTTCATCAACACGGCCTACCCCGACCCCGAGCGCAAAATTTCCGACTCAGTCTACACGGGCGACTTGCTGGTGACTGCCTATTCAAAATTCAGCCGCAACCGCGTTTTCGGCACGATGATAGGCAAGGGCTATTCGGTCAAGACGGCGCATGTGGAAATGGAAATGGTGGCCGAAGGCTATTATGGCACCAAGTGTATGAAAGAAATCAACGACAAGCGCTATCAGGTTGACATGCCGATACTGAATGCCGTTTACAACATCCTGTACGAGAGGGTTTCTCCCGGTATAGAAATAAAATTACTCAGCCAACATCTACATTAATTGTTATGGGAAAGATTAGTATTCAACTCGACAAGGTTTTCGGTTTTATGCCGAAGGCAGACATTGATGCCTATGCCCAGGCTTGCGGCAAGGCTCAAGATATGTTGCATCAAGGCAATGGCAAAGGTAACGACTTCTTAGGCTGGCTGCATCTGCCAAGCAGCATCACGGAAGACTTTCTGCAGGACATCCAAGCCACGGCCGATTCCTTGCGTGAAAAATGCGAAGTGGTGGTAGTGGCCGGTATCGGCGGCAGCTATCTGGGTGCCAAAGCCGTCATTGACGCACTAAGCAATACCTTTGCCTGGATGCGTCAGGAGACTCAGACCAAAATCTTGTTTGCCGGACACAATATCAGCGAAGACTATTTGGCCGAACTTACTGCACTGCTGAAAGACAAATCCTTCGGCATCATCAATATTTCCAAATCGGGAACCACCACCGAAACCGCTCTGGCCTTCCGTCTGCTCAAGACCCTGCTCGAGGAGAAGGTGGGCAAACAGGAGGCCCGCAAACGCATCGTGGCCATTACCGATGCCAAAAAAGGTGCCCTGCGCACGTTGGCTACCAAGGAAGGCTACAAGGCCTATATCATTCCCGACAACGTGGGCGGCCGCTATTCGGTGCTGACACCCGTCGGTCTACTGCCCATAGCTGTGGCCGGATTCGACATCAAGGCTTTCGTGGCCGGTGCCGTCGAGATGGAACAGCAATGCGCCGCCGCTTACGGCGAGAATCCCGCCATGCAATATGCCGCTGCCCGTAACGCCCTGTATGCCAAGGGCAAGAAAATAGAAATCCTGGCCAACTATCATCCCAAGCTTCATTATGTGGCCGAATGGTGGAAACAACTTTACGGCGAAAGCGAAGGCAAGGAAAACAAAGGCATCTTCCCGGCTGCCGTCGACCTTACCACCGACCTGCACTCTATGGGCCAGTGGATACAGCAAGGCGAACGCAGCATTTTCGAAACCGTCATCTCCATCGCCCAGGCCAAGGAATGTGTGGTCATCCCCAGCGACAACGAAAATCTGGATGGGCTGAACTATCTGGCCGGCAAGCGCGTAGACCAGGTGAACAAGATGGCCGAACTGGGAACGCAATTGGCTCATGTTGACGGCGGTGTACCCAACATCAAGATTATGATGCCCGAGTTGAACGAATACTATATCGGACAGTTGCTCTATTTCTTCGAAAAGGCCTGCGGCATCAGCGGTTATCTGCTGGGTATCAATCCCTTCGACCAGCCTGGCGTAGAAGCTTACAAAAAGAACATGTTCGCCTTGCTCGAGAAGCCGGGTTACGAAGAGGCCTCGGCCGCTATCCGCAAAAGACTCTAACGAATGTTTGAACAGGAAAAACTGCAATATCTGAAATCGGAGGGCAAGTCGTCTTTCCAGCCCAAGGCTGCGCTGATAGACATGGACGGCGTGCTGTTCGACTCTATGCCCCATCATGCCCAATGCTGGACCGAAATTTTCCTCGGCCTGGGCTTCCACTTCAACCTGAAGGAAGCTTATATGCACGAAGGACGCACCGGCAGGGACACGCTGGAGATACTTTATCGCCGTGAGCTGCACCGCGACCCCACCGACGAAGAGGTGGAAACGCTCTATGCCCGCAAATCGCAGATGTTCGACGACATGCCACCGGTTCCGGTTATGAAGGATGCCGACAAACTGTTGGACACCATCCGCGATACGGGCGTGCAAAGGGTGTTGGTAACCGGTTCCGGCCAGTACAAGTTGCTCGACCGTTTGAACCGTGCCTTTCCCGGACATTTCAGCGAAGACCACATGGTAACGGCCTTCGACGTGGAGCGTGGCAAACCTTACCCCGACCCCTACCTGATGGGGCTCAAGAAAGCGGGCGTGCAAGCTGGCGAGGCCGTGGTCATCGAAAATGCGCCTTTGGGCGTGGAGGCCGGCCGGGCGGCGGGCATCTTTACCATCGCTGTCAACACCGGGCCGCTCGAAGACGAGATTCTTCTCAAGGCGGGCTGCAACCTCTTGTTCCACAACATGACCGAACTCAAGGCCGCCTGGCCGGAAATTGTCAAACCCATAAGCCTATGAATCTCTTGTCCAGGTTGATGTTCATCTGTCTATGCCTGCTGCTCTGCCAGTCGTGCATAGATGATACCGAATGCGCTCGTAACAACCGCACGGTTATCATCTTTATGGAAGCCAACAACAACCTGGCCAGCGATGCCAGAGCCAACCTCGACGATTTGCTGGAGAAGGCCAACAATAAAAGTTTGATGGAAAATGGGCGCCTGCTGGTTTTCCTGAACAGTTACAATGGCAGCCAGCGTCTCTACGAAGTCAAGGCTCCCAGCAAGAACAACAAGCATAGCGACACCACCCTGATAAAGAGCTACGATTACATAACGCCTCTGTCCAAAGGGCCCTTCCATCAGATTGTCAGCGATGCCATAAAGGCTGCCGATGCCAAGGAATATGTGTTGCTGCTTTGGTCGCACAGCACAGGCTGGTTCCCCAAAAGTATCAGCATTACCGAAGAAAGCCGACAAGCTTTCGCACCCGGCATAGACAAAGTGGCCGCCGCCAACGATGAGGAAGAATGGCCGCTGGGCACCAAAGGTTTCGGCCGCGACGGCAACTACCAAATCAGCTACCGCGATATCGGCCTGGCACTCGAAGGCCTGGGTATCAACCTTGTCATGATAGATGCCTGTTTCGGAGCCGGCATAGAAACGCTCTACGACCTGCGCCATTCATGCGATTATGTCTTGGCATCGCCTATCGAGATTATCGCCTTCGGCTATCCCTACCTCGAGATCATGGATTATCTCTTCAACAAGAATCTGAGCATCGGCGGGCTGGCGAAAGCCGTGGGACTCACCTATATGGATTTTTACCGCAACCTCACCTATGGCGGCAAGGCCTATCCCTACGCAGCCATCAGCCTGGTAGACATGTCGCAAATCGATTCTCTAGCCTCCATCAGCCGTCAGATTCTGACCAAATACAAAGATGTCAGCATCGACCATAGCCAGATTCAGGGCTTAGAAAACCGCCGTCAATCGATTTTTTTCGACTTCCACGATTATATGCAGCATGTTTGCGCAGCGGATAGCCAAGATATTTTTACTACCTTTGCCGAGCAATTCGAGCGCTGTGTCGTCTATCACGACCACACGGATTATCTATACAGCAACCTCAGCGGACGGTCTATCCGCGCTTTGGAACACTGCGAAGGCTTGAGTTGCTACATACCATGGCCAGACAATACGTCCGATTATTTCGAGCTTTGCAACGAGGCGTATTATCAAACGGATTGGGCGAGATACATTTATAAAGATTGACGTCTCCGTAGTTCAATGGATAGAATAATGGATTCCGGTTCCATCGATTGGGGTTCGACTCCCCACGGGGATACTTTTTGAAACACACACTGACAATGAGCAAACTTACTCTGCCAAGCGGTTACCATAGCCTGCTCGACTTGAAACAGACCGAGCACGGCATCAAGCAAATCAAGGATTTCTTCCAACAAAGCCTCTCTTCGGAGTTGCGTCTGCGCCGCGTGACGGCCCCGCTGTTCGTTATGAGCGGCCAAGGTGTCAACGACGACCTTTCCGGCTGGGAGCGTCCTGTTTCTTTCCCCATCAAAGACCTGCACGACGAGCGTGCCGAAATTGTGCACTCGCTGGCCAAGTGGAAACGTCTGATGCTGGCCCAGTACAAAATTGAACAAGGCTACGGCATCTATACCGATATGAACGCTATCCGTCCCGACGAAGAGCTGGACAACCTGCATTCGCTCTATGTAGACCAATGGGACTGGGAAGCTGTCATCGCCAAAGAGAACCGCAATATTGCCTTCCTGCAGTCGGTGGTGCGCCGCATTTACGGTGCGTTGCGCCAGACAGAATATGTGGTGTACGAGCAGTTCGGCATCAAGCCTTCGTTGCCAGATGAAATCCATTTCATCCATGCTGAAGAGCTGCGCCGCCTGTACCCCGATTTGACACCCAAACAAAGGGAAGACAAAATAACCAAGCAATACGGTGCTGTTTTTGTGATGGGTATCGGCTGCGATCTGGGCGACGGCCAGAAACACGATATGCGTGCCTCCGACTACGACGACTGGAGTACCATTGGCGAAAACGGCCTGCCCGGTCTCAACGGTGATATTCTTATCTGGAACGAGGTGCTGGGACAAGCTTTCGAGCTGTCGTCTATGGGTATCCGTGTGGACAAAGAAGCCCTGCTGCGCCAGCTGGAATTGAGCCATACCACCGAACGCAGCCAATTGTATTTTCACCAGTGCCTGCTGCGCGGCGAACTGCCTTTGAGCATCGGCGGCGGTATCGGCCAGTCGCGTCTGTGTATGCTCTTACTGCGCAAGGCCCACATCGGCGAAATCCAAGCCAGCATCTGGCCGGACGATATGCGCCGCACTTGTCAGGAGAACGGCATCAACCTCATTTAAAGACCTTAGGGGCGCGCATGGAAGTAAAGATACATCCTTCGTGGAAAGCAGTGCTCCAAGAGCAGTTCGACCAGGACTATTTTGCCCGGCTCGCCAGCTTTGTGCGTCAGGAGTACGCCACCCAAACGGTGTATCCGCCCGCTCGGCTCATTTTTAATGCCTTTGAACTTTGTCCCTTCGATCAGGTAAAAGTGGTCATTCTGGGCCAGGACCCCTATCATGAACCGGGCCAAGCGCACGGGCTCAGTTTCTCGGTCCCCGAGGGTACGGGCCTGCCGCCTTCGCTGCAGAATATCTTCAAGGAAATAGAAAACGACCTGGGTATCGTGCCTGAACGCAACGGCAATCTGGAACGTTGGGCCAAGCAAGGCGTACTGTTGCTCAATGCTACGCTGAGCGTGCGCGCACACGTTGCTGGCTCGCACCAGAACCAAGGCTGGGAGCAGTTCACCGATGCGGTTATCTCGGCGCTCTCGGCCCAACGGCAAGGACTGGTCTTTATGCTTTGGGGCAGCTACGCACAGCGCAAGGCCGAGCTTATCGACTCTTCCAAGCACCTGATTCTCAAATCGGTGCATCCCTCGCCCCTGTCGGCCTACCGAGGATTCTTCGGCAAACATCATTTCAGTCAGGCCAACGCTTGGCTGCAACAGCAGGGCCTTAGCCCCATCGACTGGAAATAACCCCTAGGGAACGCAATAGCACCTTGTTATGCAAATCATTGAGAAATATTTCAGCGACCTGACACCCGGGCAAAAAGAGCAGTTTGCTGCTCTGGACGGTCTTTACCGCGATTGGAACGCCAAGATAAACCTTATCTCGCGCAAGGATATCGATTGTCTGTACGAACATCACATCCTACATTCGCTGGCCATCGCCAAGTTTCTGCGCTTCAAACCCGGCAGCAGCATTATGGATGTAGGCACCGGTGGCGGCTTTCCAGGCATTCCGTTGGCCATTATGTTTCCCGACTGCCATTTCCTGTTGGTTGACAGCATCGGCAAAAAGCTGCGTGCAGCCGAAGACATTGCCCGCCAAATCGGGCTACAGAACGTGAACCTGCGCCACGAGCGGGTGGAGGACGAAAAAGAAGAGGTGGATTTTGTCGTGAGCCGTGCCGTTATGCCGCTGCCCGATTTGGCACGTCTTTGCCGCAAGAACATCGCGCGCCAACAGCACAACGCCTTGCCCAACGGCATTATCTGCCTGAAGGGTGGAGAATTGTCGGGCGAATTGGACGCATTCAAGCGGCAGGCGCTGCAGAGCCCGCTTTCAGACTATTTCGAGGAAGAATATTTCAGTACAAAGAAAATCGTCTATCTACCCCTCTCCCGCTGACGGTTGGCATCGTTCAAAAGCCCTGCCACATAGCGATTCAAGTATTCATGCGCCTCATCTGTGAGATCATCTACCTGATCGAGCCATCTGGGAATTTCTCGTCTGGGGTCGAAGAGGTCCGACATGAAAATATGATAATAGATGGATATCTGATAAAGGCGTCTGACTGATATATTGGTTTTGCCGTTTTCGATTTTGGAGAAAGCGGTAGCGGAGATTCCAAGGTCATCGGCAACATTTTGCTGGGACAAACCCAGCCTCATTCTTACGGTCTTCAATTTAAGTCCTATACTCTTTACAATATCTTCCATTTTGAATAATTTGATATTAGACAGACAAAGTTACTTAAATTATACATATAGATGTGTTTTTTGCACAAATGATTATTAACTCAGCGTGTATTTTCAACACTCTGAGTTCATATCAAGGTAATTTTAACATTTTTCTCACGCGATAAACGGAGAACCGCCTCTAAATTGCAGCCAAAAACGATATGAAAATCAGATGCTTTTCTTTCAATCCGCTGGCCACACATTGTTATGTGGTGTATGGCGATAAGGAACACAGCGGGCAAGCCCCGGCTTGGATTATCGACCCTTCGTTCTGCAACGAAGACGAACTGCGCGAAGTAAAACGATTTCTGCAAAGCGAGCAGTTGCAAGTGAAGAAGATACTCTGCACGCATCTGCACTTCGACCATATTTTCGGAGCCAAGATGGCCGTAGAAACATTTCAATGTCCTATTTACGGACATAAGGGTGATGAGCCATGGCTGGAAGCCTACCCTTCTTATGCCGCCTATTTCGGCGCGGCCCCACAAACCATCAAAGCCATCAGCCTACAGCATCTTTACCAAGGCGACACGCTCAGCGATGAGGGCCTGCAAGCCAAGGTCTTGGAGCTGCCCGGCCATTCACAAGGCAGCCTGGGCTATTATTTCCCCGAGGCCAAGGCTGTATTTTCGGGCGATGCTCTGTTTGCCGGCAGCATAGGCCGCACCGATATGGACGGCGGCGACTATGCGCAACTTATCGACAGCATACACCAACAACTGCTGAACCTACCCGACGACTGTCAGGTATATTGCGGACACGGACCCGCTACCAGCATCGGCTGGGAGAAGAAGGAGAACCCTTATCTGTAGCAGGGCTTAGCCGGCCGCTGCGCGGCCGGCTAAGCGTCAGAACGACGTGCCCACTATCATTTCCACCCCGCTGGCATCGGGCACCTGGCTGTAAGTGGCCCGCAAGCCGATGTTCATTTCCATATCCAGACGAAGAGGCACCATCACAAAGCTCAGCTCCACACCGGCCGCCTTGTAGGAAACATGCTCATCGGTTGAATAAAGCGGGTGGGAAGCATAGAGCATTTCGCCGAACAGATTGGTTTCCAGCCGCTTGACATATAGCAGATAAGGCAGCGAGAACTCCACATTCACCGGAAAACAATAGTCGACGGCATGATAGTTCATCACCTCTGCCACCACCGATGAAAAGCCTCTTGAGGACATAAAAGGCAGGACCATATAACGGGTGGCAGCATTGGCGTAATAATGATGATGCGTAAACTTATAGGCAAGGCCGTCGTTGGGAATCAGGCCCAAGTGCAAGCCGCCGTAGGCCGTCACCATACCTTGATAGGCATAGTAGCGTTCAGAGGCGGTCGGATGCAGGAAAGCCAAGCGCAGACCTGCGTACAGGGGCGACTTGATATCGCGCGTAGCCCTGGTCTGCGAAACGGAAGCCTGGGTCTGCCAATACAAGAACGATCTGCTGCGGTAGCGCTGCGATTTGGCAGAGTACCAGCGTGAATTGTCGAATTCCCATTGCATAGAGGGCAAAAAATTGAAGGTCCAGGCGCTGTATCTGAAAGACAAAGGAATACTGCAGAGCAGCCGGGCCTTTAAGGATGGATGGGCATGCGTGTAAATCAGCGAATCGTTCAGAAAGCGGGTGCTGTAATTGGTCTTTTCGTTATAGTCGACACTTAGGCTGAAACTGGGATAGTTGCTGTTGACGGTGAGCTGCATATGCCCGCTGTGATAGTCCTTACCGCTTAGTTTGTCGCGATTGTAAGCATAGGCAAATTTACCATAGACCGTTCCCAAATCGTTCTGCGTAAGCAGCGAGACACCGGGCAGAAAGGAAGAATAATACTGCGTCATATCGAAGCTGATATTGTCGTCAGACTCGGTATAATACGGCAACCACGAATGGATTCTAAAGGCATGAAGCAACTTGCGGAAATGCCGTGGCTGCGGCAAAGTGTCGGGCATCGCGCGGCCCCATGGGCTGTCAGAAGCGGGCGCTACATATTGTTCGTCCGCCAAGAGTTCGTCTATCAAGAAGGGCTCGTATTCGCCAAGGGACTTCTGCTGAGGAGACAAATCATCCCAGGCGATAGAAGCCAGAATGTTGCCGGCGCGCGAATAGTCCACAAAATACAGGGCAGAATCGGTGGGCAGCGGCCAAGAAGCCGAATAGCGCGCATGCGTTAGTTGACGCAGATGCTTGTCTTTCAAGTTGTAGGAATAAATCTGCGAGCTGGTATCGAAATCGGCATCGAAGTACAGACAACCATCGCGGTAGCTCAGATGACGAATGGGCCTTTCCTGCGTAGGCATACAGTTGTGCACCTTGCCCGTGCGCGTATCAAGCACATCCACACGCATACCTTCATCGCTCAAGACCGTATAATAGATGAAATCGCCATTCCAGACAATTTCCTTCAACTCGTCAAAGCCCGGCAAATCTATCTTGAGCAGTGGCAGCAAATCGCTTCCGCGCAACACCGCCAGCGCGCTCTTGCCATTGACAGAAACTTCCTGCACGGCGATATAACGGTTGTCGGGCGTGGGTGAAGGCTGAAAATACATGCTTTGACCGCTCAGATACTTAGGGCCTCGCAGACCAGGACCATCGCTGAGACGATAGCTGCAAAGCACCGAATAGCTACGGTGTTCCCAACGCGGGTCGGGCAAAAGTTCCGTCCAATACAGATGCGTTTTGCTGGCCTTGACCGCCGAACTGACATTGCCCAGCAGACAGAGGGTACGCATCTTTTGCGTCTCGGGGTCAAAAACCACCAGTCGTGACGATTTGGACAGCGCAGACTTTTTCATGACAATGCGACCGTCGTCTAGCAGAATGGGAGAACTGTAGTCGCGGTAATCATACTTGCCTGTCAACTTGGGATAGGCCTGCGCTTGGTCGAAGAACTCGCTGCTGTCGGGCCGCCAATACTCGCGATAAAAGTCTTGCGTGCGCCGGCTCAGACGCGGCATACGGCTGCCATAGGCCCGGCGATAGGCGCGGAACTTGAGGAGCGGATGGTCGTTGAGTTCGCGTACCAGCACGGCATTGGAGGTTTCTGCATGCGGCAGACCGGCTTTATTCATCGCCTGTCCGGCCGACCAGTTCAGGTAACCGAAGGCATAGACATTGGGGATGTAATGACGGTACGAACCGAAACGCCATTTGTCGTAGACAAAACGCACCGAGTCGGCAAAGTAAGCCTGATAAGGCAAAAGGAAGGCCGACTGACGACCTCGGCCGCCATGGCTGTAACGCGTTTCCGACCACACAGCATCGCCCTCGCTCAAGATGTCGGTCATCATATAGCCGGAACCCAGGGCCTCCGATTGTTCACCAATAAAGAAGTGCAAGAAGCGGAAAAAGCCACGGTTCATCGACGACATCTGCGCCAAATGACGGGTTTCGTGCAACACCAGGCTGCGCGCCCAGGGCAGGTTGCTGACAAGACCGGGCGCGGGTATGGTAAAGAATTCCATACGGCTCGGTGTCCAGGCCACCATGGCATTGGCTTCGGCCGAATAGGCATGCAGCACTACGGGCGTTATCTTCTTTCGTAGGTTCACGCCAAGGCCCTGCACGGGATAGACGCTGTAGTCCCGGAACTCGGCAGCGTAATGATAGGCCAGCGTATCCAGCCCGCTGGGATAGATGATATTGAAATTACCCACCCGCAATTGCGACCAACGCAGATTGGCCGGGTCCTCGCCCGACTGGTAGTACTGGGCTTGGGCCATCAAGGCACAAAGGCAGGCCAAGGCGCAAAACAGTTGTCGTTTCCAAGACTTCATTTTCCGTCAGATTGGGTGGTGCTGTCTTTTACCTCATCGCGCAGGAACGACAGCAAGGGCGAGCCGGTCTGATGCAAGTCTTTCAGCAAGCATGCTGCCGATTGACAGGTGGACAGAATGGGGGTCGCACCGGCGGCGCAAACTGTGTCCATCAACTGTTTCAAAGTATCGGCCTGATTGGGGCCCTCCGGGCCGAAATCCAACAGCAGATAGTCGCCGGGCCTTATCATCGACTTGATTGTCTGCCAATGGCCAGCGCTAAAACTGGCAACCGTCTCACCCGATTCGGCAAAATCGGCCACACATAGCTTATAGTTGAAAAAGCTGGGCAAAAGCTGGCCTGCGGCCACAGCATTTCCACAGAGAAAGAGCAGCGGAACATCGGCCCTGGCCGGGCGTATTACCACTTGGGCTACCTGCGGATGCGCACCGGAGAACTCCAAATGGAGACAAGCATCCCGATTGAACACACAAAAGCGATAGCCACTGTATTCGCCGGCAGCTGTATAGACATTTTCCAAGTACAGGTGCTGCGCCCCGGCCTTTACCGTTGTCAAGCCGGACTCCTTGCGATGTCCCAAGACCACTTGCAGCTCGTAGAGGCCATCCGGCACTGGCACCGACAGATGCAAACTGTCCATACCCTTCTGCCGATAGTCGAACTCGATGGGAAAGGGATTGCGCGCCTTCTCGCTGCGTAGCGTGAAATAGCTGATTACTATCACCGCCAAGAGCCAGAAAACGGAAAAAGCGTATACCAGCGTGCTCTTTTTCATTATTTACCAATGATGAAGTTTTCGGCCTCCAGCCAACCGCTGTCGTTGGAAGAATTGGCACGCGAACAATACAAGCCCACCTTGGCACCTATCCATTTGCCTTCACGCAAGTCGAAAGCCTCGCCAAAAGCCTTGAATTTCTTGCCGTCTTCGCTGTAATAGAATTGGCATTGCTTGCCGTCTTTGATGCCGACACGCATATAGATTTGGTTCTTGTCCATCGCTTGGCTGGCCACCACGGTTTCCTTTCCGCCACGGTCGGCCTTTTGGCAGATACGCTGGGTCAGTACCAACCCGTCGGCAGTTTGTTCCAGGCTGAGGGCTGCATAGTTCATACCCATCACCAGCAGACCGCCGCGTTCGCCGACAGTTCTCGATTTGGGTACGAATTTCACCAGCGTGGTAGCCTTCATATCGGGAGCGGGAATCTTCTGCAGCAGAAGGTTGGTAGCATCCCACAACGACTGCTTGGGTTCGTACCAATCATCGGCAAATAGGCGGATGCGGCCACCGTCGCGCGGGTCGATGTAATACCATTCGGGCTGTACGTTGCCGTGCCATTGCCACTGCAAACCAAGGTCAACCTGGTCGAATTCATCGCTTTCCTGCGGTGTGCAAACCACCGACTTCAGTCCTTTGGGCTTGCGGTATTTGGTCACGGGTTCGCCCACGCCATCACCGTCTTTGTCCACACCGATGACGGGCCAACCGTCTTCACGCCACATCATAGGATTCAAATGCACCAGACGGCCGACAGCGCCAACGTCCTGGAAATGGATAAACCAGTCTTCACCCTCGCTCGTGCGTACCCAGGCACCTTGGTGAGGACCGTTCACGGGCGACTTGCCTTGAGCCATCACCGTCTTGGCTTCCCAAGGACCCCAAGGATGGTCGGCACGCAGCACTTCCTGCCAACCGGTTGCTACACCGCCGGCGGGCGAGAAGATATAATAACGGCCATCGTATTTATACATTTTGGTACCTTCGATGGTAGGATTGTCCTGATGTCCGTCGTAGATGATGCGGGCCTGACCCAGCGCCTGGCAACCATCGTAGCTCATCTCGGTCATCAAAAGGACAGACTTCAGCCCACGGCGGCTGCCCGCAAAAGCGAACGACAGCCAGGCCTTGCCATCTTCATCCCAGAAAGGACAAGGGTCGATATAGCCCTTGCCGGCCTTCACCATGACGGGTTTGCTCCAAACACCGCGCGGGTCTTGGGCCTTAATCATATAAATACCGAAATCGGGGTCGCCCCAATAGATGTAAAACTCGCCATTATGATAGCGTATGGCCGGTGCCCAAACTCCGTTGCCATGCTGGGGCAAGGTAAAGTGTTCTTCGTCGTACTGCACGGGGAGCGCGTGCGCGATAATGGTCCAGTTCACCAAATCGGTGGAAAACAGAATGGGCAGACCCGGCACACAATTGAAGCTCGAAGCCGTCATGTAATAACCGTCTGGGCCGGCGCAAACATCCGGATCGGAATAGTCGGCATAGAGGATGGGGTTTTGGAACTTTCCACCGCCTATATCGGCCTTCCACACCGAAGATACATACTGGGCCTGCATTCCAAGCACGGCCATGGCAAAAGCCAAAATCAGGAGTTTCCTTTTCATAGTAGTTATTGTTTTCTTGATGCTGATTCAGAGAGAATTTCACAAATTTCTAAGAAGGACAAAGTTAAGCAATCTTGGCAATCTGCGAAAAACAAAAACAGGCCCGCGCTCAAAAAAGCGCGGGCCTGCCTTATTGAAGCCTAAGCTATTGTGTTATCGAACCAGCACCTTGACCATTTGGCCATCGATGCTCAGGATATACATGCCATTGCTCAGGTTATCGATTTCGTTCATACCTTCAGCGAGGGCCTTGGAAGCAACCTTGGCACCACTGATATGGTAGATGTCGGCCTGGGCCTTCTCGGCAACATTGACAAAGAGCTTGCCATTGTTGGAGAATACCACATACTTGGCGGCATCCTTCACCTTTTCTACAGCCACAGGAGCGGCGATAGGATCGATACCGTAGCACAGAGCCACACCGATGTACTTGTATTCGGCATTGTAAGGATGAGCCACACCGGCGGTAAAGAATTCCGAGTTGGCATCGATGCTGCCTGCAAAGTCTTCGGTGTCTTCGTCAAACATGAAGTAGTCAACGAAGTCTTCCCAAGTCAGCGCCTTGTCGCGGTTCACCTCTACAGCAGAGGTAGCGGACAGGGCCAGGTTGTTCTCAGGTTCTGTGCCAGACAGGGCCATAGGATTGGCACCATAGGTTTCATCCGAACCGTAGTAGTATTCACCCTCGTAGTAGTTCTTGAGGATGTTGATGTTGTAAGCCTTCACCAAAGAACCATCGAAGAGGTCCAACTGACCGAGCGGATACTGGCCGGTTTCAACATCGGTCCAACGCTTGTAGAAGATGTTGTTGGTGATGTCGATGTTTACCGTATATCCTTCGGGAGTCTTGTTGAATTCCAAGAAGTTGCGGTACTTGTCAGCAGCATTGCCGCCCACCTTGTAGAAGACGTTGTTGCTGATGACAATGTTCATGGTAGAATCGCCGGGAACCAAAGCGCCCGAACGGCTGATGTTGAACATCTGGCTACCGTGGAAGTTCTTCACGATGTTCTCTACGAAGGTGAAATTGCTAAGCGTGTAGTCGGCGTTCACATCGAACTGGATGAAGTGGTAGGCCACCTTACCGTCGGCAGTATTACCACCGAAGTTGTTGAAGGTGTTGTAATCCATCAAAATCTTGCCGATATACAGACCGGTCTTGGTGCCGGTGTTG
Organism: bacterium; assembly: GCA_963617485.1. Classification (GTDB taxonomy): domain Bacteria; phylum Bacteroidota; class Bacteroidia; order Bacteroidales; family UBA1402; genus UBA1757. The sequence goes on along the minus strand of CAVEPA010000003.1, from coordinate 48,163 downwards.
TAAGGCTTGTTGGTTCTGATAGCAGCCTGCATTTCCAAGTCGGAGAAGGTAGAGTTGGTGATGTGCATCAAACCGATGTAACCGCCCTGAGCTGCGAAGTAGAAGGGTGAGTAGCGGTCTGAGCCATAACCGGTGATTCTAATGGAATCTTGCAGTGTAGGATCGGCAAAGGTCAGGTTGTCGATGAGCAGTTCGTCCAACTTGAAGTCGGTGTTCGAAGGAGCGATGTTACCGAAAATAACAGGCTTGTGACCTTCGGCAGCACGGATAATCAGCTTGCCGCCGGTAGTGGGATAGGCAAAGCCGGTCTGACCCATCTGGTATACACCCAGCGAGTCTTCGGTGTTGGTTTCAAGTTCGATGATATCACCACCGATAGCCAGCTCAAGAGCGGTCTTCAGTTCCTGAGCGTTCTTAACCGTAAAGATGGTGGCATCGCCAGCCTGACGAGCCACATAGTTGGCAGCGGCACCGATGTAGGCGCGGTTCAAGCCAGATACGACACCGGCAGTAAAGAGCGGCGACATCTTGCTAATCTGCGTCATTTCAGCATCCTCGAAAATATTTTCGATACCGAGGTCGGCCTTGCTGATGGCAGCATAAGGAGCAATTGCCCAGTTTTCGCCGGCATTCAAAGAGATAGCGGAACCTTCGCAATAGTTCTTGTCAAGATTGATATTGGAGTGGAAAGCGATGGTGTCACCTACGATAGAATCCATGCCGGCCACATCCTTCTTGGTAGAAAGATAGATGGTAACGGTATCGGCCTGGAAGAGATCGACATTGAGCTTGCCGGTGTTGTAGAAGAGGTTGTTGTTGACAACCACGGCAACAGAGTCGAAGAGCTGCTTTTCGGGCAGAACCACAAGCGGCATAGCGGCAGCGGCAGTCTTGTTGCGGAAAGTGTTGTTGGCAATTTCAATGCTGAGCACTTCGTCGCCGTCTTCATCGTTGGTGTCGAATTCCATCTTGGCCACACCCTTCCAGTCGACGAGCGTGGTAGCCACATCGTAGAAGCGGTTTTCCTTGATGGCAATCTTGTTGCAATTCAGCACATTACCTTCGGTAGTAACCAAAGAAGCAAGATTATTGGCACCATCGAAGAGACAGTTGTTGACGGTAAGGGTTTTCAGCGTTACAGAGTCGCCGTTTACAGCGATGAACTTGCCACCGATACCACTGAAATTACAGCCGTCGAACTTGAGTTCACCGCTCATCTTGTCGAACTGACGTGCGGGCCTGCCGGCTTTTACTCTGGCATTCAGAGAGATGAGTTCGGTCTGGCCTTCGGCCTGTTGGAAGGTGATGTTCTTGAAAGTCAAGTTGGAAACATTCATGCGGGTAGTATCGGTAAGAGCACCCTTGATGATGACATTGTCGCTCGAGCTGTTGGGCTGGAAGGTGATACTGTTGCCACCATAGCTGATACCCGAGGTGATGTCGTAGATACCGTTGGCATCGGTAGAGGTCTTCATGCTGATGACAGGGCTCTTCTGGTTGAGCACGCCGTAGTCGTAGTTGGCGGCATCGAGCAGTTGGGCGGTGTTCTCAACAATGGCACCCGTCGAAATCAGTTCGAACGAAGGTTTGGCAAAGTTACCGCCGTTCTTCAGATAGTTGAGCAGGTTAACCAACAGCTGCTTACCCTTGCCGGTGATGTTTCTGGAGTTCTCAACATTCATGTCGAGGAAGATGTACTTGGCATTGGCATTGCTGTAATCCTCGTAAAGGGCAGCTGCACCCGAAGCGTTGAGAGTAGCCAGAATGTAGGCTTTATCGGTAGCGGGAACCTTGACACCGGCCACAGCCTTGTTGAAGAAGTTGGGCACGGCATTGGTATCGGCGCTCAGACCCAGACTGGTGAAAGCGGGATGATAGAAGAATTCTTCAGCGTAAATCATAGCGCTGTCAAGCGGTTCTGCAACGGCTTGGGCGTTGGGGTTCCAATTCAAGAAAGCCTGGGCATTGGTATTGAGGAATGCCTTCTTGCCGATAAGGGCCTTGGCGAAAGACAAATCTTCGGCCGTCATATAGGGGCTGGCCATCACTACCTGATAGTCTTTGAAAGCGGCAACCACTTCTTCGTCGCTGGTGAAGGTGCTCCATACATCCTTGGCGATGATGCTGGTGGTGAAGTCTTCAGACGTGAGCAGGTAAGGCAGGATATTGTCTGCAGAGTCGGCAGTGGTAGAGAGGTCCATCACATGGATACGGTCTACGGCAGGTGTCAGGTAAGCCACCTTGACAGCACCGTCTTTGCTGGCATAGAAGTCTTTGTAACCCTTGATGGCAAGGTTGGCAATGTCGAATTCGGCAGCGCTGGAAACCGAACCCTTGCCTACCATGATGCGGATAACGAAATTCTTCTGGTTGGCAAAGGTGTTGGGAATGGCGATGCTGGCGTGAGCCATCTGCTTGTTGGGGTCGGCCGAGTTGTCGAGCGTGTCGAGCACCGTGCAAGTAGCGTCACCATTGATAAAAGCGGTAACGATAATAGAATTGTTGCTACCACGCAGTGCATAGTCGAAGTCCAAGGTCAAATCTTGGAAAGCGGTAGTGGGAGCAGCCAAATTGAAGTAGTTGTTGTGCATATCGGGCACCGTATAGTCGACAGAGTCGTGCGTAGCGCCCACCAGTTTCAGCTTGGCGGCAAAGGTGTCGAAGTCTTCGTCATAACCCAGATTGATGTAAGAAGAAGCGGTAAGCACCGATCTTACCACACCCAGGTCGGAAGCATACTTGATGTAAGAAGTCGAGCTCCAGCCGTTTTCCTTCTTCAGAGGTTTGGTAAGGTCTACCGTACCGGAATTCTTAGGCTGATAAGAGAAGGTAAAGGCTGAATGAGTGCCGTCGAATACGGGGACATCGCCCTTTTCAATTTTGCCGTAAACCTTGATACGGTTGATGGTATTGCCTTCCCACAGACCCCAACGTTCGCAGGTAACGTAGCGGTCGCGCACCGTACCGTCGTCATTGGTTATCTTATCGCCGGTGTAGATAGCGACCTTGGTGGCCGAGTTGTCCTTGGTGAAATGGGTCAGGTTATTTCTAGTGTTGTCGGCATAATTGTCCTTGGAAGGAGCCAAAAGGATGATGGTGGTAGAATCGCCGGGGCCGACATGCTTGGGCTTGAAAGAAATTTCACGAACAGCACCCCAGTTACCGCCATTGTAGTAGGCATTGGTTCTCTTCACACCGGGGAAACCATGGTAGTCACCGGCCTTGCCGCTCAAAGGAATAACTTCGCCAACGCCAACTTCGTATGCCATGATGGCATAACCCGTATTGGAACCCAGTGCCTGAACATAAATAGAGTCGCAAGTCTTGGGCACGCGGATAATGATAGAGTCTGAGGGACGTTTGAAGATATTCTCACCCTTGTTGTAGGTCCAGGGGAGCTTCTTTTCATCGGCCGACATCTTCAGATAGCCTGCATAGTCGGTAGAGAAGCGTTCGACTACTGCGCCGGAAGCATCGGCAACATCTTTGCGCTGAGGAATGACCAAAGCGCCGATTTCGACCGTGTTCTTGATGTCAGCAACCTTGGTACCGGGCTTGAAGCCATAGTCTTCGATATAGTCTTCGGCGAAGCTACGGCCTACCGTGTAACCACCGGCTTTCATTTCTACGCCCGTAGACCAGGTAATCATACCGTTAGCGGCAGCCACCTTATTCAGGAATGCGGCATGGTTGGTAGAATCCGCCAGAATTCCCGAATCGAAAATCAAGTAATCGTCGGGGTCGGTAATGATAGCCTTGGCCTGAGGAACGGCCAGCAGCAACATCATAACCACCGACAAAAACATAGAAGTAAATTTCTTCATAAGAATTGTTGTTTAGTTGGTTAGTATTTAGTTATGTCTAGATTTTCCACAAAAATCTTGCAATTATACGATATTCTAAGGGCTCTTGCAAACCTTCGCAATGCTTTAAGAATCGTTAACGGGCTATTTTAACTATCTTTGTACCCAAGTAAGATGCAAAATCCGGAACCACGATGATTATCAGAAAATTATCCCAAAACAACATCCGCCCCGAAGATTTACCGCAACTTTTCGAGGAGCAAGACCTTACCTGGAACGAAATAGCCTGCTGTAATTGGCCACAAGCCTTTCCCTATCGTCCCAAGGCGGCCTTCAGGATTTCCTATAACGACCAGGCCCTGCTGCTGCACTACCGTGTGGAAGAAGCCAGCGTCAAGGCAGAGGCTGCCGACAACGGGCCTATCTGGACGGACTCCTGTGTGGAATGCTTCATCAGCCCAGCCGAGGATGGCTTGTATTACAACATCGAAGCCAACTGCGCCGGCCAGTTGCTCATCGGCTGCGGCCAAGACCGGCACAGCCGGACCAGGGCCAACAAGGAGACAAGAGACATGGTGCAACGCTGGAGCAGCCTGGGTCGCGAGCCTTTTGGCGAGCGACCCCTGCGCACCGCCTGGGAGCTGGCACTGGTGCTTCCCTTCGAGTGCTTGTTCCAGCACCGCATCGCCTCGCTGGACGCTTGCCGCCTCAAAGCCAATTTCTACAAATGCGGCGATGGGCTGACCCAGGCACATTATCTGTCCTGGCAGCCCATCTTAAGCGAAAAGCCCGACTTTCACCGTCCGGAGTTTTTCGCAGAAATACTTTGCCGCTAAATGAGATGTAAAATAGCGGCCAAGGCCTAGAGTTTAAGCGTGCAAACGCTGCTCCGTCCCTCCACGCCGAGCGCCAATACGTAGCAAAGGCCCTGAGGCAGCGGCGATGCCAAACCCAGCGTCACTTCCTGCGCCCCGGCGCCGAGTGAGCAGTCCCGACCGCAGACGCAACGGCCCGAGAGGTCGTAAAGTTTCAACGAGCATTTTGCAGCCTGCGGCAAGACAAATCGGCAGACAATCCCCGCTGTGCCGGCAGAAATTGCCTGTAGCTCAAAAGGGCGCTGCGAAGCCTGTCTGGGCGTATGCAATTCATCTACTGGTTCTTTCTCTATCAGGTACTTTTGGAAGAAACGATACATCTTGCCCAGCGATGCCGTATCCTGGGGCACCGAGTGTCCCGAACCGTAATCGGTCACAGTCTCGAAATCGACACCCAAGGTCGTCAACAAGGCCTGCAACTTCTTGGACTGGTAACTGTAGTAGCTCTCGTCGCTATTGTTGTAGAAAAAGATAACGGGAGCTGTAGCGGCAGTAGCCATAGTAAAGGTGGCACCTTGGTATTTCCATTGCATCTTGTTGCTGGCCAGTTCGCCCCAAACCTTGGCGCAACGGGTTTCCAAATTGCCGTCACCATCGGTGCCTTCGTCGTACACCAGTGTATAATCGAACACGCCGGGACCCAAAGCGGCCACTTGCACATCGCTGGAAAGCTTCTGGTTCAGACCCGCACGCTCAAAATCGTTCACCTTCTTGTCTCCAATGGCCAGAGATGCAGCCGTTGAGCCGCGCGAGAAACCATATATACCGATATTGTCGGACATGCCCAAAGCAGCGGCCTCGGCCCGCAGGCAACGTATAGCCGACTTTACTTTGCGCGAAGCGTCCGGATTCACTTCGAAAGAACCCAAGTCTTTGTTAGCACCGCCTTCGGGCTTACCCTGACCCCAATCGCAGTATTTAGGATGGTCGGCAATGGCCCAAGCCATACCCACAGCGGGAGCACCCTGCAGGAAAGTATCGTCAAACATCGCCAAGGTATAGCCCAGGAACAGCCGCTGATGCGCGTTGCCGTACCAACTGTTGCTGTAAGAGAAGGAAATGATGCTGGGCACAGCCTTGGACGGATTGGCCGGATAGGCGATGTCCATATACAGCGAATCGCCCTCGGTATAGCCGCCGGGCCAGTTGTAAATGCTTGGATCGTCTTTGTAGTAAGCCACATCGCGTTTCAGACGATAGCCTTCGAAAAGCACGTAAGAGCGATAGGCCGAGCAATTGGAAGCTCCGGCAAAACTACCTTTGTTCAGGGCATCGTTGATAAGGATGATGTCCGCATTGATAAAAGGCGAGCAGGCTTTTTCATGGCCGGAATAGTCTACCTCTATAACGCGATAACCTTCGTCGAGCAAGGCCTGCACATCTTCCGAGAGACTATTCTGCCCTATTTTCTCGCAAGATAGGTTCTCCAGATAAACGATGGTCATATATTTGCCTTTGGCATCGGTCAAAGGCTTGGAGGCTTCGCTTACCTTGCAGTTGAGCGAAGTATTGGTGACCGCACTTTTAAAGCTGGCGGCCGAGAGACCCAGCACGCAGCAGGCGGCCAGGAACGTAAGAATGCATTTCTTCATAATCGTTGTGGGTGGGAAAAAGGTTGCGCGGCCTGTTGGCCGCGCAACCCCATTATCGATACGGGAACAGTCCTCGGGCTATTCCTGATTCCAGTCTTGGCTAGCCATACGCTTGTACGACTTGTAGCGCCACTTGGCATTATCCTCGGCAGCCTGGAAGAGTTCTTCGGCTTCGTTAGGATACTGCTTCATAACGGAAGCGTAGCGCACTTCGCCCTTGAGGAAGGTCTTGAAGTCGGCCCAGTTGGGTTCCTTGGAATCCAAGGTAAAGGGGTTCTTGCCTTCGGCTTCCAACATGGGGTTGTAACGCCACAAGTGCCAGTAACCGCATGCTACGGCAGCAGCTTCTTCGGCCTGACTCTTGCCCATACCGGCCTTCAGACCGTGGTTGATACAAGGAGCGTAAGCGATAACGATAGACGGACCGTCGTAAGCCTCGGCTTCGCGCAGGGCCTTCAAGGTCTGAGCCTGGTCGGCACCCATAGCGATTTGGGCTGCATATACATAACCATAAGTAGTAGCGATAAGACCAAGGTCCTTCTTGCGGACGCGCTTGCCGGCAGCGGCAAACTTGGCGATGGCACCTACAGGCGTAGCCTTCGAAGCCTGACCACCGGTGTTGGAGTAAACTTCGGTATCGAGTACCAGAATGTTCACATTCTTGCCCGAAGCGATAACATGGTCGAGACCGCCGTAACCGATATCGTAAGAAGCACCGTCACCACCGATAATCCACTGGCTGCGCTTAACCAAGAACTTGCTCAAGGAAGCAATTTCCTTGCAGTACTTGCAAGAGCAATTCTGTACCAGCGGGGTAATCTTGTCGGCCAGTTCGCGGCTCTTGTCGGCATCGTTGTGGAACTCAATCCACTGCAGGAACAAAGCCTTGAGTTCGTCGCTGCAAACCGTGCAAGACTGGGCCTCGGTCATCAGACGTACCAGACGGGCAACCATCTTTTCGTAAGCCAGCTGCATACCCATACCATATTCGCAGAAGTCTTCGAACAAAGAGTTAGCCCAAGCAGGACCGTGACCCTTTTCGTTGGTGGTATAAGGCGTAGAAGGAACAGAACCGGAGTAAATAGAGGTACAACCCGTAGCGTTGGCCACGATTTCGCGGTCGCCGAAGAGTTGTGAAATCAGTTTCACATAAGGAGTTTCACCGCAACCCGAGCAAGCACCCGAGAACTCAAACAAAGGCGTAGCGAACTGAGAGTTCTTGGGGTTGGACTTGATGTCTACCAAAGACTGTTTGCTCTTGACTTGCTTTACGCAATATTCCCAGTTGGCAGCTTCGGCAAGCTGGCTTTCCAAGTGAACCATGGTAAGAGCCTTGCCACCGGCCTTGGGATTGCCAGGACAAACATCGGCGCAGTTGCCGCAACCAAGGCAGTCCATAACGCCCACCTGAATACGGAACTTCATGCCCTTCATGGCAGCAGGAGCCTTCATTTCGATGGTATCGAAAGCAGGAGCAGCGGCAGCCTCGGCCTCATCCATAACAATCGGACGGATACAAGCGTGAGGACAAACATAGGCGCACTTGTTACATTGGATACAGTTTTCGGCATTCCATACAGGAACGAAAGCACCGACACCGCGCTTTTCATATTGAGCCGTACCGGGATCCCAAGTACCGTCTTCACGGCCCTTGAAAGCGGAAACAGGCAGCAGGTCGCCGTCCTGAGCGTTGATAGGACGAACCACCTTGTTGATGAATTCGGGATCGTTGTTGGCAGCGGCAGCCTCGTCGGGCAGATTGGCCCATGCGGGGTCGATGGCGAGCTGCTTGTATTCACCGCCACGGTCAACGGCAGCATAGTTCTTGTTGACAACATCTTCGCCCTTCTTGCCGTAAGACTTCACGATGAACTTCTTCATCTGCTCGATAGCCAAATCGACGGGGATAACGCCGGTAATACGGAAGAAAGCCGATTGCAGAATGGTGTTGGTACGGTTGCCAAGACCGATTTCCTGAGCAATCTGGGTAGCGTTGATATAGTAAACAGTGATGTTCTTTTGTGCGAAGTAGCGTTTTACACGTGCGGGCAGGTTCTTGGCCAGTTCTTCGCCATTCCAGATGGTGTTCAACAGGAAGGTACCGTTCTGACGCAGACCACGGGTAACATCGTACATATTCAAATAAGCCTGAACGTGGCAAGCCACGAAGTTAGGCGTATTTACCAAATAGGTAGAGCGGATGGGAGAATCGCCGAAACGCAGGTGAGAGCAGGTGAAACCACCCGACTTCTTGGAGTCGTAAGAGAAGTAGGCTTGGCAGTGCTTGTCGGTATTGTCACCGATAATCTTCACCGAGTTCTTGTTGGCACCTACAGTACCGTCGGCACCCAAACCATAGAACTTGGCTTCGAACATACCTTCGCCACCAACAGCGATTTCTTCGCCCTGAGGCAGAGAAGTAAAGGTAACATCATCGACAATACCGATGGTGAACTGATTCTTGGGCTGCGGAAGAGCCAGGTTTTCATAAACGGCCAGAATTTGGGCGGGAGTGGTATCCTTGGAACCCAAGCCGTAACGTCCGCCGATGATAAGGATGCCCTTCTTGTCGGCCAGTTCCTTGGCGTTGGCGAAAGCCTCAACAACATCCAGATACAGAGGTTCGCCGGCTGCACCGGGTTCTTTGGTACGGTCGAGCACGCAGATGCGCTTGGCACTGGCGGGAACGGCCTCGGCCAGATATTTGGCAGAGAAAGGACGATAAAGATGAACGGAAATCAAACCAACCTTTTCACCCTTGGCCATCAGATAGTCGATAACTTCACGGGTAGCTTCGGTAACCGAACCCATGGCGATGATGATGTTTTCTGCATCGGGAGCGCCATAGTAGCTGAAAGGCTTGTATTCGCGACCGGTAATCTTGGTGATTTCCTTCATATAGTCTGCTACGATGTCGGGAACGGCCTCGTAGAAAGGATTGCATGATTCTCTGTGCTGGAAGAAATGGTCGGGGTTTTCGGCCATACCGCGCATCACGGGCTTGTCGGGATTCAGAGCGCGTTGACGGAATTCAGCCAAAGCTTCCTGGTCGATAAGGGGTGCCAGGTCTTCATTCTCCAACATCTCAATCTTCTGGATTTCGTGCGAAGTACGGAAACCGTCGAAGAAGTTGACGAAAGGTACGCGGCTCTTGATAGTAGAAAGGTGAGCCACACCGGCAAGATCCATCACTTCCTGTACAGAACCTTCTGCCAACATGGCAAAACCGGTCTGACGGCAAGACATAACGTCCTGATGGTCGCCGAAGATACAAAGGGCGTGTGAAGCCAAGGTACGTGCCGATACATGGAAAACGCAAGGCAGCAGTTCGCCGGCGATTTTGTACATGTTGGGGATCATCAGCAACAAGCCTTGAGAGGCTGTGTAGGTCGTGGTAAGGGCACCGGCCTGCAACGAACCGTGAACGGCACCGGCAGCGCCTGCTTCAGACTGCATTTCCTGAACATACACGGTTTCACCAAAAATGTTCTTACGTCCTGCGGCCGCCCACTCGTCTACATACTCTGCCATGGTCGATGACGGAGTGATGGGGTAGATTGCAGCCACTTCGCTGAACATATAAGAAATGTGTGCAGCGGCCTGGTTACCATCACAGGTTAAAAATTTCTTCTGTTTCATAGATATTTAATAAAAGAGTTTTACCATTCGCTAATGGGCTGCAAAGGTAGCACAAAAGACTTCTTTCTGAAAATTTTTTTTCAAGTCTTCTATTTCTCCACTTGCCAAACTTTTAGCCATTTATATTAAGATTACTTAGGATTTTCCATTACTTTTGCTCTTTGCGAGCTTGGCAGACAAAATCTGCATGATTAATTGATTATCTGTAACCAAACCATATCCTTATGAAATCTGTTATTAGAACGCTTGTTGGCTGTTGCCTGCTACTTGCCGGCAGTACCTCCTGTATCGACAGCCGCTACGATCTGACGAACCTGTCCAAGAAATTCGCTCTGGGCGGCGACTCTCTGAGTATTCCCCTGCTCAGCGACAACAACAAGATTCTTGTCGGCGATGCCTTGAAGTCGCTCACCGGCGACAGCAGTGCTCTTAAGCAAGATTCCACCAACGGCAACTACAGTTTCGAGATGAGCGGCGACTTTGCCTACACCCTCGACAGTGCCGCCAAGGCCGAAATGGGCCTTTCATCCCTCGCCATCGACGACTACAGCTACAACGACGACTTTACCGTTGAAGGCATCAATGCCACCGACACCAAACTGGCCATCAACGGCACCAGCATGCAGCAGGTCATCGACCTGGGCATCGGCGACATCAACCTGGACGAGCTCAGCCTCAACAACAAGGAAGCCAAGGGTGCCTCCTTCGATTTGGACTTCAGTTCGTATCAGCTGAGCGACGAACAGCGCCGCATAGATATTCCCGATATCAACATTTCGCAGGGACGCATTTTCGGCGACGCCCAGCTGCCCGAAGCCCTGAGCATTCTGACCGACAACCTGCCCCACGAGGAGATCCAGCTGGAACTGCCCTCGAACGTCATCAACGTCGATACGCGCGAAGAATTCTCCAGCTCGGTGAATCTGCCCGCCGGCTTGAGCAACATCGGTGACATCGTACTGCAAGGCGGCGAACATCCCGCCACGCTGGGCATCACCCTGCAAGTAGAAAACGCCTCCAGCCTGCTTACTTCCGGACGCATCATTCCCTCGCTGGAAATCTATCCCAGCAGCATTTTCGGTTTTGCGGCAGCGGCCGATATTCAAGACGGCACGATACGCTTCACCAGCGCAGACGTAATGGACAAGAGCAACAACTTCAGCATTCAAAAGAAGTTTGTCCTTACGTCGCTCAATATCGGGGGCGACCCTGTTGACGGTGTACTGGCCATCAACGACAAGGCCTCGGCAAGCGGCAAGGTCACGGTCGAAGATATCAGTTATTATGCCGACGAAATAGCCCGCATACAAGAATTGGGGCTGAAGGTGATGGTTACCTTCAACGATATCGTCATCGAAAGTCTGTCGTTCAGCATCGACAACCTGAGCACTTCTTTCGGCAGCAACGAAGAGATTGACGTGAACTACGAGCTGCCTGAACAGATTGCCGGCATCGGGCGCATCATCATGGAAGACGGCAGCAAGATTATGTTCAAGCTGGACGAATGTCCGCAGATGAGCGGCCTCAACGACAACCTGCTTATCGAATACCTCGACATCCAGCTGCCCCAAGCCATCAAGCTGCAAGCCCAAGAAGGCCTCGACCCCAGCACCAACCGTCTGAGCATCACCAACCGTCCCTATCGTCCCGAAGAAGGTTTCAGCATTACCCTGCCCCTGGACGAAATCGACATGAGCAGCGTTCCCGTCACCGACGGCAAACTGCAATGGACCGACCAGATTACCTACGAAGCCAGCATCCTGCTGCAGGGCACCGTCAACTCCAAAAATCTGCCCACGGGCAAGGTGACCATGGGCTGCAATGCCGACTTCGACCTCAAGGTGAGTGATGCCGTTGTCAACACCAACCGCATTGCCCACCAGCTGGGAAACCTCAGTTTCGACTTCGAGCAGGAAATCTGCAGCCCGCTGGAGGAGCTGAGCAGTATCAACAGCGCCACCATCAGCGAAGGCACATTTATCACTGTCAACTTCAAGTTGCCTCAACTGTCAACGCCCATCGTGGCCGAGAACGTACGCGTCAAGCTGCCCAAGATGATGGAATTCGCCAGCCATCCCAACCTGAACGCCGACAACGAGCTCTGCATCGACGGCACGATTCCCGAGAGCATCCAGCTTGAGCTGCGCAAACTGAACATCAACCAAGAATTTGTGGACGGCATCATCAAGATTGACGAGAAGCTCGAAGCCAGCGGAACGGTGGCCCTGAACAGCGGACAAATCCATGTAAAGGAACTTACCGAAGCCCTCAAGGAGAACATCGAAATTGATTTCCGCATCAACGACATCGTCATCAGCGACCTGGGTGCGGGCATCAAGGGCATTTCCTACCAGATGACCGACACTTTCAGCGTCAACGAAAACATTGAGATTCCCGCCGAACTGCTGCGCGGCGACAGCCTTGTCTTCCGCGACGGGGCCCAGCTTTATCTCTCGATTATGGCCGAGAACCTGCCCGATTTCGACATGCCTGTTTCCCTGGCCTTCAGCCTGCGTCTGCCCAAGTTCTTCCGTCTCGAAGGCGCCGACCTTACCAGCGGCAATACCTGGCAAATCAAGGTCAATGTCGAGAACGGCAAGCCCATCGAAAGAGCCATCTACATCAAGGCACTCGACCTGAGCCAGTTCGACCTGAGCGACGGGCAGCTTCATCTGGACGAAAGCCTCAGCTATAATGCCAACTTCCATATCGATGCGGGCGAAATCAGCATCTCCGACCTTAGCGACAAGGACATTCAGGCACATGTCACCGCCGGTTTCAAGGGCCTGAGCCTGCGCCAGATCTACGGTGTCATCGACCCGAAAATCGATCCCATTTCGGAAAGTGTCAGTCTGGACGGTCTGCCTTCTATGTTGAAAGATTCTGAAAATGCACGGCTCGAGATCAATCCGGTGGTAAAACTCAACGCCAAGAGTAACATTGCCATCCCGCTGACCATCAACGGCAACCTGACGCCCGTCACGGACGGTGTCAGCGACGATGCCCGCCGTCAGGAGATTTTCATAGAGCTGCCCAAGGCCCACGACGGCCAGATGGAGGAACACAATTTCTGGATTGCCGCCAGCAACGAAGACATGCCGCAAGACTATACCTTCGTACCCTTGAGTGTGAACGACCTGCTACGCATCATTCCCGACGAGCTTGATTTCAACTTCCAGGTGGGCACCGACACCCGTCAGCAGCACGAAGTGGACCTCGACACCGACTATAGCGCCGAGCTGCACTACGAGATTGTGGTTCCCATCGCTTTCGGCGAGAATTCCTTCTTCCGTCTTACCGATACGCTGGAGATGGACTTCACGGAAATTGGCGGCTACTTCGACTATGTGGGCGAAAGCCTCGCGATTGCCGGACAAATTGAGAACACCATTCCGCTCGACCTGACGGCCTACCTTTATGCTCTGGACGAGAACGACCAACGTCTCGATATAGCCCCCGTCCGTCTGGCCATCAAGAGCGGAACGCTCGAGAATCCTTGCATCACGCCCGTCAGAGTTAGTGTCGAAAACAAGGACCACCAGCTGGACAAGGCCCGCGCCTTCGAAATGGAAATCCGTCTGAGTTCCAATGCCCAGGTGGCCAACGTACCGCTCTCGTCGGAACAGTACATCAAGCCCACATTGATGCTGAAAGCCGTAGGCGGCCTTATCATCGATGCCGACAATTTATAAAAACGCTTAAATGAGGATGCTTATGAAAAGATATATTTCCGTTGCACTTACCATCGTATTGTTTGCGGCAGGTGCTTGGGCGCAATCCAAGAGCGCTTATTTCATGGATGGTTACAACTACCGTCACGACTTGAACCCGGCCATGTCACCCTACCGTGGCTACATCAATCTGCTGGGGCACTACGCTGTCAATGTAAATTCCAACCTGTCGGTACCGCAGCTGCTGTTTCCCAGCCAGGACGGCGAGCTGCTCAGCTTCCTGCATCCCGATGTTGCGGCCGACCAATTCCTGAACGGTCTGAACGACAACAACATCCTGAACCTCAACACGGGTATCGATGTTCTCGGCTTCGGTTTTAATTCGGGCCGCTCCTATTTCTCCTTCGATACCAAACTGAATGTAGCCGTGAGCAGTAACCTGCCCAAATCGTTCTTTGCCTTTCTTAAAAAAGGTATGGATTCCGACCACACGGTTTACGACATTCGCAACCTGAACGTTTCCGCCACCGCTTATGCTTCGGCCGGTATCGGCTATGCCTATCAGCTGTTCGACAATCTGCGGCTGGGTGTCAAGGGAAGATACCTGCTGGGCTTGGCCGGTGCCAGTGCCAATATAGACCAAATGCTTATCGACATGTCGGGCAGCGGCTGGAACATCAAAACTCAGGCCAGTCTCAACGCCTATTGCCCTGCCGTCAACTTCAAATACGGCGAAGACGGCACTGGCAATGCCACCGACGACTATATCACCGGCCTGGCCTTCGATATGCAAAGTCTCAGGCCCGCAGGCCACGGCTTAGCCTTCGATTTGGGTGTGGTTTATTCGCCCATCAAGAACCTGAACCTGTCGCTGGCCGTCACCAATTTGGGTGGCATCAAATGGAACGAGGACGTCTGCTATCAAGCCACCTCGACGGGCGAAGTAAGTTTCAGCGGCATGGAGCTTGAACTCAACAAGAGCACAGACGAAACCGGAGCTGAAGCCGGAAGCGAAGAAAGCACAGGAAACATGTTCAAGCAACTGGGCGACGACATGCTCAAGATGATACAGTTCCGCAAGAACGAAATCCAAGAAAGCCAGCTCCAGCGACTCGACAGCCGTTTTTTGGCAGGTATTCAATATGGTGTCTTCAACAACAGGCTCAGCGCGGGTCTGCTCTACACCTTAGACCATACGGCCTATGGCGATTTCGACGAACTGATAGCCAGCGCCAACATTGGTCTGCTGAAAGACCTGCAACTGTCGGGCAGTTATACCCTGCTTTCAGATTACGGGCGAGCCTTCGGACTGGCACTCAACTTGGGCAGTTTTCTTTACATTTCTTGGGATCATGTCCTAACCGACTTCTCTCCGCAATACATTCCGCTCAACATGCTTACCACACAAGTGGAAGTGGGCCTGAGAATCCCCTTCGGGAAACCCAAGAAACTGAATTAGAGCTTGTCTTGAAGAAAGCGGGCAGTATAGCTCTGCGGACAATCCAACAAAGCTTCGGGCGTGCCGGTGAAAACCAGCTCGCCCCCTTTGTTTCCGCCCTCGGGACCCAACTCGATAATATGGTCGGCCATTTTAACAACCTCCAGGTTGTGTTCGATGACGATAAGGCTGTGGCCGGCTGCCAGCAATTCGCCGAAAGCCTTCAGCAGGACGCTGATATCGTGAAAATGCAAGCCGGTGGTAGGTTCGTCGAAAATGAAGATGGAAGGCTGGGGCTGCTCCTGGCTCAAGTAATAGGCCAGCTTGACGCGCTGGTTCTCGCCACCCGACAGGGTTGAGGAAGACTGTCCCAGTTTGATATAGCCAAGGCCCACCGTCTGCAGGGGTTTCAGGCGTTTGATGATTTTCTTTTCGGTAGAGGTTTTGCCCTCGGAGAAAAATTCGCAAGCTTGATTCACCGTCATTTCCAGCACATCGTAGATGGATTTGCCCTTGTAAAGCACTTCCAGCACATCCGACTGAAAACGCTTGCCTTGACAGTGTTCGCATGGCATCACGATATCGGCCATGAACTGCATGTCGACATGCACCACGCCTTCGCCCTGACAATGTTCGCAGCGTCCGCCTTCCTGATTGAATGAAAAGTACGAGGCAGGCATGCCCATCTGCTTGGCCAGCGGCTGGTCGGCATAGAGTTTGCGGATTTCATCGTAGACTTTCAGATAGGTGGCCGCATTCGAACGCGAAGAGTGACCGATGGGGTTCTGGTCGACAAAGCTGACATCGTTCACCAAATTCACATCACCGCCTAATTCGCGGTAAGTGCCGGGGCGGTCGCTGCTCTCGCTCAGTACCCGTTTGAGGGCCAAGTACAGCACATCATGCACCAGCGACGACTTGCCCGAACCGCTCACGCCCGTCACCACCGTCAGTACATTGAGCGGAAACTTCACGTCGAGGTTCTTGAGGTTGTTGTGGTTGACACCTTTCAGGGAGATATAGTTGTTCCACGAACGGCGGAAGGCGGGCAAAGCTATCTTTTCGCGCCCGGTCAGATAATTGAGCGTGTAGCTTTTCTGAACAGTTGCGTCGAGCGCAGCTTCGCCCTTTTCGAGCAGAGGCTGCAAGGGCCCTTGGTACACCAGTTGACCTCCCAAACGACCGGCATCGGGACCTATATCTATAATGTAATCGGCGGCGCGTATCAGTTCCTCGTCGTGCTCGACCACCACCACCGTGTTGCCCAACGACTGTAGCTGACGCAGCACCTTGATAAGGCGGTCGGTATCACGGGCATGCAGGCCGATACTGGGTTCGTCCAGCACATAGAGCGAACCCACCAGACTGCTGCCCAAAGACGTTACCAGATTGATGCGCTGACTTTCGCCGCCGGAAAGGCTGTTCGAGAGACGGTCAAGACGCAGATAGCCCAGCCCTACGTCTAACAGAAACTGCAAGCGATTCTTGATTTCCACCAGCAAGCGTTCGGCCACTTGGCGTTCGGTGTCGCTGAGGCTTAAGTTCTCGAAAAAAGGCAAAAGTTCCGACACGGGCATTTCCACCAATTCCGCAATGGATTTGCCGCCCACCTTTACATAAAAGGCCTCGGGTTTCAGACGGCGGCCCTTGCAATCGGGGCAAATGGTCTTGCCACGGTAACGTGCCAGCATGACACGGTTCTGTATCTTGTACTGTTTTTCTTCCAGACGATGGAAAAAGTCGTTCAGGCCCTTGAAGTAGCGGTTGCCCGTCCAGACCAGTTCGCGCTGTTCATCGCTAAGTTCGTACCATGGCTTGAAAATGGGAAAACCGAACTTCGGAGCCGACATCACCAGTGCATTCTTCCATTCGGACATCACTTGTCCGCGCCAGCAGGCGATGGCATCGTCGTAGACAGAGAGCGATTTGTCGGGCACTATCAGGTCTTCGTCCAAACCTACCACACGGCCGAAGCCTTCGCAAGTAGGACAAGCGCCCGAGGGGGAATTGAAGTTGAACATCAGTTCGGTTGGCTGCTCAAAACTGATGCCGTCGGCCTCGAAGCGGTCGGAAAAAGTCCGGAACTGCTCGCCCGAGTCGCTGTAGATGCGCAGCATACAGGTATGATGGCCTTCGTAAAAAGCCGTCTCCACCGAGTCGGTCAAGCGCGAACGGGTAAGGGTATCGTGTTGCACGCGCATACGGTCGATGACCAGATGCTGGCAAGGGGCTTGCAGACAGTCTCGCAGCAAAGCTTCATCTTCGAGTACTTCGTCGATGCGATAGCAGGAAACTGCGTCATCGCTGCCAAACTCCAAACGGGTATAGCCTTTGCGCAACATCGATTCAAGGTCGTCACGCATAGCGATGCGGCATGGGCAAAGCACCAGAAAGGCGGTATCGTCGGCCAAGGCCATAACATCATCCACCACGTCCTGCACGCTGTGCCGCTTCACTTCCACTCCCGACACGGGCGAATAGGTCCGGCCAATGCGGGCGAACAGCAGACGCAGGTAGTCGTAGATTTCGGTTGAAGTACCCACCGTGGAACGGGCGTTGCGGTTGATAACCTTCTGCTCAATGGCAATGGTGGGCGGGATATTGCGGATAAAATCGACTTCGGGCTTGTTCATGCGGCCCAAAAACTGCCGCGCATAGGCCGAGAGGCTTTCCACATAACGGCGTTGGCCCTCGGCATACAGGGTATCGAAAGCCAGGGAAGACTTGCCGCTGCCCGACAAGCCGGTGATGACCGTGAAAGAATTGAGCGGAATTTTTACCGATACTCCCTTCAGGTTATTAACCCTTGCACCCTGAATTTCAATGTATTTCATGCCGATGATGCCGATATGAGTGTTTTTTTCAATCGAGCCGCAAAATTACAATATTTTTTCTAAGTTTGCAGAGCTTTGTCCCAAGTGAGATGTCTAGAAATCACCAAACGATTTCCAAGCTGCAAGACAGGCCATAATCAACTCAAATCCAAGCGACAATGAATCTGAAAAATAAAGTTCTCGTTACCGTGGCTCCCGTCTGCCACGTTGGAAAAACAGTTCCCGCCGGTTCACACAATCCCCTAAGTCCCGAAGACATCACTCGCGACGTTCTGGCCTGCGCCAAGGCCGGTGCCAGCCAAGTACACCTGCACACCCGCGACCTGCAAGGCAACCCCACCTTCGATTTGACGGTGTTCCAGCAGACTTGCGACATGATACGCCGCGAAAGCGACATCATCATCCAAAGTTCCACGGGCGGCCTCTCATCGCTGAGCCTGGAAGAACGCTGCGTCTGTCTGAATGTGCCTTCGGTGCAAGTGGCATCGCTCAACATGGGGTCGGTGAACTTCGCCGAAACGGTATACGTGAACACCCTGCCCGAAATCCGCTATTGGGCCGAGCGCATCGACCAAGCCCAGGCCGTGCCAGAAATGGAGCTCTTCGACCTGAGCCACGTGGAGACTTGCACCAGACTGGCCGATGAAGGCGTACTGCGCCGTCCCATGCATTACAATTTCTGTTTGGGTCCGGGCGCATCGAGCAACTTGAGCGCCAATACCAAAGTGCTGGAATGCCTGCTTGCTCTTAGCGAAGAAGGCTCCACTTGGGGCTTGAACCACGACAGCATGCCCGACCTCAATTTCCTTATCACAGCCGTCAAGATGGGTGCCAACGCCATCCGCGTGGGTTTTGAAGACAGTTTCTACTACGCTCCCGGCAAGAACGCCGCCACCAATGCCGAACTGGTGGAACGCCTGGTAGAGCTGCTGCACCGCAACAATTTTGAAGTGGCCAACGTGGAGGAAGCCAAAGCCATGCTGGGTGTCAGAAAATAAGTTTATGAACATCAAGGAATTACTCCGCGCATCGCGCATCAAACTGATAGCCTTGGACGACGACCCCACGGGCATACAGACCGTTCACGGCTGCCTCTTGCTCACGGAATGGTCGGAAGAGAGTCTGCACCGCGCCTTCCGCGACGAAGCCGGATTCTTTTACGTGCTGACCAATACCCGCGCCATGACGGCAGCCCAGGCCGCCGAAACCACGCGCCAAGCTATGACGGCCATCCTCAAGGTGAGCCGCTCGTACAATTTCCGACTGCTTTTCGTCAGCCGAAGCGACTCCACCCTGCGCGGACATTTCCCCCTGGAAACCGACATCATGCACCAAGTGTTGCAGGAGTTTCACATTGACACCCTGCCACTCACCTTCTTCGCACCTGCCTTTATCGAAGTGGGCCGCCTCAGCATTGAAGGTGTGCATTACCTCAAGGACGGCGACAAGCTGATTCCGGTAAATGAAACAGAATTTGCCCGCGACAATGTCTTCGCCTATCATCACGCCAATATCAAGGACTATATTGCCGAGAAACTGGGAACGCAAGCCTTTGGCTATGAGCGTTTTGCCAAGAACAGCAATCTAGAGGACCTGCAAGCCGCCATCCATAGGCTGACAGGAATCGAACCAGCCTTTATCAGCGTAGATGCCGACACTTATGCCGATTTGGACAACTTCGCCCGCTGTCTTTTGCAGTGGATGACAGCGCAGGCTTCAACGGTGGTGCTACGCACTTCCTCTTCGCTTCCCAAGGCCCTGAGCGGCATAGACGACCAGCCGCTACTCGACAAGAACACTTTCTGCGGCCCCGAACAGCGCGAGGAGCATCAGGGATTGTTCATCGTGGGTTCACACGTGAAGAAAAGCACTGCCCAACTGGTGCAACTGCTGCAGCAACCCGACACGGAGCCTTTCGAGTTGGACGTAAACGACATCCTGCACGGGAGCGAAACCTTGCGCCTGCGGCTGCTCAGCACCCTAGCCCGTGCCGATGCCCAAGGGCTGACTCCGGTGGTCTACACCTCGCGTCAAGAATTGCGTCTGGACAATGCCGATGAGCGTCAGGCTTTGGGTCAACGGATATCAGCCTTTTTGGTCAGCATCGTCGAAGAACTGCCCTATCGGCCCGCCTGGCTGGTAGCCAAAGGCGGCATCACCTCGCACGATATTCTCACCAAGGGTCTGGGTGTCAAACAAGCACGCGTCATGGGCCAGATACTGGCTGGCGTACCCTGCATCCGTACCGGTGAAGACGCCCGTTTCGCCCATTTGCCCTATGTTATCTTTCCGGGCAATGTAGGCGATGAAAACTCTTTGGCAGAAGTCTACAACAAGTTGCGTTAGGTTATTTCAGCAAGAGTTCGGCCACGAAGACCACAACGCAGCAGATGGCCGATACCGGGAAGAGTCCAAGATTCAAGAAAGCTGCCACCAGACCCACCGCCAAAGCCAACAAGCCGGCCAGTGGCGATTGCGTAGCCTCCACGATGGCCGGGAAGGTCATCACCGCCAAGGTGACGTAAGGCACATAATAGAGAAAACTGCGCAAGAAGCGTGACCGTATCCGCCCACGAATCAGCAGCGTGGGCAAAACGCGCAGCAGGTTGGTAACAAGGATGGTTATCAGCAAGTATATCACCATATTGCCTCTCATTGCGCTTCCTCCTCTTCTTCTTTATCATCAATGGGTTTCAATAGGGCTGCCACGGCCGAAATCAGCAACGTCAGGATGATGGTGCGCGTGCCGCCGCTCAGCTGCGATACCCAGGGCAACACGGCGCAAAGCCCACTGAGCGCGAAACTGACAGCCACCGCCACTCCCACTGCCTTGTCGCGGCGGGCTGGCGGCACGATGATGGCCAAAAACATGCCGTAAAGCGCCACACTGAAGGCCGACACGATGTTGGCCGGCAACACGTTGCCGGCCACAATGCCCGACATGCTGCCCAAAGCCCAGAACAGCGTCGAGATGATAGCCGCGCCAAAGGTATAGCTAGGAGCGAGCTTGCCGGGATACGCAATGGAAATGCCGAACACCTCGTCGGTGATGCACAACGACACCAAGGCACGCTTGAGCATCGAGGTGCTTTTGGAGAACTTCTGCGACAGAGCTGTACTCATGAGCAGATAGCGCAGGTTGGTCACCACGCACATCAAAGCCAGCTCCACATAGCTGGCCGCAGCGGCAATCAGGGTGTAGGCCCCATATTCGCCCGCAGAGGCACGGGTGAAGAAACTGGTGATGAACCCTCCCAGAGCCGTCAGTCCGGCATTACCGGCCACGATACCCAGCGAGAAGCCCACGGCGTAATAGCCCATGGCTATGGGAATACCGTCACGCAAGCCTTTGAGAAATATGTTTTCTTTAGTCAAGGCCGTCACTCAATATCGTCTTTGATAATCTGCTTGCTGGGGTCGATAAACAAGAAGATGACTGCCGAGATAACCAGCATCAGCGCGATGATGTACAAAGGAAGATTGTAGTTGCCGGTTGCGCTTACCACATAACCGAAAATAAGCGAGCAGACAAAACCGCCCAAATTGCCGGCCGTATTCATAGCGCCCGAAACGGCGCCCGAATATTTCTTGCCCAAGTCGATACACAAAGCCCAAGCGCTGGGCAACATCAAATCGATAATGCCGAAAGCCAGCGACAAGAAAACGAAGACTTGCATCTTACCGGGGATGAATGCTGCCAGGAACATAAACAGTGCCGACACTATCAAAGAGCTGGAGCCCAAGGCCTTACGCCCCACTTTCAAGCCATATTTGGCACTCAGTTTATCGGTAAGAAAACCGCCCGTGATATTGCCTATCATGCTCATCAGGAACGGTACGGCAATGACATAGGTGAGCTGGCCCTTGTCGAAACCGCGGCCCAGTTCCATAAAGGTGGGGAACCACGAAAAGAAGAACCACGAACCGAAAGCATAGAAGAAATACATCGACAGTACCAACCAGAACTGCTTGGACGACAACAGGGTTTTCCAAGGAATGGAAAGCTGCGCGCTGCCGGTCTGCATGCGGCTTACGGGAGCCTCGTCAATCTCGGCTTGAGAGATATGGCGCATTTGTTCGGGACGATTGCGGTAGAATGCATACCATACGATAGCCCAAATAACGCCTACACCGCCCAAAATATAGAAGGCGGCGCGCCAACCGAAATGCACCAGCACGGGCAGCACCACAAAAGGTGTCAGGGCACCGCCCATACGGCTGGCAGCCCAAATGAAGCCTTGTGCCTTGCCCACTTCCTTCTTGGGGAACCAGCGGCTGACAACGCCTGTTGAGCAAGGCGAAGAACCGGCCTCCCCGATACCGAACATAAAGCGTATCAATATCAGACTGACAAAACCGCCGGCCATGCCCGTAAAGGCCGTAAAGGCCGACCACCAGAGCACTATCAGGGCCAAGGTGGAACGGTGTCCGCGCTTGTCGCCCAAAGCGCCCATGGGAATCTGCATCAGGCCATAAGACAAGATGAAGGCACTCAGTATCCAGCCCCACTGGTCGGGGCTCAGGTTCAGTTCCTGCATGATGGCCGAGCCGGCCACCGTAATATTGATTCTGTCCAAAAAGGTAACGACGCCCAGAAAAACGAGCATCACCAGAATCCAAGTTCTTTTTTTCATAGATTACAGCAGGTGCTTGTCTTGCAGGAATTTCTTCAAACCGATAACACCCGAAACGGGGCTCGACAAAACGGGCTTGCCGGTAATTTCGGCCAATTTCTTTTCCATGCGGGCCATAGAGCCTTGAGCCAATACAAAGAGGTCAACCTTATCGGCGATGGCTTCTGCGGCTTCGCGAATCAGACGGTCGTGGGTTTCGCCATCGCCCGACTGACCGGCTTGGAAAGCGCCCTTGGCCAGACCGTCAACCAATACCACTTCCTTACCGGCTTCTTTGGCGGCGCGTTCCAAAAGGCGACGCGTAGGATCGAGCGTGGTAGGCAAAGTGGAGATGACGGCAATACGTTTGGCACTGTTGACAGCCTCTACCGCCATAGGATAATCGATGCGGAACACAGGAATAGGCGCAATGGTATTGCCCAGGTCGGCAACGTCGCCTACCGAAGAACAGCAGTTGAACACCACATCGGCACCGGCGGCGGCAGCCGTATGATAATAGGCCAGCAGACGGCGGCGTACAGCGGGAGTCACCTCGTTGTTGGCAATCACTTCTTGGATGAGACTGTCGTCTGCGATATGATTCAGTTTAACCTCGGGAAGATATTCCTTGAAGATTTTGTTTAAAGGCTCTACCAAAGCCATTGCCGTATGCACGGCTACTACTCTAATCATTGCAATGTTTTTTTAGTGATTGGCAAAGATAATGCAAATCAAGGATAGAACGTCAAGCTTGCTTGCACGATTTATTGACCGTAGGCAAGTTTTTTGTAGCTTTGCGGGCATTTAAGAAATCAGTATGAATACGGAAAGAGCCCTTAGAATACAGAAAATCAGGGAACAGATGCGCAAGCTACAGGTAGATGCCTGCCTGGTGACCACCCCCGTCAATACCTATTATCTACACGGATGTATCTTTCAAGGCTATAGTTATATTCCGCTCGAAGGCGAGATACTGTGCTTGGTGCGCCGTCCTTCTGACTTCCGGACAGAAAGTCTGGAGCTGGCAGCCGGCCATGTGCAGTTTGTGCGTAAGCCCGAACAGATAAGCGAGTGTCTGCGCGAACTCGGCTATGCTCTGCCCGAGCGCCTTGGTCTGGAGGGTGAAGAGTTGCCCCAGTCACAGTGGGCGCGCCTGGCCAAGGTCTTTGCCGGCTGCCAGCTCCAGAACATCAGCCAGGCACTGCGTCAGGCCCGTAGCGTCAAGACTCCCCACGAACTGGAGCTGATACGCCGCTCGGCCAAGATGCACGAGGCCGTCTACAGCCATATTCCCGAATTTTACCGCCCGGGCATGAGCGAGAAGGATTTCTGCATCGAGCTGGAATACCAAATGCGCAAAGGCGGTTGCCTAGGGCTGTTCCGCTGTTACGGTTCCGATATGGAATCCTATATGGGCAGTGTGGTGGCCGGCGAGAATGCGGCCGTGAGCTCGCCCTACGATTTCGCTTTGGGCGGCGAAGGACATCCGTCCCTGCCCATCGGTGCCCATCTGGACCGTCCGCTGCAAGAGGGCCAGAGCGTATTGGTAGACCTTTGCGGCAATTTCAGCGGTTACTTGGACGACCTGAGCCGCTGCTTCAGCGTTGGCAAGCTGCCCGATATCGCCTACCGCGCACACCAAACAGCCCTTGACATCCAAGCCTTCATACAGGAGAATCTGCGTCCCGGACGCCTTTGCGAAGACATCTACCAAGGAGCCCTCGACATCGCCACCAAGGCCGGCATGGCTCCCTATTTTATGGGCTGCCGCCAACAAGCCAAGTTCGTGGGTCACGGGGTGGGCATCGTCATCAACGAGCTGCCCGTACTCGCCCCGCGCATCAAGGAGCCTTTGCAGGCGGGCATGGCGCTGGCCGTAGAGCCCAAATTGGTGCTGGAGGGCATCGGGGCCGTGGGTACGGAAAACACATTCATCGTTGGTGAGCAGGGCGGCGAAAAGTTGGCTGGCCTCAGCGATGAAATTATCAATCTGCTAGTTTAATCCCGAGCAAAATAAACCTGAACAATATGAATATTGAAGAATTGAGCGGACTGCCGGCAACGGGCGTCTATCACAGTCTGGAAGAGACACTGGAAGCCATCGTTCTAAGCCTGCCACAACAGGCAAATATCTTGGTAGACAATTATGTAGCCAAAGAAGAGCTAGCCATTCTGCAAGCCATCGCGCAAAAACATCAACTGAAAATAACGCTGGGCGACACTGCCCTACTTGGCCGAAAGAGCGGCTATGCGGCCGTCGTGGTTGCCTACCCCAATTGCGAAGGTAATGTGGAAGACTATAGCGACCTGGGCGACAGCCTGCAACAGGAAGGCATCTGCTTTATCATGTCCTGCCAGCTTCAAGCTTTGCCCTTGCTGAAAAGTCCGGCTTCGATGGGAGCGGATACCGTCTATTTCGCAAACGAAGGGAAATGGTTCTGCTGCAGCAAGCATACCGGCGGAAGCCCAAGCCAGGCATTACCCGAAATCGAGGCGGAAAAAGAACTGGCCGCCCGCCTGCACGGCATGTGCGCCTACCTGAACGACGCGCTCGAAGTGTATGGCTACCAACAGGAGAACAACGCCTTTTTCGACACGCTCAAGATACATCTGCCCCAGCATTGTAACCAAGCGTCTTTCAAGGACTTGGCCCAAGACTACGAACTGGCTTATCAGCCCTTGGACGAGGATTATATTCTGCTGCGTATCCTGCCGGAAGACGACAGCGAGAGCCTCGAAGCCATCATCGATTGTCTGGCCCAGGCCGGCGGCAACTTCGGCGTTCCCGTCGACGAGGAAGACTGGAGCAGCATTTGCGCTTTGGACTCGTCTTTGCTCCGCTAATAGCTCAAGCTTACTTTTTTCGCATCGCCACTGACGCTTTGTCAGTTGCAGTCACTTGGCAAGGTTTTTGATAGGGGAGAAAGCAAAAAACGGAAACAAAAAATCAATATATAATGAGCAATAAACAAGAAACAGAACAAGGAAAAGCCACTGCCGAGCAGCAGGAAAAAGTAGCCGCAGAGCAGCAGGCCAAGGCTGAAACAGAAAAACAGGACCAAGCCCAAGAGAGCGCTCCTGCCGAGGAAACAGCCAAGGAAGAACCCGCGCAGGAAGATTGGAAGAGCAAATACGAGCAGCTTAACGACAGTTATCTGCGTACCCGTGCGGAATTCGACAACTACCGCAAGCGCACTTTGGCCGAGAAGGCCGAACTCATCAAGAACGGCGGAGAGAAGGTGCTAAGCAGCATCTTGGGCGTTGTCGACGACTTTGAAAGAGGCCTCGATGCCATGGAAAAGGCCGAAGACATCGCAGCTGTAAAAGAAGGTATGACATTGATATACAACAAGTTGCAGAAGTTCTTAGAACAAAACGGTGTCAGCGTTATCGAAACCAAAGACCAGACCTTCGATACCGATTTGCACGAAGCGATTACGATGATTTCCGTTGCCGATGCCTCCATGAAGGGCAAGGTGATGGAATGTGTCCAAAAGGGTTACTACTTGAACGGCAAGGTGATACGTTTTGCCAAGGTAGTCGTAGCCCAGTAGCCCGGTATTAATGGCCGGAAAGGCCGCAGGAAACCGCAAAGGAGCATAGGGGTCCATGTGACTGATGAGAAAGGTGAAAATGGCCGGAAAGGCCGCAGGAAACTGTTTTGAACCAAATCCGAATTTATTATGCGGATTTTTCGAGACAGTTTCGGCTTGCGAAGAAGGAGCATAGGGGCCCTATGTGACTGATGAGAAAGGTGAAAATGGCCGGAAAGGCCGCATAATAAATAATTATGGCAGAGAAAAGAGATTATTACGAAGTACTTGAGGTAAGCAAAACTGCTACGGCAGACGAGATAAAAAAAGCTTACCGTAAAAAGGCCATACAATACCATCCAGACAAGAACCCCGGCAACAAAGAGGCTGAGGAAAAGTTTAAGGAGGCTGCAGAAGCCTACGAGGTGCTGAGCAACCCGGAGAAACGTCAGCGTTACGACCAGTACGGACA
Organism: bacterium; assembly: GCA_963617485.1. Lineage (GTDB taxonomy): Bacteria > Bacteroidota > Bacteroidia > Bacteroidales > UBA1402 > UBA1757. Next base: position 21,693 of record CAVEPA010000003.1, on the reverse strand, counting down.
TGCCGGACTTGGTGGCGATGGAGGTTTCGGCAGCGGTGGCTTCTCTATGGACGATATATTCTCGCGGTTTGGCGATTTGTTCGGCGGTTTCGGCGGATTCAGCGGATTCGGTTCGGGCAATGGTAACGGCGGACAGAGGGTGAACCGGGGAGCCAACCTGCGCGTAAAGGTTAAGTTGAACTTGCAGGACATCGCCAAGGGTGTGGAAAAGAAGATAAAGGTACGCAAAGCTGTCGCCTGCCCGCATTGCCAAGGCACCGGCGAAGAAAAAGGCAACGCGCACAAGACTTGTCCCACCTGTCAGGGCAGAGGCTCGGTGACCAGGGTAACCAATACTATTTTGGGCCGCATGCAGACTTCGCAAGTTTGCCCCGACTGTCAGGGCGAAGGCAAGGTTATCACGGAGAAATGTAGCCATTGCCACGGCGAAGGTGTGGTTATGCAGGAAGAAGTTATCAGCATCAACATACCGGCCGGTGTAATGGAAGGCATGCAACTTACCGTCAGCGGCAAGGGCAACGCAGCCCGTCATGGCGGTGTGAACGGCGACTTGCTGGTACTTATAGAAGAGGAGCCGGACAAGGAGCTGGTGCGCGATGAAAACGATTTGGTCTACAACCTGTTGCTTAGCTTTCCCACCGCTGCTTTGGGCGGCACGGTGGAGATTCCTACCGTCGATGGCAAGGTGAAGGTGAAGATTGAACCCGGTACGCAACCCGGCAAAGTGCTGCGTCTGAGGGGCAAGGGTCTGCCTTCGGTAAACCGTTACGGCACGGGCGATTTGCTGGTGAATATCAGCGTGTATGTGCCTGAAAAGCTGAGCAGGGACGAAAAGAAAGCCATTGAGAAACTGAGCGATTCTGAAAACTTCAAGACTTCGCCCAGCTTGAGCGAGAAAATATTCGCCAAGTTCCGCAATCTGTTCGAATAAGGACGGGAACCGCACGAACAAAAAACGAGGGAGACCCAAGGGTCACCCTCGTTTTTTTTACTCGTTTTTTTTAGAGCCTCTTGTCGGATTCGAACCAACGACCCCGAGATTACAAATCACGTGCTCTGGCCAACTGAGCTAAAGAGGCAAGTGGGAAAGCGATCTATATCGCGCCGCTACAACCAAACTACCCTTGCTGCGGTCAAGCCCTGGGGGGATTCGCAGGGAGCTGGCCGTATAGGACTTTCCCGCTGCAAAGGTAGACAAATTTCCCTACGGCACAATGCCTGCCAAGAATTATTTTTTTCTTCAAGGGGCATTGTGTAATTTTGTCAGTCTTTTTCACTTAGTAGAACATAATGGAAAACAGATTCAACCAAGCGGCCTACGCGGGCCTTATTGTCGGTGCCGTCAAAGGCATCATCTATCTTCTGCAGGTATTTTTTCCCCAATCGGGCCTGATAAGCACCCTGACTTTTTTGGCCAAAATCGGCGTTTTAGTGCTGGTCTATTATCTGGCCAAAGGCTTCCGCGACAAGTACTTGGGAGGCTATTGCGGCTACGGCCAGGCCTATAGCCAGTGTCTTTGGATTTATCTCTTCGCATCGGTTATCACCACCCTGTTCCAGTTTGTGCATATGCAATTTCTGCAGCCCGACTATCTGAGCGAGGTCTTCAACGGGATGATGCTGGCCTTCGAGCAGGCCGGACTGACTTCTGCCGAAATAGAAACCTTCAGCAACTTCGGTGTTCCCACCGCTGCACAAACAAGCATTGCCTGTCTCTTTGGCAATATGTTGCTCGGTGCTTTCGTGTCGCTTATCATCGCCGCCTTTGTGCGCAAAGAAGATTATCTTGCCAACAATCAGTAAATTATGGATATCAGTATTGTCATCCCTTTATACAACGAGGCCGAATCTCTGCCCGAGCTCTACGCATGGATAGCAAGGGTGATGCAAGCCCATGCCTTCAGTTACGAAGTTATTTTTGTGAATGACGGCTCCACCGATACTTCCTGGCAGGTGATAGAAGGGCTGAAAGAGGCACATCCCGATATTGTCAAAGGTATCAAGTTCCGTCGAAATTATGGCAAATCGCCTGCTTTGTACTGCGGTTTCGCCAAGGCACAGGGCGACGTGGTCATCACCATGGATGCCGATTTGCAGGACAGTCCCGACGAGATTCCGGAACTTTTCCGCATGATACAGGAAGACGGTTACGACCTGGTTTCGGGCTGGAAAAAGAAACGCTACGACTCAACGCTGGGCAAGAACATTCCTTCCAAGCTGTTCAATGCCACGGCCCGCGCCATTACCGGTATCAAGCTGCACGACATGAACTGCGGCCTGAAGGCTTACCGCAAGGAAGTGGTCAAAAACATCGAGGTTTACGGCGAAATGCACCGCTATATTCCCTTCTTGGCCAAGAATGCCGGTTTCGAGAAGATAGGCGAGAAGGTGGTGAAACACCAGAAACGTCTGTACGGCAAGTCTAAATTCGGCCTGGACCGCTTTGTACACGGCTATCTGGATTTACTCAGCCTATGGTTCCTGTCGAAATTCGGCAAGCAACCCATGCATTTCTTCGGTTTGATAGGCAGCCTGTTGTTCTTGCTGGGCTTTATCGCCGTCATCGTGATAGGCGCACTGAAAATATCGGCCCTGTCGCATGGCACGCCAGCCGTACTCATTACCGATATGCCCTATTTTTACCTGGCACTCACCTGCATACTGCTGGGTACCCAATTGTTCCTGAGCGGCTTCATTGCCGAACTCATTTCGCGCAGTTCTTCCGAACGCAACCGTTACTCCGTTGAGAAAGAGATTTGACATAGCGCTGACCTTCACCTTGTTGCTGCTGGGCCTAGTGTCCTGCAACGTGGATATGCCCTGCTCGGAATCGACCGATGTATTCCTGCGGGCGCAGCTCTGCCGCATAGACAGCCTGGGCAAAGAACGCAACCTGACAGCCACCGTCACACTGCAAGCTAATGGCAACGACTCGGTTTGGTACAGCAACAGTCAGCTTTCGCTGCTGGAATTGCCACTGAATCCCAACGATACGGAAACCTCTTTCGAAATAGACCTGATGACGGAAGACTCCGTCTGGCACCACGATGTGCTCACCCTTAGCCACGAAAACCGCAGCCACTTCCTTTCGATGGTCTGCGGCGCCTATACAGCTTTTCGTCTGACGGGCTATCGGCTCGATTTGAGCGATGCCATTAAGGACGTAGCCATACTGCAGGAAAGCGTCGACAACCAAACCGCAACTCATCTTAAACTCTATGTGGACTAAACGCCTTGTTGTGACGATGCTGGGTCTGGCCGCCGGGCTGGGCTTGCTTTGGGCCGCTCCCAAGGAGCGGCCCAAAGCAAGCCTCGACAGCGTGGCCTTCCACGGTGCCTACCTTGCCGTAGACATGGTGGGGCTCGGTCAGTGGGCTGCGGGCGACAACGGCCAGATTGCCGTCCAGGCCGATGTAAACCTCTACAACCGCTTTAACCCCTGCATCAGCCTGGGTTATGCACCCTTCGACCTGACTGGCAGTAGCGGCACCCGCTGTTATGGGCAAGGCTTTTTCGGCAAAGTGGGTGTCAACGTTCCGGTTAGCAGCTACGGGCCGAATGCCGAACATCAGTTTTATGTAGGGGCCCATTACGGCTATTCCAATTTCGATTATCATCTCGAGAACGTGCCATTTCCCGCCAGCTACTGGAACGAAGCCTACAGCACAGACTTGATGAACCAGCACGCTACGGCACATTGGCTCTCTATGGACCTTGGTATGCGCACGCAGATTTGGGGCCCGCTTAGTTTGGGCTGGTGCCTGCGCATCAAAAAACGGCTGTCCGTCCAAGAGGCCAAACTGTCGGTGCCGGCCTATATCCCCGGTTATGGCGAGAACAACGAAACCAACTACGCCTTCTCGTTCAATCTCTATTATCTCTTTGCTTTCAAACGATGAAAAGCCTGTTTTACAGCCTTGCGCTAAGCGCATTGCTGGTACTCAGTTCCTGTCAATATCATCACGATAACGGCGAAATCTTCCACACCAGCTATCATATCAGCTACCAACATCACCGCAATCTGCAAAAAGGCATCGAGTCCAGCCTGCAAGCCTTGGATGCTTCGCTGTCGATGTTCAACCCCCATTCGACGCTGAGCCGCATCAACCAGGCCGATACCCAAGCCATCGACCTCAGCAGCGATAGCCTGGCCAGCCACCTTATCCGCCAGGCACTCCGTTTGTCGGCCTTGACGCAAGGAGCCTTCGACATTACCGTGGCACCGCTGGTGAACCTTTGGGGCTTCGGCTACGAGCATGGTAGCCAACCCAGTGAGCAGAGCATCGACAGCATTTTGACCTTTACAGGCTACCGCCATCTGCAATTGGCGGGCCAGCTGTTGCGCAAAGACGATGCCCGCGTGAAGCTGGATGCCTCGGCCATCGCCAAGGGTTATGCCTGCGATGTGGTGGCCGGCTACTTGGAAAGCAAAGGCGTGAAGAATTATCTGGTGGAGATTGGCGGAGAAATTTGTCTGCGCGGACACAACAGCAAAGGCAAACTTTGGACGGTCGGCATTGACAAGCCCATCGACGATCCGGCCGCTCTTTATCGCGAACTGCAAACGGCCATTCAGCTGAAAGACAAATGCATGGCCACTTCGGGCAACTATCGCAATTATTACATCAACCAAGGACGCAAGGTGGTGCATACCATCGACCCGGCCAGCGGCTACCCGGTGCAGCACGCACTGCTCAGTGCCAGCGTAGTTGCCGACAACTGCCTCACGGCCGATGCTTTGGCCACCTCGTTTATGGTGATGGGACTCGAACGGGCCATTGCCTTGCTTCGCACGCAGCCCAACGTGTGGGGCTACTTCATTTATCGCGACCAGGAAGGCAAGCTGCAAACTTGGTGTAGCCCGGCCCTGGAAGCCTCCATCATCAATTAATAAGAGATTTTCGACTCGAAAGCCGCCAATTGGGGAGCGGCCACCATTACCGTCATATCGTACATATCCAGCACTAGCGGAAACAAGGCCTGCGCCTTGAGCTGACGCACGCACTGGCGATGACGTTTGCAGGCATGCGGCCGCAGGATGATGAGCATCGTGGCCTCGGGCTTTTGGGTATCGTTGTGTTGGCGCACGTAATCTTGTATATGCGCTAGGGCCTGGTCTTGCTTGGTCTGGTCCATGGCCTGCAGATTAAGTATGAACAGGTTGCGCTGGCGGCAGTGACTGAGGAAAGGAAAGTCGGGTTGCACAGCGGCGCGGAGCGCGAAGGCCGCGTACGCGGCCCCGCGCTCCGCGCGCGTGGTCACCAGCCCAGCCCCTTCGGTCATGGCAAAGTCCATGCCATAGGCCTGCATAAAATCGGGCCGCCAATAGTACAACAGCCGGAACAGCAGGCGGGCCGCCTTCTTCGACAAACTGTCGGGTACTGTCTCATCGCCCAAACTGGCCTCTATATCCCAATAGCAGGCATAGGGGTAACGTTCTTCTATCACTTCGGTTATCAAGTCAAACACAAAGGGCGAATGCACCCCGTGTCCATGACGGTGACGTGTCTGGAAAAGATATCTCCAGTAATATCGCAGTTGATACCAACTTTTCATGCCGGATTTTTTTGGAATTATCTGAACAAAAGTAAGTATTTCATCCATAAAAGGCTATAGAATATCAAAATGTGTTTATATATTCGCCCATAAAACCAAGCAAGCGTACTGCTATGAAAATCTACACCAAAAAGGGCGACCAAGGCCACAGTCAGCTCATCGGCGCCGTCGATGTTCCCAAAAACCATCCTCGCCTGCAAGCCTACGGCAGCCTGGACGAACTCAACGCCCATCTGGCCATGCTCAGAGCGTTGGTGAACAGCGAACATTGCCAAGAGCACATACTGGATATTCAAAAGCATCTTTTCCGCCTGGGCATGCAGTTGGCAACCCCCACCGACATCAAGAACGAAAACATCAAGGCACGCTATGCCGAGATTAGTGCCCTCAGCGCCGAGAAAACTGCCGATATGGAAACCGAGATAGACCTGCTCGACGCTTCCCTGCCCGACATCAAGTGTTTCACCCTGCCCGGCGGCGGCAAGGCCAGCGCCCAATGCCATATCTGCCGCACGGTATGCCGCCGTTGCGAAAGAGACTGTGTCAGTTTGGCACAAAGCGAAGACATCGATGCCAACATTCTCCGCTATCTGAACCGACTCTCTGATTATCTGTACGTTCTGAGCCGAAAACTCTGTTTGGCCGAAGGCGATGAATGTTATTGGGACGGCAAATAATCAGCAAAATTATCAGCAAAAAAACGATACAAAATTTGTATTTGTTTTTTCTGTAATAAATACTACTTTTGCGCGCTTAAATCATGTGCATAAAACAATAAACTACTACTATGTATTGGACCCTTGAATTGGCCTCGAACTTGGAAGATGCACCCTGGCCTGCATCAAAGGATGAACTCATCGACTACGCAATGCGTTCCGGCGCTCCGCTTGAAGTGATCGAAAACTTGCAGGAGATTGAGGACGAAGGCGAAATCTATGAAAGCATGGAAGACCTTTGGCCCGATTACCCCAGCAACGAAGACTTCTTCTTTAACGAAGAGGAATATTAGACCGTCAAGTAAGACACAAGCATAAAAATCCCGATCAGAGCCAATCTGACCGGGATTTTTTATGGAGTTTAGCTGGTTTATTTTCTGTTGCGGGCCTTGGCAGCCTCAGCATTGGCCTTAAGACGGGCCTTGGTCTGTTCGATGGTTTCGCCGTCGCGACCGAAGAGCTTGAGGGTTATAGCATCGTTTACCGAAGTGAAGCAGCCAAATCGATGCTTTCGTCCACCAGAATGAGCATCGACCGAGTTGGCCTGGAACTTAATTTCGCCTCACAGCCGTTGTTTTCGAAGTTTTTCAAGCGCATCACCGGCCTCTCGCCACGCGACTACCGCAAAAGCATCAATTCCATATCCACCACGTCGAGCCAGCGGCCAGCTTTGTAGCCCACCTGACGGAAAAGCGACACTTGGCGAAAACCCAGGCTGGCATGAAAGCCAATGCTGTGCGTATTCTCGGCGGTGATACAGGCAATGAGCGCGTGGACACCTTGCTGGCGACAAGCCTCTATCAGGCGCAGCATCAGTTGCTTGCCGATGCCCTGACCACAAGCGTCGGGCGAAAGATAGACAGTGGTTTCCAGCGTATTGGCATAGGCAGCGCGCTCCTTCCAAGGGTGGGCGTAGCAGTAACCGACTATCCTGCCCTCTTGCTCGTAAACAAAATAGGGAAAGCGCGAGGAAATCTCAGCAATACGTTCGCGCATTGGCTCCTCCCCGACAGGCTCCGTTTCGAAAGAAACCGTCGTGGTCAGCACATAATCCTTGTAAATAGCCGCAATTTCGGCCGCATCGTCCAAGCGAACTATTCTGATTCCGTCCATGGTTTATTGTCTCTGATGATGGCTGGCACTTTTGGAGAAGTTTACCAGCAGCACACCGCCCAGCACGGCCAAGGCTGCCAGCACCTTGGGAACATTGAGCGTATCCATACCGATACTGATACTGATGGCGATGGCAAAAATGGGCTGCAGATAAGAGTAAAGGCTCACCAGCGTGGGGCGTATGTTCTTCTGTCCCACCGGAATAAGGAAGTAGGCGACAAAGGTGGCGCACACGATAAGGAAAGCAAGTTCGAGTACCGAGCGGCTGCTCATGGAGCCAAAGTCGAAATGAAGCAACTCACCAGCTGCAAAAGGCACACTCATCAGGAAGGCGAAAAGGAAAATCCACTTCATGAAGGTGATAACGCTGTAGCGCGCGATAACCGGACGGAAAATACCCAGATAGAGCGCGAAACTAAGGCCGTTGAGGATGGCCAGCACATAGCCCAACAGCGAGGAACTTTCCGGACCGCCCGAAGAGGTTTTGCTGGTAAGTATCAGAAACACAATGCCGATAAAGCTTATCATCACACCCGAAACCTTCTTGCCCGTGATGGGTTCCTTTAGGGCGATGGCAGCGATGAACATGGTAAAAATCGGCGTGCAGGAGCAAACCACCGACCAGCTCATGGGCGTAATAATGGGGCTGGCCATCAGGAAGGTCATCTGCGTAAGGAAAAAGCCCAGCGCCGATGCCACCAAAATCTTGGGCAAATCGCGCGGAGCCACTTTTTCCTTGGGTCTGAACAGAGAGATTAGCCAAAACAGCGAGCCGGCACCCAGCGAACGCAGGCAGAAAATGGCGATTGGCGAAAGCAAATGGCTGGATGTCAGATCTTTGGTAGTGATAATATTGATACCGAAGATGGCATAAGCCACAAAACAGGCGCAGTGCCCAATTAAAACTTTCTTGTCCGACATGGTTCAATCCTAAAAGCGGTTTTGAAACGGCCGGCAAATATACGATTATTTCGACACAACGATGGTTTGGAAATCGATAATCTGGCGCAGGGCACGCTGGCAGACGGGACAGAAGGCGGGTGCCGCATTGGTTCGCATACGGCAGTCTTCCTGCGGACGCCAAACACCCTTGGTCTGATAGCCGCCACCTTCTACCAAGCCCACAATGCCCTGGTCGTAAAGGTCTTTCCACTTCTTGGAGAAATCGGCCTGAGTGGTGATATTCTGTTCCCAAGGCTCGATGTCGGGATAATAATACTCCACATATTGGTCGTCGTAGGCATACTCATCGGTAAGGCCACCGAAGCCGTGTCCGAATTCATGCACCACCACCGGCGCGAAAGCATCGTGATGGGCTGCGGTAAGCGTATAGGAGTTGAAGATGCCGCCACCACCGTAAGTGTCAGAGTTGGCCAGCACGATGATATGCTCGTAAGGCACACCCGAAAGCACATCGTGCATCTGGAAAAGGTGCAGCGTGGTCAGGTAGCGGTCGGAATAGAAAGTGTCGAAATGGGAATTGACCGTGGTGCGGCGCCAATTGTTCTCGCGCGGCACGCTCACGCCACTGTCGGTGGAGGGCGCGGCCACTGCCACTATATTGAAACGGTCTTGCATGGAGGCAAATGGTTCGTGCGCAAACAAAGCATCGACCGAGGCTTGGGCGTCGCGGTAGAAAATGTCGGCTTCGTCGGCCGTGTAACCTTCGGCCAGAATGGCAATGTCGATCTTTTCCTTGAAGTCGCCGCTTTGGTGCAACATGCGGTAAGGCTGTTCCTGCTTGACAGGACGTATCAGAATGTCAGAAGGGTCTACCTTATGACTGGCGCGGGCGGCCACATTCTCATGAAAATCGAAAAGTTTCACCTCCAATTGCACGGGCGCGGTGGGCATAGGCAGCAGAAAGACATTCTCGAAGCTGCGGCACACGCGGGTTGCCTCTTCGGTGGCCTGCCATTCCTGAAAGAGCGTGCTGAACGACTGGCGGTAGAGCGTATCGCCCGTGGCGGCATCGGTCATGGTAATCTGGCCGTTGCCGCGCAAAAGAAGGTCGGGCATATTCACACGCCGACCGGCCCAGACATCCAGGCTGAGCAATTCGGCCAGCGCGATATCGCAGGTTTTGTCGGTACCCGAAAAGATGTAGTCTACGCGGAGGGTCTTCTCCTGAAAGCGGCCGTCACCGAAAGTTTGCGCGGAAACGGGGGTTTGTGCCAAAGCGGCCAACGACAAGCAAGCCGTTAGGGCCAAGCAAAAGATCTTTTTCATAACAGTGAATTTTGCAAGGGCGAATATACTCATTCCCTTTTTGTTTGTCGCAAAAAACACTGAGAGAAATTAATCGTTGTCGTGGCAATGACATTCGCCGCCCTTTTCGCCACAATGACATTCGCCGCCCTTTTCGCCACAATGACATTCGCCGTTGCAGGTGCAGGGTTTGCCTTCCTGACAGCCGCAAGTGCAGTTGGGGCCGCAGTTACAAGTGGGTTGTCCGCAAGAACAAGTTTTGTTTGAATCTTCCATCGTGTTAAAAATTAAAGTCCAACATTTTTATCGGAAGCAAAAGTAGCTGCCCTACCCGCTTGCCGTCTTACGGAATCTTGGATAAAAATTACGAAATCTTGTCTAGCGGCCGGCGCGGATTTTGTTTGTTGGCCTTGAACTGCGAAGGCGTCATCCCCGTTACCGACTTAAACTGCGCACTGAGATAGGCCGTGCTGGAATACTGCATCCGCAAGGCAATCTCCGACAGGCTAAGTTCCTCGTAGCGAAGCAGTTCCTTTACCCTTTCGATACGTTGCTCGATGTAATACTTTTCAATGGTGATACCCTCCACTTCCGAGAAAAGACGACTCAAAGCACTATAATCGGTGTGCAGGCAGTCCGACAGATAAACAGACAAAGTCTCCACACGGTCGGTGCGCACCAGTTCGATAATCAGATGTTTGACACTCTCGATGGTGCGCTGGCTCTTGTCGCCCAAAAGAGCGAAGCCAACGGCTGAAAGTTCCTTCTCCACCTTGGCCAGTTGCCCGGGCAGCGGTTCGGCCGCCAGTACCGCCCGGCCCAGCGAGAGAGAAAGCGGCTCCAGACCGTTGCGGCGCAGAATATCTTCCACCACCATCACGCAGCGGTCGCAAACCATGTTCTTGATATACAGTTCTTTCATTTTGCAGGAAGGATGATAAAGCCACCGTTGGAAAGTATGGAAACGCGAACGCGGCCCTGTTTGTCGGGTTGGACGGTTTTGAGCAAAGTCTCGGGCCAAAGACTGTCTTTCACCGCCTTGTCGGTGTAGAGCGAGAGCGGCTGTTTGCCGAACATGGGCAGCGACAGCTTCAACTTCAGTTCTTGGTCGCCGGCATTCAGACCCACCACATACCAATCGTCGCCGTGGCGGCGGGCCAGCACCACGTAGCGCCCGGGATAGCCGTCGATAAAGCGGGTTTCGTCCCATTCGGCAGGCACGCGTTTTAGAAAATCGAGCGTTGTCTGCGGCAGTTCCGTCAAGTTGTTGGGCTGAATGGCGATGCACTGAATACGGCTTTGGCAAACAATGGCGGCGGCCATCTCGAACACATCGGAAGTGTAACGGCGGTGACGGCTCTTGTTGTCGCGCGACAGGTATTTATTCATGATGGTGCCGCCCCAGTCCATCGAAGCCAACGTGTTGCGGCAGAAAGGATGCATGCAAAGCTCGAAAGCCTCGCGCTGCGCGTGATAGTCGGTAAAGTAGACATTCTCCGAGGCCAGCACCGCTTCGGACGATACAAAATTGGGATACATCCGCTCCCAGCCGCGCGGCAAGGTGCAGCCGTGGAATATCACCTGCAAGCCATAGTCGTTGGCATCGCTCAGAATATCTTCGTAGAGTTGCATGGTGTGCTGCTTGTCGCTGCCCAGAAAATCCACCTTGATGCCCTTCACACCGATGCTTTGGAGCCAGGCCATCTCGCGTTTGCGCTGAACGGAGGTACTCATGCAGTTTTTGGGACCTTGGGGCGCATTGTTCTGTGCACCGTTGCTGTTGTACCAAAGCATCAAGCCGACACCCTGGCTTAGGGCATAGCGGCTCAGCTCGGCCATGCGCTCGCGGCCAATCTGCGTATCCCACCAGGCATCCACCAGACAATATTCGTAGCCCATGGCGGCCGCTGTGTTGATAAACTGCACTTGGTCGTCGTAGTTGATGGAACGGTCTTGCCAGATAAGCCAGCTCCAGGTATAGCGGCCGCCGGGATAGGCACAAGAGGCTTGGTATTGCGGCTCCACCACATCGTAGGCCACCGTGGTTTCAACAATGGGCTTCAGCGAAGGGCCTAGCGTAAGCGTGCGCCAAGGCGTTCGGCCGGGCAAAGCCATCGTCACCTCGGAAGAGCCCCAGCCATTGGCTTCGCCGGGCATAGGAAAGGCTATCCGATAACCGCACTGCGGGTCGTAATCGGACAGATGGCAGGCGGCATAGCTGCCGTTGGTACCCGTTTCGCTGATAAGCACCCAACCGTCTTCGCCCACGCGGAACAGACAGGGAAAAGTATAGCCCTGTCCGAAGGCCGAAGGCTGCGTCAGGGGAGCATCGGGCAGATATTCCTCTTCGTAGCTGGGCTTGGTGCGTTCCCAGCCGGCCATGGCCTCCGACTGCGGGCAGATAAAAGTGGTGGTCTGCTCGGGCAAGCGGAACGAAGTGAGTTCCTGGTTAATTATCATACATGCGGCCCCGTCGCACTGCGGGAACAAGTAGCGGAAGGCCAAATCGGTGTCGCTCAAGCGGAACTGCAGCCCCATAGGTCGGCGGCCGGCATTCTCACAATCGAGCAGCAGCTGCCTTGCCACATAGTGTACCTGCGAGCATTTGGCACCGCGCAAGGCATAGGTTTCGTCGATGGAAGAACTATCGCTCCCCACTACGCTCAAGCTGGCAGTAAAATCGCCCAGCGAGGTTTTTAGGCCCAACCGCGATGGTGCCAGCAGCTGCTTGCCCTCGCAACAAAGGCTGTACAGCAATTGCCCTTCGCTCAGTTCCACACTCAGTTGCAGCTGCCCGCCGGGCGAGGTCAGGCACCAGGAGGTTGCAGCGTTTGCCGCCGTCCAGCCCAGGACAAGCAGCATCAGGCAGGTCATCAGGAAAGATTTTTTCATTGTCAGGGTAAGAAGTTGTTTCAGAAAATGTATTCCTCCGGCACAAGTCGGACATCGTGCTCAAAGAACATCACAAAATATATCGGGAGCATCGGGGAAGCCTCCGACAAGAAGATTTTTTCTGAACAAAAATACATTTATTCCGTGTATGCGTCAAAATAACTGCAAACTGATACCAAGGGAATATTCTCCATCCAATTCTGATCGGCATACGGCATCATCGACATACGCAAACCTTTCAATCCCGGATTGTCTTTCACAAACTGCGCAAGCGAAAAAGAGCGAACATTTTTTCCTGCCTTTACCTCTATTGGAACAATACGAGTACCAGACTGCACCACAAAATCGATGTCGGCCGGGGTTTTGGCATTGCTCCAATAATACGGGACAATGTTTGAACCAATCAGTTGCTGGGCCACATATTGCTCGGTGAATGCACCCTTGAATTCAGTAAAAACATTGTCGCCGACAAGCATTTGGGAGGCAGGCGCATCGGCCATACAGGCCAATAGGCCACCATCGAGTGCAAAAAGTTTGAACGCATCGGCATCCTCGTAAAATTTCAATGGCAAATGCGCTTCTTTTATCCGATTCACTTTGTAGACAATGCCTGCATCGAGCAACCAGTGAATAGCCAATTCAAAATCTTTTGCTCGCGCACCTTTTTTCAGTGCGCCATAAACAAACTTCTTGTTTTCGTGCGAAAATAAGCCTCGAGAATGGTCTGCTGCAATTGCCTGACTTGTGCCAAATCGGCATTTTTCACAAAATTGTCAACCACTTCGGGCATTCCGCCAACAAAGTAGTACCGTCGCAACCATTCCTCCATTTTTGGTTGCATCAATTATATCAACGACCAGTCGCCAGAGCGAAGTACACTATTAAATTCCTCATTGCCAGTCGCATCGAGAAATTCTTCGTAGTCCATCGGATACATTCGCACCATATTCACCTTGCCAACAGGGAAAGACTGCCCTGTACCCAAGGCAACGCCAAGCAGCGACCCCGCCACCATAACATGATATTCAGAGGCTTTCTCCTGAAAATACTTCAAACTATGCAAAGCGCGTGGTATTTCCTGAATTTCATCAAAGACCAACAGCGTGTCGCCAGGAGTAACTTTCACACCCGTAATGGCCTGAACCATCAACAGAATGCGTTCGATATCGTAGTCGAGTCCGAAAACATCCTTCATTCTTGGCTCATCGTCACAATTAATGTAGGCAAGCTTTTTATATTCATTTTCACCGAAATTCCGCATTATCCAGGTCTTGCCTACTTGCCGTGCGCCCAACAAAATCAAAGGCTTGCGAGTGGCACTGTTTTTCCATTCAAGCAGTTGACGGTAAATCTTTCTTTTCATAATAATCGGTATAACAACATATTATGCTGCAAACCCACACTTTTTCGATGCTACAGTCAAATATTTACGACACTTTTTCGACCCTTTATTTTGAAGAACACTACACTTTTTCGAGAGTACAGGGCCTGTATAATACTTATAGAAACGGGGTCATGTAGAAAGGGAGGCATTTGAGAGAGCCTTCTTTGCACATATCTTTACCATAGATGAGATAGGATTCCTGTATGCGTGATGAATACTTCTGCATGAAGTTGTCAATGGAGACGTGCTGTTTAGATTGCGCTGACTTGACTTCTATAACATCCACCTTTCCACCATCCGGAATAAGGAAGTCTACTTCATAATTGCGTTTTCCATCCGCCGTAGGCCAAGTATGGTAATACAATCTTTTTCCTGCCGCTACCAACATCTGCGAAACGATGTTCTCATACACGTAGCCAAGGTCGGCAGAGAGTTTGTCATTCAGTATCTTCTGATAAATGACATTATTGGTGAATTCGGAATCCCAAAAGGCTAGCGTAACGAACAGTCCAGTGTCGCCACAATAGAGTTTGAAGCAATCCGGATTGATGTGCATGGCCAGTCCAGCACTCGGATCATTGGAATGGTACGCTATATTCGTGGTCATCGACTCTCTCAGGATGGAGAGTGGCGTGGTAAGTCTGTCAGCCCGTCCGCCCTCTATCACGCTGCTCACTTGATACCGTGAAGCGTTGGTGTTCAGTTGGGCTGGTATGGCATGGAACAACATAGAGGTCTTGCCCGTAGAGTCCAATTCGTAGAAATCAGTGTCGTACAGGTTGATGATATTTCTTTTCACCTGGTCAACCTGACTCAAATCCAGTGTGTCCAGATATTTATTGACGGCCTGTGGCATTCCTCCTACAAGCACATACAGGCGGAAGTCGCGCATCAGTTTTCTGTTGGTGGCATCCCCCATAGGCATCCATTGGTCAAAGATGTTTTTTGCGAGAGGCATCGTGGCCGTATCGCCCAAAGCCCAACGGAACTCCTCATAGTCCATCGGGTACATGGTGATACGGCGTTCTTCGCTCGGTATGAGGATTTTTGTGCCATCAGTCTTCGGACGCTTTTTCATCTTTATCCCAAGCAAAGAACCCGTCTCAATATAATGGAAACGTCCGTCCTTTACCAGATGTTTTATTGCCTGCCTAGCCAACGGACATTTCTGTATCTCGTCGAAGACAATGAGCGACTTACCTGGCACAAGACTCACACCGCAGTTAATCTGAAGACTGGTAAACAGCATGTCAAGGTTAGAGATGTCCTGAAATGAATCCTTGACAGCCTTGCTTGCCACCGAGAAATCTATCAGCAGGTAACTGTCGTATTCGTTCTTTGCAAACTCCTCTACAATCGTCGATTTACCGACACGTCTTGCCCCCTCTATCAGCAGGGCGGTACTTCCGTTGTCTTGCTCTTTCCATTCGAGAAGTTTCTTGTATATCTTTCGTTTGAAGATTCTTTCGGGCATAGTTACTGACATTTACGCATTTATGGTGCTGCAAAGTTACTTGTATTTTCTCGAAATGATGATGCTCTTTGAAAGAAAATGACAAAATCCGCAAACTTTTAATACCGCAAAGCGTCAAAATCCGCAAACTTTCCCCATCGGCTTTGTACCAGCCTCAAAAAGTAGACCAGCTTCAAAAAGTAGTTTGCGCAACTATTCCCAAAATGGTAAATTTGCGCCGAATTACCCTCGACGAAGAGCACAGCTTCTTATGATAAAACCCCTGTTAATCGTTGCCGGTTTTCTGTTCCTGGCGCTGGGTGTACTTGGCATTTTTCTGCCCGTACTGCCCACAACACCCTTTCTGCTGCTAACCTCCTATTGTTTTCTGAAAAGCAGCCGGCCTTTGTACCACAGATTACTCTCGCACAAGGTACTCGGCCCCTACATTCGAAATTTCAGCGAAAACAAAACCATCCCACGCCGCGTCAAAATCTATATTCTGCTGATGCTCTGGCTCAGCTTGGGCCTGTCGTTCTACCTAATCGACAATACAGCCCTCAGGCTTATTCTGCCGCCGATAGGTCTGGGCGTAAGCCTGCACATTCTGCACTACCGCAGCAAGTAAACCAACCGCAGTTAGCGAGGGAGAGGATATACTGGGGAACGGTCAAAAAATAAGGACGAGGCCATACTTATGTTAGCCCCGCCCTGAATGTTTTCACAACGGAATAATCCTTATTGTGAATTGCATCAAATTAGTGTCACAAAGTTAAAAAGATTTAATGGCTTCTTGCAAGTTTTCCCAATTAATTTTTCTTTCTTTGAGGAAAATTAACTAACTATGGCAAAAATACTTGGACTAGACCTTGGTTCCGCTTCCATTGGCTGGGCCCTCATTGAAGAAAACAACGATAATCGCACATTCAACACCGACGAAACAAAGACCTCCATTGTCGCGCTCGGAAGCCGCATTATACCCTACGATGGCACTGAAGGACAAGACTTCGCAAAAGGCGCTGGCGAAACGCGCAACTCCATTCGCACACAGAAACGCACCATGCGCAAAGGATACGACCGCTACCAGCAAAGAAGAAGCCACCTCATCCATCTGCTGACCGAAAATGACATGATGCCCGACGAAAGCCTCATGCACGCATCCAAAATGGCCTTATGGGAGCTGCGGAGCAAAGCGGCGACAGAAGATATTACCAGGCAGGAACTTGGCCGGGTTCTTTTGTGGCTGAACCAAAAACGCGGATACAAAAGTAGCCGTAGCGACAGTTCTCTCGACAAAAAGGAGACGGACTATGTGCAGGAAATCAAGGACCGCTACGAGAGCATCCGGGGGCGGCAGACCATCGGACAATATTTCTATGAAGAGCTGAAGAAGAACGAATATTTCCGAGTGAAAGAAAACATCTTCCCGCGCGATGCCTACAAAGAGGAATTTGACATTATTTGTTCTAGGCAAAAAGTCGCCTTGGGCCTCAGCGACGAGCTGATACAGACAATCCGCGACGAGATTATCTACTATCAGCGGCCATTGAAATCACAGAAGGGTCTGGTATCGGTTTGTGAGTTTGAAGGGTTCTGGACCAAAAACAAAAAAGGAGCAGCACTGTTTACCGGCCCAAAGGTTGCCCCCAAGAGTTCACCGCTTTTCCAACTTGCCAAAATATGGGAAAGCATCAACAATATAAACATTAACGACAAATCAGGGCAGCGCATTGTCCTGAGCCTCGAAGACAAGCAGAAACTTGCCAAACACATGGAACGTAACGCAAGTCTGACACCGACGGTGCTCCTAAAAGAGTTGAACCTAAAGAAAGACGATTGCGTCTTGCCCAAACAATTCGAAAAATCGAAAGGCTTGCAGGGAGACATTTCCAAAAGCGCCATAGCGCATATCCTTAACGGGAGATACAATCATCTGCTTGAGATGGAACTCACGGTAGAAACCACAAACACACCATGTTACCTTTATTCCAGAAAAACAGGCGAAATCATCGGAGAGAACATAGTGAAATCCATCTCTGCGGACATAGAGAAAAGCAACTACTACCAGCTTTGGCACACCATTTATTCCATCAGCGATGAGGATGAATGCAGTAGAGCCCTACAAAAACGTTTCCAAATAGACACAGACACTGCCGACAAGCTTGCAGCGCTGGATTTAAATCGATACGGATTTGGCAACAAATCGGCCAAAGCCCTCCGCAAGATTCTGCCCTATCTGATGGAAGGTTATGTGTATAGCGATGCCATGTGTTTTGCCGGTTACAACCATTCCAACTCCCCAACCAAAGAAGAGAACGCCCAACGCCAACTCGATTCCAAGATGATGCCCATAGCCAAGAATTCGCTGCGTCAGCCCATTGTGGAAAAGATTCTCAATCAGATGGTACATGTGGTAAATGCTGTCATCGACAAATATGGCAAGCCAGACGAAATACACATCGAGTTAGCCCGAGAACTCAAACAGAGCAAAGACGAGCGGAGCGAAACAGTAAAACGGATATCCGAGTTGGAGAGGTCCAACAAGAAAGCCGCAGACAAACTGACAGAATACGGGCTAAGGGCAACAAGGAACAACATCCTGAAGTATAGGCTCTTTGAAGAAATATCAGACAAAGACAACAAAACCAATGCCATCTGCATTTATTGCGGCAATCCCATCAGCTTTGCACAAGCCATCAAAGGAGAAGAAATCGACATCGAGCACATCATACCCAAATCGAAACTTTTCGACGATTCACAAAGCAACAAAACGCTAGTTCATCGCAGATGCAATTCCAGCAAAAACGACAGGACTGCCTACGACTTTATGAAATCCAAATCGTCACAAGAATTCGAGGCCTACAAAGACCGAGTAAACAAACTCTACAACAGCCACATCATAGGCAAGGCAAAATGGAGCAAACTATTGATGCCAGAAGACAAAATACCCGATGACTTCATAGAACGGCAATTGCGCGAAAGCCAATACATCGCCCGCAAAGCGAAAGAGTGTCTGCAAAAAATCTGTAGCAATGTAGTAAGCACCAGCGGCTCTGTTACTTCAGAGCTACGCCACCTTTGGGGCTGGGACGACATTACCATGAACCTACAGATGCCCAAGTACAAGGCTCTTGGTATGACTGAGACCATCGATTGGACCAGCGACCACGGAAAGTGCAAACACTCCAAGAATGTTATCAAAGACTGGACCAAGCGTGATGACCATCGTCACCACGCCATAGACGCTCTCGTGATTGCTTGCACCAAACGCGGCTTTATCCAACGATTCAACACCTTAAGCTCGAGCAAGACCCGAGACGATATGCAGCAAGAAGTTGAAAAGCGCTCCGTTCAATATCGCGAGAAGCTTTCGCTTTTGGAAAAATACATCATTTCGCAGTGCCCTGCCAGCGTTAGTGAAGTAGAGGATGCCACCGCGAAGATTCTTGTTTCCTTCAAATCCGGCAAGAGGGTAGCTGTTATCGGGACTCGCAAAACCGGCAAACGCGGCAACAAGTGCGTGGTGCAAAGAGGCATTATCGTTCCACGCGGTGCCCTTAGCGAGGAGAGCGTTTACGGCAAAATTAGAACCTTGGAAAAGCGAAAAGAAGTAAAGTACCTTTTCGAGCATCCCGATTTGATATTCAAGCCGTACGTCAAATCCTTGGTAGAGCAACGCCTGGCTTCCTGCGACAACGATACCAAGAAGGCGATTGCATCGCTCAAGAAGGACCCCATTTATCTTGACAAAGAGCAGACCACAGAACTGCAATACGGCACATGCTTCAAAGAAGAATATGTTATCAAATACAAGGTAGACACTGGTTTCACTAAAATCGACAAAGTCATTGACAATCACATCAAAGAGATTCTGCAAAAGCGTTTGGTCAAATTTGCCAACGACCCCAAGAAGGCATTCAAGGATGTAGATGACAATGGAACCATCTTGAAATGGTATGAAGACGAGGGCCTAGACCGCCCCATCGTTTCGGTCCGTTGCAGGACAGGGCTATCAGCGGTTGTGCCCAACAATGGTGCCGAGAGGGGATACGTGAAGCCCGGCAACAACCATCATGTGGCCATTTATACCAACAAGAGTGGCAAAGCCATTGAACATATATGCACTTTCTGGCATGCCGTCGAGCGCAAGAAGTATGGCTTCAGCCCTATCATTGAAAAGACTAATGCCGTATGGGACGAAATCTTGTCCAAACCGGAAGGTTCCTATCCGCAGAGTTTCTTGGATTTGCTGCCAGAAGCAGACTGCGAACTTCTGTTCAGTATGCAGCAGAACGAAATGTTCATTTTAGGTATGACCGACGAAGATTTGCGGCTTGCATTCGAGAACCAAGATTATAGCGCCATCAGCGACCATTTGTATCGGGTGCAAAAAATTGCGAAAACGAACTACGTATTTCGCCATCATCTCGAAACAAGCATCGACGATGGCAAAGACGCACAGCAAAGCAAACGGTTTTATCTCATTGCAAGCCTTAGCGCCCTATTCGAACTCAATCCGACCAAAGTCCGCATCGACTACCTAGGCAACATCATAAAACCAGCAAAATGATCAAGAAGACGCTCTATTTCGGCTCGCCCGTGTACCTGTCATTAAGGAACGCACAACTGGTAGTAAAACTGCCCGAGGTGGAGAAGAATGCTTCGTTACCGGAAGACTTCAAACGACAGTCCGAAGTGACGAAGCCGATAGAAGACATCGGCATAGTTGTTTTGGACAACAAACAGATAACCATCACCTCGGGCGCATTGGAAGCCTTGTTGGAGAACAACGCCGCCGTTATCACCTGCGACAGCAAGAGCCTGCCTGTTGGCTTGATGCTACCTTTGTATGGCAACAGCACTCAAAATGAACGTTTTCGTCAACAACTAGATGCTTCTGTGCCTCTAAAAAAACAACTTTGGCAACAGACAATCAAGACCAAGATTGAGAACCAAGCGGCAGTTCTCCGTATCTGTACCCAAGAGGAATGCCACTGCATGCAAGTGTGGGCCAACGATGTAAAAAGCGGCGACTCCGATAATATGGAAGCTCGCGCCGCTGCCTTTTATTGGAAATCAATTTTTGCTGATATAGATGGATTTACGCGCGACCGCGATGGCATTCCCCCCAACAATCTTTTGAACTATGGTTATGCCATACTCCGTGCGACTGTTGCCCGTGCGTTAGTATCGAGCGGATTACTTCCGACTTTGGGCATCCACCACCACAACCGTTACAATGCCTATTGCTTGGCCGATGACATCATGGAACCATATCGTCCTTACGTTGACGAACTCGTTTTTAACCTAGTCAAGACTCACGGAAACGACCTCGAACTGACCAAAGAAATAAAGACAGCATTGCTTGCCATTCCCACTTTAGATGTCTGCATCAAAGGCAAACGTAGTCCCCTGATGGTAGCTGTCGGTCAAACTACCGCATCTTTGTACAGATGCTTTACCGGAGAACTGCGTCGGATTGTTTATCCCGAGCGCTAATGGACAGACTCAGCGAATATCGCGTTATGTGGGTGTTTGTTTTCTTTGATTTGCCTACCGAAACGAAGAAAGACATAAAGGCTTACGCCGAGTTTCGCAAAAAGTTGATGAAAGATGGGTTCGCCATGTTTCAGTTTTCAATTTACGTACGCCATTGTGCCAGTGTTGAGAATGCTACAGTTCATATCAACAGAGTAAAATCTTTTCTTCCTGCACACGGACAAGTGGGTATTTTGTGCATTACCGACAAACAATTCGGTAATATTGAACTGTATTGCGGGAAAAAACTGGTTGAAATGGATACACCTGGGCAACAATTGGAGTTGTTTTAAATGCGAAAATCCCGTCGAACGACAGGATTTTCTCTTGGGATACACTTGCTTTTTTCTTTCTTGACAGCGCTCATAACTTGCTGTTTTTTATAGCCTTATACATAATCGGATGTATCCTATAGGCCAAAAGTACTAATTTGAAAGCAATTCACAACTAGCCGTTGGTAATTATTTGTAGGCTGGCCGATGTATCCTATAGGCCAAAAGTACTAATTTGAAAGCAATTCACAACCGCTGTCTTCTTCGGGGCTTCAGGCTCTACGATGTATCCTATAGGCCAAAAGTACTAATTTGAAAGCAATTCACAACCGCGCGCCTCTATGGCGCTGAAGTCGCAGAGATGTATCCTATAGGCCAAAAGTACTAATTTGAAAGCAATTCACAACGCCGTTGGCGTTGGCTCCGGACACGAAGCCGATGTATCCTATAGGCCAAAAGTACTAATTTGAAAGCAATTCACAACGCTATCAAGTCGCTGGCCAATGCCATAATGGATGTATCCTATAGGCCAAAAGTACTAATTTGAAAGCAATTCACAAC
>CAVEPA010000002.1:0-221549 GCA_963617485.1 bacterium | reverse complement strand
CCGGTGAGGGTCTTGTCGGTAGCGGGATCCCATTTTTCAACATCGTCGGCAGCAACGGTCCAAAGGATAATGTTGGCAGCAATCTGGTTGTTACCGTCAATCATGAAATTCAGTTCTTCGAACCAAGCAGTGCCTTTTTCAGAGGTGAAAGAGGCGAAAGGCTTGCTAACACTTTTGGCATCGGGGCTGATGGGATATTTCAAGGCTTGGATGGCGGCATTGTCTTTCACCTGACGTTCTTCGGCCGTCATGATGGGATAATCAGCGGTGTTGGAGAACGACTGCAAGTAAGCCCAGTTCATGGAAGAAGAGTTGGATACACCGATGAAATCTACCTTAACGACACCCATAGTAGAAGGAATGGTAATGGTTGCGGCCTTTTCCTTGGAGATTTTCAGCATCAGGAAAGGAACAGTGTCGGTACCCGATGCATACTGGGCGCTGGCATAACTCTTGCCGGTAACCTTCATGGAAATGTTATTTTGGAATACCCAAGCCTGATCGGCGGTTTCTTCTACAAAGGTCTTGGGGCTCAGTTCATTATATGTGGAGTTTACCTGAGCGTTCATAGCAAAGACTGCAGCCGCAGCCAAAACAAGCGTAAAGATTTTCTTCATAAGAAATGGTTTAAAAAAGTTATTAAAAAGTTGATAGTAATGTTTCAATGGCCACAAATATAGCCCTTATTTCGCAGTTTTCCTCATAATCGCACATCTTTATTTCTTGTCGAGATGCAATATTTACGGGCATTTTACGTGGATACCACCTCTTTTAAATTATCTTTGCAAACTTTACTACTAAATATAACTTATGACTTGTAAAAAATGTCTGCTGTTTCTCGCATTGTTCTGCGCTTGCTTCTGCCTTCAGGCTCAGCAAAGGCTTACCGGACATGTGAAGGACGCGAATGGAGAACCCCTGGCGGGTGTCAGTGTAGCCGTCGATGGCAAAGTGTGTGCCATAACCGATGTTGACGGCAATTATCAGTTGTCGGATGTTCCCTCGGGAGCCACCGTTACCATGTCTTATTTAGGCTTTGCCGCACAAAGCAAAGTGGCCGATGGCGGTTCGCTGGACTTTGTGCTACAGGAAGACAGCAAATATCTGGACGAAGCTGTGGTAGTGGGCTATGGCACGGTGAAGAAAAACGACCTTACGGGTTCCGTCGGTTCCATCAAGACCGACAAACTCACCATGAAGGGAGCTCCTACCATGATGGAAGCCTTGCAGGGTGCCGTTGCCGGTGTCAACATTACGCAAAGCAGCAGCCGTGCCGGCGGAGGCTTCGACATCAACATCCGCGGACGCTCGTCGCTGAACTCCGGCACCAAGCCCATCTATGTGATTGACGGCGTTATCTGCGACGATATCCAGTGGCTCAACCAGCAGGATATCGAGCGTATCGATATATTGAAAGATGCCTCATCAACGGCTATTTACGGTTCGCGTGCCACGGCGGGTGTCGTTATGATTACCACCAAAGGCGCCATCGCCAATACGGGTACCAAGCCCAGCATTGCCTACGCCGGTTATGCAGGTGTGGCCGTTCCTACCCGCTTCCCCGATTTTCAAGATGCCGAAGAGTTCTATCTCTACCGTCTGCGCCGTTTCATGGCCTACGCCGGCGAAACGGGTTCTTCTGCCCAGCCGGTCTATACCATCAATGCCAGCGACTTTGGGCAAATGGCCCTGGAATCAGCCTCCGGCAGCGGCGTTTACCGTCTGCACGAAATGCGCGATGAAGGCATCAATGTAGATTGGCCTCGTCTTATCACTCAAAATGCCTTGCAGCAGAATCATTATGTTTCGGTGTCCGGTTCGAGCCAGGATATCCGTTATCATATCGGTGCCGGTTATACGCAGCAACAGGGTGTCTACATCGGAGATGACGAAAGAAAAATCAACTTCAAGGGTAGTCTGGATGCCAAAATCAACAAATTCGTCAATGCGGGCTTCTCAGTAAATCTGGCCAAGATTTCCAACGATTATGCTTCCGACAACGGTGTATCCAACGCCTACCGCGTGAATGCCTTTTGGAAGCCCTATTTCGAAGACGGCAGTATCATTCCCCAACCGGGATGCCGTTATTATATAGGTACAGAAGGTTATCAGTTCTCGTCGGGTTTCAACCCGCTGCTGTATTGGGACAACGAAAGCAAGCAGTCGCAGGCCTGGCGTCTGATGGCCAATGCCTACCTCAGCATCAAGCCCATCAAGTCTTTGGAATTCAAGACCACTTTCTCGCCCAACTATTCAAGCAACAACACGGGCTATTACCAGAAGGAAGTGAGCGAAAACTCCTACCGTCCCAATTCGGCCTACTATTATCAGAGCCGAGGCCTTTCCTGGACTTGGGATAACATGATTACCTGGGCGCAAGATTTCCAAGACATCCACAGCCTCAATCTGATGGCTTTGGCCAGCGCCACCTACGGCAGTTCCGAATCGGAAAAATACCAGGCCACCGATGTGATGGAAGGCACACTCTGGTACAACCTGGCCACCGGCACCTATGATGCCAACAATTCCAGCAATGGCTATAGCGAAAGCAGCATGCTCTCGTATGCACTGAGGGCCAACTATACGCTGATGGGCAAATACCTGCTCACGGCCACCGTGCGTTGGGATGGTTCATCGCGCTTTGCCGATGGCTACAAATGGGGTTCGTTCCCATCGGCCGCAGTGGCATGGCGTCTGAGCGAGGAAGAATGGTTCGACGGCAGCGAAGACTGGTTGAGCAACCTTAAGTTGCGCGCAGCCTATGGTATTACGGGCAACAACTCCGGTATCGGCAACTATGCCACCCATCTCACCGTTTCGGGTCCCAACTACTATCCCTTCGGCAGTACTTACGGCAATGCCTATTACCCCAGCGGTATCGTTATCCAAGACCTCAAGTGGGAGACATCCAATGAAACCAACATCGGTTTGGATTATGCCTTCCTGAGCAATCGTATTAGCGGTAGTATCGATTGGTACAACAAGATATCGTCCGATTTGCTCTACAAAGTTGACTTGCCTTTGGTTAGCGGCGGCGTTTCGATGAACACCAACGTGGGTTCGGTCTTGAACCGCGGTATCGAACTTCAGCTGACCACCGTCAACATCAGCAACAAGAACTGGCATTGGGAAACCACCTTCTCTTTTGCCAAGAACCATAACGAGGTGCTCGACATCAACGGCCTTGGAACGGACATTGTACCCACCGGCACTACGGGAGGTTTGTTTATCGGACATCCCGTGGAGAATGTCTACACCTATCAGTGGACCGGCATCGTGAGCGACCGCAACATGACTGTTCCCGACTGTGAACTGGCCGTCGCCCACGGATTCACGCCCGGCCAGACCGTACGCGAATGCGATTATTATTACGAAGTATATTCTTGGCAGGAAGGCCAGCCCATCATCAAAGACGTGAACCAGGACGGTATTTTCGACAACAACGACAAGAAAATCTACAGTTCGGCACCCAAATGGACGGGCAGCCTCAGCTCGACGCTCAGCTACAAGAATTGGGATTTGTCGGCCTCTTTGTACACCAAGGTGGGCTACTATGTTTCCTCTTCGCTCTACGGAACCTACTACGGTCTAAGCGACCGCGGCCGTATGCGTCTGAATGCCGACTGGTACGTTCCGGCCGGAACCCTACTCGACTGCGATGGCGTTGCCGCTGACGGCACACTCATCAATCCGGTCTATCAAGAGAAAACGCACTATGGCTCCTGGCCCTTCCCCACAGCAGGAACCGGCGATGGCGCAGGTATTCAAGCCGACTACTGGGATAGTGCGAAGACCATAGTCGATGCTTCCTTCCTAAAGGTGAAGAACATCACCCTTGGCTATACTTTGCCCAAATCGGCATTGGAAACCATCAAATGCCAAAGTATACGTCTGTATTTGAACGTGACCAATCCTTTTGTTCTTACCCGCTACGGCGGCTTCGACCCGGAATGGGCCAATGCATCGCTCAGCAGCGATGGTCCGAGTGCCGTAACCTACCAATTGGGCGCAAGCATCAAATTTTAATTTAACCGACTCATTATGAAAAAGATACTATATAGTTTCAGCGCTTTCTGCTTCAGCCTGCTGCTTCTATGCAGCTGCGACGGTTTCCTGATTGCCGAGAACAAATCGGCCGGTTCCGATGCCGACAAGTATTTCTCTACCGACGAAGGTCTAGAATCGCTCTTGCGAGAGGCTTACCTTGAACTCCGCCCGCTGGTAACCACTACCGAATACAACGAATGGGGCACCGATATCTACACCACCGGCCGCTCATCCGATCCCAGTGCTTTCCACAAATATGCTTCCTTAACTGCCGAGGACGGCACCATCAAGAGTTTCTACATCAATGCTTACAAGATGATAAACCGCGCCAACGGTGTCATCTACTACAATGCTGCCTCACCTTATAGCGATCAGGCGCGTTTCCTGCGCAACTTCGGCTATTACCTGCTCACCCAGCAGTTCGGGGCGGTGCCTTACATCACCGAATACATCAAGACGGGAGATCGCTCATATCCGCGTGTGACACTGAAGGAGATTTACCCGGCCATGATAGCCGAACTGGAGACGCTTTATGAATCGGAAAATCTGGTAGAGTCCAGCGTTGAAGGCCGTGTCAGCAAACGCGCCGTGGCCGCCCTGCTGGCCAAAACTTATCTGGCCGCCGCCTGGGATTTGCAATGCGAACTGACAGATGCCGCCAAGGGCACTTACAACATTCTTTCGACTGATTATTTCACCCAAGCTTACACCTGGGCCGAACGCGCTATTGGCGGCCAGAGCCTGAACATGGAATTTGCCGACAAATGGTCGCCCTTCAACGAAAACAACGAAGAAATCATCTTCTCGGTACAATACCAGCGCGAGGGATATCCTGGTGATATTCTCTCAGGCGGCCACGGCCTACAGCATGCCTACGGCCATAGTTACGGCGATGCCACCAACGGCATGAAAGCTTGCCGTAACCAACTGATTCCGACTGCCAAGGCCGCTTATCTTTGGGAAGAAGGCGACAGCAGATGGCAAGCCACCTTTATGCCCATCATGTATAACGCAATCAAAGACGACAATGGTGTGCATTGGGGCACCGAAGGTTACTTTGCCGCTTGGAATGCCCCGACAGACACCGCCAATCTGCACATCGTGCTGGCCTACTTCCCCTGCTATACCGACCACAATGCCGTTATCAACTGGGTCAACAGCAACCGCGAACGCTTTGTCGGCACGGGCTATGCCAACAAAACCGGCCGTGTCTTCGTTATGAGCGACCCCATGTTACAACTCGAAATCAGAGAAGACGGCAGCATCGGCAGCAACCGCACGGTTGCCTACAATGCCGGACGCGAAACTTCCAATGCCGGCCTCTGTGTCAAGAAGTACGATGACCCGCAGACCCAGCAGGCTGCCGGCAACAACTCACAGTGCTACCGGGATGTAGTGGTCTTTCATCTGAGCGATATGTATCTGACCGCCGCCGAAGCTTACCTGATGGCCGGCCAAACAGATAAGGCGCTGGAAAAAGTGAATGCAGTGCGGCAACGCGCACATGCCCAATCGCTGACTTCCTTCGATGCCTACACTGCCAAATACAGCCTCAGCGACGGATTTGCCATAAATGCCTTGGATGTAATATTGGACGAACGCGCACGCGAGCTTTTCGGCGAAAACCAGTCACGCTGGGCCGACCTGCGCCGCACCAAACAGCTGGTACGCTACAATCTTGAATTCAACGAATATGTCAGCTTGGCGGATATGACCGGTGCCGATGGCCAAATAAAATGGTTGCGTCCCATTCCAGCGGCTGAAATTTCCACCAATACGGGCATCAGCGAAGACGACCAGAACCCGGGTTACAAATCATCCATCAATCAATAGTCTTATGAAAAAGCTTCTTTATATCATATCGAGCGTGTGTCTTTGCTCAGTCTTGCTGCTTGCCTGCGACAAAGAGAACGCCAACGAACCCACTTTCAACGAAACGCCGGCAGCCGTAGCGGCAGCCGGCCAGTACGACGGCCTATGGACACGCATTCTTCCCGCTACGGGCGATACCATTCGCGATGTGCCGGGCCAAATTATCTTCGGTGTTGACACCCTCACGTTTCAAACCGACAGCCTCAACAGTGTTACCGGCTATTACGCCAGCATCCGCTTTGTCTGCGATTCATTGAAGCTGAACACTTTGGTACAAGGAGCCAATATTGCTTACAGCAACACCGGTTTCGTTTTCTTCTGCGATGAAGCCAACACCACCAATGGGCTCAAACGTAGCTTTGCCGGCCGTATCGACAACGACGGAGGCCTTGAGATCAACTTCCCTATGACCCAGCGCATTTCGGGCCGCATCCGCAAGTTCACCTATAGTTTTACGGGTGCACGCAGCCTGTAGCAGCTCCCAAAACCATCTTAAATCAGAGGGCCTCAACTATTGGGGTCCTCTGTTTTGTTTTTCATATAAGTGCTTGGACTGACACCTTGATATTTTTTGAAGCAGCGCGAGAAATACTTCGGGTCGCTAAAACCGGTTTTATAAGCCACCTCGGAAATGCTGTAGTTGCGACTCTCGATAAGCTGGACGGCACGTTTGATGCGAATCTGCTGCACGAAATCGACAGGTGCCAAGCCGGTGGTAGCCTTGAGTTTGTTGTAGAAAGTGGTACGGCCCATATTCAAGGCGGCGGCAAAATCATCGATGCTGAAAGCACAATCTTCGATATTCTTGTCCATAAAGGTCATCACCTCTTGCAGGAAAATCTCATCGGCGGGCTTGATTTCCGGAGTATCGGGTTCCAGGCGGGCCAATGATACGGGTTTGCCGCCTTCGGCACTGATAAGGTCCATCAAGTGCTTGCGCAAGTTGGCATGGCGGGCAATCAAAGCCGACACACGCGCCTTCAAGTAATTGGTACTGAATGGTTTGGTAACATAGTCGTCCACGCCCATCTGCACCGCCTCTATACAATCGCTCATATCGGCCTTGGCCGAAAGCACAATGATGGGAATCGCGTAGATATCATCATCTTCCTTGATGTGCTTGATCATCTCGATACCGTCCATAATGGGCATCATCACATCGGTAATGATCAGGTCGGGCCAATGCTGTTTGGCCACTTGCAAACCTTCCTGACCGTTGCTGGCCAGCAATACGTTGTAGCTGGGCGAGAGTATGCGCTGGGTAAAACTGCGGAGTTCGTCGTTGTCTTCCACTATCAACACCGAAGCGCGTTCGCTATCGGCAGAGCCTTCCATTTCGGAGATAGGCGTATGGTACTGGGCATCGAGATTGGTATCTTGCGCCATGTCGGCCACATAAAATTCCACATTTTTGTCGTTGGCAAAATGTTCCTTGCCCTTGAGGAAAGTAACGTGGAAGACACTGCCCTGGCCCACCTGCGATTCAACGCTGATACTGCCATGAAGACCGTCCACAAACTGTTTTACCAGACTGAGACCTATTCCCGACGATGGCTTGAAGGCATTCTGGGCCACCACCGTTTCGAAGGGCTGGAAGAGCCGCTGCAAGTTGTCTTTGTGTATGCCCACGCCTTGGTCTTCCACCGCCACACTAACCGTCTTGGCATCTTGCGTCATACGCAGGGTAATGGCTTTGCCGTCGGAGGTGTATTTGAAGGCATTGGAAAGCAGATTGAAGAAAATCTTCTCGAACTTCTCACGGTCTATCCACAAAGAGACGTTTTCATCGGCAATTTCCACACGAAAATCTATCTGATGATGCTGGGCTATCTCCGAAAAATTCTCAGCAATGGAAGGCAGGTATTGGGAAACATTCACCTGCTCTATCAAGAATTTCATCTTATTACTCTGCAGTTTGCGGAAATCCAGAATCTGGTTCACCGTGTTAAGCATGCGCCGCACATTCTTCTGCATCATTTCCAGATAATAACGCGCCTGCCCACCCAAGCTCTTGTCCTCGAGCAGTTCGCTCACCGGTCCGTCGATAAGGCTGAGCGGTGTACGCAGTTCGTGCGAGAGTTCGGTGAAGAACTTCAGTTTGGTGTCGTTCAGTTCTCGCTCCACCGACAGACGATGCCGCAGGAAATACAAGCTCGACATATATTTGGACACGATAAAGATAAGCAGCAGTACCAGCGCCACCAGCGACAGCTTGCCGTATACGCTTTCCATAAAGGTGGGCTTGACGTAGATGGGCAGTCTGATTTCGTTGTCCACCCACTGGCCATGGCTATTGGACGACTTGAGGTGCAAAACATGATGTCCGGCCGGCAGATTGGTATAGACAAGCGTGGTGTTGAAACTCTCGTTCCATTTGTCGTCGACGCCTTCCAAGAAATAGGAATACTTCAGATGACTCTTTTCCTGAAAATCGACGGCCACATATTCTATTCTCAAATGGCGTTCCTTGGGCGAGAGCACCAGAGAGTTCGTCTGCACCGCCTGCTGCAGACGCGTATAGGCATACATGTTGTTGATGTGACAGTCGGTAAAGTTGAGTTGCGGGCAATAGGTGTCCGTCACAATAGACGCGGGATTAAAACTTAGCAGGCCATCGGTCATACCAAGCACCATGGTACCATTTTCGAAAAGCGGAGCCGCCTCAGAAAAGACCGGATCGTGCAAAAAATAATCGTTGTCGTACACCGTGATGTTGTCGCCCTTGGCATCGAGATGGCTGAGATTGCCCGGGCTCACTACCCAAAGAGAACCCAGTGTATCTTCCACCACCGAATAGGCGATATCCGAACCCAAACCCTGTTCTTTGGTAATGGGCTGGAATTCAAGTTCGCTGCTCAGATACGACTCGCGCGGCAGAACGCGGGCAATACCGCCGCTGTTGGTGGAAATCCACAGTTCGCCCGAGCGACGTTGCAAAATGGACATCACATCGTTGTCGACCATAGCATTGGGCAGGTCCGCTTGTTTTTGGTTGTGGTAAAAGACGATGTCTTCTTCCTTGTCGAAATGGGTGTTGATAATGAATAGGCCTTCGCGCGCACCTATCATCAGTTCACCGTTGCCAAGGTGTTTCAGACAGCGGATAATGGTGGGACGAACGGAGGTATTCTTGCCCAAATGGTTGAAATAGTGCACGAATTTGCCATCACGATACAGGTTCAGACCTCCGTCGAAACCGCCTATCCATATTTGGCCGCGGTCGTCTTCCTCCACAGCGTAGATGGCGGTGGCGCTTAGGCTGTAGGGGTCGTTCTCATCGTGTATGAACTGCGTCAGATGGAAAGAGCCGTCTTGTTCTTCCAAGAGGAAAAGCCCGTGTGCACGGCTGCCCATCCAAAGGCGGCCGCGACTGTCCTGTTTGAAAGTGTAGACCGAAGCCTCGAAACTATATTGACGGTCGTTGTGCAAGCGCCCGTCGCGGCCGAGATTGCCCAGGTATTGCCGCGTGGGGGAATATAGCGCAAGTTTCTGCTGCCGGTAGGCCACCCAATAGCGGCCCTTACTGTCACGTGTCATGGCCCGGACTTCTTCGTTGAGTAGCCCCGGACAATGTTCGAAAGGCGCATTCTTTAGGCTGAGGCACTCAATGCCGTGTTCGAGCATGTACCAGAAGTTGCCTTGCATGTCCTCATGGAGGTCGGTAGCGCGCGCCTCCACCGTTTTCCGTTCGACCCCGGGACGCACAAAGCGCTGCTGGGCTTCATCCAGATAGAGCACATCGTCGGTATCGCGGAAAACCAGCCAGAGCAAGCCATAGTCGTCTTCCAGAAAACGGAGACGATACTGGCTGTAGTTATGGTCGGCGGGGCGGGCATAGCGGTGCATTTTGCCGTCGGCACCCAGCCTTACAATGCTGTAGTCGTCCAAAACGCCCCAATAGTTGCCCTTGCGGTCGCGGTACACCTGCTGCCAATCGGAAGACGTGAGCAGCTGGTAGTGACGGTTATTGAGATTCAGGCTGTAAAGGCCTTTGGAGGTGCAGACAAGCAACGTACTGTCGTCGCTTTTGGCTGACACCCGGTAACGCAGGTTGTTCTGCTCAAAGTCGAAGAAGTCCAGACTGGCATCGCTGTAATGATAGAAGGCCATCTTGGCTGCCGAAGTTATCATCAGCATGCCCTGCTGACAGGACACACTGTTGATAAAGTGCATGTTGCTCAGCATTTCGCCTCCTCCGTAGCGGTACAGGCCCTTTTTGGTCAGCACCCATTCCTGACCTTGGTCGTCGAGCGTTACCCGGGTGATGTCAAGATATGATGTCGATTCGAAGGGCATTTCCTGACAAGTTGCCAGGGGGTCATCGTCCTGCAGACGGAAACATTCGCCGCTGAGGCAAACCACCCAAGTGATGCCGTTCTCCAGACAGAACAGATTCCAGGCCCGGGGTGCCACGGCCCGCTGACCGTTCAACAAGGGCTGCACATGGATGAAGCGGTCTTCTTTAATCTTGAAAAGGTAGAGATTTTCGCCGGCCAAGCACCAGATATCGCCCGCAGCATTCTCCCAAATATTGTCGAAACGGCTCGACTTGAGTTCGCTATACTTGTCGAGCAGCGATTTGTACTTCTCGAAACGGTAGCCATCGTAACGTACCAGGCCGTTGAAGGTGGCTATCCAAATAAAGCCGTTCTTGCCTTGTATCATCTTGGTCATACGGCCTTGGATACCTTCATCGTTATCGGAGAAACGCAAGGTATTGACCAGGGGAATAGCCAAGGCCGTCTGCGGAAGCACGTTCAGCAGGCAAATGGCAAGGAGAAGCAAGAGAGTCTTTTTCATCGGCGGGATATTTGGAGCTTAGGTTCCTGACTGGCTGGGTTGGCTCGGGCGCTGGCCCGATTTGGGACGGTGATGCGAATGACGTTTTTTCTTGGGTTTGGTTCCATCCACTGGTTGGGCAGCCTCGGCTGGCTTGGTTCCTTCGGGATTGGCATTGCCGGCGGTCTGTCGTGCGGGCTTCCGGCTGGGTTTACCATCTTGACGTTTGTCGCCAGACTTGCCGCCGTGGCGCTGCTTTCCGCGTTGCGAACGGTCCGATTTGCCACGTCCTTGAGCGGATTTCCGGCGTTTGAAGCGCTCGGGATGATATTCGGGGCCCGGACCCATGTCGGCAGGCAAGGGCATCTTGTCGATTTCTTTTTCCAAGAAAGCTTCTATCTGCGCAAAACGCCACTGTTCGTCCTCTTCCACAAAAGTGACACCGCTGCCTTTCTCACCGGCACGCGCCGTACGCCCGATACGGTGTACATAGTCTTCGGGGTCGTGAGGCACATCGTAATTGATAACCATACTGATATCTTCGATGTCGATACCACGGGCCACGATATCGGTAGCCACCAGCACATTGTGCTTACCGCTCTTAAAACTGAGCATCACTTCTTCGCGCACGCTCTGGTCGAGGTCGGAGTGCATTTCCACCACATTCAAGTGCATGCTCTTGAGCAGACGGGCCAACTCCTTCACTTTCAACTTAGAAGAAGCAAAGATGATGACTTTTTCGCTAGGCTTCAACTCCTTGAGCAGATGCTGCACCAAGGACGGTTTCTGAGCCTCGTAACACAAACAGGCCAGCTGGGTGATGTTACTGTTGGGTTTGGACACCGACAAACGTATCTCGGCCGGACTGTTCATAATCTGACGGGCAAGGTCCCTGATTTTTGGAGGCATAGTAGCCGAAAACAACATCGTCTGTCGCTGGCGGGGAATATTGGAAATCACCTGCATAATGTCGTCGATGAAACCCATGTCAAGCATGCGGTCGGCCTCGTCAAGTACAAAATGCGTCACGTGTGAAAGGTCGATAAGCCCCAGTTTCAGGTATGACAACAGACGCCCGGGCGTGGCTATCACCATGTCGGCAGCCGAGTCGAGGCCTTTCTTCTGCTGTTCCCAAACAATGCCGTCACTACCGCCGTACACCGCCACCGATGAAACAGGCAGATAGTAGGCAAAGCCCTGTACCTGCTGGTCTATCTGCTGAGCCAATTCACGCGTGGGCACCATAATGACGGCATGGATGGCTTCTTGATGATCTTCGTGCTCTATGAGCAAGTCGTTGAGGATGGGCAGCAGGTAGGCGGCCGTTTTGCCGGTTCCGGTTTGCGCACAGCCTATCAGGTCGCGGCCTTCCAACAGAATGGGGATAGCCTGTTCTTGTATGGGCGTGCATTCGCGGAAGTTCATGTCCCACAGTCCGTCCAGTATTTCGTCTTCCAAATCGAGTTCTTCGAAGGTCATAATTATCTTAGTTTATGCGTTTCAAAATGTTTCCTGGCGAAAAGATGATAGCCCAATACACCAAGAAGGTTAAAGCCCCAAGCCATCAGAAAAGCAGCCATATAGGAGCTGTGCTGCAATACGAATCCAGCCAAGAGGATGCCCAGACCGCCGCCGAGGTCCCACGATATCATCATGGAAGAGTTGGCCGTTCCCCGGCGCGAATTGGGAGCCATATCGACAAACATGTTCTGACAGGCCGGATACAGATGTCCGTTGCCCAGACCAATGAGGGCCGCCGCTCCAAAATAGCCAATGCCGCTGGGTACCAGTGCAAACAGCAGATAGCCGAACAGCGAAATGACAGAGCCCACTGCAGCATTGTGCGACACCTGCCCGTTTCTGAGGTGACGGCTGCCCGTCAGACGGGAAACGATAAGCGACAAGGCCAATATCAAAAAGAAATAGCCGCTGCCGCCTTCTATGCCCAAGACCTCCTGCCCGTAGATGGCCACATAGGTGGAAATGACGCCATAGGACAAGCCGAAGCAGACAACGTTGGTGGCCAATGGCCAGGCGGGCACCAGAAAGAAGCGGTCGAGCGACAGCACCTGCTTGCCCTTCTGCAATTCCCGTTCGGGTACTTTGATAGTAGCTGCGATGACAAGGCCCAGCGCCGCCACCAACATCGAAATGGAAAACAGGATGTTGAAGTTGTGGGTCTGCTGGTAAATCAGCACCGCTATAGACGGACTGATGGCCGTGGCCACATTGTTACTGAGTCCGTAATAGCCGATGCCTTCGGACCTCCTGCTAGAAGGCAACACATCGATGGCCACCGTGCTGTTGGCCACCGTGGTAAGCCCGAAAGGCGCACCGTGCAGCGTCCTGACTACAGCAAAAAGCAGCAGCGACCCGGCCAGAATGTAGCCTGCAAAAAACAGGAACATAAAGCAGAAACTAATCAGCAGCAGTGTCTTGCGCGGCAGACTATCCACCAAAAAACCGCTGAAGGCGCGGGTTATCAGGGAGACAATGGTATAGCCGCTCAGAACGATTCCTATCATGTGTTTGTCGGCAGCGAAACGCTCTTGCAGGTAAATGGGCAGCAAAGGCACCACCAACATAAATGAGAAGAAAATCATAAAGTTGCACAGGAGAGCCTTGATGTAATTGCTGTTCCAAAGCTTCTCCTGTGCCACTGTAGAGCCGATTGCTTCCATTCGCCGGATTGCGTGTTAAAGAATCAATATCCGAAAATGGTTTCCAGACTGAGTTTCTCAACCTTGCCCATCTGGCTCATGTGCTTGAAATCCAAATCGTTGCGGTCACCCAAGATAGCCCAAGTATAGGTTCTGTCCTTGACGTATTGCTGCTGGAAAGCCTTTACCTGTTCCAAACCGAGCGCGGGCAAAGCTTCGAATACATCCTGACGGATATCATGGTCGAGACCGTAATACTGCATGCGGTAGTAATAGTTGAAGATGCTGAATCGGTTGATGCGCTCGGTTCTGAGAGAGGCTTCCATGCTGCTCTTGGCCAATTCGAAGGCGGCCTGCGACTCGGGCATATCGTTGATGATACTCATAAAGGCATCCATAGCATCCTTCATCTTGTCGTTCTGTGTGGCAATATAGGTACCTACATAGTAAGGCAGCTCCTTGCGTCCGAAATCGGAATAGTAGGCGGCTGCCGTATAGGCCAAACCACGGGCTTCACGCATTTCCTGGAAAACGATACCGTTCATGCCACCGCCGAAATACTGGTCGTAGAGGTCAATGATGGCCTTTCTGGAAGCATCGTAGGGTTCTTCGGTATTGGAGAACGAAGCCATATAAATCTGCTTGGCAGGATAATGGGCAAAGTAGACCTTGTGTTCGCGGGTGGTGGCGGGTTCAACAATAACCGAGGGCATGCCGGCATTGACGGCGGCAGGCAGGGTACTCGAAGCGGCAATCTTGGCCGTCAGGGCTTCCTGGCTGTCGGGGCCGTAATACAGAATGGTGTGCGGATAGGAGACAAGATTTCTGATGGCCTGCATCAGGTCGGCAGCCTTCAGTTTCTTCAGTTCTTGGTTGCTGAGGACATTTCTGGTAGCCTTGGGACCATAGTACATATAGCTGCGCAGTTTCGAGAAGATGGTCGACTGGTTGCGCTTGGAGTCCTCACGCGACTTGATGATATCGTCGATGTAGTGTTTGAAGGCTATTTCGTCCACCTGGGCATCCAGCAAGAGTTCGTCGGCCAGGGCAATGGCCTGCGTCAGGTTCTCGCCCAGACCGGAGAGTCTGACAGAACTGGTAGAAGTAGAGGTGTAAGCCTGGAAAGAGCATGCCAGACGGTACCATTCCTTCTTGACATCTTCGCTGCTGCGGGCAGAAGTTCCCAGGTAGTTGAGATAGTCGAAAGCCATCGACAGCAGTTTGTTGTGTTCTTCGCCCAGTTCGAAACGGTATTCGAGCGTAAAGAGCTGGTTTTCGGCATTGTGGATGTACTTGACAGGCCAGTTGGCACCGTCTTTGGCCGTAACGTCGAAATTCTGGATAGCCTTGGCAAAGTCAACAAAGGCAGGCTGGATAGGCTCAACCTGGCTCTCCTTGATTTCGCGCAGGAAGTCGCTGACAGAGTCGCGGTTGGTCAAGATAGGCGTAATGGCCGGCTTGGCAATCTTGATTTCGTTGGGGTCCTGGCCGATACGCTTGTACACAAGAGCATAGCCGTCGGTAAGCCATTTGTTTGCGTAAGCCACCACGTCTTCCTTGGTCACCTTGCCCATACGGTCGAGGCTGGTCACCTGGTCTTGCCAATCCCTTTCGTTGGTAAAGGCATCCAGCATAACGGACACGCGGCCACGGTTGTCTTCCTGCTGACGGATTTGACGCAGCTTGAACTGGTTGACCGTAGCCTGAAGCAAATAATCGTCGAATTCACCCTTCTTAAGTTTCTCCACTTCAGCCAGCATAAGGTCTTTCACCTGGTCGAGGGTCTGGCCCTGCTTGGGATAACCCATAATAAGGAAAGTGCCGTGATCGCTCAGGCCGTAACAGCCGCTGCCCACACCCAGCGCTTTCTGCTGCTGGTTGATGTCAAGGTCGATAAGACCGGCCGTGCCGTTGCAAAGTATCATGTCTATCAAAGACATCATCTCGCTGTCGATGCTGCGTTCGCCGGGATAAGGCCATGCAATGCTGACCATTTCGGCATCGTTGCCGAACACTTCGGCCGTCTGCTGCGTTTGCGAAGGCTGGCAATCCAAAGCTGGACGTGCAGGCAGATTGCGGTTGGGCTTCATCTGTCCGAAGTACTTTTTAATTACCTTGATGGCCTGGTCGGGGTCAACGTCACCGGCCAGACAGACAACCATGTTGTTGGGCACATAGTAAGTCTTGTGGAAATTCTTGATGTTGGTGATGGAAGGATTCTTCAGATGTTCCTGTGAACCCAGAATGCTCTGGTTGCCGTAAGGATGGTTGGGGAAAAGCATCTTGAAGACGCGCTCGTACACCTTGCGGGAATCCTGGGTAAGCGACATGTTCTTTTCCTCGTAGATGGTTTCCAACTCGGTGTGGAAGCCGCGGATAACGGGATTCACAAAACGGTCGCCCTGAATGCGGGCCCAGTTCTCAAGCTGATTGGAGGGGATATTCTCCGTGTAAGCCGTGGCATCGTAGCTGGTAAAAGCATTGGTGCCGTCAGAACCGATAGCGGACATCAGTTTGTCGTACTCGTTTGGAATGAAGATTTTGGAGGCCTCGTAAGAGATACTGTCTATCTGATGATAGATGGCGGCGCGTTCAGCCTCATCGGTCTTGCTGCGGTATACTTCGTAGAGGGCTTCAATTTGGTCGAGCATCGGTTTTTCCAGCTCATAATTTGCCGTACCGAACTGTTTGGTCCCTTTGAACATCAAGTGTTCGAAATAGTGGGCCAGACCGGTAGTTTCGGCAGGGTCGTTCTTACCGCCGGCGCGCACGGCCACATAGGTCTGGATGCGCGGTTCGTCCTCATTGGGAGAGATGTACACCGTCAGGCCATTGTCCAAAGTATAGATGCGAGTCTGCATCGGGTCACCTTCAACGCTTTGATAAGCGGGCTGACATGCATTGATAGCCAGTACCAACACAGCCATCAACATTAGCTGAAGTTTTTTCATAACTGTTTATATAATTGATTGATAATAGTTTTCATCTTAATTTGAGTTCCTGTCCCACATAGAGTGGCTGCCCCCACTGCATACCGTTCAGCTTATAGAGGGCATTCATCTGCAAGGCATATTGTTGGGCTATGCTGTACATACTGTCGTTCTCGCGAACAATATGTGTGGCGCTTTCGCCTTCCCAAGCCTTACCCTTCCGGCCGAGATAAACCATGTCGCCAGGCTTGATTTGATAGTCTTTGGGCCATTCGTTGAGTTTGCGCAGGCGGGCCGGCGAAACGTTGAATTCGTTGGCAATGGTCTTGTAGTTGTCACCATAATGAACCACAATATAAGGAACACTGCCCTTGTACTGGATATCATGGGTCACTTCGGCCGCAATGGCGTGCTGCGAGGCGGATTCTCCCTGAGCCAACACATGATAGTCTTTGGCATTTTTTATCACTGCCTGACGCTGTGTGGCTGTTTTGGGCAGTACCGATTTGGAAGATTTGGAAGATTGGGCCTTGCGCTTGGTTTTGACAGCCGTTTCGGTTTGGGGCTTCTCTTTGACGGGAGTGTCTATTCGGCTGTTCTCTTTTTCCATTTGTGCCATCAGGCGGCGGGCTTTGTAAGGACGGGTGGCCAAAATAGTATACTGGTTCAAGTCGTAGAGTTCGATGATGCGGACGAGTTTTTTGTCGTACTGTTTGTCGGTGGCATAACCGGCCTCTTTCAGGCCCTTGGCCCAAGCCTTGTAGTTCTTGACGTTGATATCGAAGAGTGAAGCGTAGCGCGTCCGTGTTACCAAAAACAGCGAATGGTCGTTGTAGGAGTCGAGCACATCGTCGTATTTGCGGAAGCAGCTCATTTTGCCGTCGTCGAAGTATTCTACCGAAGGGCCCTGCCACGAACTGTGGCATTTGATGCCGAAATGATTGTTGCTTTGGCGTGCCAATTCGCTGTTGCCCGCATTCGATTCAAGCAAGCCTTGCGCCAAGGTGATACTGGCAGGGATACCATACTTAATCTGCTGCTTCATGGCATCGGGGGCGTACTTGTTGATATAGTCCTCATAGGGCTTCAGTTTGACATCGCCATAGGCCGGGATGCTGGTGATGGCCAGCAAGAAGCAGATTATCAAGCCGCAGCGAGACAAAGTTTTATTATAACGAGGAAAAAATCTATTTTTGTACATCTCTCAAAAAGAAATGATGATGGAAGAGGTAAAAATCTGGGCAAAGTTAACATATTGTCGCATAGAAGAATTGGATTCCGACGAAAAAAACTGCATAGAGGCGGCAAAAAGGGCCTGCGATGCAGCCTATGCGCCCTACTCAGACTTTCGGGTAGGAGCCGCCGTCCTGCTCGACAATGGCTGCATCGTCAGCGGTGCGAACCAGGAGAACGCCGCCTACCCCAGCGGACTCTGCGCCGAAAGGGTGGCCCTTTTTGCCGCCGCCGCCCACTACCCGCAGCAAAAGCCTCGGATACTGGCCATTGCCGCCCGCAGGGGCGACGGCCATTTCTGCGAAAAGGCCGTCAGCCCCTGCGGCTCCTGCCGCCAAGTGATGCTGGAAACAGAGAAGCACTCACAACTGCCGTTGAGAGTGCTCCTGTATGGTCGCAACGAAATTATCCGCATCGATTCGGCCAGCGAACTGCTGCCTCTGGCCTTCCAATAGCCAATCCCACGTGCGTGTAGTGGGCCTACGCGGGCCTACGCGACTGATGACAAAGCCGGAAATGGCCGAAAAGGCTTCCAAAACCTTATGCGGCATTTTCGAGGCAGTTTCGGTTTTGGAAGAAGGAGCGTAGCGGGCCTACGCGACTGATGACAAAGCCGGAAATGGCCGAGAAGGCTTCCAAAACCTTATGCGGCATTTTCGAGGCAGTTTCGGTTTTGGAAGAAGGAGCGTAGCGGGCCTACGCGACTGATGACAAAGCCGGAAATGGCCGAGAAGGCCGCATAAGCCCTACATCACCATACTACGCTTGGAGCTATAAACCAACTCCAGCATCATGCGACGATCCCCATTCAGGATATTGCCACTGCGCAACTTTAGGGCAGACGGACGCACATCCTGCAATAAATATAGCGAGACTTTGTCGGTATTTTGCACTTCCTCGACAGGCACAATCACCATCTTGTCGAAAGGAACGAAAACCTGGGAGGAATCCAATTCACCATCGGCAGAACGGATAGATTTCTGCACATACTTGCTCACATCGAAAATGTAACAGGCTTCATCATCATCGTACTCGGCTACAAAAGAATAGAGGTCGTCAGCAGTAGAGTAACCGTCAAAGAAGCTGTGCAGGTAATTTTCATTGAGCAACAGGAGCTTTTCCGAAGGACTCAACGCCCAGTCTTCGTCGGCCAAGGCTGTAGCCGCCACCTTCAAGCGCGCATAGTTGATGTTCTTCTCGCTGAGTTGGCTACAGATTTCATTTAGAGGAAGACTCACTTGGGTATATAGACCTGCAGGCGCATAGATAAAGTTGAGTGTGTCGTTGTCTATATCGGCCAAATAGGAAGTCAAATCGGGATGAGAGTAGGAGTTGATTTGCTTCACTTCCTTAGACATGGGGAAGTAGCTGGCCGAAGTGGTGTCGCGCAGCACACCGTCGCTGCCCAAATGTTTGATGCGGTAGCAAATTTCCAATTGAGCATCGGTGATGTACACCAAGCCACCATTGCCGTAAGTGCTTGTTATATAAAGGCCTTCGAAACAATCGGCAAAATTGCGCGGCCCGTCAAAGCGCGTGCTGTCGGCCAGATAATCTTGTAAAAGCTGCTCGGCAAAAGCGGTACTCAAAGCCACACGCACACAGTAATCGGTGCCGTCGGTCCAGCTGTTTTCAGCGCTCTGAGGCGTAAAAGTGGCCGCGCCCAGCCGTTCGCTGCGCGAGCAATAGGAGTCAACGTCAATATTGGTGTAATAGGTCGCATCCAAATCGAGCTTGCGGTCGAGCTTGTAGACGGAAGCTTCGAGCAGGGCATCGTCATCGCCGAACCACTCGTCGTAAAACAGATAGAGGAAAACAGAGTCTATCTTGTTGTCGGTGATGGTGGGGAACTTGAAGGCTGGCGGGCAATAAAGCTGGCACATAAAACCAGCCTGAGTGGTTCCGAAATAAGGGTCGGTATATTCACCCACCACGGCACGGTTGCTGCGTTGCCGG
Source organism: bacterium (assembly GCA_963617485.1). Classification (GTDB taxonomy): domain Bacteria; phylum Bacteroidota; class Bacteroidia; order Bacteroidales; family UBA1402; genus UBA1757. Next base: position 202,072 of record CAVEPA010000002.1, on the reverse strand, counting down.
ATAGAATCGGTCAGCACGGTGGCCGACTGCACGTCGAAAGTAGCCATGGCGGTGCTGAGCTTATCTTTTTCGGGTTGTTCGCTGTTGCCTATCAAACTTCCATAGGTACAAGCCTGCAGCAGACAGCACAGGAGAATTAGAGATAAGGCTGTTTTTTTCATCAGATTCTTATTCCGTTAAAGACTTGTAGAAATCGGCGTAGGCGGCGTAATGGTCATCGCTGCCGGCTACGATAAAGGGCTTGCCGCTTTCCTTGAAGATATCGATGACTTCCGGTTGCACGTTTTCGGAAGCCTGCACTAGGCCATCGGCATAGCGGGCGGCCAGACGCATCAACGACAGATAGTCGGCCTTGGGCATAAGTTCGGCAAAATCGGCGGGTTCCACTCCTTCGGTAACAATCTGGTTGGCCACGTCCTCGCAAAAGGGCTGCTTGAAGGCATCGTCGTAAGCAGAGTAAACCAGTTTGGCGCGCTTGAAGAAGGGGTCGTCAGCGAAGGTCTTCTTCACATACAGCATGACCAATGCCGATATCCATCCGTTACAGTGGATAACATCGGGCATCCAGCGCATTTTCTTGATGGTTTCCAGCACGCCGCGTGCAAAGAAGATGCTGCGTTCGGCATTGTTTTCGGGCTCCTTGCCATTTTCGTCGGCCACGGTAAATTTATAATGGAAGAAATCTTCGTTGTCGATGAAGTACACCTGCATTCTGGCAGCCTGAATGGAAGCCACCTTGATGATGAGCGGATGGTCGTTGTCATCGATAATGAGGTTCATCCCCGACAGACGCTGTACTTCGTGCAACTGATTGCGTCTCTCGTTGACACAGGCATAGCGAGGCATGAAAATCCGGATTTCGTTGCCTTTTTCCTGAATAGCCTGCGGCAATTGACGACAGGTTTGGGACATTTCGGTTTCGGGCAGATAAGGGGTAATCTCCTGACAGATGTACAGAACTTTCAATGCACTCATATACACAACGATTAAGGGATGAAAAATATCACGCAAAGGTAGTAAAAAATTTTGATTATTATGTATAATTTCTCACTTTTGCGGCCGCAAAAAATTACAGTTAAGTATGCACATCATTAATGGTATTGCCGAGCTGAAAAGCCTTGTCGCTCAGGCCCGTGCTGAAAAGAAAAGCATCGGATTGGTTCCCACGATGGGCGCGCTTCACGCCGGTCATGTTTCTTTGGTCAAGCGTTGCGTAGCCGAGAATGACATCTGCGTCGTGAGTGTTTTCGTCAATCCCACCCAATTCAATGACAAATCGGATCTGGCCGCTTACCCGCGTACGCCCGAGCAGGATGCCGCCCTACTCAAAGAAGCTGGCTGCAGCATCGTATTTATGCCCTCGGTAGAAGAAATGTACCCCGAAACCGACACGCGCCAGTTTCATTTCGGTGCACTGGAACAGGTGATGGAAGGTCCCTATCGCCCCGGACATTTCAATGGTGTGGCCCAGATTGTGAGCAAGCTTTTCTATGCCGTCGAACCCGACCGGGCTTATTTTGGCGAGAAAGATTTCCAACAGGTTGCCATTGTCCGAGACATGGTTCGCCAGCTACAGCTTCCCGTCCAGATTGTTTCCTGCCCTATCGTCCGCGAGAAAGACGGCTTGGCCTTGAGCAGCCGCAATCAGCGTCTCACACCCGAAGAACGCAAAAAAGCTGTCTTAATTTCCAAATATCTGTTTGAAAGCCTTAACTTTGCCGCCACAAAAACGCTGGCAGAGACCAAGTCTTTCGTCGAAGAAAACATCAAGGCTGTTGACATTTTCCGTCTCGATTATTTCGAGATTGTGGACGGTAACACGCTCCAGCCTGTTCAGAATTGGAATGACTCCGCCTATGTGGTAGGTTGCATTGCCGTCTATTGTGGCCCTGTCAGACTGATAGACAACATTATCTACAAGTCATAGTCATGTTTATAGAAGTAATGAAGTCCAAAATCCATCGGGTCCATGTTACAGAGTCGAATCTGGAATACGTGGGCAGCATCACCATTGATGAAGACCTGATGGATGCCGCCAATATTATTCAGGGAGAGAAGGTTCAAGTCCTGAACAAGAACAACGGCGAGCGTTTGGAAACCTATGTCATCAAAGGAAAAAGAGGCTCCGGTGTCATTTGTCTGAACGGGGCCGCAGCCCGCAAGGCCATGCCCGGCGATGTGCTCATTATCATTTCCTATGCGCTGATGGACTTTGAGGAAGCCAAGCGTTTCGAACCTTCGGTTGTTTTTCCCGACACTGCCACCAATCTGCTGAAATGAGTACAAGGACGGCTAGGCTTCTGACCATTCTGCCTACGCTCCTTGTCTTTGTCTTTTCCGTCAAGGCCGGGGACCCCGAACGTCCTTACCGTCTTCCGATGGACCTCGCTCCCGTGCTGAGCGCCAACTTCGGCGAACTGCGCGAAAACCATTTTCATTCCGGTGTCGATTTCAAGACACAGGGGGTCGTCGGCCACGCTGTGCGCAGCGTGGCCGATGGCTGCGTTTCGCGCATCGGTGTGCGCAAATACGGCTACGGCAAAGCAGTCTACATCGACCATCCCGACGGCCATACCAGCGTCTATGCCCATCTGGACCGCCTTTCACCACGGCTGGAGCGCGTGTTGCGCGACAGCCAGTACCGGGCCGAGTCTTATCAAGTGGATCTCTATTTTGCAGACGGACAGCTACCCGTACAACAGGGAGAACTCATCGCCTACAGCGGCAACACCGGCGGCAGTGGCGGACCACATCTTCATTTTGAAATCCGTGACACGGAAAGCGAAGATATTCTGGATCCTCTGTGGTGGTTCGCTTCTCGCATTTCGGACCGGGAAGCGCCGCGTATCTTGGCCTTGGCCTTCTATCAAGAGGATGGGAAACGCATTATTCCTGTCAAGGACAACCGCCTGCAAGAGGAGCCGCCCGCCTTTTGGGGCAAGCTTGGTTTGGGGCTCAAGGCCTACGACTATATGAGCGGTACGCGCAATCTCTACGGCGTGCAACTTATAAGACTGTTTTTAGACGACAAGGAGATTTTTCGTCAGGACATAAGCCGTTTTTCTTTCGCCGACTCACGCTATATCAACTATATCTGCGACTACGAAGAGTGGGTATTGCGCCGGCAATGGATAATGAAGTCTTTTTACCCGCGCAGCGGCTACGGCGTGGTTGACATCAACGAGGAGCGGCCCTACCGTTTCCGCTACGAGCTCAGCGACCGTTACGGCAATTGCTGCAGTCTGAGTTTTGTCGTGTACGGGGAAAGGGCGGGCGCGGCTGCGAATGCAGCCGCTGCGGCAGCCGGAACGGCTGCCGCCAGGCCCCTGCCGGGGCCTGCCCGCCCCCTCCCCGCCATTTACCCGCACACGCTCGTTTACCCACAGGCCATCATCCACCTTCCCCTCGGCAGTCTCTACAGCGACTGCGCATTTTCCTACAGCATCGAGCCAGCGTCTCGCTGGGAAGCCGCAAGAGCTTGTTCACCCGTCTATCGGCTCCACCAAGCCTGCACGCCCCTGCACCGAAAAATCAACATCGCTCTTAAAATCGAGCAAGACCGTCTGGAAAACAAAAAACAGTACTATCTGGCCTACCGCAACCGCAAACAAGCATGGGAATACATCGAGGCCAACTATAATGAAGGTTGGATGTCGGCCCAGACCACCCGACTGGGAGATTATATGGTGCTGGTCGATACCATCGTTCCAAAAATTTCAATGGGGAATATTGTCCATGATTTAAAAAATGATTTAATTCGCATCCATATAAAAGATACCGAATCGGACCTGGCTCACTATCAAGTATATATTGACGGACATTGGGCCCTGTTCGAGGACGATTATAAAAACGATGCCATTTTTTACCGCATCGATGGGCAAGCCCTGCAACGCACCGGACAACAACATCGTATGACCGTGCAAGTTTGGGACCACTGCGGCAATATGGCAGAGAAGGAAATATCATTCATTTATTAAACAATATCATGTATGGACAATGCTAAATTACTTCAAGAAGTGACTGCAAAGGCGCAAGTCTGGCTGGGCAAACAATACGATGCCCAAACCCGCGCCGAGGTACAGCGCATGCTCGACAACGAAGACAAAACCGAGTTGATTGAATGTTTCTACAAAGACCTGGAATTCGGTACCGGCGGCCTGCGCGGCATCATGGGTGCAGGTAGCAACCGCATGAACATCTATACGGTAGGTGCCGCCACCCAAGGCCTTGCCAACTATCTGAAAAAGTCCTTCGCCGACCGCGACAAAATATCGGTGGTTATCGGCCACGACTGCCGCAACAACAGCCGAAAGTTTGCCGAAGTTTCCGCCGATATCCTCACAGCCAACGGCATTTACGTATATCTCTTCGACAGCTTGCGTCCTACGCCCGAAATATCCTTCGCCATCCGTCACTTGGGTTGCCAAAGCGGTATCATCCTGACAGCCTCGCACAACCCCAAGGAATATAATGGTTACAAAGCCTATTGGGAAGACGGTGGCCAAATGATAGCCCCGCACGACCACAACACCATCAAAGAAGTGAACGCCATCAAGTCTATCGACGACGTGAAGTTCCAAGGCCGTCCCGAGCTCATCACTTCCATTGGCGAAGACATCGACAAGGTTTACATCGAAAAAATTTTGGGCGTTTCCATGTCGCCCGAGGCCATTGCCCATCAGAAGAACCTGAAAATCGTCTACACGCCTATTCACGGCACAGGCATCAAGGTGATACCCAAGTGTCTGAAGGCCCTCGGTTTCGAGAACCTGATTTCCGTGCCTGAGCAAGAGGTTATCAGCGGCGATTTCCCCACCGTTGTGTCGCCCAACCCCGAAGAACCCGCAGCTCTGTCGATGGCCATCGCCAAAGCCAAAGAGGTTGATGCCGATATCGTGATGGCTTCCGACCCCGACTCCGACCGTCTGGGCATCGCCATCAAGGACGATAGGGGCGAATGGATATTGGTGAGCGGCAACCAGAACGCACTGCTCATTTCCAACTACTTGCTCAAACAATGGAAGGCCAAGGGCCGCCTGAACGGCAACCAGTATATGGTAAAGACCATCGTCACCACCGAATTGCTCAAGGACATTGCTCAGAAGAACGGCGTGGAAATCTACGATGTCTACACGGGTTTCAAGTGGATAGCCGGTGTGATGCTGCAAATGGAAGGTAAAAAGGAATTCATCTGCGGCGGCGAAGAAAGCTATGGTTTTTTGGTAGAAGATTTTGTACGCGACAAAGATGCCGTTTCGGCTGCCGCCATGATAGCCGAGGTGCTGGCCGATGCCAAAGACCACGGCAAAACGCTCTACGAACAGCTGCTCGACATTTATCTGGAGTTCGGTTATTCCAAAGAAAAGAGTATCTCCATTGTCCGCAAGGGCAAATCCGGCGCCGAAGAAATTCAAGCCATGATGGATAATTACCGCGCCCATCCCGTCAAAGAACTGGCCGGCTCGCCCGTGGTACTCGTCAAGGATTTCAAGAAGATGAAAGCCTGCAAGCCCGCCACCGGCGAAACTTACGATCTTGTGATGCCCGAACCCTCCAATGTGCTGCAATATTTCTGCGCCGACGGCACCAAAGTTTCTGTCCGTCCTTCCGGCACCGAACCCAAAATCAAGTTCTACATGGAAGTACGCAGCCAGATGGCCACCCGCGCCGACTATCGCGCTGCCTGCCAGGCCGCCGAAGCCCGCATAGAGGAAATAAAGAAATCGCTGGGCATCTGATACATGGCTATCTGAACCAAGCCACAAAATCGAGGGCGCATCCGGATTTCTCCAGATGCGCCCTTATTCTTATATGCTTTTAGCAAGCTGTCATTTCTTGTTAAAGAAGGCGGCAATGGGCTTGCGGTAAGTAAGCAGAAGCACCAGCGCGTAACCCAGTAGCAGCCCGATAACCACACCTTCGGCTATGCGTCTGACTATGGAATCGCGGGGATTTTCCGCGTAAACGATGGGCGTGTTGTAAAAAACAGGGCCCTCGGCCAAATCGTTCAGTATCTGACGATGCTGATAAATCAGTTTCTTAAGGGAGTTCTTGTCCCAAGTGAGCATCTGGAAGTAAGTACCTGTGCCATAAGTGGAGGTTGAACCCCGACGCGTTTCCACCAAGGAGGTATTCAAAGATTCCTCGCCCTGTATGGCGCGAGTCTGCAGAGAGTCCACCTTGCGCAATTCGCTTTCGAGCACTTCGATGCAGCTGTATTCATATTCCTTATTGGTTTCCCAAGCGGTTATCATCATGGGGGAAGCGTTCAGATAATCCTGCAAAGCCTTGCGGAATACCGGTATCACTTCCTTGTCGGTGGCAGTCACTTCCAGATAGAACACCTTCGATGCCCAAACGTTGTAGTTGCGTTCCTTGGCCAAAGGGTCGTCCACTTCCATCTTGTATTTTTCGGTGTAGTCGATAAGTTCTATCGTACCGTCGTCGTTAAGGTCGATAACATAGTAGGGATTGAGCGAGATGATGGCATCTTTCTGTTCTTCGGTCATGCCCGTCACCTCGGCGAACTCGTCCATGTCGAGGTTGCGGATGATTTCGATGCTGAAATACGGCTTCTTGGAATAGGTATTGACAGCAAAGCCTGCCTTGGTAACATTGCGGCTGTTTCCAAAGAAATAGTCGGACAAACTGATAATCAATCCGACAGCAATGGCGGCGAGCATCACCCATTTCCGCTGCCAAAGCACACGCAGACACCAGCCAGCGCAATGTACGGCAACAAAGAACATCTTCACGATGAACTTCCACCCAAGTACAAACAAATCTATCAAACCCAAGTCTTTCTTTTGTGCATCCATACGATGGTCGTTTTATACGGACGCAAAGATAGTTTTTTGTCCTTGTTGAAACTAAAATTTTATTAAAGAAACTTTTGTATTTGGCTTTTTATCTTTTTACTTTCGTCTTCATTAAAACCTATCGCTTATGAGTTACTTGAAGTTCGACAAGACATCGATGGTAAACCTGCAGCTCTCGCTTACCAAAGAACTGTTGCAGACCAACAAATCGGGTGCCTACAGCTATTCCACCATTGTAGACTGCAACACTCGAAAATACAACGGGTTACTGGTAGTTCCCCTGTCGGAATTCGAAGGGAAAAACCACGTGCTCATTTCTTCCCTTGATGCCACCGTTATCCAGCATGGTGCCGAATTCAACCTCGGACTGCACAAGTATCCCGGCGACAACTACAGTCCCAAAGGCCACAAATATATCCGCCAGTTCGACTGCGACGGTATCCCCACCACCATCTACCGCGTGGGCGGCGTCATTCTGTCGAGAGAGAAGATATTCATGTCGTTCGAAAACCGCATTCTGGTACGTTACACGCTACTCGAGGCCCATTCGCCCACGACATTGCGCTTCAGGCCCTTCTTGGCCTTCCGCCAGACCGACACGCTCTGCAAGGCCAACGATACCATCAACAAAAGCTACGAGCCTGTCGACAATGGCATCAAAATGTGTCTTTACCAAGGTTTCCCATCGCTGTATATGCAGTTCTCGGCCAAGAACGATTTTATTTACGCGCCCGACTGGTACCGCAACATTGAATATATGAAGGAGCAGGAGCGCGGTTATGACTTCCAAGAAGATTTATTTGTGCCCGGCTATTTCGAAATGCCCATCAAGAAAGGAGAGAGCATCACTTTTTCTGCTTCGCTCGACCACATGCCCGCCGACAAAATCAATGAGGCTTTCGATGTCGAGAAGAGCCAGCGCCAGCCGCGCAGCAATTTCACCTCCTGCCTGAAATCGGCCGCCGCCCAGTTCTACAACAAGCACAAGGACGGCCAGCGCTACATCATTGCGGGCTATCCCTGGTTCCAATGCCGTGCCCGCGACATGTTCATCGCCCTGCCGGGATGCACCCTCTGTTGCGGCAAGCCAGAACTGTTCGAATCCATCATGCAGACGGGCGAAAAGGCTATCCGCAATTATTTTGCCGAGCAAGACCTCGACTGCGACATACACGAAATTGATGCGCCCGATGTTCCGCTTTGGATGATTTGGGCCATACAACAATACGCCAAAGACCAAGGTCAGAGCAAGGCCGCCCAGGTATTCGGCAAACTTCTGCTGGACACCATGAACTTCTTAATGAACCAAGGGCACAAAAACCTTTTCGTTCACGACAACGGCCTGGTTTATTCCAACGGCAAGGACAAACCCATCAGCTGGATGAACTCCACCATGTACGGCAAGCCCTTGGTACCCCGCAGCGGTTATTTGGTTGAATTCAACGCACTATGGTACAACGCATTGCGCTTCGTGGCCAATATCGCCCGAGAGCTTGGCGAAGATTTTCAGGCCGACAATATGGAAGCCCTCGCCACGAAATGCGGTCGGTCTTTCGTTCACGTTTTCCGCAACGACTATGGTTATCTCTACGATTATGTCGATGGCGACGTGGTAGACTGGAGCGTCCGTCCCAACCAGGTTTTTGCCGCTTCGCTCGATTTTTCTCCGCTCGACAAGATGCAGAAAAAACAAGTGCTCGACTTTGTCACCAAAGAGTTGCTGACGCCTAAGGGCCTGCGCACGCTCAGCCCCAAGAGCATGGGCTACAATCCGATTTTCGAGGGGCCGGAAGACCGCCGTACCTGGGCCTATCACCAAGGAACGGCCTGGCCCTGGCTCATGGGTGCCTATCTTGAAGCTTACCTCAAGATTTACCGTATGAGCGGCCTTGTTTTTGCCGAGCGTTGCATCTACGAATTCGAAGACGATCTCAGCGACCGCGGCATCAGTTCCATCTCGGAGCTTTTCGACGGCAACCCGCCCTACCGTGGACGCGGCGGCATAGCTTTCGCCATGAGCGTGGCCGAAGTATTACGCGTAAAACAGCTCATTAGTAACCTTTCAGAAAACGCAGCAATTATATGAAAGCATTGATGTTCGGCTGGGAGTTTCCCCCGCATATTTTAGGAGGCCTGGGCACGGCCAGCTTCGGATTGACGCGAGGCATGTCCAAACAAGAAGACATGGAGATAACCTTCTGCCTGCCCAAACCTTTTGGTGATGAAGACCAGAGTTTTCTGAAAATCATCGGTCTGAACAATACCCCCATCGTCTGGAAAGATGTTCCTTACGAGACTTTGCAAGAACGCTTCGGCTCGTATATGGACCCGCAGAAATACTACGACTTGCGCGCACACATCTATGCCGACTTCCGTTACATGCACACCAACGACCTTGGCTGTCTGGAGTTCTCGGGGCGCTATCCCGACAACTTGTTGGAGGAGATTAACAACTATTCCATTTGCGCCGGAGTCATTGCCCGCACCGAACAGTTCGATATCATCCACTCGCACGACTGGCTCACCTACCCGGCCGGCATCCACGCCAAGAGTGTCACCGGCAAGCCTCTGGTCATTCACGTACACGCCACCGACTTCGACCGTAGCCGCGGCAACGTCAACCCGGATGTGTACCGCATCGAGAAGGACGGTATGGACAACGCCGACCACATCATTTGCGTGAGCAACCTTACGCGCAATACTGTCATCAACAAATATTATCAAGACCCGCGCAAAGTCAGCACGGTACACAATGCTGTAGACCCCGTCAGCCAGGCTATCAAGGACATTGAGCCCATACGCAATTGCCAACAGAAGGTGGTTACTTTTCTGGGCCGCATCACCATGCAGAAAGGTCCGGAATATTTTGTGGAAGCCGCTTACAAGGTGCTGCAGAAAACCGACAATGTACGTTTTGTCATGGCTGGCAGCGGCGATATGATGAACGCCATGATTCGCCTGGCCGCCAAGCGCGGCATTGCCGACCGTTTCCACTTCCCTGGATTCCAGAAGGGCTTGGATGTCTACAAAATGCTCAAGTCGAGCGATGTTTACATCATGCCTTCCGTGTCGGAGCCCTTCGGCATTTCCCCGCTGGAAGCCATGCAAGTGGGCGTTCCCTCTATCATTTCCAAACAATCGGGCTGCGCCGAGATTCTGAACAATGTCATCAAGACCGATTACTGGGACATCGATGCTATGGCCGATGCCATTTATTCCATCATCACCTATCCGGCTATGTACGAATACCTTAGGGTAGAAGGCAAGCGCGAGGTGGACGAGATTAAATGGGAATATGCCGGCCAGAAGGTGCGCCGCATCTACGACCAGGTTTTAGGTAGATAATAATTAAAAAAACATACGTTATGAAGACTATTTGTTTCTATTTCCAGATTCATCAACCTTTCCGTCTGAAAAGGTACCGTTTCTTCGACATCGGCGCAGACCACTACTACTACGACGATTTCTCCAACGAACAGATTATGCAGCGGATTGCCGCCAGCAGTTTTCTTCCCGCCAACGAGCTGTTGCTGGAAATGATTGAGGCCAACAAAGGCAGATTCAAGGTAGCTTTCTCCATTTCCGGCGTGGCTCTCGATCAGCTAGAGCTGTATGCACCCGAAGTCATCGAGAGTTTCAAGGCCTTGGCCAAGACCGGCTGTGTAGAATTTTTGGCCGAAACCAGCGCTCACTCTTTAGCCTCCATCAAGGACGAAGACGAGTTCTGCCGTCAGGTGAAGGAGCAACATCAGCATATCCAGCGGCTCTTCGGCCAGAAGCCCAAGACATTCCGCAACACCGAGCTGATTTATTCCGATGAAATCGGCAATTTGGTGCAGTCTTTGGGCTACAAAACCATCATTGCCGATGGTGCAAAATCGGTGCTGGGATGGAAGAGTCCCAACTTCGTTTACCAGTGCGCCGGCAACAGCAACCTGAAAGTTTTGCTCAAGAACAATAAGTTGAGCGACGATATCACCTTCCGTTTCTCCAACACCGCTTGGAACGAATATCCGTTGGTGGCCGACAAGTTCATCGACTGGATAGCCCAGACACCCGAAAACGAACAGGTCATCAACTTGTTTATGAACTATGAAACCTTCGGCAACCTGCAACCGCGCGAAAGCGGTATCTTCGAGTTTCTAAAGGCCCTGCCTTACTTCGCTGCACAGCGTGGTATAGAGTTCCTAACGCCCAACGAAGTGTCCATGAAGTTGAAACCCGTGGGTGAACTGAGCGTTCCAACGCCTATTTCTTGGGCCGATGAAGAAAAAGACCTCAGTGCCTGGATGGGCAACGATTTACAAAATGAAGCGCTGAACAAACTCTATAGCGTCAGCGAGCGTGTACACCTTTGCAAGGACCGTCGTCTGCTGCAAGACTGGAAGTACCTGCAAGTAAGCGACCACTTCTTCTATATGAGCACCAAGCAGTTTACCGATGGCGGGCTTTACAAGATCTTCAGCCCCTACGATTCTCCCTTCGATGCCTTTACCAATTATATGAATGTATTGGCCGATTTCTTGAACCGCGTGGATGCCCAGTTCCCCAAGGATGTGGACAATGAAGAGCTGAACTCGCTGCTGACCACCATCGAGAATCAGGAAAAGACCATCGAGGACCAGGAAAAGGCCATCAGCAAGCTGGAGAAAGCGCTGAAGAAAGCAAGCAAATAAGTAGGCGGCTACTCAACTGACACTACCCGTCGGACAGGGATATCCCAAGGTTCGACGGGTATTTTTTCGAGTATTTGAAAGGGGTAGGCTATGCCTATCAAAGGGCAGTTCAAAAGCGGCAACAGACGGTCGTAATAGCCTTTGCCACGGCCCAAACGGTGACCTTCGAGGTCATAAGCCATAGCGGGAATTATCGCCAGGTCGATGGCTGCGTAGTCGACAAAGTCCTCGCCAAACGGCTCGGCGATATGAAAGGGTCCTGATTGCATTACCGTTGCCCTTGTGTAGGGACGAAGCTTGAGGATGTCACCTTGAACCACCGGCAGGAGGCAGCGCTTGCCAGCGGCAAGCGCTGCCTCCTGCAAGCCTTCGGTGTTCACTTCGTCAGGCAACGCAGCATACAGCAACACCGTACTGGCCTGCCGCCATTCGTTCAGTTCCAAGACGCGGCCGCAAATCTTCTCCGACCACACACGCAAATCCTCGCTGCGCTGCAAGCGTTTAAGCCTTCTTATCTCCGAGCGAAGCGCCTGTTTTTCTTGAGCGTTAGTCGTCTGCGACATTGTTGTCCATCGTGGCTATCAATTCAACAGCTTTAAGCAGGGTATTGTCGTCTTCCTGCAGAATTTCCCAGAACGCGTCCTCGCCCAACACATGACGTACCACATAAGCATCCAGGCGGAGCTTCACTTCCTCTTTTACCTCGTTGCGCTGGGCCACTGTAGAAGCCACCCCTTTAGCTTGACTGTAGGTAACGAATTGATTGTAGACATTCTCGAGCTTCATCTGATTTCTCAGTGCATCGGCATCCTTTAGCTGTTCCAAACGTTCACGACGGGCATCCACCCACGAAGAGGCAAACAGATAAATAAGGTTTTTATTGGTAATCTGTACGAGCCAGTCGTTTTGGTTGACCAGCGTATCGACGGGGACAAAATAATCGGGCATAATACCGCCGCCACCATAAACCGTGCGACCACCATAGGTGCTGAAGCGCAAACTGTCGGCCACATGGATGCTGTCGAGCGAGCCGAACTCGCCCCTTTCCCAACGGTGTACGATATCCATTTCATAGTCCACGAAATTGCCCTTGGTATAGGGTTTCTGGATATTACGGCCCGAGGGTATGTAGTAATGCGCCACCGTCAAGCGCACGGCAGAACCGTCTTTGAAGGGAATCTGCTGCTGCACCAAACCTTTGCCGTACGAACGGCGGCCCACAATGTAACCGCGGTCATTGTCCTGGATGGACCCCGCCACAATCTCACTTGCAGAAGCCGACCACTCGTCCATTAACACCACCAACGGCACTTGACGGAAAGCGCCGCGGCCATCACTGTAGCTTTCTTCGCGCGGATAGGAACGACCTTCCACATATAGCATCAGACGGTTCTTGGGCAGAAACTCGTTCAAAATGGATAACGCAGATCCCATCAGTCCGCCAGGATTACCACGAAGGTCCAGTATCAAGCGATTGCAGCCTTCTCGTTGACTAAAGAACGTCATTTTGTTGAGAAACTCCTCGTAAGTGGTGCGCGAGAAATTGTCTATCTTGATGTAGGCGATGTCTTGGCCGATTTTATACGAAGCGGTGATACTGTTCACGGGGATGTCGTTGCGCGTCAGCGTAAAAGGTAGCACCCCTTCGGTGCCGCGACGCACCACGCCTAATTTCACCTTGGAATTTTTCGGGCCGCGCAAAGTCTTCAGCACCAGATCGTTGTTGATTTTCTCGCCGGTAAACACGCTGTCGTCAACCATCACAATGCAGTCGCCCGCACGCAAACCGGCATGTTCGGCCGGCCCGCCGTTGACAATGGCCACCACGCGTACACTGTCCTCACGGATGTTGAACTGTATGCCCACACCGGTAAATGAACCATCCATTTCCTCCATGGTCTTTTCCATCTCCGTGGCAGGAATATACACAGAATGCGGGTCGAGTTCTTCCAAAACATCAGGGATAAGCTTCTCCACAATTTCCTTGGTATCAACCTCTTCCACATACTTGGAATCGACCAGGTTCAGCACGGCATCGAGTTTGTTGGCCCCCTGCTGCACCACCCTAACAGCCTTGCCACGCGGACGGGTTGTGGCCTTGTAGATTTCGCTACCCAGCAACACACAGAGAAAGGCACATACTATGGCCAGCAATATGGTTTTAACGGATGTCTTCATGAAAATTTGTTTAGTGAACAGTGATTAGAGCTGACGGTTATCGACAAAATCCACCTGTATGCCAGCTCTTTTAAGCAATTGCAGACCATCATCGAGATGATAAGGTTCTCCGTAAACAACGCGCTTGATGCCAGCCTGAATAATCAGTTTGGCACATTCAATGCATGGACAGGCTGTCACATAGATGGTGGCACCATCGCTGCTATTGTGCGAGCGAGCCACTTTCGAGATAGCATTGGCCTCAGCATGAAGCACATAGGGTTTGGTCTTATTGTTCTCGTCTTCGCAAATGTTCTCGAACCCCGATGGCGTACCATTGTATCCATCGGAAATGATGCGCTGGTCTTTAACCATGATTGCACCCACCTGCCGGCGGGTGCAATAGGAGTTCTCGGCCCAAATCAAGGCCATGCGCATATATCGTTTGTCTAGTTCTTCCTGTTTGCTACTCATTTGATAATACCATTGTGACGCAACATGGCATTGATAGAGGCATCTTGACCCCTAAACTGACGATAGAGCACCTGAGGATCCTTGGTATTACCCTTGGAAAGGATATTTTCGCGGAAAGAAGCAGCACGTTCGGTGTCGAAGACGGCTCTCTCGGTATAATAGTCGTAAGCGTCCAAAGCCAAAATTTCAGACCATTTGTAGCTGTAGTAACCGGCAGCATAACCGCCACTGAACAAGTGCGTGAAAGAAGTACTCATGCAGCAACCATCGGGCATGGGCAGTGAAACGGTCGATTTCCAAGCTTCCTTCTCGAAATTCACAACATCAGCAGCAAAAGGTTCGGTAATGGTATGGTAGGCCATGTCCAAATAGCCGAAACTCAACTGACGGCAGCAGTTGCGGGCCACGTTGAAATTACCGGCATCCTTGATTTTCTGAATCAGTTGCATCGGAATCAGTTCGTTGGTCTGGTAATGATAGGCGAATTCGGACAGGAACTCCTTCTCATATGCCCAATTTTCCATCAGCTGCGAAGGCAGTTCCACAAAGTCGCGAGCCACGTTGGTGCCGGCCAAAGAAGGATAGCTGACATTGGAAAGTAACCCGTGCAGGCAGTGGCCGAACTCATGCAGGAAAGTGGTCACTTCGTCGAAGGTGAGCAAAGCGGGCTTGTCTTCGGTTGCGGGGCTGAAATTGGTAGTCAACGTAATGAAGGGATATCTGCGCTGGCCTTGGATGTTGCACTGAGAAACGATGTCGCTCATCCATGCACCGGCACGCTTGCTATCGCGGGGGAAGAAGTCGGTGTACAGCACACCGATGAACGAACCGTCTTTGTCGAAAACTTCGAAAGCTTCCACTTCGTCGTTCCAAACCTGAATCTGGTCGTTCTTTTCCAGACGGATACCATAGAGTTTGTTAGCCAGACCGAACACGCCTTGCTTAACCTTGTCGAGTTCGAAATACGGACGCAAAATTTCATCGTTGATGTCGAAAAGTTCGGTTTGCAGCTTGTTGGAATAGTAAGACCAATCCCAAGGGGCCAAAACGAAAGGTTCTGCTTCGGTTCTGTTGATATAATCTTGTACTGCCTTGTGCTCCTTGACATTAGGCTCAAAATAGGCTTCGCGCAATTGGTCGAGCATCTTGTAGACGTTTTCGCTGTTCTTGGCCATCTTATCCTTGAGGGAATACTCTGCATAGTTCTTGTAGCCAAACAGTTTGGCCATTTCCAGACGGGTATTCACGATGTCTTTGATAACGGAAGTGTTGTCGAATTCACCGCCAACGGCACGCGAATTGTTGGCCAGGTACATCTCCTTGCGCAGCTCGCGATTCTTGCAATAAGTGAGAACACCCAGATAGCTGGGGGTAGAAAGGTCGAAGACCCAACCGTCCAGTCCTTCTTTCTTGGCCTTGGAAGCAGCTTTGTCGAGTTCGCCCTGAGGCATGCCCTCCAGTTCCTTGATATCGGTAATATGCTTGTTGTAGGCGTTCGTGGCCTTTAGGGCATTCTGACCGAAAGTCATGGTAAGTTGGCTCAGACGGGCGCTGAGTTCGCGGCACTTGTCGCGGTCGGCACCTTGCAGGGTAGCACCGCTGTTGACGAAGCCTTCGTAAGATTCCTCAAGCATTCGCATCTGCTCGCCGTTCAAGCCAAGATTTTGACGGTTGTCGTACAAAGCCTTGACGCGCGCAAAATATTTCTCATTCAATGAGATATTGCTGTAGTGTTCCGACAAGATAGGCATCAGTTCCGCTTCGACAGCCATCAGTTCATCGGTCATTTCGCTATTGGTGTAGACGCTGAACACGGCCATAACCTTGCCCAGGATTTCACCGGATTTTTCGAGAGCCTCAACGGTATTTTCAAAGGTGGGTTCTTCAGGATTGTTGACGATAGCCTCGATTTCAGCTTCCTGCTGTTTGATACCTTCCAGAAAAGCAGGTTTGAAATGTTCGACTTTAACTTCGGCAAAGGGAGGTGTTTGTCTATAAGTAGTGTAATCTCTTAAAAAAGGATTGCTTTCGCTGCACGAAGCAAGCGTAGCCACGATTGCAGACATAATCACTAAGTGTTTGATTTTCATATTGTTATTCTTTTGGTCATTAAATATTCCGCCAATTTCTCTAAATTTTTGCAAATTTAATAAACGATAAGTGATGATGAAAAAATAAGTGGGTACATTTTTGCAAAGGATTTTTGAAGACATATTTGTTTGGCACGAAGAAGTCTGTGTGTCTGTATAAGAAGTGTATTTTTTTCCGCATTCATGGTGTAGAATCCTAAAGCAAAGATTATTTTTGCGGCGTTCAAATTATGGCGCTCAGATTTTTACAGAACACTTAGAAGTCAAACATTATGGAACTGGGTATCAATTTTAAAGAGATTGCTGGAGCCTTCGTGGTTCTCTTCGCCATTTTCGATATTCTCGGGTCGACTCCGATTATCATCGACATTAAAAACCATACCGGCAATATCCCGGCAGGCAAAGTCACCATCATCTCGCTGCTTATTTCCGTCATTTTCCTGTATGCGGGCGACTACATTCTTTCGCTCTTCAGCGTCGACATTCAATCGTTCGCCGTTGCGGGTTCCATCGTCATCTTCGCCGTTGCCATCGAGATGATTTTCGACGTAGAACTGTTCCACTACGAAAAATCACCCAAGAGTATGTCGACGATGGTGCCGCTGGTGTTCCCGCTTATCTGCGGCGCCGGCTCGTTTACCACCCTTATCTCACTTAGGGCCGAATACCAATCTGTCAACATTTTGCTCGCCTTGATTGCCAATATGGTTGTCATTTACGCGATACTCAAGCTGATAACCACCTTCGAGAAGGTTCTGGGCGATGGAGGCATCTATATTTCACGCAAATTCTTCGGCATCATTCTGCTGGCCATTTCCGTGAAGCTGTTCACCTCCAACATCGGCAAGTTGTTCTAAAACCGGTTTATTCCAAAGCAGTCAGGTCTTCTCCTTGGATGTCTACAATGCGGTCGGCCTCACTGAGGTCTATCGACTGAACGCCTCGCAATTTGCGCTCTATGGCGCGTGAACGCGTACCTACCAGCTTGTCCATTTCCTGATCAAGTTGTTTGATGCGCTCCTGAGCCTTCTTGAATACCGAGCCGAAAGTTTCGAATTCAGTCTTGACGGCCGACAAGGTTTTCCACACTTCATCGCTGCGCTTCTGTATCTGCAAGGTTCGGAATCCCATTTGTAGCGCGTTGAGCATGGCCGCCATGGTGGACGGCCCTGCGATGTTCACCGAATAGTCGCGCTGCAGAATTTCGATAAGATTGCGGTTCACCACCTCAGCATAAAGGCCCTCGAAAGGAAGGAACATAATGGCAAAATTGGTGGTATGGGGCGGCTCTATATATTTTTCGCGTATGGTTTTAGCCGACATCTTGATGAAAGTCTCCAAGTGCTTGTAGGCCTCGTCAATCTGCTGTTTGTCGCCAGTGAGGTAGGCATCCTGCAACGCCGCATAAGAGTCACCGGGAAATTTCGCGTCGATGGGCAGGTAGACATTCTCGCCAGCCTGACTACCAGGCAGTTTGATGGCAAACTCCACTCTTTCACTGCTACCCGGGCGCGTGGCGATATCCTTGTCGTACTGGTCGGGCGTGAGTATTTCCTGCAAGATGGCTTCCAGCTGGATTTCTCCCACAATACCTCGCGTTTTGGTGTTTGAAAGCACCTTTTTCAAGTCACCCACGCTGGTGGCCAATGTCTGCATTTCTCCCAAGCCCTTGTATACTTGCTCCAAACGTTCGCTCACCATCTTGAAAGAGTTGGTCATCTTGTCTTCGAGTGTTTTTTGCAGCTTTTCATCGACAGTTTGACGAATTTCGCCTAGTTGACGGTCGTTGCCCTCACGAATATTTTTCAGGTTTTCATCGACACTTTTGCGCAAATTTTCCTGAGCGACAGTCAAGTCGGCTCGTAGGGTTTTCAGATTCTTGTCGAGATTGTCCAGCGCGTCTTTCTGTACCGTTGCAGAGCTCTGTTGCGCCGTCGATATGGTTTGCGAAAGTGCCGAAACTTGCGATGAAATGGTGGTTGACAGCTCTTGCCGCAGCTGGCTGAAGTCGTTGCCAAGGTCGGGCTTAACGTTCTTCAATTCCGACAGTTTGCGACTAAGATTCATAAGCAGAGCTGCCAAGGCCAGAACGGCAACAAGAAGCACTACAAGAAGGACTGTTGTTTCCATAAGTATCGTTTATTTTTTTACAGATTGCTTAGGCAAATATCCCGATTTCAGTTGTAAAAAACAAGCACAAAAAAGGGCAGACCCGTACAGACCTGCCCTTTCGATATGAGGTTCAACTCTCTTACTTGTAAAGGAAGCGTTTGATACTGCGTTTCGGAGTCTTTTCGAATTCACTCTTGACCAGTTCAACCGCCTTTATCTGACAGAAGTTAGGCACCATCTTATTGACAGCCAAGCGGTTCTGCTCCATGGTTTCTTCAATGTTGACACCAGCGGTCTTGGCTGCATCGTAGTCGGGATAAACGAGAGCCGTCAAGGCACCATCGCGTTGCAGGACGATAGACTCTACCACGAAAGGCATACCGTTAATCTTATCTTCCAATTCCTCGGGATAGATATTCTGGCCCGAAGGACCAAGAATCATGTTCTTGCTACGTCCCTTGATGAAGACGTTGTTCTGCTTGTCGATGATACCGAGGTCGCCGGTACGCAACCAATGGTCGGGAGTCAGCACAGCATTGGTGGCAGAGGGATTCTTGTAATAACCCTGCATAACGTTGGCACCGCGAACCATAATTTCGCCCACTTCCTTGTAAGGATTCTTCGAGTCGATCTTGATTTCCATTCTATCGACAATAGCACCGCAAGAGCCCTTCTTGAACTCTCGCCAGTCTTTGTAGGCGATAAGCGGGGCGCACTCGGTCATACCATAACCCACGCAATAAGGGAACTTGATGTCTCTCAAGCAGTTTTCCACATCGCTCGAGAGGGCTGCACCACCAACAATAAGGTAACGCAGGTTGCCGCCGAAAGTGGTAAGCAACTTTTCCTTAACGGTCTTCTTAATCATGCCTCCGATACCGGGGATGTGCCAAAGAATCTTCATGATGGGCTTGTTGATCTTGGGGAAGATGGCTTTCTTGAAGATCTTCTCAATAACCAAAGGCACCGTCAGGAACATATAAGGTTTCACGTCGGCGAAGGCTTTCATCAGCACCGGAGCGGCTGGAGTCTTGTTCAGGAAATGCACATGGCAACCGCCCGAAACAGGATAGATAAACTCGAATTCCAGACCGAACATGTGGGCCAAAGGCAGCATAGACACCAAAGTATCGCCGGGCAGCACCTTAACGGTTTCCAGCGCGTACTGGGTGTTGGAGCTGAGGTTGCCGTAACTTACCATAACGCCCTTGGGGTCACTGGTGGTGCCGGAGGTGTAGTTAATAAGGCACAAGTCGTCAAGGTTATCCTTGGGGAAATCGACATCTTCCTTGCTGATACCGTTGGGATACTTGGCAACGAAAGCGGCATCCCAATTGGCATGAGCCTTGACAATGTTTTCGTCTTTCGAGCTGAGCAAGCTAAAATCTTTCATGGAGAGAACTGCCCGAAGACCAGGCATCTCATCAACGTTAAGGTTACTGAAGATATGCGGATTGACAATAAAAACTTTGGCTTCAGAGTGGTTTACCAAACCATGGATACTTTCGGGTTTGAAATCGGCCAAAATAGAAACGACCACACCACGACAAGCGGCAACAGCCATAAAGCTCAAGGCCCAATTGGCGCAGTTGCCGGAACAAAGGGCTATTTTGTCGCCTTTTTGAATACCCATCGACTCGAAAAGTACATGCAGCCGATAAATCTCTCGCGAGAAAGTGGCATAAGTAAGATGGGTATCACCATCGATATCACTCATAACGGGGCGGTCCCAATACTGTTTGATTGATTCCTCCAGGTAAGCTAGAAAATGTTTGCTCATATAGAAATATTTAGACAATTGCGTGAAAAGCGCCGCAAAGTTACGCCTCTTATAAAAGACGGGCAACAAGGGTCCGGGCCTTTGTGAGCAAATGGGCTATAAAGTGGCCAAAAACAACATTTCGGGGGCAATTACTGGAAAAATCCCGATTTCATCGAAGAATAAAAAAAAGGAGCAAGAACTCTATTCTTGCTCCCAAAGTACGGATGAAGGGACTCGAACCCCCATACCTCTCGGCATCAGATCCTAAGTCTGACGTGTCTACCATTCCACCACATCCGCATAAGACAGCGCGAAGATACAGACAAAGTCTTTAATACGCAAGCCCCAACAGATTACTTAACTGAACAAACTGCCTTGTCCGGTAATCTCGTCTATTATTTCCGCATCAGACTTTTCTGCTTCAATATCGACATTTTCCTCGTTTTCATCGGCAATTTCGGCATCGTCTTCGGCATTCTCTGGGAAGCGGAGAGGCTCCAGTTCCTTCACCTCAGCCACGTTCCAAGTGGTAACGCGCTTGCCACGCGCCTTGTAGCCCTTGACGGCAATAAAGGACTCGGCATCCACTTCCAAGGCCTCGCGGTATTCGTCACTGCCACCGAAAATCACTTCAAAACGAGGATAGACCTCGCCACTAAGCAGCACCAGACGCGAATCCGGATTGTCGATAAAGGACATCTTCTTATTGAGCGCTTCAAGGGAAAAGCGTTTGATATACAGATAATTTTGTTGGTCGGCATCGAAAAGCACCGCCGTCCATACCTTGTGCGGATTGAACTTTTCCATTACCAGGATATCATCATCAAAATGGTTGCTCAAATCGATGCTGGTGGTATAGAACTCACCCTTGACAGTAATGACCAAAATGCGGTCGTCACCACGGTATTCACCGATGAATTCGCCACGATGGTCGTAGTTGAGACGCAGCACATCCTTGTCGAACCAGACTTCGCGGCCACCGAGCGTAGACGTGCCTTTGTGACGGAAGCTGATGCGGTGTATCTCGTTCTTGGTGAGCAAGTTGCCCATAGATTGACGGCCCTTGATGGCCAATTCGCCGAAATCTTTGTCGAACTGTATCTTCTTGAGGCGGGGCGAAGGTTTGAGCAGCACTCGTATCACTTCCGACTCGGCATTGGCATTAGCCGTAAAATAGAGCAGCTTGGAACCGGGTTTGCCCTGCGTCAAGTCGTATTCTTTGTCTCGGGTAACGCCCGTTACGGCAAAACGCTTGATATAGGCATAACCATTCTTGCCGTCACGGTACACGGCATGATAAATGGTGCGCTTGTCGTTCTTCTTGAACACATTGATATAGAGGACATCCTTGCCCACATGCATTTTTTCGCTTACGTGTACCACCTTGTATTTACCCGTCTTGTAGAAGATGATGACATCGTCCAAGTTGGAGCAGGCGCAGACAAATTCGTCTTTTTTGAGCGAAGTGCCGATAAAGCCCTCTTCACGATTGATGTACAATTTTTCGGTGGCTTCGGCCACTTTTGCGGCTTCGATGGTGTCGAACACGCGCACTTCGGTGCGGCGCGGATACTGAGAGCCGTACCTTTCCTTGAGATGTTCGTACCAAGCAATCGTATACTCCACCAAATGGCTCAAGTGATGGTCTATTTCCTTGATTTGCGCCTGGATAGCCAAAATGTTCTCCGAGGCCTTGTCCTTGTTGAACTTGAGGATGCGGGCCATTTTGATTTCCATCAGTTTGAGAACGTCATCGCGGGTAACTTCACGCACCAGCTTGTCCTTAAAGGGCTCCAGACGCTTAAAGACATAGGCCACGGCATCGTCCATGCTGGCGCTGTCTTCGAAGGCTTTGTCCTTGTACACGCGTTCTTCGATGAACCATTTTTCGAGCGAGGCGAACATCAGGCTTTCGAGCAGCTCCGCTTTCTGGATGGAAAGTTCGCGCTGGAAGAGCGACATGGTGTTGTCGACCGAATAACGCAGCACATCGCTCACGCCTAAAAAGCAAGGCTTGTTGTCACGAATGACGCAGCAGTTGGGCGAGATGCTCACCTCACACTCGGTAAAAGCATAAAGCGCATCGATGGTCTTGTCGGACGATACACCGGGAGCCAGTTGAACGAGGATTTCGGCATTGGCGGCCGTATTGTCGTCTATCTTCTTAATCTTTATCTTGTTCTTCTCGTTGGCCTTCAGAATGGAATCGATGATGCTGCCGGTAGTTTTGCCATAAGGAATCTCCGTGATGGAGAGAGCCTTGTTATCGGCCGATTTGACAATCTTGGCCCTAATCTTTACCACACCGCCACGACGTCCATCGTTGTAACGGCTTATGTCCACCATGCCACCGGTTTGAAAATCGGGGTACAGCACGAAGTCTTCGCCCTTGAGATAGGCGATGGCGGCATCAAGGATTTCGTTGAAATTATGTGGCAAAATCTCCGATGAAAGCGTCACTGCGATACCTTTAACGCCCTGCGCCAACAGAAGCGGGAACTTGACGGGCAAGGCCACGGGTTCCTGGTTGCGGCCATCGTAAGAAGCTTGCCATTGTGTAATCTTGTTGTTGAAGAGCGTTTCTAGCGCGAACTTCGACAACCGGGCTTCGATGTATCGGGGTGCCGCCGCACTGTCGCCCGTAAGGATGTTGCCCCAGTTTCCCTGACAATCGATGAGCAGTTCTTTCTGTCCGAGTTGCACCAAGGCATCGCCAATGGAGGCATCGCCGTGCGGATGGAACTGCATGGTATGTCCGACAATATTGGCCACCTTGTTGTAGCGTCCGTCATCGAGGCGCTTCATAGAATAGAGGATACGGCGCTGCACGGGTTTGAGACCATCGGCAATGTGCGGCACGGAACGGTCAAGTATCACCGACGAGGCATAGTCGATGAACCAGTTGCGGTACATGCCCGTCAAATGATGGTTGTTGGCATCGGCCGCCAAATCGAGCGAGCCGAAATTGCCGGATGAAACGGCTTCCTCTTCGGGAGAGTCTTTATAGATATCTTCGTCCATAAATTGGGCTATATTGCTTTATTTAAAGGCGTAAAGGTACTAAAAAGAAATAATTGTACTATTTTTGTGCTTCGAAATTTTCAGCACAATAACTCAGTAACATTACATACTATGGCACAACAAGAAGACGTTTTCAAGAAACTGGTGTCTCATTGCAAAGAGTACGGTTTCGTATTCCCTTCGAGCGAAATTTACGATGGTCTGGCAGCCGTTTACGATTACGGCCAAATGGGCGTCGAGCTCAAGAACAACATCAAGAAATACTGGTGGGATTCCATGACCCTGATGCACGAGAATATCGTCGGCATCGATTCGGCCATTTTCATGCACCCGACTATCTGGAAGGCTTCCGGTCACGTTGATGCCTTCAACGACCCCCTTATCGACAACCGCGACAGCAAGAAGCGTTACCGCGCCGATGTGCTGATTGAAGATCAGTTGGCCAAGTACGAAGACAAGATAAACAAGGAAGTGGAGAAAGCCGCCAAACGTTTTGGAGATGCTTTCGACGAAGCCCAATTCCGTTCCACCAATGCCCGCGTGCTTGAAAACCAAGCAAAATGGGACGCTCTGCACCAACGCTACAGCGATGCTATGAACGCCATGGATCTGGCCGAGCTCAAGCAGATTATCCTGGACGAAGGCATCGTCTGCCCCATCAGCGGCACCCGCAACTGGACCGATGTTCGTCAGTTCAACCTGATGTTCTCGACCGAAATGGGCTCCACCGCCGACGGTTCGATGAAAATCTACCTGCGTCCCGAAACCGCCCAAGGCATTTTTGTCAACTATTTGAACGTGCAGAAGACCGGCCGCATGAAGATTCCTTTCGGCATTGCACAGATAGGTAAGGCCTTCCGTAACGAAATCGTTGCCCGTCAGTTCATTTTCCGTATGCGCGAATTCGAACAGATGGAAATGCAGTTCTTTGTCAAGCCGGGTACCGAGCTGGAATGGTTCGAAAAGTGGAAGGCCACCCGTCTGAAATGGCATAAGGCTTTGGGCATGGGCGACAACAAGTACCGTTTCCACGACCACGAAAAGCTGGCCCACTACGCCAACGCCGCCACGGATATCGAATTTTTGATGCCTTTCGGTTTCAAGGAAGTTGAAGGTATCCACTCCCGTACCAATTTCGACCTCAGCAACCACGAAAAGTATTCCGGCAAGAGCATCAAGTACTTCGACCCCGAAAGCAACGAAAGCTACGTTCCCTATGTTATCGAAACATCTATCGGTGTCGACCGCACCTTCTTGAGCATTCTGGCCGGCTGCTTCGAAGAAGAAGCCCTCGAAAACGGCGAAACGCGCGTTGTATTGCACCTGCCCGCCTGCCTGGCTCCCATCAAGCTGGCCATACTGCCTTTGGTTAAGAAAGACGGTCTGCCTGAGAAGGCTCGGGAAATCATGAACGACCTGAAGTTCTACTTCAAGTGCCAATACGATGAGAAAGACTCCATCGGCAAGCGCTACCGTCGTCAGGATGCCATTGGTACACCCTTCTGTGTCACCATCGACCACGACACGCTCAACGACAACTGCGTCACCTTGCGTAACCGCGACACCATGCAACAGGAACGTATTCCCATCGACTCTTTGAAGGAACGTATCAGCAAGGCTGTCAGCATGATAGACCTGCTTAAGCAACAGTTGTAAGCGAGGTTGCTGAACTGTGAAGCAAAAAAGAGCGGAAGTTCCCGTCGGGAACCTCCGCTCTTTTGCGTTTATGGATTGTGCTGGTGCGGGCAGCCTTACGGCAGCCCGCCGCTCCTTTTTAAATCAAATATTGCGATGAAATCGAGCGATTGTCGTATACTCTTTGGATGGTATCGGCAAACATCTCGGCAATGCTCAGAATCTTCACCTTGCTGCTTTCCTTATTATAAGGAATACTATCGGTGAAATAGATTTCGGTAAGGGCGGAATTCTCAACCCTTTCGGTAGCCGAACCGGACATCACGCAGTGAGAAGCGAAAGCCCTAACCGACTTGGCACCGTTTTCCATCATCAAGTTGGCAGCTTTGGAAAGCGTACCGGCAGTGTCCACCATATCGTCAATCAGAACCACATTCTTATCCTTGACTTCACCGATAATTTTCATCTCGGCCACTTCGTTAGGTCTGTTACGCGTCTTGTGGCAAAGTACCAAAGGCACCTCCAGATATTTGGCATAAGAGCTGGCTCGCTTGGAACCGCCCACGTCAGGCGTAGCGATACACATATCCTCCAGGCCCAAAGACTTGATATGGGGAAGGAATATTGTCGAAGCATAGAGGTGGTCTACGGGAACATCAAAGAAACCCTGAATCTGGTCGGCATGAAGGTCCATCGTAATAAGCCGGTCGATACCAGCTACCGACAAAAGGTTGGCAATCAGTTTGGCAGCAATGGAAACTCTAGGCTTGTCCTTTCTGTCTTGACGTGCCCAACCGAAATAAGGAATTACGGCAATAATCTTGTAGGCCGAAGCGCGCTTGGCGGCATCAATCATCAAGAGCAACTCCATCAGGTTGTCGGAATTGGGGAAAGTAGACTGAACTAGAAAAACATAGTCACCACGAATGGATTCTTCGTAGGATACTGCAAATTCGCCGTCGGCAAAATGTTGGATATTCATCTTGCCAAGCGGGCATTCCAAAGCTTCACAAATCTTCTCTGCAAGAGGATGTGAGTTGGTGCCGGCAAAAATTTTAATGGGACCTTGTAAGTGCATAATTATTCAGTTGAAGACAATTGCAAAGGTAATGCTTCTAAGATCGAAACGAAAGCTTTTTCCCAGCAAAAATCAGACAAGTTCAAATTTTAATATCCGAGATTGATTTGCAGGGATTTGCAGCGATATCAAACTGTCCGGATTCAGCTGACAGACAAAGGCGTCACCACTGAGCAAGTCTCGGGCAGCGATGGCATTCTGCGGATTAATCTGCCAAAAGTCGAAGAGATGCCGGGGGATGCGCACGCACGCATGCAAATCTTTGTCGGCGAAGTTGGCCACCACCAGCAAAAGTTCATTACGATACTTGCGCATATAGGCATAAAGGCGGTTGTTGTCGAAGCGCGAACCGTCGTCATTCACATACATCAGGTCGTAGAAAAGTCCTTGCGTAATAGCCTTTTCCGATTGGCACACCTGCAATATCCTCTGGTACTGACGGCGCAAATCCACCTGCTCGGGGCTCAACTTTTCTTCGTTGAACTTGCCGTTGTTGTTCCAATCGGCCAGACTCTCGATGCACCAATAGTCGAAAATACTGCTGCGCCCGTCCAAACCACTGAAACCCTCTTCGTACATGCCTTTCTCACCCAGTTCCTGACCATAGTACAGCATAAAGGGATTGACATTCATCGTAGCGGACACCACTAGGGCAGGAAGTCCCTTGCGGGCATCGCCGGCGAAAAATGGAGAGGCTAGACGCTGTTCATCATGGTTTTCCAGAAAGTTCAGCATACGGTCTTGGATATCGCCCAGACTTTGCCAACAACGCGTCAGCGAGAAAGCTGGCGCATAGCCCTGCACCACCGCCTTCAGGGTATCGTAAAGGCCGATTTTATCGTACAAATAATCGAAGCCCGACTGCAGATACTGACGATACAGGCCGGGATTGTAGACTTCGCCGATAAACAGCATCTCGGGATATTGCGACTTAACTTCGCGCGTTACCCAAGCCCAAAACGCAGCCGGCACCATTTCGGCCATATCGCAACGGAAAGCATCCACTCCCTTGGCGCACCAGTATAGCAGCACGTCCCTCATTTTCAACCAAGTATCCGGCAAGGGATTGAAGTATTCGCTGTGACAGCCCTGATAATCTATACCATAATTCAGCTTGACGGTTTCGTACCAGTCGTTCACCGTAGGGCAAGCTTTGAAGCAGTCGTTGCCGGTAACTTTGGCGGGATATTCTTCGTAAGGCTTGTCCGCACCGGCTTTCAAATCGAACTGCCCGCAGAAGGGCTGCCCGGGCAGATAATAGAAATTGTTCTGCGGCGAGAAATACCAATCGGTCTTGTCTTTAGCCCCGAAATCTTCCACGCCCTCGGGGGCCACATCGGAATGATATTGGCGAGCCAAATGGTTGGGGATGAAATCTATCACCACTTTCAGTCCTTGCTGGTGCGTACGCGCTATCAGCTGCTGGAATTCTTTGAGCCGGTCGGGCACCGAGCGGGCCAAATCTGGGTCGACATCGTAATAATCCTTGACAGCGTATGGAGAGCCCGCCTTGCCCTTCACTACGGCGGGATGATCGGGCAGGATGCCATACTGGCTGTAGTCGCTACAAGTAGCATGCTCCAACACGCCAGTGTACCAAATATGGGTGACGCCCAAGGACTTTATAGCCTCGAGCGCCTTTTTGGTAAAATGGGCGAACTTGCCCACCCCATTGTCTCCAACACTTCCATTCTTGACATTGCTGCGCCTGGTATTCCCAAAATAGCGCGGCAAGACTTGATAGATTAGGATTTTACGACTGTCGTTCATTTTCTGATTTTGGCAATCAGGCCGGTCAGCACTTGACCCGGACCCAGTTCGACAAACTCTTCGGCCCCATCGGCAATCATGTTCTTCACCGATTGTGTCCAACGCACGGGAGATGTCAGCTGGGCAACCAGGTTGGCCTTGATAAGGGCGGGGTCGCGATAAGGCTTGGCATCAACGTTCTGATAAACGGGGCAAATAGGTGCGACAATGGGTGTAGCCTCGATAGCCTGAGCCAATTCCTGACGAGCAGGTTCCATAATGGGTGAATGGAAGGCTCCACCTACGGCCAAAGGAAGAACGCGCTTGGCACCGGCGGCCTTCAGCTGCTCACTAGCCAGCGCTATGCCCGCATGCGTACCCGAAATAACTATTTGCCCAGGGCAATTGTAATTGGCGGCCACCACCACTTCTTCGGTAATGCCGGCACAAACATTCTCTACAACTTCATCGGCAAGGCCAAGTACAGCCGCCATGGTAGAGGGCTGCATTTCACAAGCTTTCTGCATGGCTTTGGCTCGTTTCGACACCAAGGTCAGACCATCTTCGAAGCTCAGCGCCCCGGCAGCCGTCAGGGCAGAAAACTCGCCCAAGGAGTGACCGGCTACCATATCAGGCTGGAAATCTGCGCCCAGGGCCTTGGCCGAAATCACTGAATGAAGAAAAACTGCAGGCTGCGTTACCTTGGTCTGCTTGAGGTCCTCGGGAGTACCCTCAAACATCAGTGCGGTAATGTCAAAACCCAAAATATCGTTGGCCTTCAGAAAAAGTTCCTTGGCCAAAGGAGAATTCTCGTAAAGATCCTTGCCCATGCCTACAAACTGGGCTCCCTGTCCGGGAAAAACAAATGCTTTCATAGTTTTTTGATGATTAAATAATTTCCTCGTTTGTGGATAATTCGGCGCAAAAGTACAAATTAATTCCTATTTTTACGGCTCATTGTGATTCTTAGCTGCCTTTCTCATGAAACGAACCTTAGTACTTGCGCTGTTTACGGGTGTCTTCTGCACGCTTTTTGCCCAAGCCCCCTATTCACAACGAATGACAGAATCTCTTAGTCTTCAGAGCTTTACCAACAACAAGAAAACTTCTTCGCTCAACGAGGCCGATTTCAGTTACGTGCCAGGATTGGTCGCCAAGAGCGTGCTGGTCACTTATCGGCAGTATCCCGAAAAAGAGGCCTATTGGGAAGCCGTCAAGGCCTACGCAGACCGCCAGCTGACAGGCGATGCCCAAACTCCCATCAAGGTTCCCGACAACGACATCGACGCCATCAATGCCGGCAAGATTTTTTTCGACCTTTATACGGTAAGTATGCAGAAGGGCGATGTGGCCTCGGCCGAGAAATACCGTCAAGCCGCCACCTATATGTATCATAAGTTGAAGACGGTGCATACGCGCATTCCCAAGAAGATGAAAGGGGCCGGCTGCTTTATCCACAAAGGAAAATACCCGTATCAGATGTGGCTGGACGGCCTGTACATGGGCGCCGCGTTTCTAGCCGGGTACGAAGCCACCTTCAACCATGGCGGCAAGGCTGCCGATTGGAGCGATATTGCACTGCAATTCAAGACCATACACCGCTATACTTGGGACAAGGACAAACAGCTGAACTATCATGCATGGTCGGCCAATCCCGCTGACGAAAATTCTTTCTGGGCCAACGACAACAAGCCTTTCCCGGGTTGTTCCAAAGAGTTTTGGGCTCGCGGAGAAGGTTGGTATTTTGCCGCCTTGACCGATGTTTTGGAAGTAATGCCCAAGCACCATAAGGATTATAAAAAACTGCTCAAGAACTACCGTGAAGTGGCCGCCGGTTTGGCCCGTTGGCAGCACGAAAGCGGAAGTTGGTTCCAGCTGCTGCAGTACGATGAGAACACCATGGCCGATGGCATCGGCGATTTGGCCAGCAACGGCAAGCGCTACAATGTAGGCACCAAGCCCAACTATCTGGAGGCCTCAGCCTCGGGCATGTTCACCTACGCTTTCCTTAAAGGTATACGACTTGGCCTGCTCGACCGGGACACCTACCTGCCTGTTGCGGAAAAGGCCTGGGCCGGTCTGTTGTTCAATTTCATCACCGAAAACCCCGATGGAAGCGTCAATATTATCCAAACCTGCGCCTCGGCTGGTCTGGGTCCAGCCAAAGATTTGAGCCGTACCGGCACCATCAATTACTATCTCTGCGGTAAGGACACCGGCATTACCCAAAACGAGGGCAAAGCCATCGGATCTTTTTCTTTGGCCGCCTGCGAATGGGAACTGCTTCAGAAACAAGTGTCTGAGAAATAGTTTGATATTTTACAAAAATCGCTTACCTTTGCGCCCGCAAAAGTAATGAAGGTTCGGTCCGGTAGCTCAGCTGGATAGAGCAACAGCCTTCTAAGCTGTAGGTCTTGGGTTCGAATCCCAACCGGATCACGAAGCAAGTGAACACGCAAGTGTTCTCTTGCTTTTTTTGCACTCGGTTTTCATTGCAATTCTTGCTGCGGCTGGGCCGAACGTCTTATCGCCACACCAGGCTCACCGAACCCGTAATACCCGCCGGCAGCAAGGCATCGTCCGTGTGGACAATCGGAGTGGATGCCGAGGTGCTGCGCAGCTCCTCGGGCAGCAACAGGTCTCCTATCATTCTATTGTTCAGCTGATTGGCCACTTCTATTTCCAAGTCATTGACACCAGGACGTAATAGGTCTGTTATCTCCACTTCCCAGGGGGCACACCAAAGATAGCCGGCATCCTGCCCGTTCAGGCTCAGTCGCGAAACCGCTTCAAGACCTTCAATGCGCAGATAACAGCGGCGACCCCCGTCCGGACGGACAGTATCGTTTAGCGATGCAAGGTCGAAAGAGCGTCGGTACAAGGCGCGACCGGAATGATATTTCAAGGCTTCAGATTCGAGACTGGTCCAATCACAAAGCTGCGGCATAAAGACGGAGACCGTATCGTTGTTTCCCAGCAGAAAAGCAAGCTGCCAGGCTGTATCCAGCGTGCAAATATTTTCTGTCTGACCCGCAGTGCGCAGCAACCTTGCTTGGGGCATAGCCTTGGACGAGCGCAACACCACAAAACCAGCCTCATCGGGAGCTAGGGCAATGCGAACACTCAAAAGTCCGTTTTCATCGTAAGTTTGTGACAGCCTATAGCGCTGGCCATTGTCCGGATTCCAATATTCGGCCAACTTGCCATCCGAGCCGCGGAAAAGAACATTCTGGCAGAAGCTTTTAGGACTATGGTTGTTGAGAAAATATATATCAACGTTCTGAGCGGACGTGGCAGCAGCCACACGGCGATGAGCAAACATCAGGCAGTCATCAGGCCGGCCTGCCGAAACAAAGTCAAGGTCGGGTGGCAGAGCGATGGAATCGAGAAAATGCTGGAGCGAAAAGTCGCCCGCGAAGCGGGCGTCGTACACTGGCAGGCCGGCCTCCTTCCATGCAGCAATTCTTTCTTCTGCCTCAGGGCTTAATCGGGCCAGCCGTTCCACCACCAGGGCTGCGTAAGAGTTGCGGCCTGCCGAGCGCAAGCGAGGCAGGCCCTGCCCAGACGCAAGAGGTTCTAGGCGAAGAACATTCAACAGTGCATCATCGGTGCACACATCCCAGGCATAGCCCTCCGGTATGACGGGCAGGCGGTGCGACAACAACTTGACTGGAACATCACTGCCCATATAAACGCACAAGTCCACCACCGCCTCGCCTTGACGCAGCATATAGGAACAACGCGCCAGATAATCCCAAAAGCCCGCACTGAGCGGCCACATCGTGTTGTGTCGGTTCAAGCAATATTCGCGTCCGTTTGCTGTATTACCGGGAGCCTGGGCATCGGCCTGATAAGCACTGGCGCACACCACCAGTTCGTTCAGCTGAAAAGAGAAAGCATAATCAGCCAAGGTTTTCAGATAGGAGAGTTTCTGGCTATACTTGGCATCGGTAAAAGCCTCGGACGAAGCAATCGGTTTACCATACAGATGCGCAGCCGATGATGCCTCCTTGATATCGTAACAAGCATCCTTGTGTTTGGCCCAAAACTCACCTTGCGGACAGGTCACGGCTCCTTTGGCTGCAATATTGTCGCAAATCATGTGCTGCGCATTTCCCATCGCTTGGGCTGTCAGGCGGACACCGGAGCGATGAGCCATGCTGTCGAGGACGGCAAAATAGCGATGGGTTACCAAATATGACAGCGTTTGTCGATGGCGGAAAAGCAGTTCCTCGGTCTTTTCTTTGGAATCAACCACAAAACCCAGAAGAGCAGGCAACCAAGGTTCGATGCGATAGCCCTGCAGAGCGGAAAACTCTTCTGCGTAATGTTGCGTCCAATTCTGACTACCCGTTTCGTGACTATCCATAACCACACCACAAGGCTTCAGCCCGTGCCGTGCCAAAGTATCAATAATCACCTGCGCAAAACTATTCCATTGCAAAACAGCCGCTTCGGCCGAAAGTTTGTCACATTCCAGACCCATCTGTCCGGGACGGCCATGCTTAGTACGCGCATTGGTAGAGGTTTGAGCCACTCGGAGAACAACCCATTCCCGTCCGTCATCGGGAGCCGTCCAAGCCAGATGTCCATCGGCCGACAGACAATGACTCAAATTGACAATCTCTTCAGAATGGACGATTTCATCGGAAGTATAGCAGGGCGTAGCGTTGTCGGTAAGATATTCGCTCATCAAACCGGAGCGGCTCTGCCAAGATTCAGTCTTGGCTTGGTCGGCAAGCACCACCTTGCGCAAATCCAAACGACGTTGCTTGCCGGGTGGGTTCCAACCCTGCAGGTTCAAGCGGAAATATCGCGCAGTCACCGCCGGGAAGGCAATAGTTTTCTCGCGGTAATGAATACGGTAAAGTGTAGGCAAAGAACAAATACGCCTATAATGAATACCATCATCGCTAGCCTCGAGCGCGCCAATGGGAGGATACTCCTCATAGCCATCACCATAAAAACCGTCCGAGGGCGGCCCTGGCACATTCATGCACAGCGTGGGATGTTTAGCGCTATTGTATTCGTTATAGGTAATGGAACGCGCCGTAAAAGGCTGCCCAAAATCGAAAGAGAGACAAGTGGGGCGCTCCAAGAGCGTGCGCTTGGCAATGAGCGTTTTCTCCTGCCACGACACCTTGGCCGGCACAGGAAAGGCAAGCGTTGCGACATCCCAGAACTCATCGGAACAAGGACGAGGCAACACCCCATCTACACTTTGGCCGGGAGCAATTCTCAGCTGGCTATAGCAGAGCCTTTTCATACTCATGGCTTTGCTTATCCAAGGGCCGCCGGCCACATAGCCGTTAGATAGGTTAATCTCAAAACTCAAACCAAGGCGCTTGGCCTCTGAGGCAGCAAAAATCAAGTTCTCCCACCAAGAGCGTGAAAAAACACTATCCGCACCTACAGCCTTGCCGTGCACCTGATCGTAATAGACAACACCGCCCACACCAGCGCGCTTGAAAGCTTCAAGGTCGGCCGTAATACCATAACGGGTGGTCGGGCCCTCGCCGTGAAACCACCAGACCTTGGTGCGCGTTGGGTCGGGAATCTGACGAAAAGACGCGTACAACTCAGACACCTGCGGGCGGCATGCCGTTAAAAACAGCAAACTCACAAGCGTCCAAGCGTAAGCGTAGTTTCTCATTTAAGATAAATCAGGTAGGCCACGTACATAGCCAACATGAATATTCCGCCGAAACGGCTGATTCTTCCCTTAAGCGCAAAAAGGAGAGGCATCAAAGCGGCTACCATCATCATTCCGTAATCGAAAATACCGATTCCACCGGCAGTTAGAGGCGTTACCTGCGAGCAGACACCCAAAATAAAACTGATGTTGAAGATGTTCGAACCGATAATATTGCCAAGGGCCAATTGTGCATTCTTCTTGACGGCAGAAGCCACCGAAGCCGCGAGCTCGGGCAGGGAAGTTCCCACAGCCAGCACCGTAATGGAGATAAAGGCATCGCTCACACCCAACTGACGGGCTACGACTACCGCTTCATCTACAAAGAAATGACTTCCAGTGATAAGGATGGCCAAACCGAAAAGAATCTCCAGCACTATCCATATTGTCTTCCGATGCACTTCCTTCACAGGAGCCTTGTCGGGCTGTTCAGTTCCGGACGTGGTTCCCTTCTTGCCATTACGCAGCGACAGATACATGTAAACGGCAAAGACGGCCAACAGTATCAGACCATCCAGCCGACCCAGCATGGGGCAAGTAGCCGTGAAGAAATCGTAGACCAACAGACAAAGCAGAAGCGAAACACCTATGCAGTACGGCAATTCGAACTTAACATTCTCTTTGAGGATGGGCAGCGGGGTGATGAGTGCCGATATACCCAAAATGAGCAGGATGTTGCAGATATTCGACCCCACTACGTTGCCGATGGCGATGTCGGCGTTGTTATCGATTGCTCCTACAAGGCTCACCACCAACTCGGGACAGGAGGTTCCTATCCCGACGATGGTGGCACCAATGATAAAGTCTGCAATCTTGAATTTTCTGGCTATGGCCACAGAGCCATCGACCAAGACTTCCGCTCCTACGACAACAGCCGCCAGCGAGAGCAGAAGATAAATCCATGTCATCATTATTGAAGTTATTAAGAACCTTTTTAACGAATTGTTCTATTTACCTGAGACGATAGCGGAGAGGTTTTTCTCCCCCCCCCATTTGGAGGACAAGTAACTCAGTTTGAGGCACATACTCGTAAGGGATATATTCGTACAGACGGCAGTAGTACTTGCCCTTGGCCTCATTGTAATAGACATCCAGTCGCAGACTCTTTTGGGCGTTTTCTTCTTGGTCTATTTCGGAGATCTTGGAGAAATCACTGGTGAGCGCATCAAGAATGGCCTGTTTTTTAGAGCGGTTGTAATACAGCACCTTGCCATGATAAGTATCGCCGGTAACAACTTCTTTCCAGGCGCTTCTAAGAGAAAAGAACAATACCACGCCAAGGATGACAATCATGGCACCGGCGATGTTCATAGCGGCCGTAGAGGAAAGCATAATCAGTACTAGGCCGAGAAGGAATACTGACAAAGAGATAATATAATCGGTTAGCGTTCTATATTTGACAAAAGTATTTTCCATAATGATTCTTAATTGTAGTTGATTGGTGAAAAGTTTTTCTAAGACGATTCACCAAATCTCCGACAATTCAGAGAAGTCCTTCTAAATCCCCCCCCCTATTTTGAAGAGAAGAAGTTCAGTCAGAGGAACATACTCGCATGGAACATATTCGTATAGCTCGCAATAGCACTTACCTTTGCGCTTATTATAATACATGTACAGACGCAGGCTATTGTACGCTTTGTTTTCCTGAGGAATTTCGGAGAGTTTGGAGAGCTCGTCGGCTAGCGCTTCCATAACGGCTTGCTTCTTGGAATTATTGAAATACAATACCCTGCCTCGATATAAATCGCCGGTTCTCACATCTTTCCAAACGCTTCTGAGCGCAAAGAACATAATCATACCGGTGACGATAATCACACCTCCGACAACATTCATGCCAAAACTGGTAGGAACTAGAACCAGCGTAAGGCCGAATAAGAACACTGATACAGAGAAGGCGTAATCGGAAAAATTTCTGGCTTTTATAAAGGTTGTTTCCATGTCTACAAGTTGGTATCCGTTATGAATAATTCTCCATCAATATCAAATCCGATAAACACAATAAAAAGTTTGCAGAGCGTTCGGCTCGTGGCGAAACGATGAAAGCAATACACTAAAATCTACAGAATCGAGTAGATGATTGATTTCATGGTACTTCTGATGCAAGTTAAGATGAGTATTGTCGCTTCTGAAAAGACGATAATAGCTACGTTTTTCGGCACGAATCCTAAAGTTGAGAATCTGCTGCCACTGTTTCACCGTCACCGAATAGGTGTTTTGGGCCGTGGGTTGCAGGGTGGCATCTCCAAAGTCGATATTCAACCACTCGGACAGTTTGCCAGAAGCACATCGAGCGTCTTTCTCTGCCGAAGCAGCGGAAGGGACACCCGAGGCTGGAGAAAACCACTCGAGCAGCAGACCGAACAATATACTGATTACCAGTTTCATCACTCTCTAACATTTTTTCGAAATCGTACAAATGTACAACGCTTTCTTGGAAAAACAAGACCTTCACACAAATAAAACGTCTTTGTAACCATCTTACAAAACCTTGGAACGCCCGACCTACCGGTTGTCAATCTTGGAAAAAGGGTTACCTTTGCTTCAAGAAACAAAAGACTTCATCATGACACTTAACGATTTGCTTAAGACTTTCCATGGCGGCACATCCTCTGAAGAATCAATTACCAATGAGTTTACAGAACTAGCCAAGAAGATTTTGTATGTGTAGCCTTCCCTAGAATTACATGCAAGATGTCAAGTGAAGGCGTTTTACAGAAGGTTGCGGAAAATACTTGATGCTCATTTTGATGTTGTGGAATTGAACTATGATTGTCAGTTGGAGCCAGACTCATGGTGCTATTTGAATGACTATCCCAATGATATAGAGGCAATCCACTTGATGACAAGATTGTTTCCGAATAAG
This sequence comes from bacterium, assembly GCA_963617485.1. Taxonomy (GTDB): domain Bacteria; phylum Bacteroidota; class Bacteroidia; order Bacteroidales; family UBA1402; genus UBA1757. The sequence goes on along the minus strand of CAVEPA010000002.1, from coordinate 165,945 downwards.
GAAATTATGCCGATATATGCAATGCCACTTGTAAAAAGAGGTGGAGCATTACATTGTGTAACATGGGAATTGATGGTAGAAAAAGTGATTTAAGAGACTGCGCCTCCATTTTGCGTTAGAGAGCGGAAGATTTCGTGCAGCAGCGGGCGAATTTTCGCTTCGTCGGCAATAAGTGCTTGAAGATTTTCCAGAGCCGCCGCATTGGGCGATTCGGGCAAGAATACCTTCAGATAGCCGCCGCGGCCGTACTTTTCGCGCAAATGGTGCAAGGCCCGCTCGCAGTGTCCGTCCTCGGTGAATTGAGGACAATGGTCCAAGCCGTACTGAAGCGTGCGCCGTATCACCATATCGGCATCGATAAGGCGGTCGGCCTCGGCCACTATCTTGCCATAAATGTTGCGCGGCTCGGTTTGTGCGCTGGCACGATGGTCTTCCGCCGCCTGCGCCATCACCTCGATCTGGCCGGTGGTAAACCACCGCGCCAGACGGGTGTCCCCGCGCAGGCGGCGGCCAGAATAGAGGTGGTGTAGCTCCCGGCCATACGCCAGACCCAGGTCGTGATAGGCCGCCGCCACATACACCATGTTTTCATCCACCGGATAATAGGGAACGAGTTCCAGCGCCCGCTGTATCACTGCACGCACGTGTCCGCCACGGTGCGCCATATCGAAGTTCTCGTACTGGGGCAAGATTTCTTGCTCGATATATTGGACGATATCGCTTTTCATCATTATCTTTTTTTGCTCGAACAAAATCGCAAACACAAAAATAAAGTATATTTGTCAAGTTTTATACAACTTATTACCTCTCAAGACTTATGTTTACCGCCGACACTTATCGCCAAAGACGCCAACGTCTGGCGCAGCAGCTAGGCTCAGGCCTGGTTCTTTTCCTGGGCAACGAAGACAGCCCCATGAACTATCCCGACAACTGTTTTCCCTTCCGTCAGGACAGTAATTTTCTGTATTTCTTCGGCATAGACTTTCCCGGCCTGGCCGCCTTGATGGACATTGAGGCCAACCGCTGCCTGCTTTTCGGCGACGATTACAGCATAGACGACATCGTATGGATGGGTCCGCAGCCCAAACTTGCCGAACGCGCTGCTGGCGTAGGTGTAGAAGAAGTGGCCGCCTCGAAAGAGCTGGCTTCCTACATCACCAAAGCCTTGGCGCAGAAGCGTCAGATTCACTTCACCCTCCCCTATCATCACGCCGTCAAAATACGGATGTCCGAACTGCTGGGTTGCCCCGTCGCCCAATTGGCCGAAAAAGAATCCGTCAACCTTATCAAGGCCATTGTAGCCCAACGCGAAATCAAGAGCGACGAAGAACTGGCCGAAATTGAAAAGGCAGTGGACATCTCGGTGGATATGCACGTTGCCGCTATGCAGACGGCACGTCCGGGCATCTTGGAAGCTCAGGTATCGGCTCGCGTGGAAGAGATTGCGCTGGCTGCCAACGGCTACATCTCGTTCCCAGTCATCGCAACCCGCAACGGCCAGACGCTGCACAACCACTACCATGGCAATGTGCTGAAGAAAGGTGACCTTTTCCTTTTGGATGCCGGTGCAGAAATCGAAAGCCATTATTGCGGCGACCTGTCGAGTACCTTCCCCGTCGGACAGCCATTCAGCACAAGACAACGCATCATTTATGAAATGTCGTTGGAATCGCATATGACCGCCATCGAAAACCTGCGCGAAGGCATCACTTATAAAGAGGTTCATTTCGCTGTCTGCCGCAAGTTGGCCGAAAACATGAAAGCGCTCGGTCTGCTCAAAGGTTCAGTGGATGACATTCTGGCTCAAGGTGTACACGCGCTGTTCTTGCCTCACGGACTGGGTCATCAAATGGGTTTGGATGTGCACGACATGGAAAACTTGGGAGAGGTATATGTCGGTTACGACGGGCAACCCAAGAGTACGCAGTTCGGTCTTAAATCGCTACGCTTTGCCAAGGCCTTAAAACCGGGTCATGTATTTACAGTGGAACCGGGCATCTATTTCATTCCCGAACTTATCGACCTATGGCGCGAACGTCATATCCACGACGATTTCATCGTTTGGAGCGAAGTTGAAAAATGGCGCGACTTTGGCGGTATCCGCAACGAAGAGAACTACGCCATTACCGCGCAAGGTCCCAAGTGTCTCGGACACAAGACCAAGCCCAAGACCATCGAAGAGGTAGAGGCGCTTATCCAAAAGTAAAGGATGGACTGCCGTCAGAGACTGCGGATAAGCAGGTAAAGATACATCGCATAGACAACGAGCATGAACACACCTTGCCAATGTCCTATGCGATGTTTTCCTTTTGCTACGAAGAGCATCACCAGGAAGCATCCCAAAAATGCCATGACAGCATCCAATATCATGTTGGGATAGTACTGCAGCGGATGTATCATGGCGCTCACCGACAGGATAAAGAAGATATTGAAGATATTGCTGCCGATGATGTTGCCGATGGCCATGTCGCCGTTCTTCTTGATAACGGCCATCACCGAGGTGGCCAGTTCGGGCAGGGATGTTCCCAAAGCCACCACCGTTACACCGATAATAGCATCGCTTACGCCCCAGCTGCGGGCGATGGCCGTGGCCGATTTCACGATGATATCGCCGCCTACCACCAGCATGACCAAACCGCCCACTATCATCAGCACAGACAATCCCCAAGATTTCACTTTCACTTCTTCGGCTTCATCGTCACCCGCCTTAATGCCGGTCTTAATGGTCTGATACATAAAGAAAGCGAAAAACATCAGCATGACGGCGGCATCCCAACGCGAGAGCTCTCTCGGTGCGGAAGTTACAAAGAAGTCGGTGCCCAACAGTAACACCAGCAGACCGCCCAAAGTGGCCAGAGGTATCTCGAAATGCCGCAGGCTGCGTTGGCAATAGATGGGATAAATGGCTGCCGACAAGCCCAGAATGATAAAGACATTGATAGTGTTGCTTCCCAGGATATTGGTCATGGCCAATTCGTTGTTACCTTCCACCGAGGCCACGATGTTCACTACCAGTTCGGGTGCCGAAGTTCCGAAAGCCACCACGGTAAGACCGATAAGCAAATCGGATATTTTCAGACGTTTTGCCACACTGCTCGAACCGTCAACCAAAAAGTCGGCACCGAATGTCAGCAAGACAAAGCCGACTACAATAAGCAAATACTGTATCATTTTCCAAAAAGGTTACGAATGGCCCGGTTCTGTCTCAAGCCGTCGGTCGAAAAGCGGCAGATGAGCTGTTGTTGATAATCCAGACCATATTCTTTAGTATAATGTAGATTCCAGGAAAAAAGGCAATTGACAAAATTGTTGCGGAACAGATAAACATACAAGTCGCAACGGTTGTACAGGGAAGAGCGATAGAAGGAATCTCCTTGATAAAGCAGGCTGCCATAAGCATCGTACAAGGATTGCAAATTGCTTCCTACATAAAGGCTGTTTTTGATGCCCAGATGTTTCCAGCGGGCACACACATCCAACACCAAGGCTTGCGTCCAACTGGGGGTCATGGGCGATGTCCGGTCGCACTGGTAAGAAAGCAGGTAACCGGCCTTGAGCTGAAGGCTGTCCAGCAAAGGCAGATTCAAACTAAGGTAGGGTTGCAGCAACATATCATCGCAAACGCCGTTCTTTTGAAATTTATAGCTGGCCAGATGGTTCATCTGCATCAAGGCCCCTGCTGCCAAGATATTCCAACGATATTGACCGTTGAGAATCAGCCGAAAGGCCTCGCGCTGCTCCAGGGTCTGCATGGAACGCCAATCGCAGATAAAATCGGCAAAAGCACGGTTGCTGCGGTATTGCAACAACGCGCCCTGTATATTCGGTCTGGCATACGCGATGGAATCGTATAAAATATAGGCGGGAAGGTCCTCGCTGAGAAGAGTATACGGCAACGAACCCAAGCTCATGCTAAAACCCGAAGGCTGATGATGCAGGTGGTAGTAAACGGTGGGGATAAAGCTCTTTTCATCGATGGTTTTGCCCATTTCCTTGGTAAAATGCAAACCCAACATCAGGCGATGTTGCAAGCCTCGTAGCTCATCATTGACAGCCAAGCCTACCTCGGGTGACAGGCGGGTGGCGAAAATGGTTTGCGAGTGCTGGATATCGGCTTTATACTCGCGGTTGTCGAAATAATTGAGCGCCTCAAGCTTGTATACCCACTGCGGTCCGTTGTCCCGAGTTTGGGCACAGACGGGCTTAGCCATAGCCACAAGGGCTAAAAGCAGAAATGGGATGATGAAACGCTGCATCTTCATTATAAAGGATCGACGTCAAAATAGATTTGCACTTGTCTGGTAAGCGGATCTTTCTGCAGATGCGCTTGCAGGCCGCAAAGGTAGTCTTTTATTTTCAAAAGAGACTGGGTGGGGGCTATTTTGAGACTGAGTTTCTGGATAAACACTTCACGCACTTTGGCCACGGCCGGGTCGAAAGGTCCGTAAACCATACCCGGGAACAAGGGTTCCAAGATATTGGCAAAATACTGCGCCGCCGTCTGCACCTTGCTTTGCTGGGGATGCTTGAACCACACATCGATGATGTAGTAATAGGGCGGGTAATGAAAATCGTAGCGTTCCTTCATGGCATCCACATAGAAGCTGGCGTAGTCGTAGTGCAGAACGCGCTGAATGAGCGGCTGGGAAGGGTCGTTGGTTTGGATGACGACCGTACCGCGCCGGCCCTTGCGGCCGGCGCGGCCGCTCACCTGCACCAATAGCTGAAAAGCGCGTTCATGCGCTCTGAAATCGTTCTGATTGAGCATCATATCGGCATTGAGCACGCCTACCACACTCACATGGTCGAAGTCGAGACCCTTGCCTATCATCTGCGTACCGATAAGCACATCAATATGTTGTTGCTCAAAGTCTTTTATGGTCTGCTCCACCACGCCGCGCCCTGTCGTCACATCGGTGTCCATACGGGCCACCCGGGCTTGAGGGAAGAGCTGTTGCACCGCTTCCTGTATCTGTTCGGTACCATAGCCGAAACTGGCCAGCATGGGCTTGCCGCAAGCCGGACATCTCGATGGAATGGCATATTGTCGGCCGCAATAGTGACAACGCAGACTGTTGCTTTGCTTATGGTAAGTGAGCGCCACATCACAACGTCGGCATCGCGGGGTCCAGTCGCATGCCCGACAACTCATCACCGTGGCATAGCCGCGTCGGTTGTGGAAGAGTATCACCTGCTCGCCTTGCTCGAGTGCCGCCTTCATTTTTTCGATAAGCAAAGGCGTGAACATGGCTTGCATCTCTTTCTTGCGGCGGGCTTCTGAAATATTTGCCAACAAAATTTCGGGCATTTGCATATCGCGGTAACGCTCCTCGAGTTTCACCAAGGCATAGCGTCCTTCCCGTGCCTTGGTATACGACTCCAGCGAGGGCGTTGCCGAACCGAGCAAAGCCTTGGCATGATGCATCTTGGCCAACATCAGGGCTGCATTGCGCGCATGGTAGCGCGGGGCAGGCTCGCTTTGTTTGTACGAAGGCTCGTGTTCTTCGTCAATAACGATTAGACCCAAACGCTGGAAGGGCAAAAACACCGATGAACGCACGCCAACCACCAAGAGAGGACCCTCGCCGGCCAGCACACGCCGCCAGATTTCCACCCGTTCGTTCATAGAGCATTTCGAGTGGTAAACCAGCATGATTTCACCGAACCTTTTTCTCAAGCGGCGCGTCATTTGGGCCGTCAGAGCGATTTCGGGCAAAAGATAGAGTGCTTGTTTGCCCTGCGCCAAGGTTTCCTTTATCAGTTGGGTATAGATTTCGGTCTTACCGCTCGAAGTAACACCATGCAACAGACAGATGTCCTGTTTTTCCCAAGCAGTGCGTATCTGATGATAAGCCCGTTCTTGCGCAGGCGAAAAACGGATAGTCTGTTCCTCCTCACTTTGCCAGAATCTAAGACGCGACACTTCCTGTTGGTGCTGTTCAAGCACACCTTTGTCTATCAAAGACTTCAAAGCCGCCGGAGAAGTGCCGGCATGTTGCAACAATCGGGTCCTGGACAGAGAGAAATCATCCGATTTCATCGATAAAAACAGCTGCAACAACTGCCATTGTTTCTTGGCTTTGGTCTTGAGCGCTTGCATCAGTGCATCCAGATTCTCTTCTTGACGATAAACGGGAGTCAGCGACAGACAAATTTCCGTTTTGGGTTTATACCCTTCTTCCGACTTCAAGCCGGTGGGCAGCGCGGCCGCCATCACCTCTCCTAGCTTACAAGCATAGTACGAGGCCAGCCATTTCCAAAAATCGAGCTGTATTGGGCTCATCACCGGGCATACATCGAGCAGCGCTGTTATGTCCTTGAGGGGGTAATCAACCTTTTCCTCCTTGATTCTCAACACAATACCCGTCATGGCGGTCTTTCCTTTAAGCGGCACCGTTATGCGACAGCCGGGCAGCACGTTTCCCTTCAGGCTGTCGGGAACAGCGTAACTCAAAGTGTCACAAAAAGGGACAGGCAATATCACTTCCGCTATCGTCGACATCTTTACAGCTGAAAATATGTCCAAAGCGGATAATGGTCGGAATAGCCGAGCCTGTCAACTTGAGGCTGGCGGCTCTTGATAGAGGGAGAGTGCAAGATGTAATCGATGCGGAAGCGGTACAGAGATTCGTGAAAAGTGATACCGAAACCGGTGGCATGGGAAGCCCAGGCATCTTGCAATCCTTTGGATATGCGCCGGTAAGTGTAGGAATTGGGAATATCATTGAAATCGCCGCAGACTATCACCGGATAAGGAGACTCCGCTATTTCGCGCGCCACTGCATCTGCCTGTTTGGCACGCAGGCTGGCGGCTGGACCCAGTTTCCGGTTCAAGGTAAAAGCGCCCTGACTGATGCTTTCCGTATCCAGCTTAATATCCTTGTAGAGATCTTTGTCGCGCGAGGTTAGCTTGTTCGATTCCAAATGATTGTTGATGACCCGTATTACCTTGCCGTCCAGCTGGACATCGCAATAGAAACTTGCATTATAGTCGCTCCGGTACTTTATGCGGCGGCTCTTGAGGATGGGATACTTCGAGAAGAGCCACATACGGTTGCTGTTGTCGTCGGGCAGACTGCATTGGTAGGGATAGGCAGACAGAGATTTCCTCACATCGGCCTTGGACAGTCTTTTCCCGCCGTAGCACATGGTTTCCTGCAGACAGATGATATCGGCCTGCGATGAACGGAGATATTCCAGCACCTTATTGGGTTTATTCTTCTGATGCGGGTTTCCGTTCGAGAACTGCATCGTATTGTATGTAAGGATTTTGTACTCTTTTTCTGTCAGCGGAGCCGCTTCGTCGCCCAGATGGACAGGGAACCAAACCTTCAGTTCGCCCCAGCAGAGAAGCAGTGCCAGCACCGAAAGCAAAGCCCAGCCTTTCTTACGCCATATCCAATAGCCCAGGCTTACTGTGTTGAGCAGAAACAAAAAAGGCAGCGCATAGTTTGGATAGATGCATACACTATGCTCCACGGGGCTGACGAGCGTGAACTTGGCCGACACAAGCAGCAAGAGAGCCAGCACCGCACTGACGGCAACCAGTACCATATCGCGCAGGGTACCAAAAAAACCGGGTTTCTTCTGCTTGTTCTGCTTGGCCATCTCGCCTTATTATTTTCTGCCAGACTCGAAAAGGAAGCGTTTTTCTTCGTCAGTCAGGCTGTCGTAACCGGAGGCCTTCACCTTGTCCAAAATAGCATCCACCCTATCGCTGTCGGCCTTGCGGCGGTCGCGATAAGCCTGGTCACTGTTCGATTGTTCGCGGCTAGGACGATGATAGGTCTTACTCTGAGCACTTTGACGTTGTTTGAAAATCTTGTCGAAAAAGGATGGCCGCCCATTCAGACGGTACTGGCCCTTGGTCCAATACAGACCGGCGCAGAGGCCGAAGAGCGCGCCTCCCAAATGAGACAGACTGCCGCCGCCATTGTCGCCCGTCAAGCTGAGCAAATCAATCACCACCATGGCCACTACCAGCCACTTCATCTTGAGGCGGCCGAACATAAACAGATTTATTTCTTCGTCGGGTTGGTAGAAGGCCTGCGCCAGCGTAAGCGACAGAATGGCAGCTGAAGAACCAGCCAAAAGGCTGAAATCGGCCATCGGTTGATAATAAGCCAGCAGGTTATAGCCCAAGAGATAGACTACAGCACCCGCAATGCCACCGCCGAAATAGGCCGCCAAGAACTGCCTCGTGCCGAAATAGCGCAAAAACAGCCGGCCGAAAAAATACAGCCACAGCATATTGAAGAACAAGTGCATCAGTCCATTATGCACGAACATATAGCTTAGCAACGTCCAAGGGCGACGGAGCAGCATCGGCAGCGAAGCCGGCAATTCCAGCAGACGGGCAAAGAATCCCGTACTGACCCCCAGCAGGCGGCACAGCACGATAACCAAGGCCTGCACTACAAACACGGCCACATTGATGTATATTATCTTGTCGACAACAGTACCCTGCCTGTATCTTGTTTTCAAGTTATCCCAAAAAGAATCCATTTCCTATACCTTTTTTCTTCCAATATCTGATAAGGAACCATCCAAAAATCATGCCACCCAAATGCGCGAAATGGGCCACATTGTCGCCCGTGAAGTTCGAAACGCCGGCAAAAAGCTCTATCAAGCCATAACCGATAACCATCCATTTCGCCTTGATGGGCACCGGTATGAACATAATATATAAAGGTGCGTTGGGGAACAACATACCAAATCCGAGCAAAATACCGAAAACAGCACCCGAAGCGCCTACCGTCAGCATGCCATTGAGCAGTTCGGCTTTTGCACGTAGCACTTCCTGGGCGGGATACTGCACACCCGGTCGTAGTTGCCAATAATTGCCCAAACAACCTGTCTCGCCCGTGAGCAGATAATTGTCAACATCTCTCAGGAAGGGCTGCATATCAATATACCAGGTAAGTTGTTGCACCAAAGCCGCACCGATACCCGTCACCATATAGAATACCAGGAAACGCTTGGGGCCCCAGACTTGTTCTAGCACGCGACCGAACATATACACGGCAAACATATTGAAAAACACATGCGAAAAACTGCCGCGATCGTGCATGAACATATAAGTGAGCAGCTGATGTATCTTAAAGTCGTCCGACAAGATGAAATGCAGGCCGAGGAACTGTTGTAGGGAAGGATACCACACGGAGGCCAACCACAGTATCAGATTGATGATGACAAGGTTTTTGGTTACCGGCGGTATAGAAGCCAGGAAGCGGTTTCCACTCAGATTTAGCGACATCGGTTCAAAATTTATGTCGCAAAGATAGCAATCGACAAGAAGATTTCTGACAAAAAGACCGGCGATTTTCGATTCCTCACCCCAGGAATACCATAAGTTATTCTATCATAACAAGATATCTTTATATTCATTTTTTAACAATTTGTAGGATTTTCGTCGTTTTTTCTGTAAAAGCTTTGATAAATAGAAACCTTGCATTTATTTTTGCGCCAAGGATTTTATTTATCAACACTTAATTACAATCATTATGAACAAAACTGAACTTATCAATGCTATTGCTGAAAAAGCAGGCTTGAGCAAGGCCGATGCCAAGAAGGCTTTGGACGCATTCATTTGCAGTGTAGAAGGAACTCTCGCCAAGGGTGACAAGCTGACCCTCGTTGGCTTCGGTACTTTCGCCGTAGCTGAGAAGGCTGCCCGCACGGGTATCAACCCCGCCACCAAGGCTGCCATCAATATTCCTGCAAAGAAGGTCGTTAAATTCAAGGCTGGTGCCGAATTGGCTGCCAAGGTTAAATAAGCGACGCCCTTATTTGAGAAACAAGAGACCGGACATTGATTCGGTCTCTTTGTTTTTTTGTTGTCTGTACACGCATTTTCCACTACTTTTGCGATAATTAAAAACAACGCACACATGAATATTTCAAGCCTTTTATCCGAGAAAGTAAAAGCCTGTCTGTCTGAACTCTATCAATTCGAAGCACCCGAGAGCGCCCTGCAACTGCAAAAGACCAAGAAAGAATTCGAAGGAGACTTCACCCTTGTCGTTTTTCCCTTTGTCAAGGCTGCCCGTAAAAAGCCCGCAGAAGTTGCCCAAGAAATGGGTGAATGGTTGCAAAGCCACACTGCCGAAATCAGCGGATTCAACGTTATCCAAGGCTTCCTTAACTTGAGTATCGCAGCCGAATACTGGATGAATTGCTTGAACAACATCGCTTCCACCGAAAATTTCGGTTTCAAAAAACCCGATGAAAACGCCCGTTTGGTGATGATAGAATATTCTTCGCCCAACACCAACAAGCCCCTGCACCTCGGACATGTGCGCAACAACCTGCTGGGTTTCAGTCTGAGCCGCATTCTGGAAGCCAACGGCAACAAAGTGGTCAAGACCAACATCGTCAACGACCGCGGCATACACATCTGCAAATCGATGCTGGCCTGGCAGAAATGGTTCGATGGAGCCACGCCCGAAAGTTCCGGTAAAAAGGGCGATCACCTGGTGGGAGACTGCTACGTGGCTTTCGACAAACACTACAAGGAAGAAGTGAAGAATTTGCTGCCCGCCAACTACGACAGTCTCGATGAAAAGGGCAAGGAAGAAGCCAAGGCCAAAGCCGAAGCCGCTTCTCCACTGATGGCAGAAGCTCACGCTATGCTGCGCGACTGGGAAGCCGGCAAGCCAGAGGTGCGCAAACTTTGGAAGATGATGAATTCTTGGGTTTATGCCGGTTTCGATGAAACCTACCGCACACTGGGCGTCAGCTTCGACAAGATTTATTACGAATCAGACACTTACCTTTTGGGCAAAGAAAAAGTAATGGAAGGGTTGGAGAAAGGGCTGTTTTTCCGCAAAGAGGATGGTTCGGTCTGGGCCGACCTCAGCGACGAAGGCCTCGACCAGAAAGTTTTGCTCCGCAGCGACGGCACTTCGGTGTACATGACCCAAGACATCGGCACAGCCAACCTTCGCTTCAAGGAATATCCCATAGACGAGATGATTTATGTGGTGGGCAACGAACAGAACTATCACTTCAAAGTGCTCTCCATTCTGCTCGACCGCCTCGGCTTCAAATGGGGCAAGAGCTTGGTACACTTCTCTTACGGTATGGTAGAATTGCCCGAAGGCAAGATGAAATCGCGCGAAGGCACCGTGGTGGATGCCGACGACTTGGTGGAAGAAATGGTGAACACCTCGCGCGAGACCTCGCAAGAATTGGGCAAGTTGGATGCCTGCAGCCCGGAAGAGGCCGATTCCATCGTAAGAATGGTTGGCTTGGGTGCCCTAAAATATTTCATTCTAAAGGTGGATCCCCGCAAGAATATGACCTTCAACCCCAAGGAATCCATCGATTTCAACGGCAATACCGGCCCGTTTATCCAATATGCCTACGCACGTATCCAGTCTGTGTTGCGCAAGGCTGATGAACAAGACATAGACTACAGCAGTCTGAGCAACAACCACAGCGAATTGTCAGAGAAGGAACTTTCGCTGATTCTACATGCCAACGATTTCCCCGACATCGTCAAACAAGCCGGCGACACGTACAGTCCCGCTGTCATCGCCAATTATATCTACGATTTGGTAAAGGAATACAACCAGTTCTACCACGATTATTCCATCCTGCGCGAAGAGAACGCATCCTTGAAGGCTTTCCGCCTGTTCCTTTCACGCGAAATCGGAAATATCATCAAACGCGGTATGTTCCTGCTAGGTATTGACGTGCCCTCGAGAATGTAATCATCCTTAATCCTTGACGCATATGAAGATTTCCTTCCATGGGGCAACCCAGACGGTAACCGGATCCAAACATCTGATAAGCCTGGCCAACGGCAAGAACATCCTGCTCGACTGCGGCATGTATCAGGGCTTGGGTGCCGACACAATGCCGATGAACAACGATTTCGGCTTCAATCCTGCCGATGTGGACTACATGATACTCTCGCATGCCCATGTCGATCATAGCGGTCTTATCCCCAAACTGGTCAAGGAGGGCTTCAAGGGCAAGATTTTCTGTTCGGCTGCCACGATAGACCTCACCGAGATACTGCTGAAGGATTCGGCCTACATTCAGGCGAACGATGTCAAGTTCATCAACAAGAAGCGGTTCCTGGAGGGCAAGCAACCTATTGAGCCCATGTATACCATCGACCATGTGATGGAAGCCCTGACCCGCTTCGTGGCCGTACCTTACGAGACGCCTTACGCCATCGACGAAGACATCACCCTGCAGATTTTCGAGGCCGGACATATCCTCGGAGCCGTCACCAGTTACCTGAGCATCAAGGAGAACGGCAATGTTACCACCATTGCGTTCAGTGGCGATGTGGGCCGTTACGGCGACTATGTGCTGAAATCGCCCGCCACTTTCCCGCAGGCTGACTACATCATCATAGAATCCACCTACGGCGACCGCCTGCACGACCGTGCGGACACGAACAGCGAGTTCCTGCGCGAGATGATTGTGCATACATGCTTGGACAAGAAAGGGAAACTTATCATTCCGGCCTTCAGTGTGGGCCGCACCCAGGAATTGCTGTATGCGCTCAACGGTATGGAGCTCGACACCTGTCTTCCTCACGTCAAATATTATGTGGACAGTCCGCTCTCGACCTCGGCCACGGCGGTGGTCAAGCAGCATCCCGAATGCTTTAACCGCCACGTGCAGCGCATCATGAAATACGACAGCGATCCCTTCGATTTCAAGGGGTTGCATTATATTGAGGATAAGCGCGAGTCGCAAGCACTGAACACCAGTAAGGAGCCTTGCGTCATCATCTCCGCTTCGGGCATGGCCGAAGCCGGTCGCGTCAAGCACCACATTGCCAACAACATAGAAGACCCGCGCACCACTATACTGATGGTGGGTTACTGTGAAAAGGAATCATTGGGCGCTCGCTTGAAACGGCATCCCGAGACAGTACGCATTTTCGGACAGGAGTTTCAAGTCAAGGCTGAAGTGGAGCAGATTAATTCGATGTCGGCTCACGCAGACTACAACGACCTTTGCCAGTACCTGGCCTGCCAAAATCCGTGCGAGGTAAAGAAAGTGTTTATCGTTCACGGCGAAGATGACGCGCAGATTGCCTTCCGCGACAGACTGATTAAGAAAGGCTTCAGCGATGTAGTGATTCCCCGTCATCACGAGGAAATCGGACTGGGATAGTTATTTCTCGAAGTGCAGGTCTTCCATTCCGCAAATCTCGGTAGAAGTCTCTCCTATCCATCCCAAATATTGTTGCTGGGCCGTATACACCTTGACAAAATGTATGGCTTCCAAAGAATGTGGCCTGCCTTCGGCATCGACAGCCCAAGCGATATCGAAAAGGCTTCCGTCACTGTCGTTAGGAGCATTGTCGGCATAGCCCCAGGCGAAACCGGGATTGTAGTAGATTCCGCCATCGTTGTAGGCATTGCTTTCCAGCCGACAGCCTTCAAAAACAAGAGAATCGGTCGTTGCCCATAAGGGATAATAGGGCTGCAAATGATACTGATTGCGGTAAACATAGCCGCTGTCGCCCTGATTGTCACGCCAAAGGACATCGGCCGTCAGGGAGTCGGGACGGTAATACACGCAACGGTAATGGTGCAGCGTGGTTGCGGCATCGTAGGCGCTGCCCTTCAGTTCGTACCAAGTATCATCGGGCAGGCCGTTGCCATTGTCATCGTGGGCCACCATAACAATGCCCGCTTCGGAGTTGTTGCGATAGGCATTGCCGTAAATCTTGAAATCGGCTGTGTCGGGCAGATTACGGACGGCATGGTCGAAGCCCACCACCACATAGCCGCCCCAAGCACCCAACGATACCATACCGCTGTTGGTAGAGCCCACCAGCATCTGCCCGGCGCGTTCGAGCACGGCCTCTTGACCCTCACCTTGCGTGCACGAAGGGATAACATTCACAAACTGGCCCGGCGCCGGGCAGTACGCAAACACCTTGGCAATAAACGCACTGCCTTCTTCCTTTTCATCGGGAACTGGAGTATTGTTCCGTTCGCAGGCCAGCAAGGCCAGGACGGCCAGCACGCCCACAAGGGCCGAACTGATATATCTATGCATGTATACAGACAAAAAAAGCAACTTTTTGAGAGTTGCTTTATCGTTGGACTATGTGTGAAAACGCTTATCCCAGATGAATTGCTTCTGAAGGACAAACTGATGCACAAGTTCCGCATTCGGTGCAAGCGTCCGGATCGATTTTGTAGATATCGCCTTCTGAAATGGCGCTAACGGGGCATTCATCGATACAAGTTCCGCATGCAACGCAATCTTCGCTAATAACGTAAGCCATAATTCAAGTGTTTGTGGAGGAAACCTCCGGTTAGTAATGGTGCTGCAAAAATAGTCTTATTTTTTCGCTTCCAAGTTTTTTTTACAATAATTCTGAACTTTTTCCGTTATCCCCTAGAAGCTATTTTTGAGCTGTCGCAATATGAAATATCTACGCCGTTTTACGATATCGCTGCTGTTGGTCTTCGGGTTGGGTCTTTTCGGCCTCCAGGCACAACAGAGACGACAATATCTGCAATATGAAGACCTGCGCCCTTATCATTTCGGGTTCTTGGTGGGGCTGCACACCCAAGATTTCCAAATAGTTCATACGGGCGCTACCGATGCCGACGGCAACCGCTGGTACGGCAATGTACCGTCATATTCTCCCGGATTCAGCGTGGGCGTTTTGGGAGATTACCGCATCAGCGAGTCTTTCAGCCTACGCCTGACACCCAGCATTCATTTCGGATCCAAAAGCATCAGTCTCTTTTCCGATGCCGACCTTAGTCAAACAGAGAGTGTCAATATCCGCTCCAACTACATTATGTTACCCTTGCTGATACGCTACCGGGGCGCACGGAGCGACAATTACCGGCCCTATTTGGCCACGGGTTTCAGTATCGGCATCGATGCCGGCAAACGCAAGAACGAGGCTGTAGAATTGCAGACGCTCAACACCTATTGGGAACTGGCCTTCGGCTGCGATTTGTATATGCCCTATTTTCGACTCGTACCGGAGCTCAAACTTTGCATCGGCCTAGATGATGTTTTTCAGCACGACCGTCAGGACGAAGCCAGTCAAGCATTTGTCAACTATACACGGGCTTTCGAAAAAATCACTTCGCGTCTGCTGGTGCTGTCGTTTCAGTTTGAATAGTCTGCATACGCAACATCATGCCGGCCAACATAGCGGCTGTTTCGGTACGCAACCGCATGGGACCAAGGCTTAGCGTCTTGAATCCCAACGTTTGGGCGAGCCGAACCTCTTCCAGCGAAAAATCCCCTTCGGGGCCAATCATCACCAGCGCATCCTGCCCTTGCAAATCTACCCTACCGATGAATTCGCGCGTCCCAGCCTCTTCCTGTCCGTAGCAATGACAAATAAAACGATGCGTCTGCCGCTGTGCTTTCACGAACTCTTTAAATGGGGCAAGTTCCCCTATCAATGGCAAAGTGGCGCGCTGCGACTGTTTCATGGCCGAAACGGCAATCTTCTGCAAACGTTCGGTATTCAGGGCCTTACGTTCGCTATAGCGCGTCTGCAAAAAATAAATGGCATCCACACCGGCCTCGGTAAGTTTTTCTACCAACCATTCCATACGGTCCATGTTTTTGGTGGGAGCCACCGCCACACTTATTTGTGGAAGCAGCGATGCCTGCGGCAGGACCTCCTTTACTTCGAAAGCGCAACGTTTGGCATTGGCATCGGCTATGATGGCGCGATAGAAGTTGCCACGGCCGTCGCACAAACGGATTTCATCGCCTAGTTGGAGGCGGAGTACACGCACACAATGTCCCGATTCTTCGGGCGATAGAAAAGAGGAATGCTCAATGTCGGGGGTATAGAAAATATTCATGTCGGAAAACTGCTGTTGATTAAGACTCTTAAAACCACTCGTTCATACGTTGGATACGGGCACAAAAAAAGAGGAAGCATGTGATGCTTCCTCTTTAAAAGAAGATTATCTCCCGACAACCTCTCTTCATTAACCTTAAATCTAATACCATGAAAAACACGGCGCAAATGTAAGTTCTAATTTCTTCTCTGCCAAATATCGGCCAAAAAAAAATCATATAAAGAGAGTAATAATTCATTAAATTAACATATTTTAAGACAAATAACGGCTTATCAAGTCCGAAAGATGTCAAAAAATATCCTGCCGGATTGAGGCTGATTTCTACTGATTACCGAGTATTTGCCATAGCGTATCATCCTTTGGACAAGGGGCCGTAACATCTATCGGCTCTTTACTGACAGGATGTACAAATTGTATACGGCGGGCATGGAGTGAAATGCCGCCATTGGGGTTGGAACGCGGGAAGCCGTACTTGAGGTCACCCTTGATGGGGCAACCCATAGCGGCCAATTGGCAACGAATCTGATGATGCCGTCCGGTCTTCAAATCAACTTCGAGCAAAGCATAGCGGTCGCTGGTGGAAAGCAGCCGATACGACAGCACCGCTTTCTTGGTTCCGGGCCGCGGCTCGTTATAGACATAAGACTTGTTCTGCTTCTCGTTGCGCACGATATACTGTTCAAGCACAGCCGCGTCCTGCGTTGGCCGGTCCTTGACAATAGCCCAGTAAGTCTTGTGAACTTCTCCGTTGCGGAACATCTCGTTAAGGCGTGTCAAGGCTTTGCTGGTCTTGGCAAAAACCACAATGCCGCTCACGGGGCGGTCCAAACGATGCGGAACACCCAGAAAGACATTACCAGGCTTGGCATACTTTTCCTTGATATAGCTCTTGAGAGCCTCTTCCAAAGAAAGGTCACCGGTCTTGTCAACTTGCACAATCTCGTTGTTGGTCTTGTTGACTATGATAATGTGGTTGTCTTCGTAAAGAATGGTCATTGCACGCGGTTTGACAAAAAAAAAGACCGTAATAAATACGGTCTGACACTTATGATTCGCTTTAGGGAATTAAGCCAATTTGTTGACAGCCTTGCTCAAGCCTGACTTAAGGTTGGCAGCTTTGTTCTTATGGATAATACCCTTCTTTGCCAAGCGATCCAACATTGAACTAACCTGAGGCAGCAAAGCTTCGGCTTCTGCCTTATCGGTAAGAGCACGCAATTTACGGACGGCATTACGGGCAGTCTTGGCATAATAGCGGTTGTTCAAACGTCTGGCCTGTGTCTGACGGATTCTCTTCAAAGATGATTTGTGGTTAGCCATTTCAAAAATGCTTTAAATAATTAAGTAGCCCATAGCGGAATCGAACCGTTCTTTCAAGAATGAAAATCTTGCGTCCTAACCGATAGACGAATGGGCCTTCCTACTCGCATCATTAGCCCACCTTACGCGGGTAATTTTGCGGGTGCAAAGATAGGCCAAAACTTTATACTACAAAAGTTTTTCGCTCATTTTTTTGTACATATTTATTTATTAGTGCTTCAACTTATTGATTTTCAGCGCACAAGATGCCGTTGTATTTTTCATCATCGCGCAAGATTTCCAGCGCTTTGGCAACAACATTATCCTCGCGAAGCATATATTCGTGCGCCCCCTTCTGATAATAGTAGCGTTTGATAATTTCAATCTCGACAAAACGTTGAATCTCAGGACGGAAAAAATCAAGATGACGGTCGAGACCCTGGTTGAGTTTGGCATCCAGCGCCTCAAACTCAGCAGCCACTTCGCCGTACAGGCCTTCCTCCTTCAATATTTTCTTGAAGGAATCCATCAGCTTGCGGCTCTGCAAATCGTAGCTGACACCCTTGGCCAGCACCTGCTGCTTGAAATCGAGATACTCCTGATCGCTCATGCGGAATTTCGAAGGCTCGGCAATAGTCGGATGCGAACGCAGATAAGCATTGGCGAAATCAAAGTAAAAATGGTGCAAAGACAGCTGCACGGCCAGCGTCGAAACATTTGGTTCCTTCACTTCCACATCGGGACGGATACCGCCACCATCGCGCACCTCGCGGCCACTGCGCGTATGGAACACTTGCGTCAGGCTATCCGGCACACGGGTCAGCTGGCCGTTCTCGTGCGACATTTTATAATCGATAGCCTGAATGCAGCGTCCGCTCGGTATGTAATACTTGGACGTGGTCAATTTCAGCAAACCATCGTAGGGGAGTTCGCGCGTGGCTTGCACCAGCCCTTTGCCATAGCTGCGCTCACCGATGATGACGGCCCGGTCGAGGTCCTGCATGGCTCCTGCCACAATTTCAGAAGAGGAGGCGGTGGATTGGTTTACCAAAATAACCAAGGGAATTTGCGTGTCTATGGGCTGGTTCTGTGTCTTGTAGCAGCGGTTGTTGCTACTGTCCTTGCCTCGAATTGACACGATTTCCTGATCTTGCGGCACGAACAGATTGCAAATGGACACGGCCTCAGCCATCAGACCACCACCATTGTCACGAAGATCGAGTATCAGTTTGCGGACTCCTCGAGCCTTAAGGTCCAGCAAAGCCTGACGCACTTCCTGCGTTGCCTTGTCGGTAAAACCTTCAAGGTAGATATAACCCACTTCATCGTTGAGCATGCCGTGAAATACCACTTGGGGCATCACTATTTTCTGACGCTGAATCTTGATTTTCAGTGGTTTTTTTTCTCCCTCGCGACGAACAGTCACCAGCACTTCCGAATTGGGCAAGCCGCGCAGTCGCTCGCTCACGTACGAGATTTCTTTAGCCTCCATCGATTCGCCGTCAATAGCAACAATTTCATCGCCAAAGCGCAGACCAGCCTTGTGAGCGGGCATATTCTCGTAAGGCTCACTGATGATGGGCTTGCCGTCGTGCATGGAGATAAGGGCACCGACACCGGCATATTCGCCCGTGGTCATATATTTAAAGTCTTCGACTTCTTTTTCGGGGATATAATTGGTATATGGGTCGGTTTCGGACAACACGCCCTCTATGCCTGCGTTGAAAACTTTTTCCATATCAAGGGTATCAACGTAATAGGCATCCAAATCGCGCACCAAACTGTGTAGAATTTCAAAATATTGGGCAATTTGAAAGTGACGGTTTGCATGATTGTCGGCCTTGACGGATATAACTGATATTAAGGCGCATAGCAGCAGAATAGGTCTTGATAGTTTCTTTTTCATCATTGGAAGGCTTGACTTGTCGAAATAAAAATTCAAAAAATTGTCGCAAATATATTGCATATTTCGAAATATCCCCGTACTTTTGTCGCGCTTTTAGAAAATCTATCAGCAACTTTCTTCAGTAGCTCAGTCGGTTAGAGCACCTGACTGTTAATCAGGGGGTCGTAGGTTCAAGTCCTACCTGAAGAGCCGAAATCGAAATCACAGAAGCCCGAAGGTCACAAGCTTTCGGGTTTTCTTTTTTTATCCGTTCAATTATCGTATACTTGCGCTTCGAAACAAACCGCCACGCACTATGAAGAAACTCCTGCTGTCTGTCTGTCTGCTGCTCGCGCCTTACATCTGCGCACAAGAGCAAAAAACCGGGAACCAGATGGGCAACCGCTACCAAGCTTGTCAAGAATATTTCATTCGAGGAAACTACGATATCTGCCTGAGCCAGACCGAAGAGCTGTTGGCCGAACAGCCCGATCCCAACCAGGGACAGACCGAACATCTGCGTTTTATGCAGGCCGCTTCGGCTTACCAACTCAACCGTATGGACGCCAGCCTGCTGCTGCGGAATTTTCTGAACGACTATTCCCTGTCGACTTACGCGCCCAAGGCTTTCTACTATTTGGGTACTTGCGCCATGAATGCCGGTCAGTATAGCGATGCTCTGGCCTCTTTCCGTCTGTGCAACAAGAATTCGCTCGGCAAGAAAGATTGGGAAGACTAC
Source organism: bacterium (assembly GCA_963617485.1). Taxonomy (GTDB): domain Bacteria; phylum Bacteroidota; class Bacteroidia; order Bacteroidales; family UBA1402; genus UBA1757. The sequence goes on along the minus strand of CAVEPA010000002.1, from coordinate 146,198 downwards.
CGTTTTCGCCTCGCCTATACTTACACGCAGCTGGAAGACTTCAACAAGGCGGACAGCCTCTTTGCCGGGCTTCTGGCCGAAAACGGGCGCTACGTCCCGCAGGCCACTTATTACATGGCTTACATTGATTATTGCGAAGGCTCTACCCAAGAAGCGCTGGAAGGGTTCCAGAAAGTAGTGGATCATCCCGATTTCCAAAATGCCACCAAACTGTTTATACTACAGTTGCTCTTCAAGGAGGGACAGTTCAGTTCCGTGCTGCAGAATGCCGAAGACATGATGCAAGGTCAAACCACCGAGACCGAAATGACAGAACTGCTCCGCCTGTCGGCCGGTTCCTACTATGAACTGCACAACTACGACGAAGCGCTCAGCCTGTACAACCGTTATCTTAAGGCGCAGCCCGAACTTTTGCGCAGCGATGCCTACCGCATTGGCATGATACATTTCATGGACCAACATTACGACAAGGCTTTGAAATTCTTTTCGAAAGTGACGGCCGAAGACGATGCCCTGGCCCAAAACGCCACTTTTCACATCGGCGTTTGCTATCTGCAGATGCAACAGACCGATATGGCCCGCATGAGTTTTGAGCGAGCCAGCCTCAGCTACCACGACATGAGCACTCGCGAAGATGCACTCTACAATTACGCGCTGCTTTGCTATAAGACTTCGTTCTCACCTTTCAACGAGCAGGTAAAAGCCTTCGAACAGATTTTGCAGGACTACCCCAACAGTCGCTATTCCGATGAAATTTACAGCCATTTGGCCGATGCCTTTCTGAGCAACTCCAACTATCGGGCTGCCATCGATTTTATCGGGAAGATTGACCACCCCTCGCAAAACATGCTGGAAACCAAGAGCAAACTGCTTTTCCTTTTGGGCGTAGAACGCTTCAACAACGCCGACTACGAGGCCGCCTACCAACAATTCAAGGCTTGCGTAGACCTCAGTGCCAAAATCGGGCTGTCCAATCCCGAGGCCTACTTTTGGAAAGGTGAAACCGCCTATCAACTGAATAATCTGACAACGGCCATCGGCGATTTCCAGCGTTTTTTGAATGCCAAGGATGCTTCCGGATTCAAGGCTTGGCAAATTGCCCATTACGATTTGGCCTACTGTTATTTCAATACCAACAATTACGAACAGGCACTAAGATGGTTCGAGAAATATATCGGTTTTCGGGGCATTTCTTCGCAAGACACTTATATCGATGCGCTTAACCGTATAGGCGACTGCTACTATTTTGCCAGACAATACCAGCCGGCCGAAGGCTACTACGCCAAGACCGACCGTCTTTCGAAAGAAGGCAATGATTATGCGGTATACCAGCAATCTTTCTGTCTAGGTCTGCGCAAACAATACAAAGAAAAAGCTGCCTTGCTGAAAACCTTCGAACAACGTTTCCCCTCATCGGATTATCTGGGCAAAGCCCTTTTCGAAGAAGGACGCGCCTACATCAATCTTCAGCAAACCGACAATGCCATCGCGGCTTTCCAACGCTTGATGACAGCTTGTCCCAACAGCGAACTTGCCCGCAAGGCCGGCGTTCAAATCGGCCTGCTTTACTACAAAAACGGGCAGTCCACCGAGGCCATCAGTGCTTACAAGAAGGTGGTCAGCGATTATCCCGCCAGCCGCGAGGCCCAAACCGCCGTAAACGACCTCAAGAGCATTTATGTTGCCATCAACCAAGTGAACCAGTACGTCCAATATGTCAAGAGTTTGGGCGAAGGCTTTGCCATACAGGCCGACGAGCAGGATTCTCTGTCGTATCAAGCTGCAGAACGCCTGATGATGGTCAACAAGCAAGACGAGGCCATCGCTGCCTTCAAAGAATACCTTGAACAGTTCCCGCAAGGCGCTTTCTACACGTCCGCCAACTACCATTGCGCCAACTTGCTCTACGAAAAGCAGCGTATAGACCAGGCAGCCGCCCATTTCAAGAATGTCCTCAAACAGAAAGGTAATCCTTATATGGCAGATGCCTTGAGTATGCTGGCCGACTGGAGCTTTGCCAAGGAGAACTATCAGGATGCTCTCGACTACTATCAACAACTGGTACTCCAAACCGACAGCAAGAAAGTGCGCCTGCAGGCCAAAACCGGGCTGATGCGCTGCCAGGCCAATTTGGAGAATTATCCTGAGCTTTTGGACATCGCCCGAGAAATGCTGCAAGAGAAGAACTTGACACCCGAGCTTCAACGCGAATGCCGCTACTGCAAATGTACGGCGCTGTTGATGCTGCAACGTCAAGACGATGCGGTAGCCGATTGGGAACTGCTGGCCAAAGAATCTCAAACGGCCTATGGTGCCGAAGCCCGTTACCTGCTGGCCAACTATTGGTTCGAGAAAGGCAATCCCGACAAGGCCCTCGAGCTGGCTCAAGCTTTTCTCAAAGAGGGTACGCCACATACCTATTGGATGGCACGCTGCTTTATCCTGATGGCCGACATCTATATGCAGAAGGGTGATGATTTCCAAGCCAAGCAATATTTGCTCAGCCTCAAGGAAAACTATCACGATCAAGACGATATCCAGACGCTTATCAGCGCCCGTTTACAAACAATCGAAGAACGCAACAATGAATAGGAAGAACTTACTGATACTCGGCTGTGCCCTAATGTTGGGAGGCACACAGGTCTGGTCGCAAAACCGCAGCGACTCGCTCCTTACCCGCGACCTTTTGCTCGAAAAAGACTTCACTCCTCAAGTGGAGCACAGCGGCAAGGTTTTCCAGATGCCCGAGACGGAAAGTCTCAAGACCAACAGACAAAGTCTCAAGTTCGCTACCGGCAGCAATATGCTGACCCTCGACAACGACTACGTTCCCATGCAGCCGGCCGAAGCCGTTGTGGACTTTCCGCATCAAAACTACAGCGGCTATGCACGTCTGGCAACCTCCGGCCTGCATTTTCTGGCCGACGGGCAGTGGAATATCCTGCATCAGGAACGCCAACGTCTCGAACTACTCATGCACAGCCGCGTTCAAGAACGGCCTTTCTTTACCGAACCCCAGCGTGCTTTCAACAACCATAGCCAGCTACTGGTTAACTACCAGTACCACTTCAACAGTTGTGCCTTAACCGCCTTGCTGGAGGAATCTTACCGCAGCTGGAACTATGCTATCAACGGCCTGAGCCGTGGAGACGATGGCGTTCCCGGCAACAGCCGCTCTTCGGACACCCGCTTGAGTCTCGGCATTGCCTCCAAACCCTGGGACAAGGACTTCAACTATCACTTCCATGCCGACGGGCATATCTTCTACCTCGACCGTCCCGACGAGCAGGTTTCAGGCCAGAGCGAACGCAGTTTGGACATGAGGGGCGGTGCATCTTACCGCATCGGTGACAACTGGCTTGCACAACTCGATGTGGACGCCCGTTACCTTTCCTACTCGGCCGGCACACCCTTGACCTCGCTGTTCTGGTTCGATATCAAGCCACAGGCCACCTATAGCTGGAGACTTTGGGATTTCAGCTTGGGAGCTCATCTGAGCAGCACCTTGGCTGAGACCAACTCTTTCAAAATCGCCGCCATGGCAGCGGCCAAACGCGGTCTGGGCGAAAAGGCGGCCTTCCGCTTGAGCCTCGATGGCGGAGAAAGACTCTATTCCTATCGCGAGAGTTTCAAGGTCAACCCCTACTTGGATTTTGGCGAAAGAATAGCCCCATCCTATTCGCCCGTGCATCTGAATGCCGACTTGCAGTGGAATCCCATCGATATGCTGCAAGTTCGCGCCGAAGCGGGCTATCAGTATCTACAACATCTGGCCCAATTCAGTCCCGTCCGCGAAACGAGTGCCGGTACCGCCATAGGCCCGACTTTTGGCCTGTCGTACCTCGATAGCCACATCATGTACATTGGGAGTGGTGCCGACTTTAGCTACGGCCAACTGCTGCGCTTGAGCGGCGACATCCGTTTCCAGCATTTCGACAAGCAGCTCTGCTATCTGCCCGCTTGGACTTTGAATGTGGCTTTGGAACTCCGGCCCACGTCAAAACTGTCGTTAAGCGCCAATTATTTCGCAGCACTACAACGCTACATGCCCTCCACCGCCGAGGGTTCGCGTCTGAAGATGAACGATTTTCATTACTGGCAGGCTTGCTTGAGTTATCAGCTTACACGCCAATGGGACATTTTTGCTCAGTACCATCCCTTCAGCGATACCAATTTTGCCATGTGGAACAGCAGTTATTCGGGATTTTTCCCCGCCTGCTTCCCCTTGGTGGGAGCTTCCTTTACTTTCTGACAGATGCTGGTCGAGAGCGATGCCATCGTGCTGCACAAAATCAAGTACGACGACAAAAATCTGATTGTCCACTTGTATAGCCGCGATTTCGGCCGGATGTCCTATATAGCCGCCTGTCACAAGAAACGTGGCAGTTTGGGCAACGCTTTTTTCGAGCCGCTGAGCCTTATCAATTACCAGGCCGAACACAAAGAAAGCCGAGAGTTGCAGCGTCTGCGGGAAAGTCATAGTTACTACGCATTTCGCAGTATCCCCTTCGACCCTGTGAAGAACAGCATAGCCCTGTTTTTATCGGAAGTGTTGTACCGTGTGCTGCAAGAAGCAGAACCCAATGAAGCGCTATTTGGCTTTCTCTGCGAGAGTATACAGCTGCTCGATGCCATGGACGATGGCAAAGCCAATTTTCATCTTATTTTTCTCTCGCAACTGAGTCGGCATCTGGGTATTATGCCCAATCTGGAAGACGACAAGCCCGACTGGTATTTCGACTTGATGGCCGGATGCTTTGTACCCTTCCCGCCCAATCATCCTTATTGGATGAACCAGCAAGAATCGGCCGATTTTGTCCTGTTACAACAACTACGCTTCGAGCAAGCGGCAAGCTGTCGTTTTTCCCGATTTCAACGCAGAAAACTGCTCGATACCCTGCTCGATTATTACCGCTTACACCTGAATGATTTCCCGGTCATCAGGTCGCTCGACATCATGCAAGAACTCTTCGAAGGCTAGAAGGATCTGCCAGCTTCGAAGAAATCGCTTTGCCAGCTAAAATATTAATCGTACTTTTGCTGTCGCTTTGCGCTTCGCGGCACGCACCGCCCGGCCCTGTAGTTCAATGGATAGAATCGCGGTTTCCTAAACCGTTGATCCGGGTTCGATTCCCGGCGGGGCTACTTCACCGAGCGGCGGAAACAAGGTCAGACGGAACTTGCGGCTATAGTTGCCGTTGCCGAAATCCTTTACGCCTTCCTCTACAAATCCTAATTTAAGGTACACCGCTCCATCAAAGGGAGCAGGAGCATAGGTCATGATATCATCGGGATGCTTTTCCTCGATGAAGTGCTGCAGCATTTTCCCCATTCCACCGCAAATTCGCCAATCGTTCAAGGATGCATAGCGCACCCATTCGTACGAACGCACCCTATGCCCGTCCTTGGTCCAGTTGCGGGGAGCCGAAAACAGGGCCACCGCCACCAGCGTTCCTATGGGAAATTGCGATGAATGCTTGCCATTGCGGGCAATGAACAGCCCGTAACGGTAACGGCTTGCGGCAGTGCCGAATAGGTGATTTTCCGACAGGAAGCTGTCGGCAAGCGCCTTGTCTATTTTTCGGACACAGCAGTTGCGGGCAAAAACCGTCTTTTTGCCATTCATGATTTTTCGGTGGAGTCGGCACGATAATAGAGTGTAGAGCAGTTTTCTTCGCGGAAAACGGCTGCTGCCATTTCTTTCAAGGCGCTTGCCGATAGCTCCATGGTGCGATGGAAAGCGTCCTGGTAATCTTCAGCCTTGGAGACCAGTTCGTACCAGCACAACTGCGTGGCCACATGCTGGCAATTAGTGTTGCGGAACAGAAATGCCGATTCGTATTTGTTCTTCACTTTTACCAATTCATCGGAACTTACAGCCTCCACTGCCAGCAATTGCAGTTCCTCCAGCAAGGCGGCTTCAGCCTCTTCCATACTTACATTCAGAAAAGGCTTGCCACAAAACTGGATGCTGCCACCGCCCGGTTCACATTCGCCGCCGACATAGATATCCAAAGCGCTGAAACGGCGGCGGTCTTTTACCAAACGCTGGAACAGACGGGCAGAACGTCCACCAGCCAGAATATCGGTCAACAGGTCGCAGGCCTCATAGCCTTTTTCCCCGAAAGCGGGCGCATGCCAATATTTGTAGATGGCATCCATGGGGACAGGGCGCGTCACCTCCATTCTCTGCATAGAATTTTGCCTTTTCATCGGAGAAATCTGGCGCTTGGGCAGTCTTTTGGGAGGGATGTCTCCGAAGTATTTGCCAACCAGTTCCACGGCACGTTCAAAAGACACATTGCCACAAATGGACAGCATCGCATTGTCGGGAGCATAAAAACGCTGATAGAACTCACGCACATCTTTCAGGTTGAATTGCCGGATATGCTCGAGACTTTTGCCAATGGTAGGCCAAGCGTAAGGATGATTGCCGTACACCATAGGCCGCATCAACAGCGACACATCGCCATAGGGCTGGTTCAGCAAGCGCTGTTTGAATTCTTCGCAGACCACCTGTTTTTGAACATCCAGACTATCTTGATTGATGTTGAGCGCCTGCATACGGTCGCTTTCCAGATAGAGAGCCGTTTCGAGGTTGTGGGCGGGCAACGTAATGTAATAATTGGTCACATCGGTGCTGGTCCAGGCATTGTTCTCGCCCGAAGCCCGCTGCACCAAAGTATCGAAATCGGGCACATGGGCCGACCCGGCAAACATCAGATGCTCGAAAAGATGCGCGAAACCCGTATGGTCGGGATGCTCGTCTTTGGAACCGACGTTGTACATCAGGTTGACGGTGACCATTTGCGTGTTTTCATCGAGATAATGCAGCAAACGAAGACCGTTGGGGAAGGTGTGCCTGTCTATTCTCATCTCAGTCTTTGAGCAGACTCATCTTCATTTTGATATCCTGCTTGGGACGATCGGCCTGGCCGGTGGCGCATTGTTGTATCTTGTCTACCACATCGAGACCTTCCACCACCTCGCCGAAAACGGTGTATTCGTTGTCGAGATGGGGTGTGCCTCCTATCGTCGTATAAGCTTCCTTTTGTTCTTTGGTAAACATTTCTCCCATAGGATGCTGGGCAAAATAAGCCTCCATTTGGGCAATAAGTTCGTTCTGCAGTTTGTTGAGACCGGCTTGGTCGCCGTTCATATACATACGACGAATTTCGACTTGACGTTCAGCTGCCAGTTTCTGAAAATAAGCCGCCTTGGCCTGTTCCTGTTTCTGGGCTTCCATCTGCTGGAACTGTTCTTCGTTGAAAACCTGACCCCAAACGATGTAGAACTGCGAACCCGATGATTCTTTCTTGGGATTCACCTGATCGGCCTGACGGGCGGCAGACAAAGCACCGCGTTTGTGGAAATGCTTGGGATAGACAAATTCTGCCGGAATGGTATAGCCCGGGCCGCCTGCGCCCAGTTGCTTGGAAGCCGGAGCGCCCTTGGAATCGGGATCGCCGCCCTGTATCATAAAGTCTTTGATGACCCTGTGGAAGAGGAGGTCGTTGTAGTAGCCGCTTTCTACCAGCTTGATGAAGTTGTCACGATGTTGTGGAGTGTCGTCGTAAAGACGAATTACGATATTTCCCATCGAAGTCTCGATGAGAATCTTGGTTTCTGCCGTCATACTGAGCGATATTAAGAGAGTAAAAAATAAAATTGTCGCTTTTTTCATAAAAAATCCCCCTAAAGCGTCAAAGATTCCGCCCTAGGCGCGACAAAGGTAAGCAATTATGCCTTAATTTTGTAGGTCTAAATGAATCTTACTAAAAACATATCGATATGAAACCCACTTTGTTTATTCTGGCAGCAGGCATGGGTAGCCGCTACGGAGGACTTAAGCAGCTGGACGGACTTGGTCCCAACGGCGAAACCATTATGGACTATTCGGTGTTTGATGCTGCTCGCGCCGGCTTCGGCAAGATTGTATTCGTTATCCGTCATTCTTTCGAAGAAGACTTCCGCAGCAAGATTGCCAGCAAATATCAAGGCGTCCTTCCCGTGGAAATCGTTTTCCAGGAAACGTCTTATCTGCCCGAAGGCTATACTTGTCCGGCCGAAAGGACCAAGCCTTGGGGTACCAACCACGCCGTGCTGATGGGCAAGGATGTCATCAAGGAACCCTTTGCCGTCATCAATGCCGACGACTTCTACGGCAAGGAAAGCTTTCAGGTCTTGGCCGATTTTCTCAAGACTATCGAAAACAAGCAAAACCACTACTGCATGGTGGGCTACCGCGTCGGCAACACGCTTTCCGAGAGCGGTTCCGTAGCCCGCGGCATCTGCCAAAAGGACGACAAAAATATGCTTACGGGCGTAGTTGAGCGCACTTACATCATTCGTGATACCGACGGTCTGGTCAAATACAAAGATGAAAACGGCGAGATGGTGGCTGTAGCGGAAAACACGCCCGTTTCCATGAACATGTGGGGCTTCTCTCCCGACTATTTCGCCTATTCCGAAGAGAATTTCCGCAAGTTCCTCGATGCCAATCTGCAAGCCGAGAAAGCCGAATTCTATATTCCTTGGGTAGTAAACAACCTTATCTGCGAAGGCAAGGTCTGCTGCGAAGTTCTTGACACGCCCTCAAAATGGTTCGGTGTCACTTATGCTGCCGACCGTCAGTATGTCGTTGACAAGATTGCTTCGCTTATAAAGGCCGGTGTTTATCCTTCCAAACTCTGGTAAACTATGGAAACTTCGTTCATTTCCCATCAGTTCGAGAAGCGTTACGGTAAGGAATATCACCTCTACGCCTCGCCCGGCCGCGTCAACCTGATTGGCGAACACACCGACTACAACGGCGGTTTCGTTTTTCCGGGTGCCATCGACAAGGTTATCGTGACAGCCATCCAACCCAACGGAACCAATACCATCAACGTATACTCCTACGACATGAAGGAGACCGAAGAGTTCGCGCTCGATGAAAGACCCTACTGTTCCTGGGCGCTTTACATTTACGGTGTGGTACAGGAAATCCAGAAGAGGGGGCTCAAGATAGGCGGTTTCAACGCTGTTTTCGGCGGCGATATTCCCATTGGTTCGGGCCTGTCCACTTCGGCTGCGCTGGAATCGACTTTCTGCTTTGCCTTGAACGACCTTTTCGACTTGAAACTCAGCAAAATGGATATGGCTCAAATTGGCCAGGCTGCCGAACACAATGCCGTTGGCGTACGTTGCGGCATCATGGACCAGTTCGCTTCGGTTTTCGGTGAAGAAGGCCATCTGATACGCCTCGACTGCCGTTCTCTGGAATACGACTTGGTGCCTTTCCATCCCGAAAATTGTCGTCTGGTGCTGGTCGATACGCAAGTCAAACACAATCTGGCCGCATCGGAATACAATATCCGCCGCAGCGAATGTGAAGAGGGCGTTGCCTGCATCAAGAAAGATTATCCGCTGGTAAGTCTTTTGCGCGATGTCACGCTGGATATGCTTCAGCAGTACAAGAAACAGTTGAAAGAAAGCACTTTCCGCCGATGCCAATACGTCATTCAAGAGAATATGCGCGTGGAAATGGCCATGGATGCCTTGAACCACGGCGACTACGCCAAGTTCGGTGAACTGATGTACGCATCGCACGAAGGTCTAAGCAAAGAGTATAATGTCAGCTGCGAAGAATCCGATTTTCTGGTGGAGGTAGCCCGCAAGAACGGCGTACTCGGTGCCAGAATGATGGGAGGCGGTTTCGGCGGTTGCACCATCAACTTCCTTCGCGAGGAAGACCACGAAAGGTTCATCCACGAGGCCATTGAAAGCTATAAACAGAAGTTCCGCAAGGCTCCCAAGGTTTATGAGGTTAAAATCGGAGTCGGATCTCACAAAATCAACTAATTATGTATCTCTTAGGATTCGACGTAGGAAGCTCGTCGGTAAAGGCTTGCCTTATCGATGCACAAAACGGGAACTGTCTGGCCTCGGCCTTCTATCCAAAAAAAGAAATGACCATCCTGGCCAAGCAAACAGGTTGGGCCGAACAAGACCCCAATGCTTGGTGGGAAAACTTGAAAGCCGCCAACCAAGAAGTGCTGGCAACGGCCAAAATCGACGCCAAAGACATTGCCGGCATAGGCATCTCTTACCAGATGCACGGACTTGTACTGGTTGACAAAAAGCGACAGTTGCTGAGGCCCGCCATCATTTGGTGCGACTCACGCGCCGTCCCTTACGGCGAAAAAGCCTTCAAGGAGATCGGCGAAGAAAAGTGCCTCTCGCACCTGCTGAACTCGCCCGGCAACTTCACAGCCTCGAAGTTGGCTTGGGTCAAGGAAAATGAGCCGGAAATCTTCGATAAAATCGACAAATTAATGTTGCCTGGCGACTACATTGCCCTGCGCCTGACGGGTGAGTGCTGCACCACGGCCTCGGGTTTGTCCGAAGGCATTATGTGGGACTTCCAGAGCAACCGTCCGGCCGACTTTCTGCTCGACTACTACGGCATCGACCGTCAATGGATACCACAGGTTCTGCCCAGTTTTGCCAACCAGGGCGAACTGACAGCGCAGGCCGCCGCCGAACTGGGGCTTAGGGCTGGTATCCCAGTTTGTTACCGTGGCGGCGACCAGCCAAACAACGCCTTGTCGCTCAATGTTTTCAACCCGGGCGAAGTGGCTGCAACGGCCGGGACTTCCGGTGTGGTGTACGGCGTGAATGGTCATATCAACTACGATGCCAAATCGCGCGTCAACAGTTTTGCGCACGTCAACCACAGCGCCTCGCTGACTCGTATCGGCGTACTGCTCTGCATCAACGGGACGGGCATCATGAACGCTTGGATGAAACGCAACAGTGCCTCCAACACCATTTCTTATGCCGACCTGAACGATATTGCCGCCCAAGCCCCCATCGGCAGCGACGGTGTTTCTGTGCTTCCGTTCGGCAACGGCAACGAGCGTATGTTCGAGAACAAGGCCGGTGCCTGCAGCATCCACGGACTGCAATTCAATCGTCACGGGCAGGCTCATCTACTGCGCGCCACCCAGGAAGGCATCGTCTTTGCCTTTGCCTACGGCATGGAAATAATGAATGCCATGGGTATCGAAACGAAGCTTATTCGCGCTGGCAAGGCCAATATGTTTCTCAGTCCCATTTTCTGCCATACACTGGCAGGCCTCACGGGTGCGCAAATCGAGCTTTACGACACGGATGGGTCTATCGGCGCTGCACGCGGTGCCGGTATCGGAGCGGGCATCTACAAAACTACGCAAGAAGCTTTCGCTTCGCTGCGCAAAGTGGACACCATTCAGCCAGTTGCAGGTGACAAGGATGCCTATACCGAAGCTTACCTGCGTTGGAAATCATATCTCTAATCTACATCAACACTTATAATTTTACGACTATGGCAAAAGAATTCTTTCCCGAAATTGGAAAAATCAAATTTGAAGGCGTGAAGTCTACGAACCCCTTCGCCTACCGTTATTACGACGCTGAAAAAATCATTCTAGGCAAGCCTATGAAGGATTGGTTGAAATTTTCTATGGCCTGGTGGCATACACTTTGCGCCGAAGGTGGCGACCAGTTTGGCGGCGGCACCAAGACCTTCCCCTGGAACGAAGGTTGCTGCCCCATCCAAATTGCCAAAAACAAGGCTGACGCCGGTTTCGAAATCATGCAGAAATTGGGTATCGAATACTATTGCTTCCACGATGTCGACCTGGTATCGGAAGGCAATTCTATCGATGAATACGAAAACAACCTCAAGGAAATTGTCGCTTATCTGAAGGAAAAGCAGGCACAGACCGGCATCAAGCTGCTGTGGGGCACCGCCAACGTTTTCAACCACAAGCGTTATATGAACGGTGCTTCTACCAACCCCGACTTTGATGTTGTTGCCCGCGCTATGGTGCAGATTAAGAACGCCATCGACGCTACCATCGAACTGGGCGGTACCAACTATGTATTCTGGGGCGGCCGCGAGGGCTATATGAGCCTGCTCAACACCGACCAGAAGCGCGAGAAGGAGCACATGGCCACCATGCTCACCATGGCTCGCGACTATGCACGCGCCAAGGGTTTCAAGGGAACCTTCCTCATCGAGCCCAAGCCTATGGAACCCACCAAACACCAGTACGATGTTGATACCGAGACCGTTATCGGCTTCCTCAAGGCCCACAACCTGGACAAGGACTTCAAAGTAAATATCGAAGTTAACCACGCCACACTCGCCGGCCACACCTTCGAACACGAACTGGCTTGCGCTGTTGATGCCGGTATGCTCGGCTCTATCGATGCCAACCGTGGCGACTACCAGAACGGTTGGGACACCGACCAGTTCCCCATCGACAACTACGAACTCATCCAAGCCATGATGCAGATTATCCGCAACGGCGGTTTCGGTAACGGCGGTACCAACTTCGATGCCAAGACCCGTCGTAACAGCACCGATTTGGAAGACATCTTCATCGCCCACATTGCCGGTATGGATGTCATGGCACGTGCCCTCGAAAATGCAGCCAAGTTGCTCGAAGAATCTCCTATCAAGCAAATGGTTGCCGAACGTTACGCTTCCTTCGACAAGGGTATGGGCAAGGACTTCGAAGACGGCAAGCTCAAGCTCGAAGATGTTTACGCTTACGCCAAGAAGAATGGCGAACCCAAACAGACCAGCGGCAAGCAGGAACTCTACGAAGCCATCGTGAACATGTACTGCTAAACGGCAGTGGTTCAAACAACAAGCGAGGCCGGGCAAATTTGCCCGGCCTCGCTCTTTTTCTTTCAATAGACAGTCCTTTGCGTCTATCCGTGATAAAGCTTCTTGGTCTGGTAGACGGGTTCGCTGGTAAGATTGACACCAATCTTGCGGAAAACATTGGTATCGGTCTGCGAAAGGATAACACTGGTGTGTACCTCACAGCCACGCAGATTGCAAAGTTGCTCCATGGCTCTCTCGGCATATTCATCATGGATGGCACACATAGAAAGGGCAATCAGCACTTCATCGGTATGCAGACGGGGATTGGAGTTGCCCAAATGTTCCACTTTCAAGTGGCAGATGGGTTCGATAACTCCGGACGAAATGATGTCTACGTCCTTGCTGATGCCGGCCAAAACTTTCAGTGCATTGAGCAACATGGCAGCGGCAGCGCCCAAAAGCTTGCTGGTCTTGCCCGTAACGATGGTGCCGTCGGGAAGTTCAATGGCTGCGGCGGGCTCTTGAGTTTCTTCGGCCTTTTTCACGGCAGCGATGGCCACCTTGCGGCTTGAAGGTTCAACCTTGGCTTGCTCCATAAGCAACTGCAGTTTATACACTTCTTCTTCGCTGGCCATACCCTTACGAATGGCACAACGTGTTTGGTAATATCGGCGCACAATTTCATCGCGGGCAGCTTGACAGACAGCTTCATCATCGATGATGCAGTTACCGGCCATATTGACACCCATATCGGTAGGCGACTTGTAAGGAGATGCTCCCAAAATATGCTCGAACATAGCGTTCAGCACCGGGAAAATCTCAACATCACGGTTATAGTTGATTGTGGTCTGACCATAGGCTTCCAAATGGAAGGGGTCTATCATATTTACATCGTTCAAATCTGCGGTAGCGGCTTCGTAAGCCAAATTAACCGGATGTTTGAGCGGAAGATTCCAAATGGGGAAAGTTTCGAATTTTGCATAACCTGCGCGGATGCCTCTTTTGCTGTCGTGATATATCTGCGAAAGACAAGTGGCCATCTTGCCGCTTCCCGGACCAGGAGCCGTAACAACCACCAAACGGCGCGTCGTTTCGATGTAATCGTTCTTGCCATAACCCTGATCGCTCACAATGTACTGTACATTCGAGGGATATCCAGGAATAGGATAATGACGGTACACCTTGATGCCCAGTTTTTCCAATTTGTGCTGATAAGCTACCGCACTGGCCTGTCCTTCGAAACAGCTCAGCACCACGCTGCTGACATAGAGCCCATAACCACGGAAAGCATCGATAAGACGCAAGACATCCATATCGTAGGTAATACCCAAATCGCCACGGAGTTTGTTCTTCTCAATGTCGTTGGCGTTGATGGTGATAACCACTTCCGCCTCGTCTTTCAGCTTTTCAAGCATCCTGATTTTACTGTCGGGAGCGAAACCCGGCAAAACTCTCGAAGCATGATAATCATCGAAAAGTTTACCTCCGAATTCGAGATAAAGTTTACCTCCGAATTTCGAGATTCTTTCAATGATTTTCTCCGACTGCGTTTGCAGATAGAGATCGTTGTTGAAACCAATTTTGTGCATAGCGGTGAAATTTTTATGCCAAATAATCAAGCGGCAAAAGTACATATTTTTTGACTAACTGCTTGCTGTTAATGTAAATTGTGTGTTATCTTTGCATATCCTTTCTAACACCGTATTAACATATTTTATGCTTGTAAGAATTCACACAGCGGCTCTTCAGGGCATAGAGGCCCTGCCCGTTTCCATCGAAATTCACGTATCGCGCGGCATCCGATTCTCCATTGTCGGACTTCCCGACAACGCTGTCAGAGAAAGCCACGAGCGCATTGCTTCGGCCCTGCAGATGAACGGAATGAACATTCCTCGCAAACAGGTTATTGTCAATCTGTCGCCCGCCAATATCCGCAAAGAGGGTACCAGCTACGACCTTCCCTTGGCCGTTGGGCTAATGTTGGCCGGCGATCATTTTCCCAAAGAAGCGGTAGAAGACAGCCTTTTCATCGGCGAACTTTCGCTGGACGGCAGTTTGCAAGCGGTCAACGGGGTATTGCCGGTAGCGGTGCTTTGCAAAGAGTTGGGGTTACACAAACTCTACGTGCCTTACCAGAACGCGCGTGAAGCTTCGGCCATCGAAGGCTTGGAGGTTTTTGCCGTGCATCATCTCAAAGAACTGAAGACGCATTTGTGCGGTGAAAAAGCGATGGCTGCGTTTTGCGATGAGGGGCCCGCCGCGGACGCGGCGGGCCACCTCTGCCCCGAAGACCTGAGCATGGTCAAAGGGCAAGCCAGTGTGAAACGCGCCGTCGAGATAGCCTGCTGCGGAGGGCACAATCTTATCATGATAGGGCCGCCTGGAGCCGGCAAGTCGATGATAGCCAAGTGCATACCGGGTATCTTGCCACCCATGTCGAGAGAAGAGGCCATCGAAACCACCAAAATACATTCCGTGGCCGGCAAGACGGGCGAAAACGGCCAGATTCTCAGCATCAGACCTTTCCGTTCACCGCATCACAGCATCAGTGCCGTAGCCATGATTGGCGGTGGCAACCATCCGCAACCGGGCGAGATTTCGCTGGCGCATAACGGCGTTCTCTATCTTGACGAGCTGCCAGAATTTCCACGTTCGGTACTGGAAGTGTTACGCCAACCCTTGGAAGACCGCCGTGTGCACATCTCGCGCTCGCGCTACAGCGTGGATTTCCCGGCCGATTTTATACTGATTGCCTCGATGAATCCCTGCCCGTGCGGCTATTACAATCATCCAACCAAACCTTGTGTATGTTCGCCCGGTCAAGTAAGAAAATATCTGAATCGCATCAGCGGCCCCCTGCTCGACCGCTTCGACTTGCAGATAGAGATTGCACCTTTGTCGTACGACGACATGAGTAGCCGGCAAAAAGAGGAGTCAAGCGAGAGCGTACGTCAACGTGTGGTGCAGGCCCGTGCTCTTCAGCAAGAACGCTTTGCCGACACGCCGGGTGTTTACTGCAATGCACAAATGGACGCTTCGCTCCTGCAGACCCACGCCACTATCGACAGACAAGGGCAGGCGCTGCTGCGCAATGCCATGGAGAAACTGAACCTTTCAGCCCGCGCCTACAGCCGCATCCTCAAAGTGGCCCGTAGCATCGCCGATTTGGAAGGCAGCGCACAGATAGCCCCACAACACTTGGCAGAAGCCATCTCTTACCGCCAACTCGACCGCGAAGACTGGGCCGAGAGGCGGTTATAGCTAACTAACATCTTACTCGAAAAATCCGGGCTGGGTATACTTGATGCCCAGTTCTTTGTCGACAGCACAGAGGATACCCTGCACTTGCGCCAGTCCGAACATACGTCCCATAAAGGAATAGCCCGCATTGTATCCTTTGTCGGCATCGCCGAGCATAGTCATACCATGGTCGACTCGCATAGGCAGTTTTCGGGTGGCTTCCTGACGCGTACGGATTCGTTCCTGTTCTTCCTTCTCGAATATATGGGCCAAAGCGACAAGGTCGGCACGCCCGCCAAGATGGCTGGCTTCGGTAAAGTCTCCGTTGGGGAAGATATGACACGAACGCAGGTGTACAAAATGCGTGCGGGAATGGAACTCCTCGGCGAGTGCCGTGATGTCGTTGTGTCCGCCGGCCGACAGGCTACCGGCGCAGAAGGTAAGGCCATTATGCAAATTAGGTACGGCATTGAGGAACCAGCGAATATCTTCGCGGGAATTGACAATGCGCGGCAAGCCCAAAATGGGGAAGGGCGGGTCGTCGGGATGTACGCACATATCAATGTCGTACTCGTCGCAAACGGGCATGATGGCTTCGAGCCAAGTCTTCATGTTGTCGCGGAGCTGCTCTTTGGTAACGCCTTGATAAAGAGCCAACAACTGACGGAAAAGCTCGACAGGTTTATCATCTCCCTCTTTGAAGTTGCCGCTGACAAAACCCTGGGTCTTGATGACGATGGTTTCCACCAAATCGTGGTCGTATTTGGCGTTGGCTTGGGCATGAATAGCTTCCACCTCTGCCAGCAGGTCGCGGCCGCAAAGCGCCTTGGAAACCGTTGAGCCATTACCCTTCACGATGTTCTCCCACTCTTCTTTCGCCCCGGCACGCTGCAAGATATAGATATCGAAATAGGCGAACTCAGCCCAGTTGAAATAAAGGTTGGTAGTGCCGTTCGGGTTGGCGTGGTTAAGGTCGGTACGTGCCCAATCGAGCACAGGCATAAAATTGTAGCAAACGCAATGGATGCCTTCCTTGCCCAGATTGGCCAAAGACTCCTGGTAGACCTCAATCTGTTGCTGACGGTCGGGGCCACCATACTTGATGGTTTCCGTTACGGGCAAGGATTCCACCACCGACCAGCGCAGACCATAAGATTCGATATACTGCTTGAGGTCGCGGATTTTCTCGCGTGTCCATACCTGACCGAGAGGAACATCGTGCAAAGCCGTCACGATGCCTTCAACCCCTATTTGTTTGAGCATGGCAAGCGTAATCTTGTCGTTCTTACCAAACCATCTCCAAGTTCTTTCCATAATTCTATCGGAATAAAATTACATTGTAAAAGTATTGAAACCGCCGTCTACCACAGCCACAGTGCCGGTAACGAAGCTGGCCGCATCCGACATCAGGTAATGGATGGTGCCGCAAAGTTCTTCGGGTCGACCCATACGGCCGAAAGGAGTCTGACGGATTACGTCTTGGCCGCGCTGTGTGTAGCTGCCGTCGGGGTTGGTCAAGAGCGCACGGTTCTGCTCGGTGATAAAGAAGCCCGGGGCAATGGCGTTGACGCGGATACCTTCGCCGAACTTGCAAGCACATTCATGGGCCATGTAAGCCGTAAAATTGGAAATGCCAGCCTTGGCAGCCGCGTAACCGCACACGCGTGTCATCGGGCGGAAAGCCGCCATCGACGAAAAGTTGATGATGCTACCCTTGCCTTGAGCCACCATAGGTTTGAGGAAAACTTGAGTCGGAATCACCGTCCCGGTAAGGTTAAGGCCGAGTACGGTCTGGAAAGCCTCGGCACTAAGGTCGAAGAAGGTTTGGTCGGGGCCGATGGTGGCACCTTTCATATTGCCGCCAGCAGCGTTGAGCAGCGTATCCACCCGACCATATTTCTTGACAATATAGTCGCAGCACTGCTGTACCAGAGCCTGGTCCATCACATCCATCTTGACAAATTCGCAAGCGCCGCCCGCAGCGGTGATATCAGCCACAATAGCTGCTCCGACATCCTCCTTGCGTCCGCAGATGACAACTTTTGCGCCTTCGAGCGCGAGATACTTTGCAATGGCACGGCCCAGCACACCCGTGCCGCCGGTGATGACTACCACGTAGTCTTTGATGTTGAATAAGCTTGACATTTTATTAGAATTTATTTTGTCGTCTTTAAAATACTGTTTGCTGTCTTGTATTGGTCGGAGGCAACGCTGAGCGTCACTTTGCCTGCCACATCTTTGGAACGGAGAATAACCAAAGCCGAACCATCATAGAGACTGCGCTCCGCCTCGGTAGCCAACTGACAATTGCCGGTAGAGAGCTCGTCTGAAACGATATTGCCGTTGTCTACCGCAACAATAGCAGCCGGGCCCGTGACAGAGAATCGCAGTTTGTCATCGGTCAAGGGAACTCTACGGCCCTTCTTATCGACAGCATACACGCGCACATGCATCAAGTCCATTCCGTCCGCCAACCAAGTCTGGACATCCGGCTCCAATTTCAGCTTCACGGCCGGCCCCGTTGTCTCTATCTGATGACGGGCCGTTTCTTTGCCGTCCTGACGGGCTATGGCCACCAACTTGCCGGGTTCATAAACGATATTGTCCCACCTGATACGGTTGCGCTGCTTGGGGTCGAGCGTGTTCTTTTTCACACCCAGACTCTTGCCATTGAGCAAGAGTTCCACTTCGTCGCCGTTGGTGTAGGTAAAGAGCGTCAGCTTTTCGCCGGCCTGACGGTTCCAGTTTTCAGAAAGCCTTGAAGAACCGATATCAAAACCATTCCACTGCGAGTTCTTGCCAGTATGTTCAACGATACCGATATGCACAACGGGTTGGTCGGAAAACATACTCTTGACGAAATAGGCATCGGGCTTGGGTTGCAAGGCAATATCGAAAACACCTTGACTCCATCCTTTTGCGGGCCAGCCCAAACTCTCACCGAAATAATCGATGGCTCCCCAATAAGCCAAACCCACCACCTTGTCAAGATTCATTTCGAAAAAGTTCGGGCCCATGCCGGTCTTGTTGGCTTCGCTCTGGTAGAATATCTTGTCGGGGAAGCGTTTGCTGTCGCCGGGGAAATACATATAGCGGTAGTTGTAGGAGTTCACTTCGGTTTCCACCGCCAAGTCGCAGGGCAAGGAATCGGTTTGCCAATTGCGATAACGCGGGTGCATGGCCACCGTGGTCAGGCGGGTATCATCGTAGCGATGCAACAGCTCCTTTTGCAATTTATAGGCGGTAACGCCCCAGTCGTTAAAGGGCATGGATGCCTCCTGCTGCAATTCGTTGCCCAAACTCCAAAGCACTACGCAAGGATGGTTGCGGTCGCGCTTTACCCATTCGGGAATATCTTTCTGCCACAAATCCATCCATTCTACCCGTCCGCCGGCAGCCTGTCGGGTCCATTTGTCGTAGAGTTCATCCACAACGAGGATGCCCAAGCGGTCGCAAATATCCATAAAGTCTTCGCTGTAGGGGTTGTGCGAGCAGCGCACGTGGTTCAGGCCGAACTCCTTCATCAGACGGAGACGCTTCTCGATGGCGCGCGGATAGGCCGCTGCACCCAAGGCACCCAGCGTGTGATGGTTGGCATAGCCCTTGAGCAGCACCTTCTCGCCGTTAAGTTTCAGTCCGAAATCGGGGCCGAACTCAACGGTGCGGATACCGAACTGGTCGGTTACCTGGTCGGCAATGTTGCCGTCTTTGCCGAAAAGACTCACCTGGGCTGTATACAAATAGGGTGTTTCGCAAGACCAAAGTTGGGCAGCGGGAATATCAAGCACGGGCAGTTCAAATTCGTGGTCGCGCCATTGGGCAACGTAGGGAAGGTCCGTCTTTTGTTGTGCCACCACCTGTCCCTCAGCATTATAGATTTTCACTTCAACGGAAACGGCCCGTTTTTGACGGTTGACAATTTCCGCCTTAATCTTGACCTTGTTGTTGCCTTCGGTACGGATATAGAGCGGATGGCGCGCGAAGTAAAGGTCCTTGCACGTCACGATGAGGTTCACGTCGCGGTAAAGGCCGCCGCCGGTGTACCAGCGCGAGTTCTTGGGGTCTCGCGTATCTGCCTTGACAACAATCTCGTTCGTTTCGTCCCATTTCAAGTCATTGGAAATGTCCATATCGAAGCCCAGGTAGCCGTAGTCGGTACCGCCGATGCGCTGGCCGTTCAGAAAGACGTCGCCCACCAGCATGATACCCTGGAAATCGAGCAGGATGCGCTTGCCCTTCCATTGTTGGTCGGGGGTAAGGCTGTAGCGATACCAGCCAATGCCCATTTCCTTGAATGCGCGGGCACTGAGGCGGCTGCGACGATTGGCGGCAACATCATTGTTGTCGGGGAGCTCACTGGCATCTGGTTCTACCCAAGGCTGCGAAATCTGGAAATCGTGCGGCAAATCGATGGTTACGGCCTCAGCTTCGTTACCTCGATGGAACGACCATCCCCGATTGATGTTGATGGTGTCGCGTACGCCCGCATTCGCAGGTAAACCAGCCAGCAAAAGCAGGAGGGCCAAGCTTGATATCAAATGTCTGTTCATACGATAGAGGTTATTATTAAGCTTCTCGATACCGTTGTCGATGAGGATGCCTGCGAAAGAAACGCAAATGTCGCAAAAAATCCGCTTTCGGACAAATATACCGATATGTTGACCTTTTACCTTATCGCAAAGAAAGCGCAGACCCTAGCTTCATATGTCCTCCAATAAATTAACTTTGCATCCATAACTGTAGATGATATAAAGAGACACCTTTTCAAACGCGCTGTGCTAGCGATGACAATGACAATACAAGAAATATGAAAACGAAGAAATTATGCTGGGCTATCTTGGCCCTATTATTACCGATGACGGCAAAGGCCCAGACCATCGAAGTCGACATGAGCAAACAGATTCCCACAACCTACTCCGTTGATGTGCCCGACGGCAACTACAAAGTGACTGTCGTCATCGGCTCGAAGAAGAAAGCGGCCAAAACTGTGGTAAGAGCCGAGGCGCGACGACTGATGCTCAACGAAGTGTCGACCAAGCGCGGCGAATTCAAGACCTATGAATTCGTCGTCAACAAACGCTCACCCAAGATAAGCGACAAAGAGAGTGTTCGCCTTAAATCGCGCGAGGTTGGCGGCCGCTCATGGGATGACCAGTTGACACTCGACTTCTACGGTTCTGCTCCTGCCGTCAAAAGCATCAAAATAGAACCGGATACGACAGCCACAACGGTGTTCCTCTGCGGCAATTCGACTGTCGTGGATCAGTCGCATGAACCGTATGCAAGCTGGGGACAGATGATACCTTGTTGGTTCGGCCCTGAAGTATGTATCTCCAACAATGCCGAAAGCGGTCTGACAGCCACAAGTTTTATCTCTCAGAAGCGTTTGGCTAAGGTCTTGTCTATGATGAAACCCGGCGACTACGTCATCTGCGAATTCGGGCACAACGACCAAAAGGAGAAAAATGCAGGGTCGGGAGCCTGGTATAATTACTCCTACAATCTGAAGAAATTCATTGACGAGGTGCGTGCCAAAGGCGGCAACGTCATCTTTGTCACACCTACACAGCGCCGTCGCTTCGACGATGACACGCACTCCAAGATACAAGAGACACATGGCGATTATCCCGATGCCATGCGTGCCGTGGCGAAGCGAGAGGGTGTTCCCGTCATTGAACTACACGACATGACACGCACATTCTTCGAGACCTTGGGCTTCGAAGACAGCAAGAAGGCTTTGGTCCACTATCCGGCCAACACCTACCCCAATCAACCAACCGCGTTACAAGACAATACTCATTTCAACCCTTATGGAGCGTATGAGGTGGCCAAAATGGTGGTGATGGGAATGAAGCAGTTCGATTTGCCGCTTGTGCAGTATCTTCGCTCAACCTGGGTTGATTACAACCCGGCTACTCCAGACGACTTCACGAAGTTCGTTTGGTATCCTTCTACCGACCTGGATGTAACCAAGCCAGACGGGAATTGATTGCATACGGGAAGATTGCTATTCGGCAACAAGCAAAGTGTTTAGGATATTTTTCAGGTTTTCGGCTTTGGGGGCAGCGGTGCAATCTACAATGTATTGGGCTTTAAGGTAATAGGGTTCGCGCTGCTGCAGCATGGTCTGGATATGGGAGAGCAATTCGTCAGCCGGGAGCTGGCTGATGAGCGGGCGCTTGGCCTGATGTTTGGGAACGCTCAGGCGGCGCTGGAGTTCAAGGGCGGACACCCGCAAGTAGATGCTGATGCCCTGACGGTTCATCAGGTCGATATTGTCGGCATAGCAGGCCGCACCACCGCCAGTGGCCACCACCATATCCTGTGCTTTGGCCAATTTTTCAAGGGTTGTCCTTTCCAACAAACGAAAAGCTTCCTCTCCCCGAAGCGAGAAGAGAGAAGCTATCGTTGTCTGTTCCTGTTGTTCTATATAGTCGTCCAAATCGACGAAACTGCAACCAAGCGCCTGAGCCAAAGACCGGCCAAGACTCGACTTGCCACAGCCCATATAGCCGACAAGGAATA
Organism: bacterium; assembly: GCA_963617485.1. Classification (GTDB taxonomy): domain Bacteria; phylum Bacteroidota; class Bacteroidia; order Bacteroidales; family UBA1402; genus UBA1757. The sequence continues at coordinate 123,793 of CAVEPA010000002.1, read as the reverse complement.
TGGTTTTCATTACCAGCGGGTGTTGTGCATATCGCCCGAATCGGCAAGTTCGAGATGCATCTTGAAGACTCTGGACAAATCGTGGGGCGTATGGGCCGTCTTGCAGAGTTTGGTGTAGTCCCACAATAGTTGCTTGTAATCGGGATGCACACAGTTCTCGATGATGCATTGGGCACGTTGTACAGGCGTCTTGGCCCTAAGGTCGGCAACACCCTGCTCGGTTACCAGCACGCGAACGGAATGTTCGCTGTGGTCGAGGTGCGAAACCATAGGCACAATAGCGCTGATCTTGCCGCCCTTGGCCACCGAAGGACAAGTAAAGATAGACAGATAGGCATTGCGGGTAAAGTCACCCGAACCGCCGATACCGTTCATCATCTTGCTGCCCATCACGTGCGTACTGTTGATGTTGCCGTAAATGTCGGCTTCCAGTGCTGTGTTGATGGCAATCAGACCCAGACGGCGGGCAATTTCGGGGCTGTTGGAGAGTTCCGAAGGACGGAGCACCAGTTTATCCTTGAAGAAATCCCAGTTGTCGTAGATATTGTTGAGCACATCGTTGGTGATGGACAGCGAGCAACCGGAAGCGTATTTTACCTTGCCCTCCTGCATCAGGCCGATAACGGCATCCTGAATCACTTCGGTGTACATCTCGAAGGCAGGAACATCGGGATTCTGACCCAGCGAGCCCAACAAAGCGTTGGCAATATTGCCCACACCCGACTGTATGGGCAGGAAATTGGCAGGAATGCGGCCAGCCTTGAGCTCAGACACCAGGAAGCGTGCCACATTGTCGCCGATGGCTTGGGTAACGGCATCGGGTTCGGAGAAACCAGCCACATGTTCTCTCTGGTTAGTCTCAACGATACCGATAATCTTGGCAGGATCGAGTTTCAAGATAGGTTCGCCAATATGGTCGGATGTCTTGTAGATAGGAATTTCGCGACGGTATGGCGGGTCGGCGCAAACATAGATATCGTGCAGACCCTTGATAAATTTGGGATGCGCTGCGTTCAGCTCGATGATGAAGTGGTCGGCCAGACGCGCCAAAGTAGGTGTGATGCCCACACCGGTGGTCAGCAGCACTTCGCCTTTGTCGTTGATATCGGCAGCCTCGATAACGGCCAACTTGATTTTCTCGTAGAAGCCGCAACGCAGATCTTGTGCCAGATTGGAAAGATGCACGTCTGTATAGTTGGCATCGCCGGCATTGATACGGTTGCGCAGGTCCTTGTTCGACTGATAGGGAACACGGTACTTGACGGCATTGGCTCTGGCCAGTACGCCTTCCAAATCGTCACCGGTGGAAGCGCCCGTATAGACACCTATCTTGAATTCCCGTCCGGCAGCATGCTCGGCCTCTGCCTTGGCGGCGATGGCGCGCGCTATCACTTTGGGAGCACCTGAAGGAGTAAAACCGCTGAACCCAATGTTGTCGTTGTGGTGGATGTACTCCGCCGCATCTTGTGGTGTAATGATCCGATATGACATAACTTATATATTTTGAATAAAAATACAGTCTTTTTCCGAGGTCAGGCAAAGATATAATTTTTATTGTTCTTCTACATCGAAACCATTAATTTTGCCCAACTTTTCAGAAAAAATTTTCATTCCATTCCAAAAGTGCATCCCATGGACAACTCCAAGAACGTTTTCATCGAAACTTACGGTTGCCAGATGAACGTTGCCGACAGCGAAGTGGTGGCCTCCATCCTCAAGATGGCCGACTACGACATTTGCGACGACATCAGCCAGGCCGACCTGATTTTGCTCAACACCTGTTCCATCCGCGACAATGCCGAGCAGAAAATCTTCAGCCGCCTGCAAGCCTTGGCAGCCATGAAGAAAAAAGGCCGCCCGATGATTGGCATTTTGGGGTGCATGGCAGAACGTCTCAAGGAAAAACTCACCCAAGACTACGGAGTAGATTTGGTGGCCGGCCCCGATGCCTATATGGACTTGCCCCATTTGATTTCTAGCGTTGAAATGGGCGAAAAAGCGGTAAATGTCGAGCTATCCACCACCGAAACCTATCGTGATGTCGTGCCGATGCGTCTGGGCCACCAGCAGATTTCGGGCTACATTTCCATTATGCGCGGCTGCAACAACTTCTGCAGCTATTGCATCGTACCTTATACCCGCGGACGGGAGCGAAGCCGCGACACACAAAGCATACTGGCAGAGCTGCAGGACCTCAAGGACAGAGGATTCAAGGAGGTTATCCTGCTGGGACAGAACGTCAACTCTTACCATTTCGGCGAAACCGACTTTCCCGAACTGCTGGCCATGGTGGCTGAAGCCGCTCCCGACATGTGGATACGCTTCACCACTTCGCATCCCAAGGATATGAGTAACGAATTGCTTGAAACCATCGCCAAATATCCCAATATCTGCAACCATATCCATCTGCCGGTGCAATCGGGAAGTTCGCGCATTCTCAAACTGATGAATCGTCGCTACGACCGCGAATGGTACTTGGGGCGCATCCGGGCCATTAAGGAGATTATTCCCAATTGCGGCATTTCCACCGATATTTTCTGCGGTTTCCACAGCGAAACGGAAGAAGACCATCAACAGAGCCTCAGCCTAATGCGCGAAGTCGGCTTCGACTCGGCCTTCATGTTCAAGTATTCGGAACGCCCCGGCACCTACGCTTCCAAGCATCTGCCCGATGATGTTCCCGAAGAAGTGAAGCTGCGCCGTCTGGCAGAAATCATCGAAACGCAAAACCTGCTGTCGGCAGCAAGCAACCGTCAGGAAATCGGCAAGACTTACAAGGTGCTGGTCGAGGGTTTTTCCAAGCGTTCGCGCGAGCAAATGTGCGGTAGAAACGAGAAAAACAAGACGGTTGTCTTTCCTAAAGAATCGGCCAAGGTGGGTGACTTTGTCGATGTTAAGATTTTGGACTGTTCTTCGGCCACGCTTCTGGGCGAAATCGTCAAAAGCGAAATCGTCAAATAATTAGGGTTTTGCGTAACAATTTCGCGTTTTTATAACTACTTTTGCGCCGAATTTGGGAAAAACTTGCGCAGAAAAACATGGGTAAAAAACTACGACGCACCAGCAGCCGCGTTTTCGGCTCCCGACTGACCGCCACCATCAGCATCAGTTTGGTGCTGTTGCTTTTTGCCGTCATGATGACCTTGGCCTTTTTCGCACAGGACATTTCCCGTTCGGCCAAGGAGAACATTTCACTTACCGTGGTGCTCGAAGACAAAATCAGTGCCGAGGAACTCAGAGCTTTCCGCAAACGGATTTCCCAATCGGAATGGGCCAAAGAACACACTTACATCAGCAAGGAACAGGCGCTTAAAGAGCTAAGTCAGGAGTTGGGCGAAAGTCCCGAAGACCTGCTGGGCTACAATCCGCTACCCGCTACCATCGAAATCAAGCTCAAGAGTGGCTACACCAGTATCGACCAGATAAAAAAGACGGTGAATACCTTGTCGGCTCCCAGATATGTTCAGGAGGTAGTATATCGCGAGGACCTCATCCAGCTTGTCAACAAAAATATCCTTTCCATCGGGAAAGTGCTGCTGGTGGTTGCTGTGGTGCTGACCTTGATATCGGTACTGCTTATCCGCAACACGGTACGCCTTATGATTTATGCCAAGCGCTTCCTTATCCATACCATGTGTCTGGTGGGAGCCAAACGGAGTTTCATCCGCCGTCCCTTTGTGTGGCAAAACATCCGTTGCGGTATTGTCAGCGCCATTCTGGCGTTCGGGCTTTATTACCTTTCCATCGTAAGTATCGAGAAGATATTCCCTGGTCTGCAAGCCATGGTGGGAACGGAAGTTATGCTACTGATTGGGGGCGCTTTGCTGGTGCTGGGCATTTTCCTCAGTGCCATCGCCACGGTTTTCTCCGTGAACCGCTTTCTGAATATGTCTGTTGATGAACTTTATTATGTGTAAAATATGGAAAACAAGAATTTTGCCTTAGGCGGAAAGAATCTTCTGTGGATTGGCATAGGTTTTGCCCTAGTCGTTATCGGCTTTCTGCTGATGATGGGAGCGCCTTCCACCAAAGAGGCATACAACCCCGATATTTTCAGTGTACGCCGTATCGTGATAGCTCCCGCAGTGGCCTTCGTGGGCTTTGCAGTAGTTGTCTACGGCATTTTACGGAAAAACCGCAACAAATAATCAAAACGAATTTCTATGTCTATTTGGGAAGCCATCATCCTTGGGCTGGTACAGGGACTCACTGAATATCTGCCCGTCAGCAGCAGCGGACATCTCGAAATCGGGAACTACATCCTCGGCACAGCCGGCGAGGAAAACCTGCTCTTCACCACTACGGTACATGCCGCCACGGTCTTGAGTACCATCGTCATCCTGTGGAAGGAGATTTGGGGCCTCATCAAGAATTTCTTCCGTTTCAAATGGAACGATGAAATGGAGTATCTGATGAAGATTTTTGTTTCGATGATACCCATCCTTATTGTGGGATTGTTCTTCAAGGACTATGTGGAGAGTTTCTTCGGAAACGGCCTGCTGCTGGTCGGTTGTATGCTTTTGCTCACGGCCGTACTGCTGGGATTCACCTATATTGCCAAGCCTCGCACCAAAGAAAAAATCTCCTGGCGTGATGCCTTCATTATCGGATTGTCCCAGGCTTGCGCCGTGCTGCCCGGCTTGTCTCGTTCCGGCACCACCATCGCCACGGGCCTGCTTTTGGGCAATAAAAAGGAAAACATCGCCCAGTTTTCGTTCATCATGGTCATCATCCCCATTCTAGGAGAGATGTTCCTCAATATCGTCGGCGGTGACTTTGCTGCCGCTTCACAGAACGGACTGTCTTTCGGTGCCTTGGCAGCCGGATTCATCACGGCTTTCGTGTCGGGTTGTCTGGCTTGCAAATGGATGCTGAATATCGTGAAAAAAGGCAAGCTCATCTGGTTTGCCATCTATTGCGCCTGCGCCGGCATTTTGGCCATCGTTTTACCCTTGTTTTAAACCATGCATATCCTCTCGGCCGAAGAGTATCAGGAAGGTCAGATACTGTATTTCAACAAACCATTGGGTTTCACCTCCTTCAAGTTGGTGAACGATGTGCGTTACGCCCTTTGCCGAGGCCTTAAGATAAAGAAGCTCAAGGTTGGGCATGCCGGTACGCTCGACCCTTTGGCCACGGGAGTGATGATTATCTGCACAGGACGCGCCACCAAGCGCATTGAGGAGTTTCAATACCAGACCAAAGAATATATCGCCACGCTGGAATTGGGTGCCACCACGCCTTCTTACGATATGGAAAAGCCCATAGACAAAACCTACGACTATTCGCATATAACGGAGGCCAAGGTGGAAGAAGCGCTCAAGCATTTTGTGGGCTGCATCGAGCAAGTGCCGCCGGTTTTCTCGGCCTGCAAGATACAAGGCAGACGAGCCTATGATATGGCGCGTGACGGCGAGGAGGTGAACCTCAAGCCCAAGACGCTGGTGATAGACGAGATAGAATTGCTCGATTTTGTCGATGGAAACGAGCAGCAACGGCCTTTGGCTACCATTCGCGTGGTATGCAGCAAGGGCACTTACATACGGGCTCTGGCCCGCGACATCGGTGAAGACCTGCACTGTGGCGCCTACCTGACGTCCTTACAACGTACGCGTGTGGGAGATGTCCGCGTGGAGCAGTGTCTCGACATTGTGAAATTCAAAAACGAACTTATACAACGCCCTTATGAAACTGTCTAAATTCAAATTCAATTTGCCCGAAGAGCGCATTGCACAGCAGCCCGCCACTTACCGTGACGAAGCCAAGATGATGGTTCTCCACAAAAAGACCGGTGAAATTGAGCACAGAGTTTTCAAGAACATTCTGGAATATTTCGATGAAGGCGACCTTTTTGTCTTCAACGACACCAAAGTTTTTCCGGCACGTCTGTACGGCAACAAGGAAAAGACCGGAGCTCAGATTGAAGTGTTCCTCCTGCGCGAGCTGAATGAGGAGTTCCGCCTGTGGGATGTGCTGGTTGACCCTGCCCGCAAAATCCGTATCGGAAACAAGCTGTATTTCGGAGAAGACGATTCCATGGTGGCCGAAGTCATCGACAATACCACCTCACGAGGCCGCACCTTGCGTTTCCTCTACGATGGCGACCACGAAACGTTCAAGCAGGCGCTGTTTGCTTTGGGCGAAACGCCTATTCCACGTTATATCAAGCGTCCGGTCTGCGAAGAGGATGCCGAGAATTTTCAAACCATCTTTGCCCGCAACGAAGGTGCCGTGGTTGCTCCTTCAGCCAACCTTCACTTCAGCCGTGAACTGATGAAGCGTATGGAAATCAAAGGGGTTGAAGATGCCTATATTACCTTGCATATCAGCTTGGGCGGCTTTCGCGAAATCGACGTAGAAGACCTTACCAAGCACAAGATGGATTCCGAGCAAATGTTCATCACAGCGGAGAATGCCGCCAAAATCAACGCCACCAAAGATGCCGGACGCAAGATTTGTACCATTGGCACTTCCGTTGCCCGCGCAGTAGAATCGTCGGTGGGAGGATATGGTCATGTGAAGGCTTTCGACGGCTGGACCAACAAGTTCATTTTCCCGCCTTACGAATTCAGTGTGCCCGATGCTCTGGTAACCAATTTCCACATGCCCTACTCCACACTACTGATGATGACCACGGCTTTCGGCGGATACGAGAACGTGATGCATGCCTACGATGTCGCACTGCAGGAGGGCTATAATTTCGGTTGTTACGGCGATGCGCTGCTGATTATCGACTGATATGGCCCGGCTCTTTCTAGGCTTAGGCAGCAACCTGGGTAATAGGCAGGCCAACCTTCAACAGGCCATACAACTTATTGAAAAGTCGGTTGGACACGTGCTGGTCCAATCGGCTTTTTATACGACCAAGGCTTGGGGTTATACCTCCGACAACGAATTTCTGAACGACTGCATTGCCGTGGAAACCCCGCTGGATGTACACGAATGTCTGCAAAAGACCCAAGCCATCGAACGGCAGTTGGGGAGGACGCACAAAAGCCAAAACGGAGCGTATCAAGACCGCCTTATCGACATTGACATTCTGTTTTACGACCAACTGGTGTTGTCCGAGCCGGACCTTTGCATTCCCCACCCGCTGTTGCAGCAACGTGAGTTTGTGTTGCGTCCGCTGGCAGAAATAGCCCCCGACTTCCGTCATCCGCAATTGCACAAAACCTGCCGCGAACTCTTGGACTCCTTAACATAGTTTAGTCTTTGTTGCCTTTCCCGTACAAGGCATTTTCTTTTTCTTTGCCAGAAGACAACTACTAACTGTTTAACTATATCTTTTATGAAAAGTTTCCATTCAACACTGAAGTATTTTGCCCTTTCCATCGCCATTTTAATGTCGGCAATGACAAATGCCCAGGTGGCCGAAAGCGAAAGCGTCGTGCCGGAACCCGGACAGATTCCTCCTCATCCTCCTAGATTGCCTGAAGGCGTTATCCCCGCATTTCCCGGTGCTTGGGGTGCCGGTATGTTTACCCAAGGCGGTCGCGGCGGCGATGTCTATATTGTCACCAACTTGAACGACAAAGGTCCCGGTAGCCTTCGCGAAGCGCTAGAGGCAGACGGTCCCCGTACTGTTGTTTTCCAAGTAGCCGGTATCATCAAACTGGACACCGACCTGAACATCAATTCGCCCTACATCACGGTTGCCGGACAAACGGCTCCCGGCGACGGTATCTGCATTGCCGGTACTTTCAACATCAACACGCACGATGTTATTGTGCGCCATATCCGCGTGCGCCGTGGTGTTCCGCAAGGCGGCCAGGGCGACGACAACATCGGCGGTAATCCCGACCATCACATCATCATCGACCATTGTTCCACCAGCTGGGGTATGGACGAAAACATTTCGCTCTACCGTCATATGAGACCTTCGCTTGACGGCAAGACCCAAATCAAGGATCCGGCCAAGTTCATCACCATACAATGGACTATCTCCAGCGAAGCGCTGAATGCCAGAAACCACGCTTTCGGCGGCACTTGGGGCGGTAATCCTTCCACCCAGCACCACAACCTCTTTGCCTGCAACACAGCACGCAATCCTTCCATCGGTATGGGCGGAGCCTTCGATTTTCGCAACAACGTCATCTTCAACTGGCGTCACCGCACCATGGACGGAGGCGATGAAACTTCGCTGATTAACGTCATCAACAACTACTACAAACCCGGACCTGCCACCAACGACAATATGCGCGCCGTTTTCGCACGCATCGAGGAGCGCCACATGTATTCTCCGGGCAGCGCCTGGGCTGCAGGCGACTGGTACGATACTCAGGCCAATCCCGCTAATCGCCCCGGCAAATGGTATGTGGCCGGCAACGTCATGCACGACAATCAGGAAGTGACCAACGAAAACTGGAAAGGCATGCGCGGCAACGAGAAACTGGCTCGCGTCAACACACCCTTCGAAGGCTGGCCAGTGGACCCGCACCAAACGGCTTACGAAGCTTTCGAATCGGTGCTGGCTCATGCAGGTGCCACCCTGCCCAAGCGCGATGCCGTCGATGCCCGCGTGGTTGAAATGGTACGCAGCGGCAAAACGCTCACCGAAACCGGTATCATCAAGGATATTGCCGAGGTGGGTGGTTATCCCGAAATGACTTTCAAGGCCAAAGAGGTACTGAAAGACAGCGACAAGGACGGTATGCCCGACGTTTGGGAAAAGCAGCACGGCCTCGACCCCAAAAATCCTGCCGATGGCAAGCTCGACAACGACAAGGATGGTTATACCAATCTGGAAGAATATTTGAACGGTACCGATCCTAACGAATACAAGGACTACCGGAATTTGGGCAATAATATCGATGAAATCAGCTTCTAACTGAGTTTTCATCGCTTTTTCGTCTGACGGGCGGGGTCTGTTCCCCGCCCGTTTTTTTGATAAAACGCTATTGCAAAAAGCTTGTTCGGATATTACCTTTGAAGGTTTAATATTTGACAAGCAGTCTCTCTTATGGACAATCAATTCGATATTAGGAACCAGTATCTTAACGAAAGCGAACGGGAAATCGAAAAGGCCCTGCGCCCCTTGCGTTTTTCCGATTTCAGCGGTCAGAAAAAGATAGTGGAGAACCTGGAGATTTTCGTCTCTGCCGCCAAGCTGCGCGAAGAGCCTATGGACCACGTACTGCTGCACGGCCCTCCAGGATTGGGCAAAACCACACTTTCCAACATCATCGCCAACGAACTGGGCGTAGGCTTCAAGATTACTTCTGGACCAGTGCTGGATAAACCTGGCGACTTGGCCGGTCTGCTGACCTCGCTTGAGCCACACGATGTGCTTTTCATCGATGAAATTCACCGCCTAAACCCTGTAGTGGAAGAGTACCTCTACTCGGCCATGGAAGATTTCCGCATCGACATTATGATAGACAAAGGTCCGGCCGCACGTTCTATCCGTTTGGACTTGAACCCCTTCACCCTGATTGGAGCCACCACCCGCAGCGGCATGCTTACCGCACCGCTCCGAGCCCGCTTCGGCATCAATTGCCACCTGGATTACTACGAAAGCGACATTTTGAAGGACATTGTCCTGCGTTCGGCCCGGTTGCTGCAGCTTCCCTGCGACCTGGAAGCTGCCATCGAAATAGCCCGCCGCAGCAGGGGTACGCCACGTGTCGCCAACGCATTGTTGCGCCGCGTAAGGGATTTCGCACAGGTGAAAGGCAACGGCCGTATCACGCTGGAAATCGCACGTTTCGCCTTGTCGGCACTCAACATCGACACCTATGGTTTGGACGAAATCGACAACAAGATATTGCTGACCATCATCGACAAGTTCAAGGGCGGACCGGTTGGTCTTACCACCATTGCTACGGCTTTGGGCGAAGACCCGGGTACTTTGGAGGATGTGTATGAGCCTTTCCTTATTCAAGAAGGCTTCATCAAGCGCACACCGCGTGGCCGTGAAGTGACGGAACTGGCCTGGAAGCACCTTGGCCGCACGCCGATGGGCAAAGACCTGGAACTGTTTTAACAGACGATAGCATCATCACATTATATGGCAAGCATCAAATCTTTATTCAAAGACACAGCCATTTACGGACTGAGCAGCATCATCGGACGTTTTCTGAACTGGTGTCTGGTTCCTTTTTACACCTACACGCTCCGCGAATCGGGCGAGTACGGCATGGTTACCGAACTGTACAGCTGGACGGCACTGGTTATCGTCATCTTGACCTACGGCATGGAAACGGGCTTCTTCCGCTTTGTGAACAAAGCCGGTGAAAACGCCAAACAAGTCTACTCCACCAGCCTTATCAGCCTAGCAGGAACCTCGTCGCTGTTTATCGTGCTGGGCTGGCTGTTTTTGCCGCAAATTGCCGGATTCATGGGCTATAGCCAGCACCCTGAATTCGTAGGCATGATGATAGGAATTGTTGCTGTTGACGCCTTCTGCTGCATTCCCTTCGCCTACCTTCGCTATCAGAACAAGGCCATGAAGTTTGCCGGCCTAAAGTTGCTTTCCATTGGGGTCAATATCGTCATGAATCTGTTTTTCCTGTGGATATGCCCCAAAATTCAGGCTGTCAGACCCGAACTTATTTCTTGGTTTTACCGTCCAGATTTCGGCGTAGGTTACGTTTTTTTGTCGAATGTATTCTCGACGGCCGTCACCTTTATTGCCCTGCTTCCGGTTTGCAGAGTGAAAGGAGGTTTCAACAAGAGCTTGTGGCGCAAGATGTTGTCTTACTCGCTGCCGCTGCTGGTGCTGGGCATTGCAGGTATCATGAACCAGTCTTTCGACAAAATCATCTTCAAACATCTGTTCGATGATCAAGCCCTGGCCCAAAGTCAATTGGGCATTTACGGAGCTTGCTACAAGATAGCCATCATTATGATGATGTTCACCCAGGCCTTTCGCTATGCATACGAACCCTTTATTTTTGCCCGCAATCAGGGGGAAGACCGCAGGGCCTCGTATGTGGAAGCCATGAAATACTATATCATCTTCGCCTGGTTTATCTTTCTGGGCGTGATGTTCTACATTGATATTCTGAAGTACATCATTTCCAGCACTTATCACGAGGGTCTGGTGGTGGTGCCCATCGTGCTGGTCTGCTACCTGCTACAAGGCATCTACTTTAATCTGTCGCTGTGGTACAAGCTGAGTGACCGTACGCAATGGGGTGCTTATATCTCGCTGATTGGCTGTGTGTTGACTGTTTTGGGCAACATCGTTTTCGTGCCACGCTACGGCTATGTTGCCGCTGCTTGGACATCGCTGGGCTGTTTCTTTGTCATGACCCTCGTTAGCTGGCTGCTGGGACAGAAGTACTACCCCATCCACTACGATATCAAATCGGCTGGTTTTTACACCTTGCTCAGCCTAGTTCTATTCGTCATCGGCATGTGGCTTCCCATCGACAATCTGGTCTTGCGCCTACTGGCCCGGACTGTATTATTGGGCATCTTCCTGCTGACGGTCTACAAGAAAGATCTATCGTCCTATAAAATCAAGAACTGATTCGCCATGGTACTGAATTATATTTGGGTAGGCTTCTTTATTGTCGCTTTCATCGTAGCTTTGGTGCAATGCATCTTCTTTGGCGATGCCAGTGTTTTTGAAAGAGTCATTTCTAGCAGCTTCGATATGGCCAAATACGCCGTGATGGATATCTGCCTGCCGCTTGTAGGTATCATGACGCTGTGGATGGGATTCATGAAAATCGGGGAACGCGCCGGTGCGGTGAACCTGCTGGCCCGCATCGTCGGTCCGTTTTTCGAAAAGCTTTTTCCCGAACTGCCCAAAAACCATCGCGTCAACGGGGAACTGGTGATGAATTTCTCGGCCAACATGCTGGGGCTCGACAATGCCGCAACGCCCATGGGTCTGAAGGCCATGCAGAGCATGCAGGAGCTGAATCCCAACAAAGACACTGCCTCTAACGCTCAGATTATGTTTCTGGCACTCAACACCTCGAGCATTACCATCATTCCTTTGTCCATTATTGCGCAACGCTCCATTCTGGGTGCCGCCAACCCTACCGACGTTTTCATCCCCATTCTTATCGCCACCTTCGTTTCTACGCTCACGGCCATTATCTATGTGGGAATCAAACAGAAACTCAACTTGTGGAACAAGACAGTTATCGGCTGGATGGGCGGTATTCTGGCGGTGATAACAGCCTTGGTCATCTGGTTTGCCTCTATGGACAAAGAAAGCATGAACCGGGCTTCCGGCATCTTGAGCAACAGTCTGCTGCTGGGCATTATCACGGCCTTTATGGTGGGCGGACTTTACAAGAGAATCAATGTCTATGAAGCCTTTATTGATGGTGCCAAAGGCGGTTTCGAGACCTGTATCAAAATAGTACCCTATCTGGTGGGGATGTTGGTGGGTATCGGTGTACTGCGCGCTTCGGGAGCTATGGACCTGCTCACCGACGGCATCGCCTGGTGCTTCAACGCCTTGAACATCGACACCCGCTTTGTCGATGCTTTGCCTACAGCCTTTATGAAACCGCTGAGCGGTAGCGGTGCCCGTGCCATGATGGTTGAAGCTATGCGTGAATTCGGACCCGACTCCTTTGCCGGCCGACTGTCGTGCCTCTTCCAGGGAGCTGCCGACACCACCTTCTACATCATCGCCTTGTATTTCGGTTCGGTCGGCATCAAGAAAACGCGTTATGCCGTGGGTGCCGGACTGATTGCAGATTTTGCAGGCGTAGTGGCTGCTATCTTAGTTTGTTACTTGTTTTTCGGCTAATTATGATACGTTATACCGCAGACGATATTGCCATGCCGGCCATCGACGAGCCCCTAATGCTTCGTTGGCTGAAACAGGTGGCCGCCTTCCATCACCGGAAACTGGGCGATATCAACTACATTTTCTGCTCAGACAGGAGAATCCTGCAAGTGAATGTCGAATATTTGGGTCACGACTACTATACCGACATCATTACCTTCGACTACGATGAAGGACAACGGGTTTCGGGCGACCTTTTCATCAGCTTGGAAACGGTGGCTTCAAATGCCCGGATGCTGGGCATCGATTACGGAGAAGAATTAATGCGCGTGATGGTTCATGGGGTTTTGCATCTGTGCGGATTCAAGGACAAAACCGATGTTGATGCCGCCAATATGCGAGTTCGCGAACAGGAAGCCTTGGGCTTATTAAGAGATTTAACTGATTGATATTCAATTAAGTAGGTGATTCTGATATGAGATTCGATTACGATGTCATTGTGGTTGGCGCAGGTCATGCCGGATGCGAGGCTGCTGCGGCTGCGGCCAATATGGGTTCGCGTACGCTGCTCATCACAATGGATATGAACAAGATAGCCCAGATGAGCTGCAATCCGGCCATTGGCGGAATAGCAAAAGGACAGATAGTCAGAGAGATAGACGCTCTCGGTGGATATACGGGCATCGTTACCGACCAAACTGCCATCCAATTTAGAATGCTGAACCGTTCGAAAGGTCCGGCTATGTGGAGTCCTCGCTCTCAAAGCGACAGACAAAAGTTCATTCTGGCGTGGCGGCACATTCTAGAAAACCTTAACAACCTGTTCATGTGGCAGGATGTGGTAACCAGCCTCATATTCGACAGAAAGCAACTGAAGGGAGTAAAGACCGCACTAGGCATCGAGTTCAGCGCCAAAAGTGTTGTGCTGACCAACGGCACGTTCCTGAACGGACTTATCCATGTGGGTCGCAGCCAGATTTCCGGCGGACGCGTGGCCGAACCCGCAGCGCTTCACTTAAGCGACCAGCTGCGCGATTTCGGATTCGGTGTTGGCCGTATGAAAACCGGCACGCCCGTCCGCATTGATGCCCGCAGTGTTCATTTCGACGAGATGGAAGAGCAACAGGGCGAAAACGATTTCCACAAATTTTCCTATCTCGATTTCAAGGCACGTCCCCTGCCACAACGCAGTTGCTGGATCTGCTACACCAACCCGGAAGTACACCGCATCCTGCGCGACGATTTGGCGGAATCTCCCCTTTACAACGGGCAAATCAAGAGTATCGGACCTCGCTACTGCCCCAGCATCGAAACCAAGATTGTCAACTTTGCCGATAAGGACCAACATCAGCTCTTTCTGGAACCGGAGGGCGTGGACAGCCAAGAATACTACCTTAACGGTTTTTCATCGTCACTACCCTTCCGCACGCAGCTGGCCGCGCTCCAGGCCATTCCCTGCTTCCGCGATGTACATATTTACCGCCCGGGCTACGCCATAGAATACGATTATTTCGACCCAACACAACTAAAGCCTAGCCTGGAAACCAAATTGGTAGACGGACTATTCTTTGCCGGGCAAATAAATGGCACTACCGGTTACGAAGAAGCCGCCGGACAAGGGCTCATCGCAGGTATCAACGCACACCTTCACTGCCACGGCGGCCAGCCTTTCGTGCTTAGCCGCAACGAAGCCTATATCGGCGTTCTTATCGACGACCTTATCAACAAAGGTGTTGACGAGCCCTACCGTATGTTTACCTCACGGGCCGAATACCGCATCCTGCTACGTCAAGACGACGCAGATGCACGTCTTACCGAAAAGTCATACCGGGCGGGCTTGGCCAGCAAGGAACGCTACGATTTGTGGAAAAGCAAAGAGGCTGCCATTGCCAGACTTTACGATTTCACGCAACGCTATGCCATCAAGGCCAGATACATCAACGATGCGCTGACTAGTTTTGGTACGGCTCCTCTGGAACAAGGCGTGCGTCTGAGCAACTTGATTCTGCGCCCACAACTTACCTACGATTTGTTGAAAGAACACATCCCAGCTTTGCGCGAAGAGCTTGATCGCATTCCCAATCGCCGGGAAGAAATTGTTGAAGCCACCGAAATCAGAATCAAATATCAGGGTTACATCGAGCGTGAGCAGCAACAAGCCGATAAGATATTGCGCCTCGACAATATCCGTATTGCAGGCAAATTCAATTACGAGGACATCGCATCACTTTCGTTCGAAGCCCGACAAAAACTGAAGAAAATTCAGCCGGAAACCTTGGGTCAAGCCAGTCGCATTCCCGGAGTATCACCCAGCGATATTAGTGTATTGTTGGTGCTTTTGGGCAGATAGTTTCACGTGAAACAATTTTCCAAAAGGATGGTTTTCATTAGGTTGAAAAGAAAAATAGTTATCAAAAAGAGAGAACTTTGAAAAGTCGCAATAATCAAAAGTTGTCCAAAATGGGAAACTTCAAGCGCTAGTCTTCACAGGATAGTTCTGAGATAAGTCAAAATTGTTTCACGTGAAACATCAAGATTGAGCTAAGCATAAGCCTACGTAAAAAGAGATGATAAAAGCGAACACCTACTTGCAAAGAATACTCGACAGAATACCCGACAATCCGGGTATCTACCAGTATTTCGACAAAGACGGTAACATCATATACATAGGCAAAGCCAAGAACCTGAAGCGGCGCGTACATTCGTACTTTAACAAACAGCACGAAGATTCTCCGAAAACAAGAATACTGGTCAGTAAAATTGCCGACATCAAATACACCATCGTCGACAACGAGATGGAGGCACTATTGCTGGAGAACAACCTCATCAAGCAATATAAACCCAGGTACAATATCCTGCTAAAAGACGACAAAAGCTACCCCAGCATTTGCATAAAAAAAGAGAGGTTTCCCAGAATCTTCATGACAAGGAAAATCGTGCGCGACGGTTCCGAATATTTCGGACCATACAGCTCAGTTCCCATGGTGCACACCATCCTCGATGTCATCAAGAAAATATATCCCATTAGAACCTGCGCTCACGCTCTCGATGAAAAAAGCATCAGCAACGGCGATTACGAGTTGTGTCTGTATTATCACCTTAAAAAATGCAATGCTCCCTGCGTAGGACGTCAAAGCGAAGAGGAATACAATGAAAATATCAAACAGATAAGGGAAATCCTCAAGGGTAATATAAAGGAAATAGAAAGCCTGTTGGTTACAGAAATGCGCGAAGCGGCAGACAAACTGAATTTCGAGCATGCACAGGAATTCAAAGACAAACTGGCGCTGCTGGAAAATTTCAGAAGCAAATCACATGTTGCCAACATTCATCTTAGCAATATCGACATTTTCTCGTACGATGAAAACGAGCAGTCAGCTTTTATCAATTATCTGAACATCACCAATGGGTCTATCGTACAAACCTATACCATAGAGTACAAAAAACAGATTGAAGAGGAAAAAGAGTCGATATTGGCCAGCGGCATCTTTGAGATAAGGCAACGCATGGAAAGCAACAACAAGCGCATATTGGTGCCATTTATTCCAGCTTTTGCAGAAAATGGGCTGGAATTTATCGTTCCGAAACGAGGCGACGCCAAACAATTGATGGAACTTTCATTACGGAACGTCAAACAATATAAGCTGGACCTGATGAAACAGCAGGAAAAGCTGAACCCAGAGCAAAGAAGCACCAGGATTATGACCAAGATGAAAGAAGAACTACATCTGAAAGTAATACCTTGGCATATCGAATGCTTCGATAACTCTAACATCCAAGGGACCAATCCGGTAGCTTCATGCGTAGTTTTCAAGCAAGGCAAACCGTCTAAAAAAGACTACCGCCATTTCAAAATCAAAACGGTGGTGGGTGCTAACGACTTTGCTTCGATGGAAGAAATTTTGACCAGAAGATACAGCCGTTTGCTCAAAGAAGAAGCAGAACTGCCTCAGTTAGTGGTAGTTGACGGCGGTAAAGGCCAATTACATTCGGCCGTTATCGCTATGTCGAAAATAACGGAAAACAGCCTATTCGACGATTGGAGCGACGAAGATAAAAGAATTGGACAAGAAAAAATAAACCAAATACAACTGATGGGCATAGCCAAAAAATTGGAAGAGCTTTATTTTCCCGGCGACAGCATCCCTCTTTATTTAGACAAACGTAGCGAAAGCCTGAAAATCATCCAACACTTACGCGATGAAGCTCACCGGTTTGGTATCACTTTTCACCGAGACCTGCGCAGTAAAGCTCAGATTCATTCTCAACTGGACGACATTGAAGGCATCGGAGAAAAGACCAAAACCAAATTGCTCAAGGAATTTAAGAGTATCAACGGCATCAAACAGGCTAGCAAAAAAGCCATTAGCGACTGCATTGGTAAAAGCAAATCGGAAATTATTTGGAATAATCTACATAAATAACTGATTATGAGGATTTTAATTCAACGTGCAAGCTACGCAAAGCTATATATAAAACAGGAACTGCATGCCAGCATAGGGCAAGGATTGCTTATCCTAGTTGGTATCGAAGAAACTGATAATGAGGAAGATATTGAATGGTTAAGCAAGAAAGCGGCCATGCTGCGAATATTTGCAGACGAGCAAGGTGTCATGAACCGCTCGGTGCAGGATATTGACGGTGAAGTGCTGGTCGTGAGCCAATTTACGCTACAAGCCAATGCCAGCAAAGGCAACCGCCCATCGTACATCAAAGCGGCAAGACCAGAAATAAGCAAACCTCTTTACGAAGCCTTCTGTCAAAAAATACAGCAATATGTCAACAAAGAAATAAAAACGGGCGTATTCGGCGCGGACATGCAGATAGAATTCGTCAACGACGGTCCGGTAAGCATCTGGATAGACTCGAAACAGAAACAATACTGAGTACTCTCAAACTATCAAAATATGACACTGAAAGAAATACAAGAACAAGTGGATGTCTGGATCAAGCAGTATGGTGTACGTTACTTCAACGAACTGACCAACATGGTTTTGCTGAGCGAAGAAGTGGGAGAACTCGCTAGAATTATTGCCAGAAAATATGGCGAACAGTCATTCAAAACAGGCGAGGAAAAAGATAATATGGCCGATGAAATGGCCGATATTCTATGGGTTCTCGTTTGTCTGGCAAATCAGACAGGAGTAGATTTAAGCCAAGCTTTTGCGTCTAACCTTGAAAAGAAAACTCAACGGGATAAAACCAGACATTTGGAAAACTCCAAACTGCAATAGCCATCGTCAGTGATGCCTCTCAATACAGTACTCAAGTAAAAGCAGCAAAGAATGCTTCACATCGGAATCGGGAAAGACCGATAAAAGTTCAAGGGCCTCGTTTTTAAACCTTTCCATCGTTTTTTCGGCATATTCAATTCCGCCCATATCCTTGGCAAAACGATAAAGTTCCAGCACTTGAGCCGAACTTAAAGAATCAGAAGATGCCAAAAGACGCTTATAGTCTTCAGCCTTGCTATTTTCGAGAGACAAGGCATAGAGCAAAGGAAGTGTGAGTTTGCCTTCCGCAAGGTCGTTGCCTATGGGTTTTCCAAGCTCATTGCTTTCGAAATAATCGAAAATATCGTCTTTGATTTGGAAGATAATTCCCAGGATTTCACCGAAGTTTTTAAGGCGTTCTACGGTCGAACTATCGGCATTGACACTGCGAGAACCGGCAAAAGTACAAGTGGAAAAAAGTGAGGCGGTCTTTTTTCTAATAATATCGAAATAGTCCGACTCCTGAGCGGAAAAATGTTTAGAAAGCGACAACTGCTCTATTTCACCTTCAGACAAAGCGGCACCCAAATTCCCGATAGAAACGATAATATCAAGAGGAACAGTGGATATAATCTGCAAAACTTTGGACAGATAAAAATCGCCGGAAAGAATGGCAACCTTATTGTCCCAAAGAGCCTTGACAGAAGGCTGCGAGCGACGCTCCATAGCATCGTCAAGTACATCATCGTGAATAAGGCTGGCAGTGTGCAAGAGCTCAAGGGCAACGGCCGAAGCAATGGTATCTTTGTTCACCTCACCACAGAGGGCACCGGAAAGCAAAACCAGCAAAGGACGCAACTGTTTACCACGCGATTTTCGCAAATGGTTGTCGATATCATTAAGAACAGATATATCCGATTTCATCGCCTGATTCAAGGCAGCAGTATACTGTTCGAAATAACAATCGACGGGTTTGCGTATTTTGCTAATCATCACGTTCTAAATGAAGCGCAAAAATACATTTTTTCTTTTTATTATGTAATTTTGAGGCTCTTAAAACAAACCGCATGGACAAAAGACTATTCCTGCTCGACGCTTACGCCTTGATATACCGCTCCTACTATGCCTTTATCAAGAATCCGAGAATCAATTCCAAAGGAGAAAATACCTCGGCTATCTTCGGATTCGTGAATACGCTGGAGGACTTATTGCGCAAAGAAAAGCCCAGCCATCTGGCAGTTGCCTTCGATCCGGCGGGAAAAACTTTCCGACACGAAGCCTTTGAAGCTTATAAAGCGCAACGTGAAGCCACTCCCGAAGACATCCGCTGGTCTATTCCCTACATCAAGCAAATACTGGAAGCTTATCGTATTCCTATCCTTGAAATAAACGGTTTCGAGGCCGACGATGTTATTGGTTCTATGTCGAAAATCGCTGTCAATAAAGGGTTTGACGTATATATGATGACTCCTGACAAAGACTACGGACAGTTGGTAAACGAGCATTGCTTCATTTATAAACCTCGCTATGGCAGTTCGGATTTCGACATTTTGGGGCCTAAGGAAGTTTGTGAAAAATACAGTCTCAAGCATCCCGAACAGATTATCGACTATCTGGCCTTGATGGGCGATGCCAGCGATAACATTCCCGGTTGTCCGGGCGTTGGTAAAGTTCGCGCTCAGCAATTACTACAAGATTTCGACAATGTGGAAAACTTGCTCGAGCATACCGACAAGCTCAAAGGAAGTCTGAAAAACAATATCGAAAACAATAAGGACAAGATTGTTTTCTCCAAGTTTTTAGCCACTATCAAAACTGACATCGACCTTCCTTTCGATGAAGATAATTTCAGAATACATACTAAGGACGAAACTAAATTGATGCCCGTTTACGAAAGGTTGGAATTTAGGTCATGGTTAAGGAAGTTTTCCAACAGCGAAACAAATAACGAAACTGTCACTGTCAATCCTCAGCAAACAATCAGCGACACTGCTTTGTTGAATCCAAAAAACAAATCGACAAAAATAGAACTGAGCAATCCGAGCATTATTTTCAAAAACGACAGTCAGCCTCAGAAGGAAGAGCTGCAACTTGACCTTTTTTCGGCTTTCGACAATGAAATTAATGCGGACAAGTGTTCGGAAAATCGGCAATATGAAAATCTCAGCGAGGTAAAATTCATCGTTACCGATTATCAAAGGCTTGACAACAAAGCTGTTATAGGCGATTTTTTGAGCAAAACTTTTGACAGGAAAAAATTTGCTTTCAGCTTGAATTGCGACAACTCCGATGCTATGAACTGTCAATTGAGCGGTGTGGCCATCAGTCTGTCTGAAAAAGAGCATTACTTTCTCCCCTACCCTTGCCCTGAAGATAATTTTCGTCAAGTGGCCCAAATTTTCGAAAAGGAAGATATAATCAAAATAGGCAACCAGCTGAAATTTTCCATTATTGTTTTAAAACGCTATGGCATTCGAGTAAAAGGAAACTTGTTCGACAATTCGGTGGCACATTATCTGCTACAACCCGAAATGAATCATCAGCAGGAATACTTGGCCGAAATTTACCTTCATTACCATTTTTCAAAAAATGAAACTTCGGCTGCTCAAACGGGTAGCTTATTCGACTTTGAAGTGCAAGATGATGAAAAGTCCATAGAAAATGCTATCGAAAAATCGGCTATCAACACCCTGCTCTACCCTATCCTTCAAAAGAATATCGGAAAAGAAAAATTAGAATACCTGTGTTATCAAGTGGAAATGCCACTCATTTACGTGCTGGCCGATATGGAATACACAGGAGTTTCCATCGATACGCAAGCCTTGAAGGTCTTTGCCGACGAGCTGAATGCCAAACTATCTGAACTGGAAAAGCAGATTTACAGCCTAGCCGACGAGGTTTTCAACATCAATTCGCCCAAGAAGGTTGGTGAAATACTGTTTGATAAAATAGGTATAGAAGCTAAGGTTAAGAAAACCAAGACCAATAAACAGTATTCCACTTCGGAAGAACTGCTGCAAAGCATCAAGGACAAGCATCCTATCGTGCCGCTCCTACTCGATTATCGAGGTATCAAAAAGTTGCTGAGTACCTACGTGGAGAGTTTTCCCAACCTTATCAACAAACGCACTGGCAAGATTCATACATCTTTCAACCAGACAGTTACCGCTACGGGAAGGCTCAGCTCGAGCAATCCTAACCTGCAAAACATCCCGGTGCGCGACGAAATGGGCAAAGAAATGCGCCGCGTTTTCAGCGTGAAGGAAGGCTACTATTTTTTGTCGGCCGACTATTCGCAAGTGGAACTCAGAATTATGGCCCATTTGTCGAAAGACGAGAATATGATTGAGGCTTTCCATAGCGGAAAAGATATTCATCAAGCTACGGCTGCCCGTATTTTCAATCTTCCCTTGGACGAAGTTACTCCAGATATGCGACGCAAAGCTAAAACGGCCAATTTCGGCATTATCTACGGCATATCTTCTTTTGGTTTGGCCGAAAGGATGAACGTCAGCCGTAAAGAAGCCAAAAGCATTATCGATGAATACTTTGTCAAATACGCTGCCATCAAGACCTTTATGGACGAGGCGATAGAAAAAGCCCGCGAAAATCAATATGTGGAAACGCTGTTTCACCGGAAAAGATATCTTCCGGACATTGTTTCGCGCAATGCCGTGGTGAGAGCCTACGCCGAACGCAACGCCATCAATGCTCCTATTCAAGGCACTGCCGCCGACATCATTAAAATTGCTATGGTTAACATTTTCAAGTCCTTAGAACAAGAACAGCTGCAAACCAAGATGATTATCCAGGTTCACGATGAACTTGACTTCGTGGTTCCCAGCGAGGAACTGGAAAAGGTAAAAGCGCTGGTGCAACGCGAAATGGAAAATGCCATGGCTTTGTCGGTACCGCTTAAAGCTGATATCGGTTATGGAAACAACTGGCTAGAAGCACACTAAAAAGCTTGTTCTAATTATTATTACAATTGAATATGAACACTTTACTAAGTATTTTGATGGTATTTTCATCTTATGTTTATCAGGTGATGGACCTCTGGCCCAACGGCCCTGAAGAGAGTAACGGCATCGTACAAGATGAACTGGTAAGCGACAAGGGACGCATTTCGAATGTCAGTGTACCGCAGATAAGCGTCATGCTGCCTTCGGAGGATAAGAACACCCGCGCAGCTGTTATCATTTGCCCTGGTGGCGGCTACTACTATCAGACAGCCATCAAAGAAGGATTCAATTTTGCCGAATGGTTCTGCGACAACGGAATAGCCGCCATCGTACTGAAATACCGCCTGCCCAACGAGCATTGCGATATTCCGGTTAAAGATGCTTTCCAAGCCATCAAAACTGTCAGAGAAAATGCTGATAAATGGCATATCGATGCCGATAAGATAGGCATAGCCGGGTTTTCGGCAGGCGGTCATCTAGCTTCTACAGCCGGCACCCATTTCGTATATTTGGATAGTATCCAGTCCAAGCTGTGCCGTCCCGATTTTATGTTGCTCTTCTACCCTGTCATTTCCATGCAGGAAGGCATCACGCATCAAGGTTCACGCAATCTTTTGCTGGGTAAACAGCCCAAACAGGAACTCGTTGAGAAGTATTCCAACCATTTGCAAGTGTCTGCACAATGTCCACCCTGCCTGCTGCTTTTATGCGACGACGACAAAGCCGTTATTCCGGAAAATTCCATACTGTTCTATCATGCACTAAAAGAGCACAAAGTACCTGCTTGCATGTATATTTTCCCCGAAGGCGGTCATGGTTTCGGTTTCAATCAAAACTTCCGTTATCACGAAACGATGAAAAAATTGGTACTCGACTGGCTAGATGAGCGGCAATTCACCAAGTGAGCAAGTTGTCAACAGTCCATATTTATTCCAAAATTCAAATTATAAATATTCAATGATGATAATAGGCTGTGGATAATGTTGACAAACAGAAGAAAATCCTTGAAAAACAGATAGTAATAATTTTGTAACATGGTTAATAACTTGTTTAGAGCCGTTGATAAGTTTTTAATAAATAAAGAGTCGATAATTTGATTTTTCCGGAAAAACGATTATCTGGAAATGAAAACGGATAATGAAAATTTATTTTTGAAAAACTTATCAACATTATTTGCCAAGTTATTGACATTTAGAAATAAAAAAGGTGGCTACAGACAACGATTCTCCATTGATAAAACAGTATTTCGACGTAAAGGCCAAATATCCGCAAACACTGTTACTCTTTCGGGTAGGAGACTTTTATGAAATATTCGGTAAGGATGCTTTGACGGCGGTTGAAGTGCTGAACTTGGCGCTTACACATAAATCGAACGGGGCTGCCGGTCAAATAGAGATGGCTGGTTTTCCCCATCATGCCTTGGATTCATTTTTACCCAAATTGGTAAGGGCAGGTTTTCGCGTGGCCATCTGCGACCAGCTGGAAGATCCTAGCAAGACCAAGAAACTGGTAAAAAGAGGTGTTACAGAACTGGTTACGCCCGGAGTTTCTACCAATGAAGCTGTGCTCAATGTCGGAGAAAACAATTTTCTGGCAGCTTTGCACATCGAAAAACAAGAAGCAGGGGTGGCCTTTTTGGATATTTCCACCGGTGAGTTTCTAACTGCCCAAGGCAATTTTGAATACATAGACAAGCTGCTCAGTTCCTTTATGCCCAAAGAAATCATTTACGAGCGGTCTAAAAGAGCCTTGTTCAACGAGAATTTTCATTGTCAGGCGGCTCGTTTCGAAATGGAAGACTGGGTTTACACGATGGATGCCGCACAGGAAAGATTGCTTAAATTTTACCAAACAGCGTCCTTGAAAGGTTTTGGTATCCAGCATCTCGATTTGGCCATCATAGCCAGTGCCTCGGTATTTTACTATATGGATATGACCGAACATCATCAATTGAGCCATATCCAAAATATTGCCCGTATAGACGAAGACAAGTTTGTCCGCTTAGACCGCTATACCATCCGCAGTTTAGAACTCTGTCAAAGTATCAACGAGGGCGGAAAGAGCCTGCTGGACGTGCTGGACAAGACTTCCACAGCTATGGGAAAACGTCTGCTCAGGCGCTGGGTACTGTTTCCTTTGAAAGATCTTAAGGAAATCAACCGTCGTCAGAATGTGGTGGAGTATTTCTTCAAAGACCCCGAAACCAAAGAGTTCCTCGACAAAAACCTGACGCAGATAGGCGATTTGGAACGTATGGTTTCCAAGATTTCCGTTGGTAGAATTTCACCCCGCGATGTGGTTTATCTTAAGCAGTCACTCAAATATATCAAGCTGATAAAGAATTATTTGCAAGAAAATGCCACTTGTCCTGAATTGATGGCTATGATGGAAAAAGTGGATACTTGCGATGAGATGTACAACCGCATTGAAAAGGAGATAGTGGACAATCCGCCCATAGCTGTAAATAGGGGAGAGGTGATACGTTCCGGCGTAGATGCGCAGCTGGACGAGCTTCGTGAGTTTTCCACTTCCGGCAAAGAATATCTGCAGAAAATACAGGAACGCGAAATACAAGCCACAGGTATTTCAAGCCTGAAAATAGCCTACAACAATGTTTTCGGCTATTACATCGAAGTGCGCAACACCTACAAGGACAAGGTGCCGGAAAACTGGATACGCAAGCAGACCTTAGTGTCGGCCGAGCGCTATGTAACGCCCGAACTTAAGGAATACGAAGAGAAGATTGTGGGTGCCGAAGACCGTATCGCACAGATTGAAAGTGAGATTTTCTCGCGTCTTGTCAACGACTTGGTAAGCTATCATCGTGTATTGCAATACGATGCGCAAGTGGTGGCCCAAACAGACTGCCTGCTTTCCTTTGCCAAAGTGGCGCAGCAATACCGCTATTGCCGTCCGGTGATGAACGACGGCGATGCCATAGACATCGTTGCCGGCCGTCATCCGGTGATAGAGCAGCAGCTTGCCAGCCAGAGCGACTACATTGCCAACGATGTGCATCTCGACAACCGTGAGCAGCAGATTCTGATGATTACGGGTCCGAATATGGCCGGTAAATCGGCTTTTATCCGGCAAACGGCCCTAATTGTGTTGATGGCGCAAGTGGGTTGTTTTGTACCTGCCGAGTCGGCAAGCATAGGCTTGGTAGACAGAATCTTTACCCGTGTGGGGGCATCGGACAACATTTCGCTGGGCGAATCTACTTTTATGGTAGAAATGACCGAGGCCGCCGATATCATCAACAACATATCCGACAAGAGTCTTGTTCTTTTCGACGAATTGGGCCGAGGCACCAGCACTTACGATGGTATTTCCATTGCTTGGGCCATTGTAGAACACTTGCACGAGCATCCGAAAAGCCGCGCCAAAACTTTGTTTGCCACGCATTATCACGAACTCAACGAAATGGAAAAATCCTTCCCGAGGGTACGCAATTACCATATCTCCGTGATGGAAAAAGATAACAAGGTGCTGTTCCTGAGAAAGTTGGTGCGTGGAGGCAGCGAACATAGCTTCGGTATTCACGTGGCAAAAATGGCGGGTATGCCGCAGAGCATCGTCAAGCGGGCCAACGAGATTCTGGAACAGTTCGAAAGTGACCAGAAATGCAAGGCGGGCAAGGCTGAAGTGCATGCCAAACCCGTGAAAGATCTTGCGCAAACCCGCGAAGGTTACCAGCTGAGTTTCTTTCAGTTGGACGATCCGGTGCTTTCACAAATCAGGGATGAATTCATCAATTTGGATGTGGACAACCTGACACCCATCCAGGCCTTGAATAAACTCAACGACCTCAAGAAGATAATTCGGGGTAAGAGCTAGTAGGGAAGCGCTTTTTCAGCCCGCTATACATTAAAGCGGAAGTGCATGATGTCGCCGTCTTGCACGATGTAGTCCTTGCCTTCGACACTCATCTTGCCGGCTTCCTTGACAGCCTGTTCGGAACCATAGCTGATGTAGTCGTCGTACTTGATTACTTCGGCGCGGATGAAGCCTTTTTCGAAGTCGCTGTGGATGACACCGGCACAAACGGGAGCCTTACTGCCGCTGCGGAAAGTCCAGGCTTTCACTTCCATAGGGCCTGCGGTGAGGAAGGTGCTGAGATTCAACAGTTTGTAGGCAGCTTTGATGATGCGGTTCACGCCAGATTCACTCAGTCCAAGTTCGGAAAGAAACATATCGCGCTCTTCGGCCGATTCGAATTCGGCAATCTCGGACTCGATTTTGGCAGCCACTATCATCACTTCGGCGTTCTCGTCCTTGACGGCCTCGCGCAGGGCATCGACGTAACGGTTGCCTTTGACGGCCGAAGCCTCGTCCACATTGCAGACATACATCACCGGCTTGTTGGTGAGCAGGAAGAGCTCGTGGGCAATCTTCTCCTCGTCTTTGTTGTTGGGCGTTACGGTGCGGGCCGATTTTCCTTGCATCAAGGCATCCTTGTAACGGAGCAGCAGTTCGTAAGCCACCTTGGCCTGCTTGTCGCCGCCCGTTTGGGCTTGTTTCTGCACCTTGCCGATGCGGGCATCAATGCTTTCCAGGTCTTTTATCTGCAGCTCGTAGTCGATGATTTCCTTGTCGCGCACGGGGTCGACGCTACCGTCTACATGCGTTACATTCTCATCGTCGAAGCAGCGCAGCACATGGATAATGGCATCGCACTCGCGGATATTGCCTAAGAACTTGTTGCCCAGACCTTCACCTTGACTGGCACCTTTAACCAGACCGGCAATATCGACAATTTCTACAGTGGCGGGTACGATTCTGCCTGGATTCACCAGCTTGGCCAGTTGCGCCAAACGGTCGTCTGGCACGTTGATGACACCCACGTTGGGTTCGATGGTGCAGAAGGGGAAGTTGGCAGCTTGCGCCTTGGTGCTTGAAAGACAGTTGAAAAGCGTGGATTTGCCGACATTAGGCAAACCGATAATCCCGCATTGAAGAGCCATGATGATTGTCGTTTTCGAAATGGACGACAAAGGTAATACAAATCTTTTTTGGCAAAAACCTCCGGTCAACAAAATAAATAATCTACCTTTGCCCGTTAATGCTAATATTACTATGGAAATCAAAAGAATTTTCGATCTTCTGGACTGGATGTGTGAACAATATCCCAAAGAAGATGCCTTAGCCGAAAAACGTAATGGTGTCTGGATTAAAATCAGCACGCAAGAATATCGCGAAAAAGCACACTTTCTGGCCTATGGTCTTTACGAACTTGGTGTAAGGAAAGGCGACAGAATCATCACCATCACCAACAATCGTCCCGAATGGAACTACATGGATATGGCCCTGGCCATGCTGGGAGCCGTACATGTGCCTGTATATCCTACCTTAAACACCGAAGCCAATGTGCATATCTTCAGACATTGTGAACCGTCTTACCTGTTCGTTTCCAATGCCTTGCAGTACAAGCGCGTGCAACCGGCCCTAAAGCAGCTGGACAATCCGCCCGTGTTGTATTCTTTCGATTCGATATCGGGGGTGAACTATTTTGGCGATATCGTCAAGTTGGGACAAGAGAACAGCGAGAAAAACCAAGCCATCGTGGAGGAAATCAAAAGCGGCATCAAGGCCGACGACCTCTGCTCCATGGTGTACACTTCCGGTACCACGGGCGATTCCAAGGGCGTGATGCTTTCGCACCGCAACCTGACATCGAACTTCCTGGCTCATTCCAAGCACATGCCGCTGAACCACGAAAACAAGATGTTGAGCTTCTTGCCGCTGTGCCACATCTACGAGCGTTCGATGAACTATCATTACCAATACAAAGGTATCAGCATTTATTATGCTGAAAGCATAGGCACCATCGCCGACAACATGAAGGAAATCCATGCTGACGGTTTCTGCACGGTGCCGCGTGTGCTGGAAACCATCGCCGGCAAGGTCTTCGCCGCCGGCAAGAAACTGCCGTTCTTTTCGCGTCAGGTTTATCAGCGGGCCATTAACCACGGCTACCGTTGGGATTATTCCGGCAAGTCCATCTGGTACAATATCTGGCAAAAATTCTACGACAAGGCCGTGTATTCGAAATGGCGCGACAGCTTGGGCGGTAAGCATCTGACCATCATTAGCGGCGGTTCTGCCCTACAGCAGAGCTACATCCGTCTGTTTTCGGCTGCCGGTATCTGTGTGTACGAAGGCTATGGCATGACGGAATCGTCGCCGGTAATTGCGGTGAACAATCCTGTTACCCGACAGTGCAAAATCGGTACCGTGGGCGTGGTGCTTAGCGGAACGGAAGCCAAGATTTCTGACGAGGGTGAAATTCTGACCCGTGGACCGCACGTCATGCTGGGCTATTACAAGGATCCTGAGTATACCAGGCAGGTTATCGATGCAGACGGCTGGCTGCATACGGGCGATATCGGCGAGTTTGTTGATGGTATCTACTTGAAGATAACCGACCGTAAGAAGGAAATCTTCAAGCTTTCGGCCGGTAAATACGTGGCTCCGCAGCCCATCGAAAACAAGCTCAAAGAGTCGGACTTCATCGAACAGGCTATGGTGATAGGCGAGAACGAGAAGTTTGCCTCGGCCATTATCGTGCCCAATTTTGCCGAACTCAAGTCGTGGTCGAACCGCAACCGCGTGCACTATCGCGACGACGCCACCTTGGTGGACGAAGACTTGGTGTACAAGCTCTACAGCAAGATTATCGATGAACTGAACCGTGAGCTTTCGCCCCATGAACAGATAAAGCGATTCCGTCTGGTAGCCGATGAGTGGACCCAGCAGAATGGCTTCCTGTCGCCAACCTTGAAGCTGCGTCGTGTGCCTTTGCTCAAGAAATACCAAAGCTTGATTGAGGAAATCTACAACAAGGTGGAAACTACTCAGACCCGAGGCATGGTGTTCACCCAGTTTATCGAGGAACACAAGATAGCCTCGCTCGAAGGCAAAATGTTTCGTTTGGAAAGCAAGCGCAAAATGCTCGATTTGCGCAGGCAGGAGCGGCTTCTGCGACTGGCCGACCGTTATCAGGCCCGCATCGACAAGGCGGAAATGCGTCTAGCTTCGGCCAAAACACCCGCGCAGAAGCAAAAACTGGAAACCAAGAAGGAAAGGTTGGAAATGCGCAGTCAGATACGCGAGAAGAAAATACAGATGCGTTTTGCACGCCGTTTCCTGCGGCTGGATTTCCGAAAATCCAAATTCCAGCTTAAGATTGCTTTCCACGAAAAAAGAATCGCCAAAAAGAAATAATCGACAATGAGAAAAACGAATCAAATCAGTCTGGCCATTTGCCTTACATCCTATGTATTGGCGGCTCTTTATTGGCTGTTCACGCATGTTTTGAAAGTGAATATACTCGGTATGCAGGGATTCTGCACCCTCTATATGGTCGTGCCGTTTGTTCTTGTTCTGATCATGATGAAAAAACAAGAAGGTCACATTTCGGCTGCGTCTATGGGCTTTTCCTTCCGTTTCAACTGGACCTGGCTTGTGGCTTGGTTGCTGCCCGTCTTTTTGGTGATGTTGTCCGTTTGGTGCAGCAAAAACATCTTTCATCTGGCTGTTTTCTCTTCGATGGAAGAAGCCTCTCTGGAAATGGTGAAAGACAATCCCGATCGCTTGGCTATCATGCAGGCCAGCATCGACAAATTGCCTATGCCTATGCTCGGTGTGACGGCTTTGTCAGGTCTTTTGGCCGGTATTACCATCAATGCGGTTTTCGCTTTCTTCGAGGAATCTGCTTGGCGCGGCTATCTGTTCAAACAATTTAAGGGACAGTCGTTTTGGAAAGCCACGCTGTATATCGGCTTGATTTGGGGTATCTGGCACGCTCCCGTCATTCTGATGGGACACAACTATCCCGCGCATCCTTTGGCAGGCGTCTTGATGATGATACTCTTCTGTCTGGCGGTGACACCGATTGCCAACTATCTCCGTATCAAGTGCCGCTCTGCGGTGGCAGTGGCCATTTTCCACGGAACTGTCAATGCTCTGGCCGGCATAGGTGTGATTCTGGCACCGACTGCCAGCGACCTGTTACGCGGCCTTCCCGGTTTGGCCGGCGTCATGGTTATCGTTGTAGTGGATGTGTTGCTGGTTCTTTATGATACTTTCCTGTCGAAAGACAAAGCCATGGGGAAAATCAGCTAGACTGAGTAATCTGTAAAAACGATGAAAATCAGAATAGTAAACATTGGTGACGAACTGCTCATAGGGCAGGTTATCAACAGCAATGCCGCCGTCATGAGCAAGCTGCTCCTTTCGCAGGGCTTCTTTGTGGACAAAACCATTGTTGTGGGCGATGAGGGTGAAGGTATCTATCGCGAAATAGACGAAGCTTTCGCCCAAGTTGACGCTCTGATTCTGACCGGTGGATTGGGTCCCACCAAAGACGATATCACCAAGAAAGTCATCTGTCGCTACTTCAATACCGGGCTGGCGCTGCACGAACCGACGCTCAATTTTGTCACTTCTTGGCTGAAGGCCAGAGGCGTGCCCATGAGCGAGACCAACCGTGAGCAGGCTATGGTACCCGAAAGCGCCCTTGTTTTGCCTAACGCTTGCGGAACGGCACCCGGCCTTTGGATGGAAAAAGACGGCAAAGTGCTTATTTCCTTGCCCGGCGTACCCCACGAAATGGAACAGTTAATGCAGAACGAAGTGGTTCCGCGTCTGTCGGCTTTCTTCCGCCCCGGCGAACATTATCTTTGCCGCACCCTTGAGTGTATCGGCATAGGGGAGAGCAGTCTGTCCGATTTGCTGGAGCCTTGGGAAACGCGCTTGCCTGCCCATATCAAGTTGGCCTATTTGCCCGACAGCGGTGTTGTGCGTCTGCGTTTGACGGGTTGTTCCACCGACCCCGACCGGCTCCAAGCCGAGATGCAAAGCGAAGTGGACAAGCTTTGCGCCATCGCCAAAGACTATATCTTCGCTACAGAAGACCTGCCTATGCATTGTGTGGTGGCCAGATTGCTGCGCGAAAAAGGCAAGACCCTGTCGACGGCCGAGAGCTGTACTGGCGGCTATCTGGCACATCAGATTACCTCGGTGCCGGGCAGTTCGGCCTATTTCAAAGGCTCGGTGGTGTCGTATGCCAACGAAATCAAGCAAAACATACTTAAAGTGGACGCTGAGGCGCTGGAGAAGTACGGTGCTGTCAGCCAGCCGGTGGTAGAGGCTATGGCCGCTCATGTGCGCGAACTCTTCCATACCGACTATGCTGTGGCTACATCGGGCATAGCCGGTCCCGATGGTGGTAGCGAAGACAAGCCTGTGGGCACGGTCTGGATAGCTGTGGCTTCGCCCAAAGGCGTGCGCAGCCGTTGTTTTCATTTCGGACCTTCCGGCGGACGTTTGCGCGTTATCTGCCGCAGTGCCATGCAGGCATTCGAAATGCTCCGACGGGAGATATCATCCTAAGTTATCTGTAAAATAACCAAGAATATGAAAACCAGGTCCTTGTTTGTAGCCTTGCTGTTTGCGTTGGCATGTCTGTGTAGCTCGTGTAAAGACGAAGTAAGCCTCGAAGGAAACATCTATGTGGGAGATATCGATGGTCATCCCTATGCCGTGTTTCTGGAATCGATGCTGGTAGAAGACGAAGACATCCTGCTCAGCGGCCATTATCTGGACATTTCGTCCAGTCGGGCCGACAGCGTAGCCTTCAAGCTTAAGACCAACAAGAAGACTATATATATAGAAGCGGCGTTGCCTAGCGGAAAAGATGAGTTCCTGACGCGCAACAAGCTACTTAACCGCAATCTCAAGCTCTCGTCCTTCGACAGCGATGGCTTTACAGCCGACGGCAAGATATCCTTGGGCCTTTTTGTCCAAAAGATGCCTTTCCATTTCGAACTCTATCGTCAGCAGCCCTTTGTCTCGTATGCCAATACCCGCTATCGCAAGCCCTGTTATCGGGTGGATGCCGTCAGCGATATCTGTTATGGAAAGGCTAGGGGCTATTGGGACGAGGTGGCTTTCGAAGACGACAATACCATCGATTTATTGCTCAAACTGCGCGAAACCGACGAGCAGCGCGACCTTGACCTGTGTATGGACATCTACACCCCGCAGGATGATGTCTTGGAACATCGTCCGCTGATAATGCTCATCCATGGCGGTGCCTTCTACAAGGGAACCAAAATCAATCCCAAGTATGTGCGCTGGGGCGAATATTTCTCTTCGCTGGGCTATGTGGTGGCTTCCATCAATTATCGGCTGGGTTTCAGGGTGAATCTCGAATCGATAGAGCGCACCGCCTACCGGGCCCTGCAGGACGCTCACGCCGCCATGCGTTTCCTGGTGGAAAAGCGCGATGTTTACGGCATAGACACTTCCATGATTTTTGTGGCGGGCAGCAGTGCTGGAGCCATCACGGCGCTTAATCTGGCCTATATGTCCGACCAGTTCCGCCCGGCTTCGTCCTATGCCATTCCTGACGACGGTTTGCCCGACCTGGGTGGCGTAGCCGGTTCTGGCAACGCCTATCACCATCATTTCGACATCAAGGGCGTGGTGAACATGTGGGGTGCCATTTCCGACATTGCCATGCTCGACCACCGTTCGGTGCCCATTCTTTCGTTCCACGGCGACAAAGACGATATCGTGCCTTACAACTACGACTATCCTTTCAAGATGGTGGGGAGCGTCAAGCGTGTGCTGTTCAACAAGATGTACGGCTCATATCCCATTCAGCAGCGGGCCGAGGCCAACCATATCCCCGCCGAACTACATACCTTCAAAGGCTGGAAGCACGACCCCTACATCGACAAGAACGACTCCATCAACAGCAATTACTTCCTGATTCAAGACAAGATGGAGAGCTTCTTCCGTCAGGTGATAGTGCCCGAAGAGCCGCTCATCATCGCTTCGAAAAGTACCGAGGGCGTATATAGTCTGCTTGCAGATAAATTGCAGGAAATCAGCTGGGATGCCGAAGGCGGTTTCATTATCGGACAGGAAGGCAACAGTGTAGGGGTAGTGTGGATGAACAATGCGCCCCGCCGGGTGCTGCGCGCATCGGGCAAATTAGCCTACGACTACGGCTTTATTTCTTCCAAAAAACTGAAGTGATGTCTTCCATGCTGCCGTCAGCTTGTATGCGGTACATCCGCTGATTGGTGCTACGGCAGTTCAAGGGGCCTTGCGCTTGCAGATAAGGCCCTAATTTGATGTATTGGAAATGCGTCGCGGGAAAGCCTTGCGGTAGGGAAGCCTTGCCTGAATACCAGGCAGTTTTGAGTGTGGGGTGCGTCTGATGTATCCATTGCGCCAAATGGTCCACTTCGAAAGGTTCGCGGTCGCCGCCCATAAAGGCCACGCAGGTGATGCCGCGGCCATAGCGCTCAAGGAGCGATGCGAGCGAAGTCTCATCGAGAACTTCGCCCACATCTTCCATCAGATAGGCACTGTGACAGCCAGGACAACGGTTGGGACAATGCGAAATATTGATTGCCAGACTTACTTCGCCAGGGACCTCCTGAAAAACAATATCGTAATCGGCAAATTTCATACCTAAGCTTGAACCTTGGAGCTGGGAGCGTAGAAACGGCGTGCAGCCTCTTCCTGACGAGCTTGCGAGAAGTTGCTGATACGCTTCATGTAACCGATAATACGCGTCAAGTAATCGACATCCTTGCTGCCGCAAACGGGGCACTCCTTCAAATAGCGCTTGTCGATGTGTCCGCACTTGTTGCAGATGGTGTTGGGAATGTTGAAGGTGAAGTAGTTGCAGCCTTCTTCGGCAGCCACGCGCAGCAGCTGGCGGTACTGTTCCTTGCTCAGGTGCTCTTCGAGATTCATGTGCAGGGCCGAGCCGCCGGTAAGGTGCTCGATGTAGTTGCGGCCGTGCAGACGGAACTTGTCAAGCACGTTCAGTGAAGAGTCTTCCACGATGTAGAAATAGCTGTTGTAGCAGTCGCGGGGAACAAAGTAATGGTCTTCGCGGTCCCATTTGGCATGCTTAACACCCACATTTTCGGCAGGAATCATTTCACAGTTGAACAGCACGTCCTTGCTGCGATATTTCTTGTTATATTCCTCCACCAGGCCAAGCACAGTCTGAACGAACTCCAGATATTTAGGGTTGTCGTTGATGCTGAGGCCCATGAATTCGGCGGCTTCTACCAAACCGTTCACGCCGATGGTCAAGTACTGGCGGTTGATGTTGATGAAACCCGAATCGAAGAGCGGCAGCATACCTTTACGCTGCAAGTCCTTCAGGTTTTCGTTGTAGGCCAGCTGAACCTTGTGAGCGATGTCGATGATTTCGCGCAGGTAGTTCTGGTAAGGCACTCCCGTCTTGACGGCGTGCTGGATACAACGGTTCAGGTTGATGGTGAGCACGCTCTTGGAACCCGTAGACACACCACCGGCACCCAGCGTATAGCTGAAACCGTTATCCTGAATTTCGTTGCGCAGACGGCAGCACGATGCCAGCGAGTCGGCGTTGTCGCTCATATAGGTGAAGAAAGAGTGACCTTCGCTGTACATTTCGGCCGTGAAGTCGGCATATTCCTGGTCGAGCACATCACCGTCTTTCGACAGCAGGGCCATGGTTTCGACGGGGAAGGTGAGGACGGCGCGGGTGCGTTCCTTGTTGAACCATTTCATAAAACGCTTCTGCAGCCACGAGAGCGATTCCCAATGAGGCTTGGTGCCGTTGGGGAATACAAATTCGCTGAACAGGCTTTCGAAATAGTATTTGTCGTAGTAGGAAATATTCCAGAATACAGCCTGGAAGTTGCGGGCACCCGTGGGCTGGTTAATGGAGTAGACAATCTGTTCGAAGAAGTCGCAGATAATCTTGTCGATGCTGCGGTGCTTGTTCGAGAGGTCTACCACTTCGTCGGCGCGCAGGTAGTAGTCCTGGCCGTATTCCAGTCCGATGAAGTAGTTCATATACATCAAAAACTCGGGGGTGGCGCAGGCACCGCTCAACATGCTTGATACGATGAACACCATATTGATGAACCCGCCGCAGAACGACTTCAGGTTAGATGGGGGAGTGGAGTTGCCGCCGATAGCCTTGGTGCCATTGATAAGCCAAGGGTACATGGTGATGCTGGCGCAGTAGTTGGCCAGGCTGGTTTCGTCGTTCTTGTAGAGGAAATGGTTCTTGAGCAGGCTAAGGTAGCGGTCTGCGAGCTCGTTGCCGTACATTTCCTTCAGACGGTCGGTCAGCAGACGACGGTTCAGACGGATAAAATTCGATTTGGGAAGCTCGCCGATAAGGGTGGCAATGTTCTTCTTGTCGACATTGGCATTGGCATCGTACTTGCTGCCGGTTGCAGCGTTCAGGGCGTTGCAGTAGTTCATCAGGAAGGCAAGCTTGTCGCGCACCTCGCGGTCTTCGGAATGCTTCTGCCGATACAACATAAACGACTTGGCCACCGAATAATAGCGTTCCTGCATAAGGGCAACTTCAACTTGGTTCTGCACTTCTTCCACCGTAATGCCGTTGTAGATGTTCAGGTGACTGAGGATGGAAGTCATGATTTCCTGCGTGGCGAAACAGTTCACCGAGAGGAATGCTTTCGCGATGGCGTTCTTGATTTTCTCGATAGAAAAAGGAACTTCTTTGCCATCACGCTTGATAATGAAAATTTCGGCGGAGCTCATTGTTGGTTAGTGGGTTAAAAACGTTATTGTTAGATGATTTTGTTCGACAGAATAGGGTGATGGCAAAGGTATCACAGGGCTTAGTAATTAACAATACTTGACAACTGAATTCTTCTGTTAAAAATGAAAGTTTTCCAAAAAAAATTACAATGCCCTGAAAATGAGCATTGTAATTTTTTCGTAGCCGTCAAAAGTTTTCCAAAACGGAAACGAACGGCAAAGGTTGGATTGCCAAACTGGTCTATTCGGTAACCAGGCAGCTGTCCAAGGTATCAATCAAGGCGTGCTTGTCGAGGTTCTTGCCGATAAAGACGATTTTCTGCATACGGTCACCATAATTTTCGTCCCAATCGTCGCGGGCCTGAGGGTCGCGGGCGATAATCTCCAACCATTCTTGTGGCGGTGCGGCGGCATACCAACAACCTCCTTCGGTCAGCTGCTTCTGGTCGCCGGCCTGCTCGAAAATGCACGACAGGTCGGGATGGTCTTCAAACCAGCAAAGCCCTTTGGCGCGCAGGATACCTTTGGGCCACAAGTTGTTGACAAAGAAATCGAACTTGTTCATATCGAAGGGCGGCCGGCGGTAATACACGAAACTTTCTATGCCGTAAGGCTTTTCATCATGATGATGGTGGTGATGATGATGTTCATGTTCATCATCGTGGTCGTGGTCGCAATGGCAGTCGCAGTCATCGTCGTCATCGTCATCGTGGTGATGGTGGGCGTCGTGGTGTTCCAGCTCTTGGACCCAAGTGGCCGAAGAGGCTACCTTGTCGAACTGGAAGCGGTCGGTGTGCAGCAGACTGTCGAGGTCTACATTGCCGTACTGGCACTCGATGATGTCGGCCACGGGCTGCAGAGCGCGGATGTAAGCCTTGGTTTCGGCCAGTTGCTCGCCGCTCACCATATCGGTCTTGTTCAGCAGCACGATGTTGCAGAACTCAATCTGTTCCACGATAAGGCCTTGCAGGTCTTCTTCCAAGGGCTTTTGCATGCGCAGGGAATCCACCATGGTGACAATGCAGTCGATGTAGGGGTAGGAGTCTCCGGCTTTCTGCATCTGGGGAATGGAGCAGATGCTCTGGGCGATGGAGGCCGGCACACTCAGTCCGCTGGCTTCCAGCACGATGTAGTCGAAGTTCTGACGGTGCAAGTCGTTAAGCTGGTTGATAAGGTCCATCTGCAACGAACAGCAGATACAGCCGTTCTGCAGGGTCACCAGATTGCCTTCTTGCTGGTTTACCACACCGCCTTTCTGGATAAGGTCGGCATCGATGTTCACTTCTCCGATGTCGTTTACCAGAACGGCAAACTTGATTCCTTGCTTGTTGCCCAGGATACGGTTCACCAAGGTGGTTTTGCCGCTTCCCAAAAAGCCTGTCAGCAGAAGGATAGGAGTATTTTTCTTTTTCATAGTTGAAATTTTGGGGTAAGAGTAGGTCTCCTTATGGCGGAGAACCGGCAAAAATACGCTAATTTAGCGGCAATTTTTCGCGTAGAGACAACTAAATTTTCAAACGAAACAAGCATGAAAAGCAATCTTTCCCCTAAGTGCCGGCTACTGCTCGTCGCGCTGCTGCTTCCGGTCGCTCTGTTGGCTCAGACAACTCGTGTGCAACAGCAACAACCCCTTTGGTGTTCCGATGAACTCGCCATGGAAGAGAAGGTCGAAGCCATCCTTTCACAACTTACGCTCGAAGAAAAAGTGGCCCTTTGCCACGCACAGGGCAAATTCACTTCGGCCGGTGTTCCCCGTTTGGGCATTCCTGAGCTTTGGTACAGCGACGGCCCTCACGGAGTGCGTGCCGAAATCAACTGGAACGACTGGGGTTATGCCAAGTGGAAGAACGATTCCGTCACAGCCTTTCCCGCGCTTACCTGTCTGGCGGCCAGCTTCGACCCCGAGATGTCCTATCTTTACGGCCAGTGTCTGGGTGCCGAGGCCCGTTACCGCAAGAAAGACGTGATACTGGGGCCGGGTGTCAATATCTACCGCGTCCCTTTGAACGGACGCAATTTCGAGTATATGGGCGAAGACCCCTATCTGGCTTCCGTTATGGTGCAGCCTTATATCAAGGGCGTACAGGAAAACGGTGTGGCAGCCTGCGTCAAGCATTTTGCACTCAACAATCAGGAAATAGACCGTGGGAATATCGAGGTGGAAGTCTCCGACCGAGCCTTGCGCGAAATCTATCTGCCGGCCTTCAAGGCTGCCGCCGATGCCGGTGCTTGGACCTTTATGGGTTCTTATAACAAATATCGCGGCCAGCACAATTGCCATAACGAGTACCTCAACGCCATTCTCAAAGGCGAATGGGCCTGGGACGGTGCTTTCGTCACCGATTGGGGCGGTTGCCACGACACCCGCCAGGCGGCCGAAAACGGGCTCGATTTGGAAATGGGAACCTACACCAACGGCCTAACCACCGAGTCGAAGGTCGATTTCAATTGCTATTACTTGGCCGACCCCTATCTGAAGGGTTTGCGCGACGGCAGCTACAGCCTCGACGACCTCAACGACAAGGTGCGCCGTATTTTGCGTCTGATGCTGCGAACGACGCTCGATCCGCAGCGTCCCTGGGGTGCGCTCGACTATGAAGGGCACGCACTCGCCGCCCAGCGCATTGCCCAAAGCGGCATGGTGCTTTTGCAGAACAAAGACAACATACTGCCCATTGAGCAGGCACCCAAACGCATAGCCGTCATCGGGGAGAATGCCGTACGCAACCTGATGCAGGGTGGCGGCAGCAGCGAACTCAAGCCCAAGCATATCAGCACGCCTTTGCAGGCCATCAAGGAGCGCTTCCCGCAGTCGGAAATCATTTTCGCGCAGGCCTACGATTCGGGCAAGGCCCAGTATTCGCACGAAGGAACACCCACGCAGAACCTCGACAGCCTGCATGCCCAGGCCGTTCGCGCCGCTGCCGGGGCCGACTTGGTGATTTTCGTGGGCGGTCTTAACAAGAATCACAAGCAAGATTGCGAGGCCGCCGACCGCTATAGCTACGAACTGCCCTTCAACCAGCCGGTCTTAATCAGCGATATCGCCGCTGTCAACCCTAACGTGGTGGTGGTACTGATGAGCGGTAATGCCGTTGAAACCTCCTGGGCTCCCAAAGTGAAGGCCATTCTGCAAGCTTGGTATCCCGGTAGCGAAGCGGGTAAGGCCATCGCTGCCGTCTTGTCGGGCGATGTGAACCCAAGCGGCAAACTGCCCTTCTCCTTCCCCAAACGGCTCGAAGACAACGGAGCCATCTCTTACGGCACGCTGTCCTATCCGGGCAACGGAGTCAAGCAGGTGTATATGGAAGACATACTGGTGGGCTACCGTTGGCACGATACCAAAAAAATTCCGGCCGCATATCCTTTCGGCTACGGTTTGTCCTATACCACTTTTGCCATCGGCAATGCGCGTTGCGATGCCAAGACCTATGCGGCAGGCGATACCATCGTCTTGACGGCCGATGTGACGAATACCGGCTCTCGCGACGGAGCCGAAGTGCTGCAAGTGTACGTTTCCGACCCCAAGTGTTCGGTGTCCCGTCCTTACCAGGAACTGAAGGCTTTTCAGAAAGTCTTCCTCAAAGCCGGCGAAAAACAGACGCTAACACTGCATATTCCGGTAGATGCTTTCGCTTTCTGGGACGAGGCTCAAAGCGCCTGGAAGCTTGAATCCGGTGACTATATTTTGCGTGTGGGCAATTCTTCGCGGAAACCCGTGGCCAACCTCCGCATAAAAGTGAAATAAAAAACGCCGCCGCTAATTTTGATTTTCTATAACACGGCATTATCTTTGCGCCCT
Source organism: bacterium (assembly GCA_963617485.1). GTDB lineage: Bacteria > Bacteroidota > Bacteroidia > Bacteroidales > UBA1402 > UBA1757. The sequence goes on along the minus strand of CAVEPA010000002.1, from coordinate 84,529 downwards.
ATTTTGCCAAGAAAACAATGAAAAAAAACGTAGAAACTATCTGTGTACAAGCAGGATGGAAGCCCTCTAACGGCGAACCACGCGTCCTGCCCATTTACCAAAGTACCACTTTCAAGTACGATTCTACACAGCAGATGTCAGACCTTTTCGACCTGAAGGCCGAAGGCTATTTCTACACCCGTCTGCAAAACCCCACCAACGATGCTGTCGCAGCCAAAATTTGCGAATTGGAAGGCGGTGTGATGGCCATGCTTACTTCTTCGGGTCAGGCTGCCAATTTCTACGCCATTTTCAACATCTGCCAAGCTGGCGACCATTTTGTATGCTCCAACGAGATTTACGGCGGCACCTACAATCTGTTCACCTGCACCTTGAAGAAACTTGGCATCGAGGTGACGCTCATCGACCAAAACGACAGTGAAGAGAACATTCAGAAGGCATTCCGCCCCAACACCAAATGTCTGTTTGCCGAAACCATCACCAACCCGACCTGCTGTGTACTGGATATAGAGAAGTTCGCCCGCATCGCGCACAAGAACGGCGTGCCTCTTATCGTTGACAATACCTTTGCAACGCCCATCAACTGCCGTCCCTTTGAATGGGGAGCCGACATTGTGACGCATTCCACCACCAAATACATGGACGGTCATGCTACGCAAGTGGGCGGAGCCATCGTGGACAGCGGCAATTTCGATTGGGAGGCTCAGGGCGACAAATTCCCCGGTCTGACCCAGCCCGATGCTTCTTATCACGGGCTTACCTATACCAAGGCTTTTGGCAAGGAGGCCTATATGCGCAAGGCTACCGCACAGCTTATGCGCGACTTCGGTTCTATACCATCGCCCCAAAACGCTTTCCTGCTGAACTTGGGTCTGGAAACTTTGCACCTGCGTGTACCCCGTCATTGCGAAAATGCACAGAAGGTGGCAGAATATTTGCAAGCCAACGAAAAAGTGGCTTGGGTCAAGTACAGCGGCCTGAAAGACGACCCATATTATCCGCTGGCCCAGAAACAGTTCAAGAACGGCCAGTCTTGCGGTGTACTCTGTTTCGGTCTGAAGGCTTCCCGCGAAGACACCATCAAGTTTATGGACGGTCTGAAGATGATAGCCGTGGTAACGCACGTGGCCGATGCCCGCTCGTGCCTGCTTCATCCGGCCAGTCACACGCACCGTCAGATGAGCGAGGAACAGCTGCGCGAAGCCGGTATCAATCCCGACCTCATCCGTCTGTCGGTGGGTATCGAGAACGTTGAAGACATTATTGCAGATATCGCCCAGTCGCTGGACAAAATCTAAGCAGCTGCCATGACCACACTCAAGAGATTCATCGTGCCTCCTGACCCACTGGGTATCGTTCTGGACATCCGTATCAACGATTACGGAGGCTGGTCTGTGTGGAACAGTAATATGCCAAAATTATGGAATCGCCCTAGCAATAGGGAGGGTTCCATTTTTTATACCCTGTAAGAAACCGATTGATTGACTTTTAAAGAACAGTGCCTAGTGAAAAAATTTGTTGCTTTGTTGATTTTCTTGAGCTGCTTTGCCGGCAGCCTGTTTCCCGCTGAGAACGAACACTCCTTTCTGGTGGTGCCTCGTGTGGAGGCGAATCCCTATATAGGAAGCGATTTGGGAATAGACTTTGGCAATACTTCGTTGTATACCTTGTTCGAAGGAAATTTCGGAGAACATTTTTCCTATTCGGTATTGAACCATTGGTTGTCCACCGAGCCAGCCACCCTGTATCAAAACACAGGCCGCAGCGACGATGCCAACTGGGTAGACGTGGCTAGCCTTACTTTTTCTTTGGAGGGCTTCAGCCTGACGGCCGGCAAGCAATGTCTGCTCTTGGGTTCCTTCGACCAGGACAACTACGACTACGACATGACTTACAACCTCAGCTCGACGGTGTGGAACAACCTGTACACTTATAATTGGGGTTTGGCAGTGGGCTACGACACTCCCGACGAAAGCACCTCGCTGGCACTGCAATGGACAGTGTCGCCCTTTGGCGAGTACAACAACAGCGGCCTGTTTACCTATTCGCTCTACTGGATGGGCGAGTACGGACTGTATAGCCCCATTTGGTCGCTTAACCTGTTGGAATACAAGGACCCGCTTTCCCAGGCGCTGGCCGACAACATGTATGTGTTCGCCAGCGGCAACCGCTTTACCTTCGGCCGGGTAGAGCTGACGCTCGATTGGATATCGCGCAGCTACGAGGCTAAGAAGATTCTGAGCGAAGAAACCACTTTGATGGCTGCGGTAAAATACAGCTTCAGCGACAAGATGGATGTCACCCTCAAGGGCGGCTGGGAAAGCAACCGCAGCGGCGAGGACGTGTTCGGTTACGAAGAAGAACCCTGGTTTGTACCGACATCCTTGGCTCAGATGGAGCATGATTACTTCTTTGGCGGAGTCCTTGCCAACTATTATCCTCTGGAGCAACTTCGCATTCACGGCGCTCTGGCCGCCAATAACTATGCCCAAGGCATCTCGCTTAACGTGGGTGCCACTTATTTCCTCGATTTGTTCGACCTCTTTTAATCGCTAGCACTATGACCAAAAACAGTGATGTCATCATCAACATTGAGCATGTAAGCAAGGTCTTCGAAGACAACAAAAAGGTGCTCGACGATATCAACCTGCAGATAAAGAAAGGCGAGTTCGTGACCCTACTGGGTCCTTCGGGTTGTGGCAAAACCACGTTGCTGCGCATTATCGGCGGTTTTGCGCTGCCTACTCAAGGCAAGGTGGAAATGAACGGCAAAGACCTTCTGAGCCTGCCTCCCAACAAGCGCGCCTTGAATACGGTATTTCAGCGCTATGCCCTTTTTCCGCACCTGGACGTGTACGACAATGTGGCCTTCGGTCTGAAGCTGAAAAAGGAAGACAACGAAGTGATAGCCCAAAAAGTGACCAAGGTACTGAAGATGGTGGGTATGTCCGATTACGAAGATCGCGATGTAAACTCCCTTTCGGGCGGCCAGCAGCAACGCATTGCCATTGCCCGCGCTTTGGTGAACCAGCCTCAGGTGCTGCTGCTCGATGAACCCTTGTCGGCCCTCGATTTGAAGATGCGCAAGGATATGCAGATAGAATTGAAGGAAATGCACCAAAAACTGGGCATCACCTTTGTCTACGTTACGCATGATCAGGAAGAAGCCCTGACGCTGAGCGATACCATCGTGGTGATAAACGAAGGCAAGATACAGCAAATCGGTACACCGGAAGATATTTACAACGAGCCGCAGAACTGTTTTGTGGCCGACTTTATCGGCGAGAGCAACATCCTTACCGGCACCATGATAGAAGACCGCAAAGTTTCGTTCATCGACCACGAATTCGCTTGCGTGGACGAGGGCTTTGCCCCCAACGAGGCGGTGGATGTGGTGCTGCGTCCCGAAGACATCTACATCATGACCAAACTCGATGGTGCCCAGTTTACCGGCACAGTGAAGAGCTGCACTTTCAAAGGCGTACACAACGAGATTTTCGTGGATACCGACAACGGCTACGAACTGATGATACAAGACTATAATGCCTTTCCGCAAGGCACCAGAGTGGGCATGATTATTAAGCCGGCCGACATCCATGTGATGCGCAAAGACTGCCTGAGCAACGTCTTCGACGGCGAAGTGACGTCCCAGGGCGAAGTGACCTTCCTCGACACCGTGTTCGACTGTGACACTGCCGGTTTCGAAGTGGGCGACAAGGTGACGGTGGACGTGGCCTTCGAGAAGGTAGACCTGCTCGACCACAAGGAAGATTCCGACCTGCGCGGCTTTGTTAGTCTTATCCTCTACAAGGGCAACCATTATCATCTGACTATCACCACCGAAGGCGGCGACAAAATCTATGTCGATACCAATGATGTGTGGGACAAACTCGATACGGTGGGCATCAATATCCACGCCCAAGATATTCGTCTAAGCAAAAAGGAGGCCTAAACGATGAACAAACGAGCCAACTGGGCGCTGCCGTATGCCGTCTTTCTGGTGGTTTTTGTGGCGCTGCCCTTGATACTGATTTTCGTCTATGCCTTCCAAGGCGTGGGCGGAGGCTTCAGCCTGCAGAACTTCGTGAAGTTCTTCAACGAGCCGGAGGTTATCAACACCTTCCTTTATTCGATAGAGATTGCCGCTTACAATACGGCCCTCTGTATGCTGCTGGGCTATCCGGCCGCCTATATCTTGAGCAACCAGCATTTGAACGCTTCGGCCATCACCATCGTGCTTTTCGTCTTGCCCATGTCCATCAACGCGCTTATCCGCACGCTGGCCACCGTGGAGCTTTTCGACATCCTGAATATCGGTCTGGGCGAGGGAACGCTGATTTTCGGTATGGTGTATAACTTCCTGCCCTTCATGATTTATCCCATCTATAATACTTTGCGCAAAATCGACAATTCTTACTACGAGGCCGCGCAAGATCTGGGCGCTTCGCCCTTCCAGACTTTCTGCAAGGTGACACTGCCGCTGTCGGTGCCGGGAATCAAGAGCGGTATCACCATGGTGTTTATGCCCACCATCTCCACCTTTGCTATTTCGGAATTCCTTACCAACAACAAAATCAAGCTTTTCGGTACCATCATTCAAGAGAATATCAACAGTTCATTCTGGAATTACGGTTCGGCGCTGGCACTGATTATGCTGGCTATTATCGGGCTAACTACTCTGTTTACGGGTGATGGCTCCGGCGAGATGAAGAAAGGAGGCACTGCCATATGAAAAAATTTCTGGCCCAAAGCTATATCTACATCCTGCTGGTGATGCTCTATGCACCGCTGGTCATCATTGTGGTGTTCTCCTTTACCGAGGCGCGCGCCCTGGGCAACTGGACGGGCTTTTCCACCAAACTCTACGAATCTCTGTTTACGGGTGGCATGGCCAATTCTCATTCGCTCAGCGCCGCTTTGAAGAACACGCTCATCATTGCTACCATTTCGGCACTGGTGGCCACCATCTTGGGCACTTTCTCGGCCATAGGCATCAACAGTCTGCGTGGGCGCAAGCGCAAAGCCATCAGCTTTCTGAACAGCGTTCCGATGCTCAATCCCGATATCATTACCGGTGTGTCGCTGTTTCTGCTTTTCGTTTCGCTGGGCATTTCGCAGGGATATACCACGGTGGTGCTGGCGCATATCACTTTCTGCACGCCTTTTGTGGTGCTTAATGTGATGCCGCGTCTGATGCAACTCAATCCCAATATCTACGAGGCTGCTCTCGACTTGGGAGCCACGCCCATGCAAGCCATGCGCAAAGTTATCATCCCGCAGCTGCGCGGGGCTATGTTCACGGGCTTTATCCTGTCTTTTGCCATGTCTATCGACGACTTCGTGGTGACCGTGTTCACCAAGGGCAACAAGGGGCTGGAAACGCTCTCCACTTTTATCTACAACGATGCGCGCAAAGGCGGTCTTACGCCCGAACTTCGTCCGTTGATGTCTATTGTTTTCATCACCATATTAACCCTTTTAATTGTAGCTAATATCCGTTCTAGTAAACAATCTAAAAACAAACAGAAATGAAAAGAATCTTTAGGGGACTCCTTTTGGCGGTGAGTATACTTGCCTTTGCCGCCTGTGGCGACCGCAGCACTGTGCTGAAAGTGTACAACTGGGCCGATTACATCGATGAAACGGCGCTGGACGAATTCGAGACCTGGTATTATGAACAAACCGGCGAACGGGTGGAAGTCATCTATCAGACCTTTGATATCAACGAGACCATGTTGTCGCGCATTGAAAAAGGCCAGGAAGATTACGATGTTGTCTGCCCTTCGGAGTATATCATCGAAAGGATGATTGCCCAAGACCTGCTTCTGCCTATTTCGCGCGATTTCGGCAACACTCCCAACTATATCGATGCCAATATGTCGCCCTTCATCACCGAGAACTTCAAGAAGGTGAATGCCGGTGGCAAGGATGCTTTCGAATATGCCGTGCCGTATATGTGGGGAACCACGGGTCTGCTCTACAATGCCAAATACGTGAGCGATGAAGAGGCTTCCTCTTGGGATGTGCTGGTGAACGAAAAATTCAAGGACAAGCTCTTTGTCAAGGATGCTTGCCGCGATGTCTACACCACTTTGCTGCTTTACCTCAAATACGATGAAATCAATGCCGGACGGCTCAACAAGGATTCCATCATGTACAGCTACAATGCCGAATATATGGCTCAGGTAGAGGACTTCCTCCGTCAGGTAGCTACGGGCGTTTCCGGTTGGGAAGCCGACTTCGGCAAGGAACAGATGACGCAGGAAAAAGGTTACCTGAACCTGTCGTGGAGCGGCGATGCCAAATGGGCTTACGATGAGGCTCAAGCCCTGGGCGTTGACTTGCGCTACCGCATTCCCCACGAAGGTTCCAATGTCTGGTTCGATGGTTGGGTTATCCCCAAATATGCCAAGAACGTGAAGGCTGCCGCTTATTTTATCAACTTCCTCTGCCGCCCCGACATTGCCATCCGCAACATGGACGTTACCGGCTATGTTTCTGCTCTGGCTTCGCCTGAAATTCTGGAAGCCATGACCGACAACAGCCTCGACTATACGGTGAACGCATCGTACTTCTTCGGCCCCGGCACGGCCAATCATGCCAAATTGAACCACATGTTCTATCCCGACTCGGCCGAGATTGCCCGCTGCACCATTATGCACGACTGGGGCAATGACACCCCGCTGCTTATCGAAATGTGGTCGCGTGTGCGTGGCGACAATGCCAGCGGACGTACCTATGTGCTGATTGGTGTGCTGGTAGTGGCAATGATTGCTATTCCGTTGATTGCCAAGAGCCGGAAGAAGAACCGCAAGAAGGGTCATCGAAAACACTGAGCCGGCGGGCCAGTGACGCTCCTTTAAGGGTGTTGGCAAGGAAGAACCTTGCTGGCACCCTTTTTTTGATGCCGTTCATCAGCGCTTCCTTGAACAGTCGCAGCGCGTAGGTGTGCGGATGCAGATAACGCAGCACGGCTCCTTTGGCTTGAAGGTGGGAGGCCTGGGCCAATTCCCTTGGACCGGTGCTTTGCCCGGGATGGCTACAGATAACGTAGGGTTGATAGATGCACTCCAGTCCGGCTTTGAGCATATCGTGGAGCAGCACGGCTTCTTCGCCCATGGGAAAATGCTCCGAGCCTAGGCCGAAATGCTCGTTGAAGCGCAGGCGGCCCTGCACTCTTTCCCGACGGAAGGCCATTTCGATGGAGGTGATGTAAAATCCTTTGGCGGGACAGCGATGGTTGAAGGGCCGGGTAGGGTAGGCCTTGCCTGGTCCTTCGCAGCGAAACTGAAAACTGATGACATCGGCCTGAGGGTGGTTGCGGAAGGCCCGGATGACCGCTTGCAGCCCTTCAGCGGTATAGTCAACATCATCGTCGCTGATAAGGGCGAGCGGGGCTGTGGCCAGGCGCAGAGCGTTGTTGCGGTTCTTGCTGAGGCCCCGGCTGTGGATAATGTGAAGGCTTACGTCAGGACGTTGCAGAAAAGCTTGCAACTCGGGGCTGGCAACAGCAAGGATATCCGCCGGCAGTTGGTCTTGTGCTGGCAGTTGGCAGGAGACAAGGTAGGTGACCCCGTTCAGACGGGGCCTTTGCGTGCGGGCCAGGCGTTCGAGTCCTTGCAGACCGTAGGTGCAGACTAGCAGTTCCAGTTCGGGCATAATGCAATGTGAGAGGCTTGAAAGCTTCTGTTGAATGTCGAGGGCTAAAGTAGAAATAAAAGCGATATCTCGGAATATAAATTTAATGTTAATTGATTTGGATGTTATTGGGCATCCTTCTATATTTGCGCCGAAAAAAACGTATTGCTATGAAAAAAAGACACCGGGCCTTGTGCCTTGTTGCCACTATGATGATGTTCCCAGTTTGCCTGTCGGCCGCTGCCCGCGGCGACAGTTGTGAAATACAGGGTGATACTTTAGCCAGTATCGGTGTAGTGGCTCCTTTTCAGAAAGAACGTCCTATCAATCGGCTGGTGTACAGCAGCGGCCGCAGTTTTTCTACCGAAGATGCCTATCGTTATGCCGGAGCCTTGGGCGATGTGGGCCGAATGGTGCGCAGCTACGCCGGCGTGGCCTGTCCCGATGACAGCCGCAACGATATCAGCATCAGGGGTAATTCGCCCAGCCAGCTGCTTTGGCGCATCGACGGATACGAAATAGCCAACCCCAACCATTACGGCAGTATCGGGCTGACGGGCAGCAGTGTTTCTTTGCTGAACACCAACCTTATCGACAACTCCGACTTCTTGACGGGGGCCTTCCCCGCCGAGTACGGCAACGCCCTGTCGGGCGTGTTCGACTTGCACTTGCGACAGGTGGGCGATGATTACCGCTTCCGTTTCCAGACGGGCTGGAACGGTTTCGAACTCGGCGGGGAAGGCCCCATCGCACCGGCTCAGGGTAGCGGCATTGGTCGCGGCACGTTTCAGATGTCTTACCGATATTCTTTCTTGGACGTAATGGAGAAACTGGGACTGAATCGCGGCCTCAATCCCAAATACCAAGACTTTACCTTGAAACTGCAACAGCCACTCTCGCAGCTCTGGAAGCTGGACGCATTGGCCCTTTGGGGCACCAGCCTTTTGGAAACAATGCAGAACGGAACGCAGTTGCGTACGGGTTCGTCCACCCATTTTGCGGGTATGGGGCTGCACTACGACGACCAGGCCGGCCAAAAGCTGAGCCTGCGAGCCTACATCAATCGCAGCCATTGCCATTCTTCCTTGTCACAAGAGGCTGCAAGGCTCTACGATGAGAACAATCTGGAGACGCGCTACACGCTGGCGGGCAAGTGGGAGGGTCGGCCCGGCGCCCGCCTGCTGTTGCAGGCCGGCGCCGGTGCCGACGCCTACGACCTTCGCTTCTTCTCCCGTCGGGCGTGGCTATGGCTGGGGCATGCCTACGCCCAGGGTGAATATCGCTTCTCCGATACCTGGAAAGCAAGCTTGGGCCTGCGCTGGCAAGGCAAGCATCTGGAAAATCACCGTCACGGCAAGTGGGAACCCCGCGCGGCACTGCAATGGCGCATCAACGACAGGCACAGGCTGGCGCTGGCCTACGGAAGACATCATCAGACGCAAGTACACACCTTGTATCTTTACCAAGACGCAGCCAATGCCGGATTGGATTTTGCCCGTGCAGACCACTATTGCCTCAGCTACGACTGGCAGCTGACCCCGCACTGGCGACTGAAGGCCGATGCCTACTACCAAGCCCTGCAAGACCTGGCCGTGCAAAGCGACACATTGTCGAGCTTCTCGGTGCACAACCTTGGCAGCGATTTCTATATCCCTTTAAAGGCCCCGCTCTGCAATGGAGGCTTGGCCAGAAACTACGGCATCGAAACCAGCTTGGAAAAATTCCTGCACAACAACTGGTACGCTATGTTGAATGTGAATCTGTTCCGTTCCCTCTACACGGGCAGCGACGGCATTTGGCGCAGTTCGGCTTACGATGTGCGTTATATTTTGAATTTGGTGGGCGGTTATCAGTGGCAGCTATCAAAGCGTAGCTTATTCGGTATCGACCTGAAAGCGACAACCAGCGGCGGCAGGCCGACAACACCGCTGGGCGGAGAGGCATATTCGGCAGTGTATCCGCCCTATTTTCGCAGCGATCTAAGACTCTTCTACCAGTTTAAGCCCGGCAGCTGGTTCTACGAATTCGCCATAGATTTCCAGAACTGGACCAACCACAAGAACCTGCTCTACGAAGTGTACAACAGCGAAAGCCGACTTTATACGTATTATTACCAGACGCTATTCTCGCCCATGTATACGTTCAGAATTCTCTTCTAACCATTTGGCTGCTGCCAGCAGTTTGTCGTACCATTCTTGGCCGAAAGCGCGGATGAGCGGCTCTTTCAGAAAACGGTACACGGGCAGGCCCAGTTTCTCGCCGCAAACCCAGGCATCCTTGCAGACGGGCCAGCGGTGGTAATTCAAGCCGTAACGTCCGCCCGAGAGCGGTTGCAGACGTATGGGATAGAGATGGCAGGAAAGAGGTTTCATAAACGAAATCTTTCCTGCCCTCCAAGCTTTTTCTATGGCACAATAGCAAGTGCCTTTCTCGTCGTAACAAGTAAAGACGCAATCTTGGCCATCGACAATGGAAGTAACGTCTTCGCCATCGATGTCCTTGTAGGAAACACCCTGTCGGTTGATGAGCGCGCGGGCCTTCAACGACAGGTCGTCCCAGACGGCAGGCAAGGCCTTTTCCAGTTCGGCTATTTCCTCTTTGAGCAGGGGAGCTCCGCTTTCGCCCTCGACGCAGCAAATGCCTTTGCACTTGCCCAGGTCGCAGCAGAACTTCTTCTCGAAGACATCAAGGCTGACGATGGTATTGTCGATTTCAATCATGCGCTTGTAAAAATCCTTATTTGATAAGGCAATGACCCGTCATTTCGGCCGGCTGGGCAATGCCGAGAATGTGGCAGATAGAAGGAGCGACATCGGCCAGTATACCGTCTTCCACCTTGGCGTTCTTGTTGTCGGTAACGTAAACGAAGGGCACCGGATTGAGCGAGTGGGCCGTGTTGGGCGTACCGTCTGAGTTGATGGCGTTGTCGGCATTGCCGTGGTCGGCGATGATAATCACTTCGTAGCCGTTGGCCTTGGCAGCTTCCACCACTTTCTTCACGTTGGCATCCACAGCGATGACGGCCTTTTCGATGGCTTCGTAAACGCCCGTGTGGCCCACCATATCGCCATTGGCATAGTTCACGGCGATGAAGTCGTATTTTTGGGTTTCGATGGCCTGCTTCAAGGCATCGCCCACTTCGTAGACACTCATTTCGGGTTTCAGGTCGTAGGTGGCAACCTTGGGCGAAGGAATCAGGATGCGGTCTTCATTCTCGAATTCCTTTTCACGGCCGCCCGAGAAGAAGAAAGTAACGTGGGCATATTTCTCCGTTTCGGCTATACGCAGCTGGCGCAGGCCGTTGGCAGCGACAATTTCGCCCAACGTGTTCGATACGTTGTCTTTGTCGAAAAGAATGTGCAGACCCTTGAAAGTGGCATCATAAGGTGTCATGCAATAATACTGCAAGGGAATGGTGTGCATACCGGCCTGGGGCATATCCTGTTGGGTCAGGACGATGGTAAGTTCCTTGGCGCGGTCGTTGCGGAAGTTGATAAAGATAACCACGTCGCCCTCCTGAATGGTGGCAATAGGCTTGCCTTGGGCATCAACATGGCAGATTGGCTTGATGAACTCGTCGGTAACACCCTCGTTGTACGATTCCTTCACAGCCTGTACCATATCGGTCGAAGCCTTGCCCACGCCGTTCACGAGCAGGTCGTAAGCCTCTTTGATGCGTTCCCAGCGTTTGTCGCGGTCCATGGCGTAGTAGCGTCCCACAATGGAAGCGATGGCACCGCCGTTCACGGCCAGATGTTTCTCCAAATCCTCGATAAAGCCCACGCCGCTATGCGGGTCGGTGTCGCGGCCGTCCATAAAGCAGTGAACGTAAGACTTTTCAATGCCGTAAAGTTTGGAAATCTCGGTAAGTTTGAACAGATGGTCGAGCGAGCTGTGCACACCGCCGTTGGAAACCAAACCGAGGAAATGAATCTGCTTGCCCGTTTCTTTGGCGTAGCTGTAGGCCGACTTTATCTGCGGATTCTCCAAAATGCTGTTGTCGCGGCAGGCAATGTTAATTTTGACCAAATCCTGATAAACCACGCGGCCGGCGCCGATGTTCAGGTGGCCTACTTCAGAGTTGCCCATCTGTCCGTCGGGCAGACCTACGTTTTCGCCCGAAGCCTGCAATTGCGAGTGAGGATACTGAGCCAAAAGACTGTCCCAATAAGGAGTGGGCGTGTTGTAGATAACATCTGCTTTTCCGTGTTTGCCGATGCCCCAACCGTCGAGAATCATCAGCATGGCTTTCTTGTTCATAGTGCTTGTATTTTATTATTGTTGTTTGATTTGCCGTTTCAAATCTCTAATCAGCTTTCCTTTGGCCACAATGGCAAATTCCACGCGGCGGTTCAGCTGCCGGCCAGCGTCCGAAGCGTTGGAGATAACCGGCACCAGTGCGCCTTTGCCCTTGCCGGAAATCTTTACCGAAGTGTCTTGCTGCAGACACTTTTTCAAGACCTTCGCCCGATGCTCCGACAAATCCATCGACATGAAATCCGAACCATTGTCGTCGGTATGCACCAGTATATAGGTGCGGAATTGCGGATATTGCGCCAACAATTCCTTCGTTGCCTGCAAATAGGGCAGACTTGCATCTCTAAGTTCGCTGCGTCCGCTTTTGAAAAGGAAATCGCCGGGGATGACCATCAGCACGCCTTCGTCTGGTTGACGGATGGTGGCGATATCTTGCCATAGCTCGCGCAGGGCGGTTTCCAAGGGCTTCATCTGCTCTTTCACAGCTTGTCCGACGGCCTGGTCCAGTGCCGATGCTCCTTCGCCGCCCACACTCGAAAGCACGATATATTCGGCTGCCGTATGGTGCAGAATGTCGTCCGTGTCGAAAGAGGAAGCAAGCAACACGAACCCTGTAGCGATAAGAAGACCAAGCTTGCGCATAAAGCCCTTTTTTTCAAGCCGCAAAGGTACATATTTACAAGCTGTTTTGAAATAATTCCCCCTGATTCTTCAACGGCTTTTGGTCTGCTCATTGTTAAGGTTATGATACGCTTTTGTAACAGGTTATTAGTAAAAACTTGCGGTAAATTGTAACTCCCTGTTATGAAATTTGCGAACCCAATATTACCACAACAAGCAAATTGTTAAACCGAGAACCACTATGCCTAAACCGCGAACATCCTTTTGCATATTACGCACATTGCTGATAATAGGCATATTGTGCGTTGGATGGTATGGAATCGAGACTTATGCACAATCGAGCTCTTCGATAGATATTCATTATCGTTTCGGGTCATCGAAATATGAGCCAGCTTACCATTCCAATGGAGAAACAGTGGCCCGTTTTGTCGAGCAGGCCAACCACTTGGCCGACACCCTGACGGCTGGTAAGGTGAAAGTTTACTTCAGCGCATCGGCATGTCCCGAAGGCTCGGTTTCGTTCAATGAAAAGCTTCGTGCCGAAAGACTTCAGCATGCTATTGAGGCTTTGGCGGCAGCAGGGCTCGATGCTGTCTATTTTAATATATCGAATCTGGGGTCGGCTTTCGTCAGTATTGCGCCTATGACCGGTCTTCCTGAGATGGTAGAAAAGTCGATGGCCATCGATGCTCAGGAAAAGGCGGCCATCATGTCCATCCTCAACGATTCCGTTTATAATGACAAGCAAAAACTCCATGCGCTCAAAACCTTGAACGGCGGCCAGATATGGAATACTCTTGCCAAAAAGGTTTTCCCGGGCATGCGTACTTTCAAGGCCATTGTCAGCGTGAATGAAACGGATTCCCTGAAGTCGGAACTTGACGTGCAAGCTCTGGTGGAGCCCTCCGTGAAGCAGTCCACTGCCGATATCTTGGAAGCTGCCGGCCGCCGCACCGAACCGGCCGCCAACTGGCCCGAGGCTTGGCGACCCAAGCTGACTCCCAAAACCAATGCCTTGCTTTGGGGCATTTTGATTGCGAACGCTGGTGTAGAGATTGACTTCTCGCGCAGGCTCTCCTTGCATGTCCCGGTCTATTTCAGCGCATTCGACTATTTCAGCAGCACCATAAAATTCAGGACTTTAACCTTGCAGCCCGAGCTTAGGTGGAATTTCGCCTGGCCCCAGGGACTGTTTGTAGGAGTACACGGCAGTATATGCTACTTCAATTTGGCAGCCAACGGCAATTACCGCATCCAAGACCATGCCGGCGAGACTCCGATGCTTGGCGGTGGCCTGAGCCTGGGCTACAAGCTCCATTTTCCCGACTATCCGCGCCTGGGCGTGGAATTTGTCATCGGTGCCGGTGCCTACAACTTCGAATACGATCGCTTCGTGAACGAGGAGAACGGCCCTTATGTAGATACGCAAAAAGAAGTCTACATGGGACTCGACAACCTCGCGATAGGTTTCTTCTATGAATTCAGTTTGGGAAGGAGGACTCGGAAATGAAGCGGATGATATTAAAAATATGGACTCGTCTGGTCGCGTTTACGGGAGCGCTGCCGGTCCTTGGTTGCGTGTTAGTGGTTATTGGCGCTTTTTCCTGCAGCGTTCATCAATGGCCCGACGAGTCCACCCCTGCGGTGCTGAAACTTGATTTCGTATTCTCTACCGACTTGCCACCCTACCTGACGGTAAACTACGAAACCAAGACGGATATATCCTCAGAATCGACAACCAAGGCCGATAAAGAGCATGCCTTCAGATATACGGTGAAATTCTATCCTCGCCTTCCCGATGGCAGCTTCTCGCGCAACGAAGCCCCCGACTATACGTTGGTATTGACCAAAGACGACCTCTCAACGCTCGATTACAGCACGCTGGCGGTATTGCCCGAAGGCGATTGGCAGATACGCTGTTGGGCCGATTATGTAGCCAAAGGCAGTACAGACGACCTTTACTATGAAACCGGCGATTTTGCCGCCATCGCCTTGCCCGAGCTGCATTCGGCCAACACCGACTATAAAGACGCATTCTTGGGTTCGGCAGAGGTGTCCCTTCAGCGGGTGGGCAGCAAGCAAGAACCCATCGCGGTAACGCTGGATATGGAACGTCCGCTCGCCAAGTTCCGCTTTATCGCCACCGACCTTGAATGTCTGATGATGAAGGTATTGAAGGAAAAACTCTCGAGTGAGGAATATTCCCGCTGGATAAACGCAAGAAAACTCGAAAAGGAAGCTATGAATAAGGTTAAAGAAGGCGAGACGAAGGTAACGGTAGAAACACCGGCCGAGCTCTTGCCCGGCAGCGATGTGTCGAATGTCTGGAATCCGGCTAAAGCTCCCGGCTTCAACCCATCCGACTACTACATCCGCTTTTATTACACCTCGTTTATGCCCTTTATGTTCGATATGTTCAAGAACAAGCCCATCGATTCACGCGCCGGCGTGCAGTTCGACTCAGAGTTCAGCCCGATTTCGATGGACGAGGTGCTGATGGGCTTCGACTATGTGATGGTGAACGGCCACGAATCGAGCGTCATTGTGCAGGTGGCCCTTTACGACAAGAAAACCAACAATCTGCTCTCGCTCACACCCTCCATAACAGTGCCGATTGTCAGGAGCAGAATAACGACAGTGCGTGGCGATTTTCTCACCCTCAGTACGGGAGGCAGCATTGGTGTCAACGCAGAATTCAACGGCGAATACAATATCAACTTATAATATCCACTAATAAACAATTCCAATATGAAAAAGATTTTCAAATCACTGGCTGCGATAGCTTTAGTAGCGTTTGCAGCATCCTGCACCAACGAGCTGTTGGAAAATCCCGCATCTTACGACGGCGAAGAAGCCGTTGTGAACTTCTCGGTTGCCACTCCGGGCCTGATGACCCGAGCCGTGGCCGACGGAAACACCGTAGACAAGGTGCAATGCCATGTCTACGACAAGGACGGCAATCTTATCGAGGGTGTTGGCAAAACATCCGACATGAGCGGCGGCAAGGCCGACATCTCGCTGCGCCTGGTAACGGGCCAGACCTACAGTTTTGTTTTCTGGGCCTACGATAAGGACGGCAATCATTACGAACTCGACTCGGCTGCCAAGAGCGTAACGGTGAACAACTACACCACGGCCACCAACGACGAGAGCCGCGACGCCTTCTACGCCTATGTAGCCAACAAGACAATCACGGGTTCGCTTAAGGAACCTGTCACGCTGAATCGTCCCTTTGCCCAGTTGAACTTCGGCGTTGATAAGGCAGATGTTGAAGCTGCAACGGCCCTTGGCGTAACCGTTTCCAAGTCTTCGCTGACCCTTACCAAGCTTGCCAACACGCTGAATTTGGCCACTGGCGAGGTAAGCGGCGAGGTTGATGCCGCATTCACGGCCGCCGAGCTTCTGAGCGAAAAACTCAAGGTTAACAACACCGAGTACGGCTACGTATCAATGAACTACGTGCTGGTGGGCAAGGCTGCTAAGGCCATGACCGAAGCCAAGCTGACCATCTACGATGCCAGCAACGCAGCCATCAACACCATCTCGTTGCCCAACGTTCCTTTGCAGGGCAACTACCGCACCAATATTATCGGTAAGCTCTACACCAGCCAGGCCGACTTCAACATTGTTGTGGATCCCGCTTTTACAGAAACAATCAATGTTGACCGCCTCTCCATTCCCGCAGGCTACTTAGGCACCTACAATCTGCCCGACACCAAGGACGATATATTGTTGAATATCGAAGGCGACTGCAAGGGTGAGAACGTTATCACGATAGCATACAACGAGAATGCCGCAACTTCCCAAAACTATCCCGCCAATGTAACCATCAATGCCGGTAGCTACAACATCTCGAATCTTGTTGTCAATCTGGAAAACAGCCACGTTGATATCGAGGGCGGAACCTTCGAAACCGTCTCTTCCCAGACCAACAATAGTACGCTGGTATTGAGCAACTCCACCATAATCACCGGGAAACTCGAGGTGGCCAAGGGTGGTGTTGAAATCGCTTGTGAAGTAGCCGAGGTGGAAGTGAAGGAAACCGTGCCTGCAGAGGCCAAAATCGTTTTGGCTCCCACAGCCAACATCACCACTTCTATGACCACCACTTCTTCTGCTCCCATCATCGTTAAGGCTACCGCCAGCGATGAAGGACAGGTGAAAGAGCAAGCCAAGGTTTCCTCGATTGTAGTGAAAGCTCCCGAAACCACGGGGACTACAACCGTTGAATATAAAGCACCCGTTATCGAGCTGCAGAACGGTGCCTCGCTGGCCGAAGATGCCATTATCGGCGAGAAGGCCAATGAAGTTGTTAAAATCGAATCTGAAACCGCCACCAGCGAAAGCGGCGAAGAACTGGAAGCCTTCATCAAGGTTAAAGATATCAAGACCCTTGAATATGCACTCGAAAACGGCCGCGAAGTAAAATTGGCAGCAGGCATCACCGGTAACTTCAACATTGCCAGTGGAACGAATACCATCATCGATCTGAACGGCCAGACCCTCAGCACTGAGAGCGGCAATGTTATCACCATCGAAAGTGGTGCCAGCCTCACCTTGAAGGACGGAAGCGGCAATGGCAAAATCCAAAGCGCCAGCAACGCTTACACTGTAGATAACACCAACGGTACTCTTATTGTTGAAGGCATCTCGCTGGCCAATGTATTAAGCGCCGACGGTGTACGCTCTTATGTTGCCGACGAAAAGGCTCTCAACGCCGCTATCGCCGACACCAACATCGGCAAGATTGTGATTAGTGCTGATATCGACCTTACAAAAACGGCGGTTATCAATGGCGGTCGCAAGGTAGTGATTGACATGAACGGCAAAACAATTACGAAAAATGACACACCGTTTGATATATACAATGCTACCGTTGATTTCATCGGTACCGGTATCATAGCGGAAAGCGTTGATGATGGCCACGGTCTTATGCTTAGAGGCAGTGGCACCGAGAATGTAGCCAATTATACAGTTGTTACTATCGGTAACGGCATCACCTTGAAAGGCTGGGCTGGTATCTTTGTAGCCAAAGACGACAATGGAACTTATAACAACTACGGCCTTGTAGTAAACTGCTCCGCCAAGTATGTTCACGATGAGAATTTTATTAAAGATGTATACGGTGTCTACATCAACGGGTCTAATCAGCAGACGGGTGCCAATGCCCCGATATTCAACCTTGACGGTGCCGATTTCGATTCAAGAGGTGTGGGAATCTACGCTGCAGGCTATGCTGTTTGGAATATCAAGAACAGCAAGGTGGTGGGCAGAATGACTGCCATAGAAATCCGTGCGGGTATCATGAATATCTCCAGCGGTGAATTTACCTCCACAGCCAATCCTTTTACCGTGCAGCCTAACGGAAGTGGAACTACCACAGATGGTGCAGCCATTGGTATTTCGCAGCACAACACCAATTTGCCGATAAATGTAACCATCTCGGGCGGTACTTTCAACGGCGTATATGCTATTTGGGAGAAAGACGTTCAGAACGATGTTGCACGCGACCAGATTAAGCTCACTGTTACCGGTGGTGTTTTCAATGGTGCCATTTATTCGCAGAACAACCCCAGATTTATCTACAGCGGTACCTTCTTGGATGCGTCGGCCAACCAGTATAAATACGATTGGGACGGCTCGGTTTCCGAACCCACTACCGATGCCAACGGCAACTACCTCATTACCAAAGCTTCCGAACTGGCGTGGATTGCCAAGGAGGTAAATGAAGGCATTACCACTTTCAAGGGCAAGACTGTTTACCTTAATGCTGACATCAATCTTTGCAATCTCAACTGGGCTCCCATTGGACTGTATGGTGAAGATGCCAAATCTTTCCAAGGCACCTTCGACGGCAAGGGTTATACCATCTCCAATCTGTATGTTCATTCCGCAGAGCAGAAAGCCTATTTGGGTCTGTTTGGCCGCGTCCTTAACGGCTCTTTGAAGAATTTCACGGTAGAAAATGCCGATATTGCTTCTGAAGTAAGCATTTGCAGTGGTAGCGCTTGTGGCGTTGCAGTCGGCAATCTTCACACTTCAAAGGCTGAAGGCATCAAGGTTTACAATGCCAAGGTTCGCAGTACGCACTATGTTGGCGGCATCAGCGGCCAGGGCTATTGCTCAATATCAAATTGCGCGGTAGAGAAAGCTGAACTGATTGCTGTAACAGCTCCGTTGGCTAATGGTAAAGAATACGACGAAGGCGATAAGGTTGGTGGTATTCTTGGTCATTGGGGTGAATCAAATGCTCCTGGTTATGTGATTTCAGGCTGCTCAGTGAAGAATGTCAGCATCAAGGGCTATAGAGATATGGGCGGTATTGTCGGCATTGCGGCGCAGTATGATTCCGTTAAGGATTGTTCTATTGCCGGAGTGACCATTACGGTCGATAAGACCCGTAACTACAAGAACCTCACGGACAACGCAAGTTTCAATGCCAGGAACTACATCGGACGCTATAACAGTTGGACCGGCACCGAGACTGGCAACACCGGCACTGCTACCATCAACTACTAAGAATAAACCGATAAACAAAGTATAACCAATTAAAACCCATTACATTATGAAAAAGATTATGAAATCCATCGCTGCCATTGCCTTAATGGTTTTCGCAGCATCTTGTTCCAAAGAAATGATTGAAACCCCTATCGTGAACGAGGGAGAGTCCGTTGTTAACTTCAGCATAGCCACTCCGGGCCTGATGACCCGTGCCGTGGCCGATGGTAAAACCGTAGACAAAGTGGCATGCTGTGTTTACGATTCAGAAGGGGCACTTATCTCCAACGAAACTGTCAGCAAAACCATCGATATGACCAACGGCTCGACCAATTTCCAGGTGCGCCTGATGACGGGTCAAACCTACAGCTTTATCTTCTGGGCTTACAAGGCTCCGGCAGAAGGAGCCACCTCTCCTTACACCTTCAGTGCTACTGACAAGACCGTTACCGTTTCTTACGCTAACGCCGTTTCCAACGACGAGAGCCGCGATGCTTTCTACGCCTATGTAGAGCCTGTGCAGATTACGGGTTCCCTGAATCGGGAAGTTAAGCTGCACCGTCCCTTCGCCCAGCTGAACTTTGGTGTGAACAAGGATGATATCACCGTCGCCGAGAATCTTGGCATAACCGTTTCCAAGTCTGCGCTGACGATTCAGAATCTTGGCACTACGCTCAACCTGGTTGACGGTACAGTAAGCGGCGAAGCTGAAGCCACGTTCTCCGCTGCAGCGCTTCTGAACGAAGACCTCACGGTTAACGAAACTGGCTACGGCTACGTATCGATGAACTACGTGCTGGTAGGCAAGGCTGCTAAGGCCACGGCCGATGCCAAGCTGACGCTTTACAAAGAGAACAATGAGGAAATCAACACCATTGATGTTCCCAACGTTCCCTTGCAGGGCAACTACCGCACCAACGTGCTTGGCGATCTCTTCACCAGCCAGACCGACTACAGTGTTGAAGTGGCTCCTGCTTTCGCAGGGGAGGATGACAATGTGGATTATCCTACTACAAACTAGGCCCTACTTTGGAAATGTTTTCTGTCATGAGCAAAGTCAAGTCAATTTGACTTTGCCATGACAAGAAAACATCGGCATCCTTTCGAACCATCACAGTATCCTAATAGTAGTATAAGAGAATTCCATTATGAAAAAGATTTTCAAATCGCTGGCTGCGATAGCTTTAGTAGCGTTTGCAGCATCCTGCACCAACGAAATGATTGAAACACCCCCGGTTGACGGCGAAGAAGCCATCGTGAGTTTCGCGATAGCCACGCCCGGTTTGCAGACGCGTGCCGCCGGCGACAAAACCGTGGCCGATGGTACTACCGTAGACAAAGTGGACTGCTGTGTCTACAATGACGCTGGCGTACTTGTCACTAACGAAACCATCAGCAGGAATGCATTGGGTGCGTTCGACTACCAGGTGCGCCTAGTGACAGGCCAGACCTACAGTTTCGCATTCTGGGCTTACAAGGCTCCGGCAGCAGGATTCACTTCTCCTTATACCTTCAATACTGCCGCCAAGAGCGTAACGGTGAACAACTACACCACGGCCACCAACGACGAGAGCCGCGACGCCTTCTACGCCTATGTAGCCAACAAGACAATCACGGGTTCGCTTAAGGAACCTGTCACGCTGAATCGTCCCTTTGCCCAGTTGAACTTCGGCGTTGATAAGGCAGATGTTGAAGCTGCAACGGCCCTTGGCGTAACCGTTTCCAAGTCTTCGCTGACCCTTACCAAGCTTGCCAACACGCTGAATTTGGCCACTGGCGAGGTAAGCGGCGAGGTTGATGCCGCATTCACGGCCGCCGAGCTTCTGAGCGAAAAACTCAAGGTTAACAACACCGAGTACGGCTACGTATCAATGAACTACGTGCTGGTGGGCAAGGCTGCTAAGGCCATGACCGAAGCCAAGCTGACCATCTACGATGCCAGCAACGCAGCCATCAACACCATCTCGTTGCCCAACGTTCCTTTGCAGGGCAACTACCGCACCAATATTATCGGTAAGCTCTACACCAGCCAGGCCGACTTCAACATTGTTGTGGATCCCGCTTTTACAGAAACAATCAATGTTGACCGCCTCTCCATTCCCGCAGGCTACTTAGGCACCTACAATCTGCCCGACACCAAGGACGATATATTGTTGAATATCGAAGGCGACTGCAAGGGTGAGAACGTTATCACGATAGCATACAACGAGAATGCCGCAACTTCCCAAAACTATCCCGCCAATGTAACCATCAATGCCGGTAGCTACAACATCTCGAATCTTGTTGTCAATCTGGAAAACAGCCACGTTGATATCGAGGGCGGAACCTTCGAAACCGTCTCTTCCCAGACCAACAATAGTACGCTGGTATTGAGCAACTCCACCATAATCACCGGGAAACTCGAGGTGGCCAAGGGTGGTGTTGAAATCGCTTGTGAAGTAGCCGAGGTGGAAGTGAAGGAAACCGTGCCTGCAGAGGCCAAAATCGTTTTGGCTCCCACAGCCAACATCACCACTTCTATGACCACCACTTCTTCTGCTCCCATCATCGTTAAGGCTACCGCCAGCGATGAAGGACAGGTG
Source organism: bacterium (assembly GCA_963617485.1). GTDB lineage: Bacteria > Bacteroidota > Bacteroidia > Bacteroidales > UBA1402 > UBA1757. The sequence goes on along the minus strand of CAVEPA010000002.1, from coordinate 62,933 downwards.
AAAGAGCAAGCCAAGGTTTCCTCGATTGTAGTGAAAGCTCCCGAAACCACGGGGACTACAACCGTTGAATATAAAGCACCCGTTATCGAGCTGCAGAACGGTGCCTCGCTGGCCGAAGATGCCATTATCGGCGAGAAGGCCAATGAAGTTGTTAAAATCGAATCTGAAACCGCCACCAGCGAAAGCGGCGAAGAACTGGAAGCCTTCATCAAGGTTAAAGATATCAAGACCCTTGAATATGCACTCGAAAACGGCCGCGAAGTAAAATTGGCAGCAGGCATCACCGGTAACTTCAACATTGCCAGTGGAACGAATACCATCATCGATCTGAACGGCCAGACCCTCAGCACTGAGAGCGGCAATGTTATCACCATCGAAAGTGGTGCCAGCCTCACCTTGAAGGACGGAAGCGGCAATGGCAAAATCCAAAGCGCCAGCAACGCTTACACTGTAGATAACACCAACGGTACTCTTATTGTTGAAGGCATCTCGCTGGCCAATGTATTAAGTGCCGACGGTGTTATTTCTTATGTTGCCTCTGAGGCGGCTTTAAAAGAGGCCTTCGCGAATGCTGAAGTCAATAAGGTCATTCTCAACGAAGACATTCGTATTAAAAGTACCGTTACCCTGGACAGCGGCCATGCTGCTACTCTTGACCTTAACGGCAAGACCATCGATGGTACCGGGTGCCGCGCAATTTCCATAATCAATGGAGATTTGATTGTTACCGGCAACGGTAAAATCGTTGCCAACAACACGACGGGCGACGGCAATGCTCTTCTTAACGTCTATTCCGGCAAACTTACTGTAGACGATGTATATATGGAGGGAGCTAATTCCTGCATTTACGCATCAGGCGGTGTCTCCTACATCAAAAATGCTACAATGAAGTCCCTAAATGGCGGATGCTGTGTTATGGCTTGGGGAGGTACTGTCAATATCGATGGACTGGTCTTCACTTGTTCTAATTCCGATCCTGATGGCCCTGGCGCTTGCTGGGCGCGCGGCGGTGGTGTTGTCAATATTTATGGCGGTTCGTTCAATGCTGCAATTTTGACCAACAAGACACAAGAACTGGAAGAGTTATATGCAAATTATTGCTTGTATGATTATTCTTCTGTTGACGGCTACTATGATCCCTTGAACAGTTGCACTTATGAACGCGGATACATCAATGTATATGGCGGCGCATTCGAAGGCTTTAACCCTGCCCAAAACGGATGCACGAAGAGTCTTGTCGCCGACGGCTATGAGGTAATCCAGAACGGAACCACCTACACTGTTTCGAAAATTGCATCGAAATGATAAAGGACCTTTCCGCCCGATAATATGCGGCGGTCAACTCAGCTTCTGACAGCGCGGTGGCAGCGACTCTTACGAGTCGCTGCCACTATTTATAGAGCGTGCGGATAACTTTTTGAAAAGTTATCATTGCTCTGAATGCAAATATACAGATTTATATGCCTATTCCAATCCAGAAAGATCTAGCTTGTAAATCAGATTGCCGAGGTCTTGGTATTTGCGGATGAACATTGTCATATACACGGGCAGATATTCGATATTGCCCTCTGTATGGAGATTTCCATTGCATAGAACATAGGCTTTGGCGAAACCGTAATCTGGGTTTGACATAAGATTGTTTAAGGCATTGTGTCGCTGGTATTCTTTTCCGGATTTCACTTCGACGGGAATGATTCCATTGTCTGTTTCCAGCAGAAAATCTATTTCTCCCTGTTTCTTGCTGTTGAAATAGTAAAGGTCCCAACCATGTGCATGGAACTCTTGGGCGATGGCGTTTTCAAATACCGCTCCAAAGTTGATATCCACCTCTCCATTGAGAATCTTCAGTTGAATCTTTCCCGAAGAATATTGGCACGTCAGCAGTCCGACATCGTTTTGGAACAGTTTGAAAAGATTTCTTTGTTCGTTTAGTTTCAGTGGGTAGACCGGTTCTTCAACATTGTAAGTAGGCAGAGCCATATCGGCATCCTTAAGCCAGATAAAGTCGTTTTCGTGACGGCTGAAACTCATGTGTTCGTTGAGGCGTTTCAATATGAAACGTTTGTTCTTGGCGTTGAGTTCGGATGGAATGATATCGAAAACCTCGTTGATATATAGCTTCTTGCGCTCATCCTTGTCGTAACGGGAGATGTCCAGTTTGTATAAGTTGAGAATATCGCGCTGTTCTTTGACAACGTTTTGGAGATTGTTGGTGTCCACATAAGCTTGAACCGCGGCAGGCATTCCGCCGATAACCAAATATAGATGGAAGAGTTGCATCATTTTCCGGTGGATGAAGTCGTCCACGGGAGATTTGTTTTCCCAAGCTTTTCGCAAGGAGTCAATAACATTTTCGGACAGGCCGACGGCTAGGACAAATTCTTCGAAATCCAGCGGGAAAACCTGATATTCGGACATATAGCCGACAGGCAAGGAACGGATATTCCTCATTTCAATGCCGAGAAGAGATCCGCTGAGGGCGTAGCTGTAACTGCCCTCGTCAACAAGTCCTTTTACCCAAGTCATAACATCGGCGTATTCTTGTATTTCATCAAAGAAAATCAGCGTTTTGCCTGGCTCAAGCTTGGTGCTGGTGGAGGCGGAGATTCTAAGCAACAAATCTTTCGTATCGCCTGCGCCCTTAATGATGGAGATGGCTTCCGGCTGAAGAAGAAAGTTTAACTCGACGAGGTTAAGGCTATGCCGTCGTGCATATTCCCTTATGGCATAGGTTTTTCCTACTTGCCTTGCGCCTGTAAGCAACAAGGCTTTTTGATGGGAGGCAAAATGCGACTCTATTACGTTGTCTATCTGTCGTTTAAGCATATATTTGCAACTTTTTCATTGCAAAAATAGCATGTTTCTGCAACTTTTCCAACATGAAATAGTGGTTTTTCTGCAACTTTTCCAACATCGAGCTGACTCGGAAGTTTGCAGCGCTACTTTTTATAGAGACTTAAATATTATTTCTTATCTTTGCTTTCGATTATAAGAGATAAAATTTTAGTCGTTATGTTTGAATCAGACTTTGTGCTGACCACACCAGAAGAGGTGATGAAAATCTTGTCGGAACGGCTCAAGAAGCGTAGGCTCGAAAAGGGTCTGACCAGAGCAGACTTGCAATCGTTGACGGGTGTGCCTAAGGCAAGCATCGCCCGTTTTGAACTGACATCGAAGGTTTCGCTCGAATCTTTCGTGAAAATAGCCATGGCGCTAGGTTATACCGAAGAGTTGGAGAGAATGTTCAACGAGCCCAAATATAGTACGCTCAGAGAAATGGAATCCATTAAAAAGAACGCCAATCGCAAACGAGGAGTGAGAAAAATATGATACGATTGCCAAAATCATTGACGGTATTATATCACAACGAGGCAGTTGGGACGCTGTCCATGACTCCTGATAACCATAGTTGCGTGTTCCAGTACAACCAGCGTTGGTTGGCAACAGGATTTTCTATTTCTCCCTTGGAGTTGCCCCTAACCGATGAACTCTTGGTGCCGAAAACAAACTGCTTTTACGGCAACTTCGGAATTTTCGAAGATAGTATGCCCGATGGATATGGTAGTTATCTTCTGAATAAGTTGCTGCAAAAGTATGGACTTTCACTCCTAGAGATGACTCCGGTAGAGCGGCTTTCTTTGGTAGGAGAAAATGGAATGGGGGCTTTGGTGTATGTTCCGCAGGTTGTTGTCGACGAAAAGCAGGAATCTGCCACTTTGGACCAGATACAGAAGGATGCCTTGGCTGTGTTGACGGAAAAAGACTTTTCGAGTGCCGGAAACCTCTACATCATGAGCGGAAATTCCGGAGGATGTCGTCCTAAATGCTTGTGGAAGGACGAAAACGGCTCGTGGTTGGTCAAATTCAGACATTATTACGATCCTCTGGACATGGGAATGCGCGAGTACGACATACTTCAAAAGGCCAAGATGTGCGGCATAAGAATACCCGACTGCAAACTGTTCAACGGAAAATATCTTGGTACTAGACGATTCGACCTGACATTGGACGGCAAAAGACTTCACGTAGCTACAGCAGCTGCGTTGCTTGGAGAATCGATTCGTCTCCCGATGATGGACTATCGGAAACTGATAAGGTTCACCGCTCATCTGACCAAAGATATGTCGCAAGCGCAGGAAATGTATCGCAGGATGATTTTCAACTACGAAATAGGTAACAACGATGACCATGCGAAGAATTTCTCCTTCATCTGTGACGGATCGAAATGGAGCATAGCGCCCGCCTACGACATCACTGAGTGCCGCAATGCAAATAACGGTATCCATGCATCGATTGTTAATGGCAAGGAACGTCCTGACATAGACGATTTTCTGGCCGTAGCCTCCGATGCGGGCTTAACAAAACGGCAAGCCTCGGGCATCATCTCCCAGATTCGCGAAGTGCTGGATGGAAACAACATCGAGCGGAGCAGATAGAATTTCCATGCAGAAAATTTGGCAAATTGCTTGATACTGTGTACTTTTGCCGCCGATGATGCAGAAGGAGGGCCCCGTTGGTCTTCCTTTCGCTTTTAATAATACCCGATAATTATGAACAAAGATACTGTAAATCAGGTGGTTGGCCCTTGGTTGGAAGAACGCGGGTTCTTTTTGGTAGACTGCACCGTATCGTCCGACAATGTGGTAGCCATCGAATTCGAGTCGTACAAGGGCTCGGTAAACATCGACGATTGCTCCGACTTGAGCAACTTTTTCGAAACGCAATTCGACCGCGAACAGGAAGACTATTCGCTCGAAGTGTCGTCGGCCGGTATAGGCCAGCCATTCAAGGTAAAGGCTCAGTGGCTCAAGCATATAGGCAACGATGTAGAAGTGCGCCTGAAAAACGGACAGAAATTCATAGGCGTGCTGCAAAGTGCCGGCGACGAGAGCTTTTGCGTGAATGTGTTGCGCAAGGTTAAGGAAGAAGGCTCCAAACGTCCGGTGCAGAAAGTGGTCGAAGAAACTTATCCTTACAGCGAGGCCAAATCGGTGGCGCAGTACATCGAGTTCTGACGGCCGTACAAGAATCAAAAAGGAAAAATCAATAACAATTAAAAAATAACTAGAAGGAATGGCTAAGAAAACAACTCCCACCGAGGAGAAAATCAACCTGATTGAGATTTTCTCCGATTTCAAGGAATCGAAAAACATCGATCGCAGCACGATGATTAATGTGATCGTGGATTCTTTCCGCAATGTGATTGCCAAGATGTATGGCACCGACGAACAGTACGACGTTATTATCAACCCCGATAACGGCGACTTTGAAATTTGGCACAACCGCGTGGTAGTTGCCGACGAAGACCTGACCGATGCACAGTTGCAGATTCCTCTTAGCGAGGCCCGTCAGATTGACGAAGACTTCGAGGTGGGCGAGGAAGTGACCAAGAAGATTCATTTCAGCGAGTTCGGCCGTCGCGCCATCTTGAACTTGCGTCAGACCTTGGCGTCGCGCATTATGGAGCTGCAGAAGGAAAACCTCTATGCGCGTTTCAGCGAGATGGTGGGCCAACTGGTGAGTGCCGAAGTTTATCAAATCTGGAAAAAGGAAATTCTTTTGCTTGATGACGAAAACAACGAAATGCTCTTGCCCAAGCAGGAGCAGATTCCCAGCGATTTTTACCGCAAAGGCGAAACAGTGCGTGCCGTCATCGAACGTGTCGACAACAAGAACAACAACCCGAAAATCATCCTTTCGCGTACTTCTCCCGCTTTCCTGGAAAGACTCTTCGAATTGGAGGTGCCCGAAATCCACGACGGCCTTATCAACATCAAGGGTGTGGCCCGCATTCCTGGCGAAAGAGCCAAGATTGCCGTTGAGTCTTACGACGACCGTATCGACCCGGTGGGCGCTTGCGTAGGTGTGAAGGGTTCGCGTATCCACGGCATCGTCCGCGAGTTGCGTAACGAAAACATCGATGTTATCAACTATACGCCCAATATCCGTTTGTATATCCAGCGTGCGCTCAGCCCCGCCAAGATTTCTTCTATCCGCCTGGACGAAGAGAACAAGCAGGCTTCCGTTTGGTTGAAACCCGAAGAAGTTTCCCTGGCTATCGGCAAGAACGGTAACAATATCAAGCTGGCAAGTATGCTTACCGGCTATCAGTTGGATGTATTCCGCGAAACGGACGAGGACGACGATATCTTCCTGGATGAGTTCAAAGATGAAATCGATGAATGGGTAATCAATGCCCTGAAGTCTATCGGTTGCGATACTGCCCGTGACGTGCTGGCCATTCCTCGCGAGACGCTGATTGAAAAAGCCGACCTCGAAGAGTCTACTGTGGACGATGTCCTTGCTATTTTGAAAGCCGAGTTTGACGAAACAGAAAATTAAAATTTATGCCCGTAAGATTAAGTAAGATATTAAAAGAAGTACAGCAAGTACAACAAGTAGGTTTGTCTTCCTTGGTGGAATATCTGCGCAAGGAAGGTATCGAAGTGGAGAACGATCCCAATGTAAAGGTGTCGGACGAAGCCTATGCCATTCTGTGGAAGAAATTCGGACACGGCGAAATGCCCACCAAGAAGGCCGAGGCTCCGGCTCCCAAGGACGAGCCCGTAGCTGCTGCCAAGCCGGAAGTTGCAGCCGAAAAGCCCGCCGCTGCCAAAAAGGAGGAGCAACCCTTCGAGCGTCAGCAGTATAAACCTTTGGGCAAGATAGATTTGAATACGGTGGGCCAGCCCAAGAAGGAACAGGAAACGCCCGCAGCTCCGGCAGTGGAAGAGAAGCCGGTGGAGAAACCCGTGGAACAACCAAAGGAACAGCCGGTGAAAGCCGAGGAAAAGCCAGAGGAGCAGCCTGTGTCTGTTGAAAAGCCTTTGGCCGAGCCGGAACCGGCAGTAAAACCGGAACCTGTGGCTGTTGAACCCAAGGCAGAACCTGTGGTTGAGCCCGTGGTTGAGCCGACCCCTGCCGAAAAACCGACCATTGTTGAGAAAACCGAAGAACCCGCCGCTCCCGAGCAGCCCGCCGCTGAACCTCAGACAGAAGCTGAGGCCAAGCACCACGATGAGGTTTTCAAGTTGGGTGTAGAAAAGGTGCCAGGTCTGAAAGTGCTGTCTACCATCGATTTGGATTCTATCAACCAGTTTACGCGGCCCAAGAAGAAGACCAAGGCCGAGCGTCAGAAGGAGCAGGAAGAGCGCCGTCAGCAACAGGCTGCCGCCAACAAGCAGAAAGCTGCCGACCATACCGCCAACCAAACCGACCACGCTGCTCACGAAGCGCATGCCCAGCAAGCTGGCGATGCCCAGAACAAGAAGAAGCGCAACCGCATTCGCGATGGCAAGGTGCGAGTAGAGGCTTCCGACTACAATAATCAGGGCAATCAGGGTGGACAAGGCAACTTCCATTCCAAGGACCAGCACAACAAAAACAATAAGAACAACAAGTTTGGCGGTAAGCCCGACTTCAACGAAGAGGATGTTTCCAAGCAGGTGAAGGAAACGCTGGCCCGTCTGAGTGCCAAGCCCAAGAAGGGCGTACAGTACCGCAAAGACAAGCGTCAGGCTGCCTCGCAGCGTATGCACGACCAGCAGGAGCAGGAATCGCGCGAATCGCGTATTATCAAGCTTACCGAGTTCGTTACGGTAAACGACTTGGCTACGATGATGAATGTGAGTGCCGTGCAGGTTATCTCCAAGTGTATGGAAATGGGCCAGATGGTATCCATCAACCAACGTCTCGATGCTGAAACCATCAACATCGTGGCCGACGAATTCGGCTTCACCACCGAATATGTGAGTGCCGAAGTGCTGCAGGCCATCCATGTGGAAGAAGACAAGGAAGAAGATTTGGTTCCGCGTCCGCCTATCATTACGGTGATGGGTCACGTAGACCACGGTAAGACTTCGCTGCTCGACTATATCCGCAACACCAACGTCATTGCCGGTGAAGCCGGCGGTATTACGCAGCACATCGGTGCCTACAGCGTTACTTTGGACGACGGACGTGAAATCACCTTCCTCGATACGCCTGGTCACGAGGCTTTTACCGCCATGCGTGCCCGTGGTGCCAAGATGACCGATATTGCCATCATTATTGTGGCTGCCGACGATGACGTGATGCCCCAGACCAAGGAGGCTATTTCACACGCATCTATCGCCGGTGTGCCTATTGTCTTCGCCATCAATAAGATAGACAAGCCTTCCGCTAATCCCGAGCATATCAAGCAGCAGTTGGCCGAGATGAATTATCTGGTGGAAGATTGGGGCGGCAAGTACCAGTCGCAGGATATTTCGGCCAAGACGGGATTGCATGTGGCCGAACTACTCGACAAGGTATTGCTCGAAGCTGAAATGCTCGACCTGAAGGCCAATCCCAACAAACGTGCGCTGGGTTGCATTATCGAATCGTCTTTGGACAAGGGCCGCGGATATGTGGCTACGGTCTTGGTTCAGAATGGTACCTTGCACGTGGGTGATATCATGGTGGCCGGTCCGTATTTCGGACGTATCAAGGCTATGTTCAACGAGCGTGGACAGAAAATGCAGAAGGCCACGCCGGGCCAGCCCGCTCTGGTGCTTGGTCTGAACGGTGCGCCCCAGGCCGGCGATAACTTCAACGTGATGGAAACCGAACAGGAAGCCCGCGAAATCGCCTCCAAGCGTGAGCAGTTGCAGCGCGAACAAGGTCTGCGTACCAGCACCACGCTGACGCTGGCCGAAATAGGCCGCCGCATCGCCATTGGCAACTTCAAAGAACTGAATCTTATCGTCAAGGCCGATGTGGATGGTTCTGCCGAGGCTTTGCAAGACTCTCTCATCAAGCTGAGCACCGAACATATCAAGGTGAATGTCATCCACAAGGGTGTGGGCCAGATTTCAGAATCGGATGTTACCCTGGCTTCGGCTTCAGATGCCATTATCATCGGTTTCCAAGTGCGTCCTTCTATCCCTGCCCGACGCAATGCCGAGAAGGAAGGTGTCGACATTCGTCTGTACTCGGTTATCTACGATGCCATCGAAGAAGTGAAGGCGGCCATGGAGGGTATGCTTTCGCCTGTCATCAAAGAAGAAATTCTGGGTTCGGCCGAGGTGCGCGAAATCTTCAAGATTTCGAAGGTGGGCACCGTTGCCGGCTGTATGGTGAAGGACGGCAAGGTAAAGCGTGGCACCAAGGTGCGCCTTATCCGCGACGGTATTGTTATCTACACGGGCGAGATGGCTGCCTTGAAGCGTTTCAAGGACGATGCCAAGGAAGTTACCGTCGGTTTCGAATGCGGTATGAGCATTGTGGGCTACAACGACATCAAAGTTGGCGACTACATTGAATCGTTCGAAGAACACGAAGTAAAGCAAAGCCTGTAAGGGATGAATGTGATAGACATTGTTCTGGTGATAATTGCGCTGCTGGCCTTTATTTCCGGTTGGCGCAAGGGACTGATAAGCGCGGTGGGCGGAGTGATTGCCTTGGTGGCTGGTTTGGCGGCTGCACGCAGGTATGCTCCAGACCTGGCTGTGACGCTGGGCGGATACTGGACCGAAATGGACGACAAGGTGGTGTATATCATCGCTTTTGCCCTCGTCTTTGTAGGGGCGGATTTGCTGGTTTCCTTGCTGGCCTGGCTGGTGGAAAAGCTGGTGAAGACCTTGCTTTTGGGCTGGGTGAACCGCTTGTTCGGTGCCGTGCTTTCGGTGCTCATTGCGGCTTTTATCATGAGTATCGTGTTGAATATCTATGAGTTTGCCGACAAGAAGCACTTGCTCATTCCCGATAAAGTAATCCAGAGCTCTACGCTTTACAAGCCTGTTCTAGATATGGCACCGACCTTCATTCCCGAACTGAAGAATCTTTACGAGGACAACTTCAGTATCGAAAAGGCGGTCGACGGCCGGAAACAACAAATTTGAACCATATGGAAAAGTCTACGGATCAGCATATTATAGACGAAGTTACGAGCGGGGAATACAAACACGGATTTGTAACCGACATCGAAACGGAAGTGGTGCCCCGTGGTCTGAACGAGGACATCATCCGCTATATTTCGGCCAAGAAGCAAGAACCCGAATGGCTGTTGGAGTTCCGCCTGAAAGCCTTCCGCTATTGGCAGGGTCTGACCATGCCCACTTGGGCGCAGCTGAAGATTCCGGAAATTGATTATCAGGATATTATCTATTTTGCCGCTCCCAAGACGCAGCAAGATGATAACAAAGAGGGCATCGACCCTGAACTGCTGAAAACTTTCGACAAGCTGGGCATTCCCCTTGAGGAACGCGAGCATCTCTTGAGCGGCGGTACGGCCGTCGATGCCGTGATGGACAGCGTGTCGGTCAAGACCACATACAAAGAGAATCTGGCCGAACTGGGCATCATCTTCTGCTCCATTTCGGAGGCCGTGAGGGAATATCCCGATTTGGTGCGCCAGTATTTGGGCAGCGTGGTGCCTTATCGCGACAACTTCTTTGCAGCGTTGAACTCGGCTGTTTTCAGCGACGGTTCGTTCGTGTATATTCCCAAGGGTGTGCGTTGTCCCATGGAACTTTCTACTTATTTTCGCATCAATGCGATGAACACGGGTCAGTTCGAGCGAACCCTGATTGTGGCCGACGACGACAGTTACGTCAGCTATCTGGAGGGATGCACTGCTCCCATTCGCGACAAGGCCCAGCTGCACGCGGCCATTGTGGAGATTGTGGTCTGCGACCGCGCCGAGGTGAAGTACTCTACGGTGCAGAACTGGTTCCCCGGCGATAAATTCGGCCGTGGTGGCATCTACAATTTTGTGAGCAAGCGCTGTTTGTGCAAAGGTCATCGTTCCAAGGTGTCGTGGACGCAAGTGGAAACGGGATCGGCCATCACGTGGAAGTATCCTTCCTGTGTGCTGCAGGGCGACGACTCGGTGGGCGAGTTCTATTCTGTGGCGGTGACCAACAATTACCAGCAGGCCGATACGGGTACCAAGATGATACATTTGGGCAAAAACACCCGCAGTACCATCGTTTCTAAGGGAATATCGGCGGGCAAGAGCCAGAATAGCTACCGTGGGCTGGTGCGTGTGGCACCCTCGGCTCACAATGCGCGCAACCATTCCCAGTGCGACAGTCTGTTGATGGGCGATACCTGCGGTGCGCACACATTCCCTTACATCGACATCAACAACAATACGGCGGTGGTGGAACACGAAGCCACCACTTCGAAAATAAATCAGGAACAATTGTTCTATTGTCAGCAACGCGGCCTTTCCACCGAAGAGGCTGTCGAGCTGATTGTTAACGGATATGCCAAGGAGGTGCTCAATAAATTGCCCATGGAATTTGCCGTGGAGGCACAGAAATTGCTGAGCGTTTCTCTGGAAGGTAGTGTTGGATAAAAAGATTCTAATATGCATTTGTTGGAAATAAAGAACTTGCACGCATCCATAGGCGACAAGGAAATTCTCAAAGGTTTGGACCTGACGGTTGATGAAGGTGAAATCCATGCCATCATGGGCCCCAACGGTTCGGGAAAAAGTACACTCTCGGCCGTCTTGACGGGTAATCCCGCTTACACGGTTACCGAAGGAGAGGTGTATTTCAAGGGCAAGAATCTGCTGGAAATGCCTGCCGAAGTGCGCTCGCGCGAAGGTCTCTTCCTTAGTTTCCAGTATCCGGTGGAAATCCCCGGTGTCAGCATGGTGAACTTTATGCGCGCTGCGGTGAACGAGCATCGCAAATACCGTGGTCTGGAAGCCTTGAATGCCTCTGAATTCCTGAAACTGATGCGCGAGAAGCGTGCTTTGGTGGAACTCGACAGCAAATTGGCCAACCGTTCGGTGAACGAAGGCTTTTCGGGCGGTGAGAAGAAGCGCAACGAAATTTTCCAGATGGCTATGCTCGACCCCACCTTATCTATCTTGGACGAAACGGACAGCGGTCTGGACATTGATGCGCTGCGCATTGTCTCGGAAGGGGTGAACAAGATTCATACGCCCCAAAAGGCCTGCATCGTCATTACGCATTACCAGCGTCTGCTGGACTATATCAAGCCCAGTGTGGTGCATGTGCTTTACAAAGGCAAAATAGTGAAAACGGCCGGCTTTGAATTGGCTGCCGAACTGGAAGCCAAGGGCTACGACTGGATAAAGCAGGAATTGGGATATTAACGCGGCCTTGCAATGAAAGCACAAGAAACTTACAGTAATCTGTTCAAGAACTATCGCGAAGTGCTGAGGCTGAATGCCGCTCGCGCCTTGGACGGCGCTCGCGACCAGGCCTTTGCTCTCTTCGAATCTTTGGGGCTGCCCGGTCCCAAGGATGAAGATTACCGGCATTGCAATCTAGACCCGGCACTGGAGGTGGACTATGGTCTGAACCTGTACCGTATGGGCATTCCGGCACATCCCAGCGAAGTGTTCCGTTGCGACGTGCCAACGCTCTCCACGCGCCTGTTCTTTGTGGTGAACGACCTTTTCTATCCCAACAAGAAAAGGCCCGTCAGTCTGCCGGAGGGCGTGCTTTGCGGCAGTCTTAACCAATTGCTCAACGAACACCCCGACTTGCTGGAGAAATACTACAATGCTTTGGCTGCGCAAGGTAAGGATGCGCTGGCCGCACTGAACACCGCTTTGGTGCAAGACGGCTTCGTGCTTTACGTTCCGGCCGGTGTGCATATCGAGCAGCCCCTGCAATTGGTGCAGATGTTTCAAGGCGACATCGACATTATGGCTACACGACGTTTGCTGGTGATATTGGAGGAAGATGCTTCGGCCCAACTCATCGTCTGCGACCACGCCATGTCCAAAGCGCGATATTTCTCCAATCAGGTAAGCGAAATTTTCTTGGGCAAAAACGCCAATCTGTCGTATTACGAGATGGAAATGACCCACGACGGCACCACCCGCGTGAGCAACACCTTCCTCTCTCTAGGCCCCGATGCCAACTTGCTGATGAGCAATATCGGTCTGGAAAATGGCCTGACGCGCAACAACGTCTTTCTTCAGTTCGATGCTCCCGGTGCCAAGGTCGACTTGTCGGGCATCAGCCTGTTGAGCCGTCGCCAGCAGACCGACAACCATATTCTGGTTAACCACAAGAGTGGTGGCTGCCAGAGCAATCAGATTTTCAAATACGTGCTCGATGGGAACGCGCAAGGTGTGTTCGAGGGCAAGGTGCTGGTACAACCGGACGCTCAGAAGACTGTTGCCTTGCAATCGAATGCCAACCTTTGCTGTTCGGAGCAGGCGCATATGTACAGCCAGCCCCAACTGGAGATCTATGCCGACGATGTTACCTGCAACCATGGTTCTGCCACGGGTCAGATAGACGAAGCGGCCTTGTTCTATATGCGTCAGCGCGGTCTGTCGCCCGAAGAGGCGCGCATGTTCCTCAAATATGCCTTTGCTGCCGACGTGGTAGACCGCATTCAGCTGAAACCTCTGCAGGAAAGGGTGCGTATGCTTATCGGCAAACGCTTCCGAGGCGAACTGTCCAAGTGCGCCCAATGCGACATCTGCCCGTAGAACCTTAATAAATACCCAAATGCAAGACTTCGACATACAAAGCATTCGCGCCGACTTTCCCATACTCGAGAGCCGGGTGTACGGCAGGCCCTTGGTGTATTTCGACAACGCCGCCACCACGCAGAAACCGAAGGTGGTCATCGATGCTATTTCTCGGGCCTACGCAACCTGCAACGCTAACGTGCACCGTGGAGTGCATTACCTCAGCCAGCAGGCCACTCAGGCACACGAACAGGCGCGTGATGCTGTAAAAGACTTTATCCATGCGGCCGAAAGAGAAGAAATTGTCTTTACCCGCGGCACCACGGAGTCCATCAATTTGGTGGCTTTCTCCTTTGGTGAAACCTTCTGCCACACGGGCGACGAGATTCTTATCTCGGGCATGGAACATCACTCCAACCTTGTGCCTTGGCAAATGCTGTGCGAGCGCAAAGGCATGACGCTGAAGGTGATTCCTTTCGATGAAAAGGGCGATATCCGTCTTGATGACTATACTTCGCTGCTCAGCGAAAAAACGCGTCTGGTGGCCTTGACTCAGGTGTCGAACGTGTTGGGTACCATAAATCCCGTCAAGGAGATGATTCGCTTGGCGCACGAACGCAACATTCCGGTGCTGATAGACGGTGCCCAGTCGGCTCCCCATCTGCCCATCGATGTGCAGGACATGGATGCCGATTTCTTCGCGTTTTCGGCCCACAAGCTGTATGGGCCCACCGGACTGGGCGTGCTTTACGGCAAACGTGCGCTGCTCGAGGCCCTGCCTCCCTATCAGGGCGGCGGCGAGATGATAGACCAAGTGCATTATTCGCATACCACCTACAACCGTCTTCCATATAAATTTGAGGCCGGAACGCCCGATTTCATCGGAACTTCTGCATTTGCCACAGCCTTACAGTATGTGCAGCAGATAGGCATGGACAAGATTGCCACTCAAGAAGATATCTTGCTGCATTATGCTACCGAAAAGCTGCAACAGATAGAAGGACTGCATATCATTGGAAACTCGGCGCATAAAGGGGCTGTGGTATCGTTTGTCGTGGATGGCATACATCCTTACGATATGGGCTTGCTGCTCGACAAACTGGGCATAGCAATTCGAACCGGTCACCATTGCGCACAGCCGCTGCTCGAATCGATGGGGCTGGAGGTTTGCGCCCGTGCGTCTTTCTCGTTCTACAATACTGTCGATGAAATCGATACTTTGGTGGCGGCTCTTTTGAGAATTCAGAAAATGTTCAGATAAATGGAAACAATCAATCAGATACAAGACGAAATTATCGATGAATTCGCGCTGCTCGACGACTGGATGGACAAATACCAGCTGCTCATCGATATGGGCAACGGTCTGCCTGCCTTGGACGAGGCCTACAAAAAGCCCCAGTATCTTATCGAAGGATGTCAAAGCCGTGTGTGGATAGTGGCCGATTTTGACAAGGAAACCCGCCTTTTGCATTTTAAAGCCGAGAGCGACACGGTTATCGTCAAGGGTTTGGTCTTCTTGTTGCTGAAAGTGTTGAGCGGCCGCAGCCCTAAGGAAATTCTGGAGGCCGACTTGTATTTTATCGATAAAATCGGACTGAAAGAACATCTTTCGCCCACGCGCAGCAATGGTTTGTATGCGATGGTGAAGCAAATTCTCGATTACGCGCGTGTTTTCAACGCGATGTAGGTCGGCGGAACAGTCGTAGAAAATCTGTTGGAATATCGCTGCTGAACTCCATCATCTCGCCGGTGATGGGGTGCTTGAATTTTATCTGCTGGGCATGCAGACAGAGCCTGTTGCAGGGGTCGGTTTGGGCGTGGTAGCGCGGGTCTCCTGCAATGGGGTGCCCCAAATACTCCATGTGAACGCGAATCTGGTTGCGACGGCCTGTGTCCAACTCCAAAGCCACCAGGCTATGACGACCGTTGCACTGCAGTACCTCGTAATGAGTAATGGCCCGTTTGCCCTGGCCTGGCTGGCAGACGTACATGTCGAGCGTTTTCGGATTCTCGTCCATCCAAGTGTCGATGCAGCCTTTGCTGGGGCGCAGACAGCCTTCCACTACGGCAATGTAGCGACGGCTTTCCACGATGTCGTGCCAGTTGGTTCTTAGGATATCTCTGGCTTTCAGGGTTTTGGCGAAAACCAGGATGCCGCTGGTGTCACGGTCGATGCGGTGGACCACATAGATGCGGTCGCCCGCCTTCTTGAACTGCATGTACTGGTTCAGGTATTCCTCGGCGGTGCGTTCGTTTTCCGAGCGAGTCTTGACAGTGAGCAGCCCGCTTTCCTTTTTGACGATAATCAGCCAGGCATCTTCCCAAACAATGCGCAAGCCTTGGGGAAACTGGAAGTCCTGCTTTTTGCCGATAAAGACCTTCTGCCCGCTCTGTAGTGGCTCGTCCAAGCGGTGGGCCGTCTGTCCGTCGATGCTGATCATGCCGTTCTGCAAGAGTTTTTTCAGCGCGGACTTGCTGCGTCCCTGCATATGGTGTTGCAGCAACTCGTCGAGGCTTTGTTCTTGTTTGACAACCAGATGCGTGCCTTGTGCTTGGGTCTGTGGTCCGTGGTCTTCGAATTTCATAGGAAATACGCTGGTGATAGGCTTTTTTGAAGCGCGTAAAATTAGCAAAGTCGATGGTGATATGAAAAAAAAATGTACTTTTGTCTTCTTATTACGGAGAAGTTTACACAAAGATGAATCCAACGGACAGCGCCCCAAAACAGACGCCTTTCGCCATTCCTTCCTATCTAAACAAGAAGGGTAATGTGGTTCGCTTGACGGTTTTCACGGCCGTCTTCGCTTTGCTTTTCCTGAACCTCTACCAGCCTTTCAACTCCGGTATCTGGGCCGGCCGCTTTGGCCGCGAAGCCGATTCCTTCGTCTATTTCTTCTACTCCAGCTTGGTGACGCTGGCCGGTATGTGTGTTATTGCCATCAGCCGTATCCTGCTTTATTATTACGCCAAGAGACATACGGTAACGTATTTCGGCTATGCCGGCTTTATTCTGCTGGAGATAGCGGTGATGGGTGTCATTTTCTCCCTTTTCACCGTATTTGTGCTGGAACGTTTCAACAAGATAGATGTTCCTCTCCGGTTGGCAAGCAGCTTTTTGGGTGCCATCAAGAAAACCTCACTGGTGCTGCTGATTCCCTATACCATCATGTGGTTGTATTTTGCGCTCAAAGACAAGACCAACCAATTGATACAACTTAGGGAAAAACACAGCCAGAGCGAAAACGAAAGGGAGAAGGAAAGGACCAAGCCCCGCAACGAAATGGTGTGTTTCTACGATGAAAAGGGCGATCTTCGCCTGTCTATCGACAAGAACAGTCTCTATTACATCGAGTCTGCCGACAACTACGTGAAGATTTACTACATGATGAAAGGCCGGCTGGAACACTTTATGCTGCGCAACTCTATGAAGAGCCTCGACGAGCAGATAGGCGACCGCCTGATGATGCGTTGTCACCGCTCCTACATGGTGAATCTCGACAAGGTGAAACTCTTGCGCAAATGCGAGGACGGCCTTATGCTCGACCTCGACAACGACCACATCCCCGAAATACCGGTTTCCAAAACCTACAGTGCCCGCGTGCTCGACAAATTCACTTCGCAAAGGCAATAGACCCGCTTACTCGCCGGCCGTAGGCAACATCAGCACCCCAATGCCCTTTTTACCATCTGTTTTGACTACCAGAGGCTTGTCAAAACGGTAGTGTTTCAGATACTTGTCTTGATATAAGGGCTCAAGGTTGTTCAGATAGTTCATGTCAAGGAAATTCAAATCGTCCTGGGCATGCGGCAGGGTATAGTAATGCACGCCAAAGGAGGTCAGATTTTGGAAGAAATGGGTACCCTGACTCGGGTCTATCTGGTACTTGTTGAGGCTGGTCTCAACGATAAGTCTTGCCGAGGCGATATTGGGCCAACGGATAGGAATGCCCAGCCATGGATCGCTCGAACCCCAACGTCCCGGGCCGATAAGCACATAGGTACGTCCTTCTTGGGTGAGTTTCTTGTTTATCTTGTCAACCTCATAGGCGCAAAGCTGGTTGTGCGAGCCAGAAAACTCTTCAGGGTTGATATACACAATATCTGAAATCTCATTGGTGATGCCTTGTCCGAGTGCAAAGTTGGTGCGCATGAGCAACTGCTCCTTGGGAATGCTGTTCAGGTCTTCGGTAATCTGTTCCTTGCTGTCGACGATAGGCCTGATTTGCAGCAGATAGAAGGTGTGCTTCTTTTCATAGTCGTGCGTGTCGAGGTTGACGGCAAATTCTATTTCGATATGACGTCCCATCTCTTCTTCGCCCAGTTTGAGAATGGTCGAGAGCAATTCCGCTAAGGGGAAGGTGTTGTTTTCCAGCACATGTGCAAAGGAGATAATCTTGCGTCCGCCATCCCAAAGGCCGTCGCGTATCACTTGGTCGTAAGGGTCGAAGGTAGAGGCGATATGGGCGAGCGTGCCGTCCTGCTCGGCTTCCTTGATGGGCAGACGGAGCAGGTTGAAGCCGTCATCGACGGGCAGATGACTGTCCTTGTTGCTCATGTCGAGGGCCAGAAACGAGGTCTGTGTTTCGCGTAGGGCGTAGTCGGTGGTGCTCATCTGTAGGATGTGGTTGGGATGCTTGGGCGAGAAGCGTAGCGTCAGGCCACCGTCAACGATATATTTGCCAAGGCCCAGCGCTACGTTGGCGATACCGTCGGTGCTTTCTTCCTGTCCGATAGGGTAGAAATTGAGCGAGCGGGCTACGCCGGAAAAAGTGGGATAAAAGCGGTCGCCGTAAGTGTTGCCGCACACTTCTTCAATAACGACAGCCATCTTTTCCTGGTCGATAACGTTGGAGGTGGCGGTCATATAGGCCTTGCTCTGTTCGAAGAACACCGAAGCGTAAACACCTTTGATGGCGGTACGCACCATCTTCAGCATCACCTTGGGGTCTTCGTCGTAAGGAACCATGTAGGTGGAGTATACGCCTGCAAATGGCTGGTAATGAGCATCTTCTAGCAAACTAGACGAGCGCACGGCAATAGGCTTCTTCACCACATTGATAAAGGCTACCAAATCGTCGAAAAGCATCTCGGGCAGATGGGCCTGGCGGAAAGCATCCAATATTTCTTCGTTGGGTAGGTCTTGCAGTGCGATGTCGTAGAGATGATTCTGTTCCATAAACTCGTCGAACACGTTGGTGCAGAGAACCAAAGTCTTGGGAATCATCACCTTGGTGTCTTCGAAACGGTTCAACTCCGGATGTCTCTTTATCATGGCACTCAAGAAAGCCAATCCTCGGGCCTTGCCGCCCAGTGAACCCTCACCGATGCGTGCGTAGTTGGAATACTTGTCGAATTTGCCCTTCTTGAACTCGGCAATGACGCCCTCGTTCTTTATCTTGCGGTACTTGACGATGGCATCGAACAGCATCTTCCTGACGGGCATGGTGTCGGTAAAAGCTTGAATGGGAATCTGCTTGATAAAGCGTCCTATGGAGAACATGGCGCGCGAAAACAGCCAGCGCGAAGCATGGTTGCGCTCGAAGTGATAACGCAGCGAATCGTCGGGAATATTGAAGATGGCGTTCTGCAGTTCCTGCAAATCGTGGATGCGGGCCACTTCCTTGCCGGTTTTGGGGTCGCGGAACACAAAGTCGCCGAAACCGAAAAGCTCGGTCATACGCTGGCGCAATTCTTGCGGGAAAGTCTTGGAGCCTTTCTGGATAAAGGCCATTTCGGGACCATTGGCAATCTCTTTGTTGGCCGCCTCCGACGAATCGATGATGATGGGCAGCACGGGGTCGTTGGAACGCAGGTATTCGGCAAGTCGGCTACCGGCATGGGGGTCTTTCTCGCCTTCGCGCGTAAAGCTGACATCGGTGATGACACCCAGCATATTGTCTTTGTATGTGTCGTAGATGGAAACGGCTTCTTCGTAGCTTCGGGCCAGCAGAATTTTTGGACGCCCGCGCATACGCAAGGTTCTGTGATGAGCATTCAAGGCTTCGGTAGAGAAGTTGCGCGACTGCTCCAGCACATATTTGTACAGGTCTGGCAGAATGGATGAATAAAAGCGGATGGAGTCTTCTACCAACATAATCACCTGAACGCCAACGTTATTCACGTCTTCTTCGA
This sequence comes from bacterium, assembly GCA_963617485.1. Lineage (GTDB taxonomy): Bacteria > Bacteroidota > Bacteroidia > Bacteroidales > UBA1402 > UBA1757. Next base: position 43,372 of record CAVEPA010000002.1, on the reverse strand, counting down.
CGTTCATCTTGTCTTCCATCAGCTTGACGATGGCCAGCAGCAGGTCGGTGTTGCCCAGCCAGCTGAACACATAGTCGATGGCCGAGGTGTCGGCATTGGCCAAATATTGGGATACTTCGCGCGAGAAGGGCGTCAGCATGACAATCGGCACATTGGGCCCGGCCTCTTTGATGTGTTTGGCTTCTTCGAAGGCCTGTTTGCTTTTGTCGCCCGGCATGCAGATAATCAGCTCGAAGTTGTTCTTCTGCATGGCCTCAATGGCGGCATCTATGTTGGTGACCTGGGTAAATCGCGGTGGATAGCGTAGGTTAAGCGATGTGTATTCGTTGAAAATCCTTTCGTCGATGCGTCCGTCTTCCTCCAGAATAAAGGAGTCGTACTTGCTGGCGATGAGCAGAATGTTGTAAACGCGTTTTACCATCAATTTGGAGAAGGAGTCGCGTATCTCCATTTGCTCCAAATCTGTCTCAAACTTGTCCATTTCCCAAAATTTGAAACAAAGGTAGTGCGATTGAAGCGAGAAAAGAAGCCGAGAGAAAAACTTTTTCACTCGGCTTCTTTTCGTTCTTGCGAGTGTCGTCCGCCATGACGAGATTTTTTAAATCTTTTCGCAGAGCAGGAAAAGCCGTTGGTTATCGGCAAGGGTGACTGCAAATATGTAGTTTTGTCCGCCTTCTTTCAGACGATATTTTTTACGAAGGGCTTCTACTGTTTCGGGATAGTTGCGACAAGCCAGGTTGGCCTTGCTTAGCTGTTGCAATCGCAGTTTGCTTGCCTTGGACGATGGTGCAAGAATCTCGACAAGACGGAATATCCGGCCCGGAAAACCATCCACCAGACGGTCGGACAAATACAGATGTGTGTGCTGATGCAGTTTTAGCAGACCATAGCGCTGTGACAATAGTTTGTAGGTGCCTGCTTTCATCAGGGCTGCATTGGGTTCGTACAGATACAGCGGTTCGTCGGGCAGGCTTGCGTTCTTGAACCAAGGATTGTCCGATGCCAGTAAGGTTGCCTGAGAAGTTCTCTCTTCTTGGCGGAAACAGTCGAAACATTGGGTGGAAGCATTGTGGCGGAAATTGCGCGTGTACAAGCGGGTGTCCTTGTCTTTTCCATCGAAGTGCAACACCATCAGAAGTTCTTTGCAGTCGTTGTCGAGGGCCAGCACATGACATTCGTCCACATTCCCCAATTGGGCCAGCGTTTGGCTGATATCCAACATGGGCGAAAGCTTCAGCATCAACAGGGAGCATTTTTCGCGCAACAACGGCAACAACAATGTGAGATCGGGGCTGCAATCTTGCAGGGCAAAGACCTTGTGACCATTGTTGTCGCGCCGGGCCGGGTCAAGATAAATAAAGTCGGCGTGGTCGGTGTTGCGCAAAGTCTCTTCGGCGGTACCGCACCTTACTTGCACCTGTGGGCGGTGCAAAACATCGAAATTGTGCCGCGCACATTGGCTCAGCGATTCTTGTTGCTCCACATAGACATATTGCTGGAAAAGTTCCGACAAATAATAGGTGTCTACACCCAGACCGCCCGTCAAATCGAAGCCCAAGTTGCGCCGCTCTGATGGCAACAAGCGTTCCACCACAGACTTTTTATACTGAGCCGTGGTTTCGGACGATGCTTGTTCCAATGAGAGTTTGGGCGGAAAACACAAATCCGGGTAGGCGTACCATTGCGGCACCTTCTGCCGGATGGCCTGATACCCGGCTATCTGCACCAGAGCTTGAGGCATATCTATCTGCGGATAGCGTGACCCTTTCAAAGCCAGCTCACACAAATCATCGTCCAAATGTGCCTGTACAAATTCGGATAAAACTGTGTTCATACGCCCCTGCTTAAATATCTGCAATATGTAAAAATTAATTCCCCCAATAACCGCAGACTATCTCAAAACTGCTACCCCATAACAATCCGTCGATGGGCATGGGTTTTTATTATTTTTGAGAAAATTCGGAATTCATTAAACATCTGCTATCTCTGCACCGAATTAATGAAAAACGCACATGAGACACTTCTAATACGGAAAGCCATGAAAAGAGCGGAAAGGACGACAGGAAGCTGATGGAGTCTAGGACTCTTCTTGGTAGTATACTTTGTAAAATTTGCCTTTGTCGTCTTCGCCTTGCTCAATGAGGTTGCGGTTGCCGTGCACGTAAATGTGGAAGTTCTTGTCGAGCTTGATAACGCTCTTCAGTGCACGCGACTGCTTTTTGACGGCCCCTTGCGAAATGGCGAAATCATCGCCTAAGTCTATGCCGCGTTCGTTTTGGTATTGGCTGGCATAATGGTCGAAAACATCAATAACTTCGGGTTGCCCTATCACTTGTTGGGCAAAGTCCTGCATATTGAAACGCTCGTTTTCTTTGAAGTAATTGACCGAACGGTTCAGAAAATCGGCTTGGTCGGCGCGGCTTAGCTCAAACTGTTTGGGCAACTCTTTGACGGCGAAATCCTTGCAGATGCTCAGCGCATCGTGCGTGTTGGAATAGGAATCGCGTCGCTGGCGGGCCTGCAGGAAGTCTTCCACCCAGAAAATGGCTTCGCCACGGTTCACGTGATCGACGATGGAAAGGGCATATCCTTCTTGGGCATTGCGGTTGAAAATCAGGCAAGCCTTGTCGAGTTTATGAGTGCTCATGCCTTCTTGACACAGCAATTGGAAGGAGTTCCGGCAATATTCGCTGCGCAGGAAAAACTCCTTGTTTTCGGCCTTGAACAGACCAAGTACCTGTACAGGTTCCTCTTCGAGCTGCCCTTCGAAATAGGCCACGAAAAATTCGCCGGGCTTGATATTGGGATGCTCGCTCTTGTCGTAGAGATGTTCTGCCAGTACGCGCGATTGCTCCAAAAGGTTGTCAGGCTCCTCGAAAATGCGTTGGGCGCAGCAGAAAACGACGTTTTCATCGAGGTTTTCCTCGTGATAAAACTGAAACATCTCTTCCGATTTGGAGGCCAAGGCAAAGTAGTCGCCCAAAACCAGCTGCAAGTTTTCATCCAGTGTCAGCAGTTCTTCGGAAAAGACGCAAGCATCTTCGTTGGCCTTGTTGCCCACCCGGTGTAGCGCCAAGGCCTTAAGTTCCAGCTCGTTCATATGATAGATAGTGCTATTCTGCCCCGAACTCCATCAGATAAGCTTTGATGAAGGCATCCAAATCGCCGTCCATCACTGCTTGTACGTTGGAAGTCTGATAGTTGGTGCGATGGTCTTTCACGCGACGGTCGTCGAAGACGTAGCTGCGTATTTGCGAACCCCATTCGATTTTCTTCTTGCCGGCCTCAATCTTGGCTTGCTCGGCGCGACGCTTTTCCAGCTCTATTTCGTAGAGTTGCGATTTGAGCAGGCGCAGGGCATTTTCCTTGTTTCCCAATTGTGAGCGGCTTTCGGTATTCTCGATGACGATACCGGTGGGGATGTGGTGCAGGCGCACGCCCGTTTCCACTTTGTTTACATTCTGACCGCCGGCTCCCGACGAACGGAAGGTGTCCCAAGTGATGTCCGACTCTTTGATTTCTATTTCGATGGTATCGTCGACCAAGGGCACGACAAAGACAGAACTGAAGGATGTCATGCGTTTGCCTTGGGCATTGTAGGGCGATACGCGCACCAGACGATGCACGCCGTTTTCGCTCTTCAGATAACCGAAAGCATAATCGCCCTCGATGGTCATTGTGGCAGTCTTGATGCCGGCATCATCGCCGTCTTGCCAGTTGGTAATCTGAGCTTTGTAACCGTGGTTTTCGCAGTAACGCTGATACATACGGAAAAGCATTTCGGCCCAATCCTGGCTCTCGGTGCCGCCCGCACCGGCGTTCACCTTCAGTACGGCGCCCAGCTTGTCTTCTTCGTGACGCAGCATATTCTTCATTTCAAGACCTTCTACCAGGCTGAGCGTGTGGGCGTAGGTCTGGTCAATCTCCTCTTCGCTCATGGCCTCTTCTTTGTAGAAGTCGTAGGCCAGCGTCAGCTCTTCGCAGGCGGTTTCCACGGCCTTGTATGCCTCTATCCACGACCGCAGGTCCTTGATTTTGCGCATCTGGGCCTCGGCCGATTTTTGGTCGTCCCAAAAATCGGCGGCTTGGGTCTTTTCTTCTTCGGTGGCTAACTGCGATATCTTTCCATCGATGTCAAAGATACCTCCTCAGCGCGTGCTCGCGCTCCTGAACTTCTTTAATCTGTTCGGTCGTCGTCATAGGGTTTAGTTTTCGTATAGAGCATCCACCTCTTGACGATGGTGCTCGATGATGATATTTCGTTTGGTTTTCAGCGTGTTGGTAAGCTCTCCCTTTTCCATCGAGAAGGCCTCGGGCAGCAAGATGAAGCGGCGCACCTGTTCGTAGCCGGCCATATCCTTCTGTGCCAGCCGGATGCGTTGTTCAAAGAAGCGGTAAATGCGCTCGTCCTTGACGCAAGCTTCTATGTTGTCTGCCGACAAGTCGTTGATGCCCAGCTCTTTGAGCAACCCACCCATCTCGCTGAAAGTAGGCACGATGATGGCACTCACAAACTTGCGCTCGTTGCCGATAATCACTGCATTGTCGATGTATCTGTCGTTCTCGAGGATGCTTTCGATATTCTGTGGGGCGATGTACTTGCCGTTGGATGTCTTGAAAAGGTCTTTCATGCGGTCGGTCAGGAAAAGACGGCCTTCCTCGTCTAGATAGCCGCAGTCGCCCGTGCGGAAGTAGCCGTCGGCGGTGAAACTTTCGGCATTGGCATCGGGACGCTTGTAATAGCCCGGGGTGATGGTCCTGCCCTTCAGCAGCACTTCTCCTTGTTCGGAAATCTTGATGTCCAGCCCGTCTACTGCCGTCCCGACTGAGCCCAAGCAGAAGTTGCTGTCGTCCCAGCAGGCCACCGTAGCGGTAGATTCCGTCAGTCCGTAGCCATAGCAGACGGGAACGCCGATGGAATAGATAAAACGGCAGACTTCATCGTTGAGTCTGGCACCGGCGATGGGGAAGAGTAGTCCGTTGCCCAGCCCGACGGTTTTCTTCACTTTGCTGAAAACCAACATATTGGCCAGGACGTAAGCCAGGTAAAGGCCCAAGGGTGCGTGTTTGTCCAAGCGGCGGTATTTCCAATGGTAAGCCTCTCCTATGCGCAGCGAGAAGTTTACCACCTTTTGCATAAAAGGCGAATAATTGCTCAGAACAGTCTGTACGCCGGCATAGACTTTCTCCCAAAAACGGGGAACGTTGCACATATAATTGGGACGCACCTCTTTGATGGCCATCTGTACGTCGTTGGGTCTAAGGTTGATATCGACGCGGATGTCGTTCTGCAGACAATAGTAAGTCCATGCCTTCTCAAAGATATGGGTCAGCGGCAGGAAACAGAGCGAAGACTGGTGCTTGCCGATAACGTTCTGCAGCTTGAGGTTCATTACGCGGACAATTTCGTGGAAATTGCTGTGCATCAGCATCACGCCTTTGGGGTTGCCCGTTGTACCGGATGTATACAGAATATTGGCCATGTCGTCGAAACTGCAATTGTTGCGGATGGCTTGCACTTCGTTTTTGAGATCGGCGATGAGACCTGCGTGCATGAAGTCTTTCAGGTAAACCGAGTCGTGGTCGTTGCGGTTCAGACGCACTTCGGTATCGAAGATGACAATCTTTTGCAACCCGCAATTATCGGTCTTGGCCTCAAAGGCACGATCGTATTGATATTGTTGGCCAACAAAGACCAGCTTGATGTCGGCATCCTGAATGAAATACTCAATCTGAGCGGTGGTGGAGGTGGCGTAAAAAGGAACTCCTACGGCGCAAAGCGAATAAATGGCCGATTCGCAGACGATGCATTCGGGCTTGTTCTGTGAGTAAATGCCAATTCTGTCGCCCTTCTTGATACCGAATTTCAGCATGGCGGCTGCCACCAGATTGACGGAACCCTCAAGGTCGGCCCAAGTGAGGCCTTTCCATTTTCCATCGGTATAGTCGCGGAAACGGACTGCCACAGTGTCGGGCTGTTGTTTCGCCTTGGTCGGTATCAGTTTTGCGAGATGCAGGATTTCATTCATGTCAATGTCTTTTTTTGATAGGAACGACAAAGGTAGTGTAATTTGGGCAAAAAACTTTAATTTTGCTCTCCTAAACCATGTTTATACGATGAATCAGAACTCATTGCCTTCGACCCTCGAACTTCTGCAATCCTTGGTGCGTATTCCTGCCAAGAGCCGTGAAGAAAACACCCGTGCCGATTTTCTGCAACATTATCTGGAACAATCCTCCTTGGATATTCACCGGGTGGGCAACAACCTATGGTGCTATGCTTGGCAACCCGATGCGTCCCTGCCCACGCTGCTGCTCAATTCCCACATAGACACAGTCCCGTCCAGCGATTCTTGGACGCGCCCGCCCTTTGAGCCGACCATAGAGAACGGCCGCCTCTATGGGCTTGGAAGCAACGATGCCGGTGCGCCCCTTTGCAGCCTGGTCAGCACTTTTCTGGCTTTGCGCGATGCTTATGCCCAAGGCAAACATCAGTCTTATAACCTTGTTTTGGGGCTTTCCTGTCAGGAAGAAGTGACGGGCGAAGGTGGTATCGACCTTCTGCTCAAAGATATGCCCGCTATCGACCTGGCCATCGTGGGTGAACCAACTTCGATGCGCGTGGCTGTTGCCGAAAAGGGTCTGTTGGTACTCGATTGTTGCGCTTACGGACGTAGCGGACACGCGGCCCACAACTTGGGTGATAATGCTATTTACAAGGCTATCAAGGATATACAGTGGTTCGAGCGGACAACTTTGCCCAAGGTTTCTCCTTTGCTTGGCCCTGTGAAAATGACCGTTACCATCATCAATGCGGGCAGCAAACACAATGTTATCCCCGACACTTGTCGCTTTACGGTAGATGTGCGCGTGAACGAATGCTACAGCAACCGTGAACTCTGCGACTATATCGCCTCGCAAGTGGCATGTGAAGTGAAGGCCCGTTCGTATCGTCTTTCGTCATCTGGGATAGATTTGAAACATCCGTTGGTGCAGCGTTGCCGGGAAATGGGCATGGACCTTTATGGCTCACCTACTTTGTCGGACCAGTCGCGTATGCCCTTTCCTTCGGTCAAATTGGGTCCCGGTGACAGTATGCGCTCGCATACTGCCGATGAATACGTGTGCATTGAGGAAATAGAGCAGGCCCTTGATATGTATTATCGCCTGCTCGATGGTTTGATTTTCTAATTGCGTTGTAGCCAAACTTCCGGGTCGAGCTTCTGCAAGTCTTTCCAAATTTGGAAGTGCATAATGGTAAGGCCTCCCTGGTCGCTGTCGGAGTAGATGGTGCCGAGCTTGTCGCCAATTTTTACCGTTTGGCCCGCTTTCACCGTCACTTTCTCCAAGTTGGAGTAGACCGACAAATAGTTGCCGTGCCGTACGATGATGGAAAAATTGGTGCCCTGTACGGCAAACACCTTCGATACGGTTCCCTTGAAAATGGCTCGTGCCGAGGCTCCTGGCTTGGTCTGGATATCAATGCCGTTGGAGCTGGTCTGCACATATTTCATATCCTTATGCTTCTGCTCTCCGAAATGGACGATGACGGTACCCGGTTCGGAAACGGGGAAGGGAAGTTTGCCCATATTGTTGCCGAATTCGGTGGCCAGTTTCTTTTCGTCTACCGACATGGCATAGGCGGTAACGACTCCCTTCTTGCCGGCTTCTCCCGACGAATTCTTGTTTTCGGCAGCGATGATTTCTTCGATTTTTTTGTTCAGACGTTCGGCTTTCTGCTTGTCTTTGCGCAGTTCGGCCTGTAGTTTGACACGCTTTTTCTTGAGGTCCTGAACGATGCTGTTCTGAGCGCTCCGTTCCTTTTTCAGGCGGTTCTGTTCGCTCATCTGCTCCGACACCAGCTGGGCTTGCTCTTGCCGTGATTTTTCGAGTTGTTGTTTGGACAAGGCGATTTCGGCCTGTTTCTCCTTGATTTTTTCGGCTTGTTGACGCTGATAGCGGGCATAATCGTTCAGATAGCGCATACGCCGCCAGCTTTGGTTCAGGTTATCGGCCGAGAAAATAAACAACAGCTTGTCGTTGTCGCCCAATCTAATGTAGAGCTGTCGCACCATCTTGGCATATTGGTCTTGACGAATATCCAACTCGGCCTGCAACTCGTTGAGCTCTTTGCTGAGTTTGCCGATTTTGGCTTTGGTCTGGTCGTAAGCGGCATTCAGCTTGTTCAGATAACGCTGGTTTTCCTTGACCTTCTCGTTGATGACATTGTATCTGTAGAGTTGGTTCTTGACCGATTTCTCGTTGGTGCTCAGGGCCTTATCCGTCTCTTCGATACGTTTCATCGTTTCCTGATACTGGCGGCGCGTTTCGGCGATGTTTTGGGCATCTACGGCCGTGCAGGCAAAAAGCAGCAAGACAACAAGCGACAGACGGAGGTTCATATTACAACAGATTGATTAATGCACGCAACAGATATTTGGCTTCGATTTTGGTATAATTTCCGGGAATGGGAAAACTGTGCTTGGGCTCACGGTCGAAGCGCAGATTGCTCAAGCTCAGTTGCAAACTCCCTGTTTTGGGCAGGGCGGAACTCTTGATGCTTATCTTGACGGGAAAAGATATCTCGCCATAGGGAGTGAAAACACTATAGCTGACATCCAGCAGGCGGGCCTCGTCCCTAAGAAGATAAAAATGGGAAAAATCTCCCTTTTCATCGATGATATATTGCAGCACAACATTCTCTTGCAGCCGGTACGACAACAGACACGACCCGTCTTCGCGAAAACTGTAGTCCAATTCTTCCAATGCGTAGGGCCGGCCATCGGGATGGGATATTTGGTTGATAAGCAGGCTGCGTAAGAGCGGCAGACCCTGTTCCAAGGGAAGATTTATTTGGCTCAGACTGTCGGAAACATAAGCTTTCTGGCTGCGGTCGAGAAACTGCAACAACTCATGGTGCCAGTGGAAACGGTGGGTTTCGATGCCCAGTAGCGGCTGGACGCTGAGCCAAATGGAACCCGGACCGATGCTCAGCTGGCCCGACACGCGCCAGTCGTCGGTGAGCAAGGAACAGCGTGCGTCGAGGCTGTCGCAGGTACGCGCGTTGCTGGCCAGCAACGCGCGTACCTGCGATGCCTGCCGTTTTTGCACCGCCGCCTGTTGCAGACTTTTGCAGGCACTCAAGTTGCAGAGTACCACGGCCAGCAAGGCAAGACGTATGAGTTTGCTATTCCACATATTGTCCTTGAACGGTTTTCTGTATAAGTGTGTCCGAGGGCGTACGACTGAGCTGTATGGCCTGTTTCCAGCGCTCAATGGCCGCATCCCGGTCGTGACAGAACCATAGAATATCGCCGTAGTGTTCCAACAACTCGGCCGAAGGTTCCTTGCCATGCGAAAAGGCGCGTTCAATGTAAAGCTTGGCCATGGTGTACTGCCCTTGTTTGAAGCAGACCCAAGCATAGGTGTCAAGATAAGTGGCGTTGCCGTCGTCCAGCTTGACGGCCGTGCGGGCCATGGCCTCTGCCCGGTCGAGGTCGCGTTGCTCCAAACTGAGAAAATAGGCATAGTTGTTCAGAACGGCAGCGTTTTCTGCATTTTGGGCCAGCGCAAGTTCGTAGTAATAATAGCAGGAATCCATCTCTCCCTTGATGTGGAAAAGATCTCCCATGTCGCCCAACACCTGCGATAACGATTCGTTTTGTCCTTGCTCTTGCGTTGTTGTCAACACGTTCAGACATTCGCGGAAAGAGTTCAGGGCTTCATCAGTTTCTCCATTGATGCTGTGGCTGATAGCTATGTAGTAGGGGAAGGTGGATTCATGGGGGAAATAGATTCGGGCCTCCTCGCAGATATTCTTGACCATCGTTGTGTTGTTGTACGCAAGAAAGATATTGAGATATTCCATCCAGGTATTGTACTGAGATGGGTCCATATCCAGCGAACGGCGGTAATAGCTGGCGGCCAATACGAAATTGCCCAATGCTGCTTGCCATTTGGCGTAGAGGCTGTAGGTTTGAGGCTCTTGGGGATAGTGCTCTACCAGTTTCTCAATCAAGCCTTGAATCAGGGTGGTATCGTTGGGATACTGCTGTAGGTAATATTCGTACAGTACTTCCGTCTTGTTGGCGAAGGAACCCTTGGGGCTGTCGAACAGTTGTCGGTAGATGTCCTCGGCTTCGCTGTTGCGGTTAAGGCGAATCAGGTAATTGGCCAGTAGGAAGTCGGCCTCGCCGTTGCCTTGTCCCTCGTCCATGAGTTGACGGTAAAGCTTGATGGCGGTCTTCTCTTTGTAGTCTTCGTTGGCGTAGGCCAGCAACAGGCGGTATTGGTAGTTCTCGGGCTCGGTGTCCAATAATGACTGTATTTCATTGAGCGCCAGCTTCTTATTGCCCATCTTGCGATATTGATTGAAAATCTCCATCGAAATGTCTCTGCTCTTGCCATCAATCTTTTCCAGCTGACGAAGAACGCGTATGGCATCTTGGGGAGCATCGGCTTTGGCATAGATGGAGGCAATGTTGAAATAATATTCGTACTCCTTGGGATGCTTGGCCACATAGTCTTCCAACTTGTGCGCTGCTTCGGCAAAACGTCCGGCTTCCAGATACACTGATGACAGCCCAAAAACGTAATACTTGTTGTCGGGGTCGTAAGAGAGCGCATTTTCCAGGCAGATAAGGGCGGAATCGGTTTGCCCGCTTTCCAGATAATAGGGCGTCAGAAGAAACCAGGCCACGGCCATAGTGGAATCGAGCCGCAGACAGGCCTTGAATTGCTCGTAGGCTACGGGTGTTTTCTCGCAGAACAAGCTTTGTATGGCTTCGTGGAAAAGATAAGAGGGGCTGCTCTCGATACTGTCGTTGCGAACCAAAGGAGCGGGCTCTTCCCAGGCTTGCGCCATAGGCCAGGCAAGACAGCAAGACAAAAGAATGACAAGCAGACGTTTCATGATATTTTTACAGATTACTTAGCAAGCGCCGGTGTGTCCGAACCCGCCGCTGCCACGCTCGGTGTCGCCCAAAACTTCGACTTCGGTCCATGAGGCTTGGGCATGCTGGGCAATTACCATCTGACAGATGCGTTCGCCGTCTTCCACAACGAAGTCCTGATTGGACAAGTTGACAAGAATGATGCCTATTTCGCCACGGTAGTCTGCATCGATGGTGCCCGGTGTGTTCAGGACGGTTATCCCCTTCTTCAATGCCAGACCGCTGCGAGGACGTATCTGTGCCTCATACCCGACGGGCAGTTCTATAAACAAACCTGTGGGAATCAGTTTCCTCTCCAAAGGTTTAAGCGTGACAGGCTCTGTCAGGTTGGCTCTCAGGTCCATGCCGGCCGACTGTGGCGTGGCATATTGCGGAAGCGGATGCTTCGAACGGTTGATTATTTTTACCTCAGTCATAATAGTTTTTAAAGGCTACAAACATACAAAAAAAATGACTATTTTCGCAGTCAAAATTACCACTATGAAGAAAGCAAGTATTCTTTGCCTGTTGATGTTGGCGCTGTGTTATCTCTTCTCTTCCTGTCTGGAAGATTCCGATACCAGACAATGGCGTCTGGACAACGAGGCTTTTCTGAAAAGCCTTAAGGATTCCACCGATATTTTCGCCCTCGAAAACCGCGATTCCATCATCACCGTCGAAAAAGGTGGCGTCTATGAACCTGGTCCCGTGTCGGGCATCCTCTATAAAGTGATAAAACCAAGCACCGGCAATATCGCAGTGCTTGGTCAGAGTGTCAGCATCAAATATACGGGCTGGCTTTACGATGATACCGAATTCGATAGTGGCAAGCTTACCTTTACCCTTGGTGATGGCAGTACCATAGACGGAATGCGCGAAGTTATGGAGCGTATGCCCCTAGGTGCGCGCTGGAAAGTCTATATCCCCTACAATTTGGGCTATGGTTCATCAGATTACAACTATTCCAGCCCCACAATTCCTGCCTATTCTGTGCTAATCTTCGACATCGAATTGTTAAAGATAGAATAGATTATGCGGCCTTTTCGGTCGGTTTCGGCTTTGTCATCAGTCACGTAGGCCCGCTACGCTCCTTCTTCCAAAATCGAAACCGCCTCGAAAAATCCGCATAATGGAGTCGAAGCCTTTTCGGTCGGTTTCGGCTTTGTCATCAGTCACGTAGGCCCGCTACGCTCCTTCTTCCAAAATCGAAACCGCCTCGAAAAATCCGCATAATGGAGTCGAAGCCTTTTCGGCCGGTTTCGGCCTTGTCATCAGTCACGTAGGCCCGCTACGCAACTGTTATAAACCGCGTAGGCCCGCTACACAACCTTACTTTCCTGCCTTTACCAGATATTCTGCAATCTGGACGGCGTTTAAGGCGGCCCCTTTCTTAATTTGGTCACCTACCAGCCAGAAAGCCAGTCCGTTAGGATTGGTAAGGTCTTGACGTATACGTCCTACATATACAGGGTCTTTGCCCGAAAGGAACAAGGGCATCGGGTATTCCTTCTTGGCCGGGTTGTCTTGCAGCACTACACCATCGGCCTTGGCAAAGGCTTCGCGGGCCTGTTCCACGCTGACGGGCTGTTCGGTTTCCACCCAAATGCTTTCGCTGTGGGCGCGCAGCACAGGAACGCGTACGCAGGTGGCGCTGACTTCAACATCGGAATGCATGATTTTGCGCGTTTCGTTGTACATCTTCATTTCCTCTTTGGTGTAGCCGTTTTCGGTGAAGACATCGATTTGAGGAATGAGGTTATAGGCCAGCTGATAGGCGAATTTTTCCACCGTAGGCTCCTCGCCGCGGATAATCTGGGCGTATTGCTCGAGCAGTTCGGCCATAGCTGTGGCTCCGGCACCGCTGGCTGCCTGATAGGTAGACACGTGCACACGCTTTATGTGACTCAGGTTTTCGATAGCTTTCAATGCGACAACCATCTGAATGGTGGTGCAGTTGGGGTTGGCAATGATGTTGCGTGGACGGTCGAGAGCATCGGCTGCATTCACTTCGGGTACAACCAGCGGCACGTCCTTGTCCATGCGGAAGGCACTTGAATTGTCAATCATAACAGCTCCGAATTTGGTGATAGTCTCGGCAAATTCCTTGGAAGTTCCGGCACCGGCAGAGGTGAAAGCAATGTCTACGCCTTTAAAATCGTCGTTGTGTTTCAGCTCTTTGACAACTATATCTTTTCCTTTGTAGTTATACACTCTTCCTGCGCTGCGGGCAGAACCAAACAAAACCAGTTCGTCCATGGGGAAGTTCCGTTCAGCCAATACTTTCAGGAACTCTTGACCGACGGCGCCACTTACGCCGACAATTGCAATCTTCATTTTTTAATGTAAGGTTAAAATTATTTGTATAAAATGCTTTCGTTCCTTATCTTTGTCCCCGCTTCCGCTATGAGTTTGCGGAGGAGGAAACGGCGAGGTTGACGAAAAACCGCGCAAAGGTAATAAAAATTGTCTAATACAATGAAAAACTTTCTATTGTCCTGTATCTGTGGACTTTTGCTGTGTGTATATTCATGCAAGCATGATGCCGATTCTTCTTGGCCTAATGATGAGGCTTCCTTGGCAGACGGTCCTGAAATCCTGAGTATCAACGAGTTATTATTCAATCCGCCGGCCGATGGCATGGATTTTGTCGAGCTGGTGAATGTGTCGGCCGACAGCTTGCAGCTGTCGGCCTTCAGCCTGGCCAACCGCAACAGCAAAGGAGAAGTGGCCGCCGTCAAGCCTTTGCCATCAATGCTGCTGCCGCCTGCTGCCTATGTACTGCTCTGCTGCGATACCTCTTGGATGTCGGCATATTATCATCTGCCCGACACGGCCCGGGTGCTCAGTATGAAATCCTTGCCGGCTTATGCCAATGCTTCCGGATCGGTGGTCTTGCTTTCGAGCGATGGCAGCATCGTGGACGAGTTTCCGTATCAGGACGATTTCCATCATCCCTTGGTGTCCGACAAAAAGGCCTTGTCGTTGGAAAAGCTGCATCCATTGCTGCCTTCGGCCAACTCCTTTTCTTGGACCACGGCCGCGCTGGATGTCGGCGGTGCCACCCCCGCGGCCCGAAACTCGCAATACCGCGCCCGTTTCGCGCAGCTCACCCAACGGAAACACGGCTGTTTCGAGGTGTTGCAGCGGGGTATCCAGCCCAATAAGCTCTCGAGCTGCTCTCAATGGATTTTTGCCTATCATTTTGAAGAAACCTATATCATGACTTTGCTGCTATACGATGTGGATGGTCTGCCTTGTGCCACCATAGCCGACAATCTTCTGCTGGGTAGCAGCGGCAACCTTTCGTGGCCGGGCATAGATGATGAAGGCCGCGTGCTGCCACCTGGCGATTATATCCTCAAGGCGGATGCCTATACCATTTCGGGAAAAACTTGGCACAAGACTTTTGCCCTTCGTGTGGAAGAATAGTGGGAATTGCCGGAATAATTCATAACTTTGTTGTCTGTTTAACAAGGTATGAAAGAGTTTCTGGGCATATCGTTTCCGGTGGAGAATCCTATCGCCGTCTTTCTGATGGTGCTGCTGATTATCTTGTTGGCTCCTATCACCTTTAAGCGCTTGAGAATTCCCCATATCGTCGGTATGATTCTGGCCGGTATGATAGTTGGCCCCCATGCCTTGAATATCCTTCCCTTCGACCGCAGCATCGATGTATTTGGCAAGGTGGGCCTATATTACATCATGTTTCTAGCTGGTATGGAAATCGATATCAGCGATTTGAAGAAAAACCTGTCCAAGAGCCTGTTCTTTGGTTTGCTCACCTTCGCCATTCCATCTTTGTTCGCCTTGCTGGCCGGCAAGTTTCTGCTAGGATTCTCTTTAATGGCCTGTCTGTTGCTGGCGGCGATGTTCGCCTCACATACGCTGGTGTCTTTCCCCATCATCAGCCGTTATGGCTTGTCGAACCGTTCGGCGGTGAATATTGCCGTAGGAGGTACGGTGGTGGCTGTCACCTTTTCGATGATTATTCTGGCCGTAGTCGACAGCAGTTTCAATGCGGCCGCCAGCAATGCATGGTTGCCCATGTTGCTCAAGATGCTCTTTGCGCTGGCGGTGATTTTCCTGGGCATTCCCCGTTTGAGCCGTTGGTTCCTGCACAAGTTTGAAGACGGTATCCTGCGCTTTGTCTTTGTGCTGGCAATGGCCTTTTTGGGAGCCTTGCTGACGGAGATGGCCGGTTTTCAAGGTATTTTGGGTGCCTTTTTTGCCGGTCTTGCCCTAAACACTCAGGTGCCCAAACTCTCCAGCCTGATGAACCGGGTGGAGTTTGTGGGCAACGCGCTGTTCTTCCCCTATTTCCTGATCAGCATTGGTATGATGATAGATTTACGGGCTTTTACCCAAGGCTGGGGTGGATGGTATGTGGCTATTGTAATGACAGTGAGCGTGTTGGCCGGCAAGTATTTGGCCGCAAAGATTTTCCAAGTCTCAGCCAGAATGAGCCAAGCGCAAGGCAATATCATTTTCGGTCTTACCAGTGGCCGCGCAGCTGTAACGCTGGCTGTGGTGATGGTGGGCTTCAACATCATTATTGGTGTCAACCCCGACGGGACTCCCATGCGTCTGCTGGACGAATATGTGTTCAACGGCAGTGTGGTGATGATTCTGCTTTCTTGTTTGACGAGTTCGCTGGTGACGGAGCGAGCCGCCAAGCAGATGCTTTTGGAACGCAACGAAAAGGGCAAGACCGATGCCAAAGAACATAATATATTGGTACCCGTTTCCACGCCCAAACTTATCGACCAGGTGTTGCATTCTGCCATGGTGCTGAAAAGCCCTTCCGACAAACTCTATGTGCTGAGCGTGGTCGATGAGCATGCCGGAATGGACCGCAAACAGTGTAGCAACCTTCTGAATATGGCTGCCCATTATGCTGCTTCCATCGATGCGGAATTCCATCAAGTGATGCGTTTCGATGCCGATGTCCCAACCGGTATTACGCACGCAGTCAAGGAGTTTCAAGCGTCGGATGTTATCATCAGTCTGGGACAGGGCCACCACAGCGTCAAGGAAGCTCCATTCGGACGCAGGGTGCAGAAACTTCTCAAGCAAACCTCTTTCAATCTTTTCATCACGCATTTTCAGCAAGGGATTGATATGACCAAGCGTGTGGTACTTCTTCTCCCTCAAAAAACCGAATACGAAACCGGCTTCTTTCTGTTCATGCAGCGTTGTTACGTACTGAGCCGACATTTGCACAGCCCGGCCGTTATTTATGCTCATCCCGACACCTTGCAGCATATCCGTCAGTTGATTAAGCGTTTCAATCTGAGTCTGTCGGTAGAACTCAACGAATTGCACAATTGGCAGAACTTGCCGCTGCTTATAGACAGTTTCCCTGCACAAGATTTGCTCATTTTTGCCTTGTCGCGCAAGAATACAGTGTCGTATACACCCATCCTTGACGAGATTCCTTCCATGATGGAAGGCTTGTTCCCAGACAGGATGCGCTGCTATTTTTATCCTCAGCAAACGGTATTTGTGGAGAATATCACCACTTATTCCGGCCCTTTGTCGGTGCAGACCGCATCCAACAAAGACGGCAAGGATACATCCTACTTTAAATCCTTGATAAACGATGGCTTGGACGCAAAGAACTGAGCTTTTGGTGGGCACTGACCGACTTCGTGCTTATGCTACGGCGCATGTGCTGCTTGTTGGAACTGGAGGCGTGGGAGCCTTTGTAGCAGAATTTCTGACCCGTGCCGGTTTGGGAAGTATCACCCTAGTAGATGGCGATGTGGTATCGGGAACGAACCGCAACCGTCAATTGCTGGCATTATGCTCGACCGAAGGTCAGGCCAAAGTGGAGGTCTTGCGTCAGCGTTTGATGGATATCAACCCTGATATGAGTGTAATCGTCCGCCAACAGTGGATTAATACCGACAATGTACAGACACTTTTCGAGAATGCCGATTATCAGTTTGTGGTGGATGCTATCGATGATGTGCCAGCCAAGTGCGCTCTCCTGAAATATTGTGTCGGGAACGGGATTCCTGTGGTAGCGGCCATGGGGGCGGCCGGCAAATACGATCCTTCGCTCATACAGCAGAGCGATATCTCCAAATCGCATCATTGTCCCTTGGCCAAGGCTGTACGCAAACGCTTGTTGCAAGAAGGTATCAAGACGGGGATTCCCGTGGTTTTTTCGCCCGAACCTGCCGACTTGTCACACCATAGTGCCTCTCCCGGTGAAAGGACAGTTCCCGGTACATTGTCGTATATGCCGGCCGCCTTCGCCTGTCACATAAGCGCATACGTACTGAGGAACTTGTAAACACTGAAACATCTATGATACAGGTAATTGACATTAAGAAAAGCTTCGGTTCTCTTCAAGTGCTGAAAGGTATCGATTTGCAGATTCAGGATGCCGAAGTGGTGTCCATCGTTGGGCCCAGCGGTGCGGGCAAAACCACGCTGTTGCAGATTATGGGAACGCTCGACCGCCCCGACAGCGGCCATATCCTGATTGACAATCAGGATGTTTCAGCTATGAATGATGCCCAACAGGCAGTTTTCCGCAATCGCCATATTGGTTTCGTTTTTCAGTTTCACCAGCTCTTGCCCGAGTTTACCGCCTTGGAGAATGTATGCATTCCTGCCCTTATCGGTGGTCAGTCTATGCGTCAGGCGGAGAAGTCGGCCATGGAAATATTGGATACGCTGGGTCTGGCCGACCGTAAAGACCACAAGCCTGCCGAGCTGTCTGGCGGTGAAAATCAGCGGGTAGCCGTGGCCCGGGCTTTGATGAACCATCCCAGTGTCATCTTCGCCGACGAGCCTTCCGGCAGTCTTGATTCCAAGAACAAGGCTGAGCTGCACCAGTTGTTCTTCGATTTGCGAGAGCGTTTCAACCAGACGTTTGTCATCGTGACCCACGACAAGGAACTGGCTGCGCTGAGCGACCGTATTATAGAGATGAGGGATGGTCTTGTTTTCTGAGACGGGCTATTTCTCCCGAAAACTAAATTCGCAGCCGCAATATTGTTGGTTATAGAATCCATTTAAGGCCAGAAGCTCGTTGCGACGCTCCTGCAGGCCTCCTTTGCGCCAATTCTTGTCCCAAAATTCAGTGCCGGGTACTTGGGCGGCTGCCCAGGCTCCGGCTTGGTTTATCTGCTCCAAGGATTTCCATCGTGAAGAAGCCAAGGTTGTGGTGAACAGTCCGATGCCTCTACTTTGGGCGAATTTTGCCGTCGACAGCAGCCGGTACTTGAAGCATTCCAAACAGCGAGGTCCGCGCTCAGGCGCGGCCTCCAGGCCGTGTACGGCCTGGAGCCAAGGCTCGTGACGGTAGTCATCCTCTACAATCTCAAGTTGGAGCTGCGTAGCGTAACGGCTTATTTCGTTGCGGCGGATAAGGTATTCTTCCTGAGGAAAGATATTGGGATTGCAGTAATAGATTACGGGTCGGTAATCGTTCTGTAGCAGCCATTCAAGAATGGCGCTGCTGCAAGGTGCGCAACAACAATGGAGAACAACGGGCGTTGGCATGGGAATGAGCAGGCGTGTGAAGTGGTTGTGAAAAGCAGAGCCGCCCAAGTCCTATGGACGCAGGGCGGCTCCGTTGTTATTTAGAGCGGTCGCTTGGCGAACTTATTTCAGCAAAGCGGCAACTTCTTCGTCGGTAGCGTATTTGGCGAATTCGATGTCTTTGGCAACTTTAGCCTTGACATTGGCATCGGCGGCAATGGCGCTCTTCAGACCGGCAACAACTTCAGCCTTGTTGTTGGTCTTGGCACCGATAAGAGCCTGCAAATAATAGGTGTCGGCATCGGCATCAACAGCAGCCAAAGTAGCCTTGGCCTTGGTGTAGTCCTTAACAAGAATCTGGGCCAGAGCGGCATTGTTGCACTTCTTGTCACCGAAGGTCTTGACGGCTTCAGCATACTGACCTTTCTTGATGTAGAACAAACCAAGAGCCTCTTCGTAGTTTTCTGCACCGGTAGCCTTGTTGAGGTAAGCTTCGATGGTGGCGTTGTCGGCACCTTCGGAAAGGGCAATCAAAGCAAGGTTAAGAGCAACTTCCTTGCTGGCTTCCTTAGCATAGGCTTTTTCGTACCAAGACTTGGCAGCTTCCAAATCGCCGGCAGCATACTTGATGTTACCGATGTTGTTGTAAGCGCGGTAGTCGTCGGGATACATTTCGATGGTCTTGTTGTAAACAGCTTCCTTCTCGGCAGCCGTGTTGTACAGTGTAGCGGCATACAGCATTTCTTCAAGGCTCAGCTCGGCAGCGCCAGCTTCGTAGGCAGCCTTAATTTCATCGTCGCTGCGACCGATAACGTCAACGGTAAGGTTAATCTTAGAACGACGCAACTGGGGAAGAACTTCATCGGCCAATACCTTGTAGGCGGCAGCCAGATTCTTGATTTCAGCTTCGCGCTGTTCGGGATCTGAATACATGGAAAGAACGCGGAGGATAAGTTCCTTGTCCTGAATATTGGAAGCTTCTACCAAAGCCTTGAAACCTTCCCAGTCCTGAGCGGTGAATTCACCTTCAACGGCACCTTGGGCTTTGGCCTTCTTCATAGCCTTGTTGATGTACTTGGTCGTGTTCTTTTCACGCTGGCCGGCCAGCTTTTCGTTCAGTTCAACACCACCATCAGGAGAAGCGTAAGAAGAAATCTTGACACCCGAAACCTCTTTGTTTTCAGCCTTGACAGCATCGGCAAGAGCGTTGTTCAAAGCCTTCATTTCTTCGCTCTTGAGCTGGTTGTTGCGAACTTCAGCTTGCTGGATAAGGAACAAAATGGTAGCCTCGGTGTTCTCTTGGATAATGCGCTGGAAAGCGTCAACACTAGGAGCGGGTGTAGCGGTCTTGGCATTGGCCAAGTTTTCGGTAGAAACGACACCGTCAGCCAATTTTACTTCGGGATAATTGACAACCTTATTGCCTTTGCCCTGTCTGCGCTGGCTTGCAGGAACACGGCCGCCCTTTTCTTCAACGATGCGGGCATAGAGTTCTGAGCGCTGCATTTCGGGAATATAGTCGAAAGAGACTTTGCCGCTGAAGTTACCGCCAGCCTTGGTGGGGATAACCTGATTGTTGCCGACTGCCTTTTCGCCCTGCAGGGTGATGGGAGTGCCTTCAACTTCACCGCCTTCATACTTCAAAACGGGAGTGATGGTAACCAAAGACTTCGAGGGGAAAGACTTTTCGGGAATAACACCGGTGTAGGAAACCTCTACCTTGCCACCAACAACCTCGAGGGTTTCGGGGGTAAGGGTGAAATGTTCACGGGTCAATGCCAATTTGGAGCCGCAGCTGGAAAGACCCAGTGCGATGGCAAGGAGCAATGAAAGTTTACAAGTTTTGTTCATAGTTGTTTGAGTTTATGAAAATTACAATAGATTCTTCGTCGAAAATCTCACAAAAGTATATTTAAAAAATGAATTATCAGCCTTGAATGTTAGAAAAATAGGCAGAATGGTCTTTTTTAACACTTTTATAACATGGGGACAAAGCCGATGACAGACGACTTATAAAAGAATCTTCAAGCTCTGTGAGCGTTTGTCGGCAATGAGTCGTAGAATGTACAGGCCTGAGGGTAGATTCTTGTTGAGGGGGATATAAGGCATGTTTTTGGGTATTATTCTGGTTTCCAATAGTTTGCCTTGCATATCATAGAGCCGTAATTCGCCGTTCTCCTCCCAAGTCGAAGAGGTGGAAAGGTACAGATAGCGGTTGTCCCTATCGAAATAGCCTATCATGTCGTTGCTTCGGTCTGCCGCCGACGAGGAACTACAGCTGTCGCAAGCTGCGGCGAGCGGCTCTATCCAAATGGAAGCATTTTTTCCGAAGACATCCAATCCGTTCACACCCAGCCATTGTTTCTGCAAGTAATAGGCGTGGTTTTCGCTCGTCAGGGCTCCGTACATGGCAAATTCATCCCGGCTGTCAATGGAAGATTCGTTCAGGTAGAAAGCCACATAGAATTCATTATCCACGCACACGGCCGAGTCGAGACGCAGGTAGTTTTCCTTGTTCTTGAATACTTTCTTGTCGTTGCTTTGCATCTGGCTGTAGCGATATTCCAAAAGCTTGGGATTGAGGGTCTTCTCGGCAAAGACTGTACCTCTGTTTTCCAGACTCATGATGCGGACGGTGAGCGGGTAGTCCTTCAGATAAGCACCCAAATGAGGCATCAGATAAACCCCGTAAATCTTGTGTGGACCGTTCAGTTCGAATCTCTCGGCGAAGGCTCTGATTTTCCGGTTGTTATGACCGAACAGATATCCCAGGCCGTCGATGGGAAAACTTTGAATACTGTCGTTTTGGCCGATGTTGCTTAGACGTTGTACCGCTTCCTCCTGCCAAGGGTCGTAGGCTGCCAGCGTCTGTGTGCCGCTGTCATCGGGGTCGAGCCAGTGTTTGAGCTGTTTGGCCGGCGAGCTGTAGTAGTCCCAAGCGCGGTACAATCGGCTGAAGAAGTCTCCGGTAATGTAGGGAGAACAGCCCGTGTCGCCGCCCGAATCGCCACCCGAAAGCGTACCTACCACCAGTCCGTCCTTGTCGAAAAGCGCAGCCCCCGAAGATCCCGACCAAGTGTGGCCGGTTTCCCAGCGGTATACCGACCAGTGGTTGTCTCCTTCTATGCCATCGTCCAGTCCGAGCCAGGATGTTTTCTGCAGGCTGTCGTATTCTATGGCATAACGCTTCATTTCCCCGTAGGGATGATGAATGCAGGTGAACGGAACCTTCTTGTACGACAGCGTGTCGATGTTCCAGCCGGCAAAATAAGGACGGTAGTCGGCTGGCGGCAAGGCTTCGAGTTCGAGCAAGGCAAAGTCTATTTCGTTGGATAGGGCGCGTGTCTGGCAGCCGCTCAGCGAGAACTCTTCCGAGGCTTGGATGCTTGTCATGCAACGAGGGCTGTTGTAGTTGAGGAACACAACAGTGCGGCTGGCCAAACTGGGGTTGTTGTCCAAGCAGTGCGCCGCCGTGAGGATGTAGGGCGTTCCGTCCTGACGGGTATTATTGACGAAGGTACCTGTGCAGTAGGTATCTCCGTTCATGATGAGCAGACAGACGCTGCGGCCCAGCTGGCCGAGGCTTTCATTGCAGCTGAGATGTGGCAGACAGGGCATGTCCAAATGTTGGAAGGCTCCACCGATGCGCAAGGGACGGTAGGCGCAGTTCACTTCGTAAATCTGAAGTTCTCCTTCGAAACTTGCCGAGGCGGGCTCCTGGTATTCGATAACCAACTCGTCACCGCCAACGGGTGCTATGGGAAAATCGCCGCCCGATTGTTCGTTCAAGTGGGTGAAAGAACCCAAAATTTCGCTTCGTTCGGGGTTGAAGAGGAAGAGTTTGGCTCCTTGCGGAATATGGAAAGTGTCGAAGATGACATTCAGCGAGTAGGCATTTTGGGCATGTAGCCTCAAACGCCAGACTTTGGTGCCGTCTTCGGTGACAAAGGTCTCGCCGCTATTGTCGGGGTTTAGGTTGACAGCCGTCTTGTAGGCGAAGCGCAGGGCTCCGTGAGTGCTGCCGTACTGAGCGTCGTCGCGCAGCATCGAGTCGACATTGACAGCAGGTAGCTCAACGACCGGCTCTCCCAAACAGCGTGTGCGCAACGTCAAGGATTCATCGTCGAAAGGACGGCCGCCGAAGGAACGCTGTGCCCTTGCTTGCCAGGGCCAAACCAGACACAGCAGGCTGATAGTCAAAAAGGCGAGTCTTCTCATAGTATGTATCTGACCGGCCACCACACCGACGGAATGCTGATGGCCATGACGGTAAGCAATACAGCCACCAGGTCGCTGAATTTCAACTTGACGGGGTAAGCCTGAACGATAAAACTGCCATCGCCCAGTTGCAGCAGTCCGAACTCCTGTTGTAGTAGGCACAGTAGGCAGGCCAAAGCAATGCCGGCGATGGCCCCCAAAAAGGCTATCAGCCAACCCTCTGTTAAAAATATCTGCTTGATGTTCTTGTCGTTGGCGCCGAGGCTGGCAAGAACCAGCGTGTCTTTTTTCTTTTCCAAAATCAACATTGACAGCGAACCTACCACATTGAACAGGGCAATGAGCAGGATAAAGCAGAGCATCAGGTAGCTGACCCATTTTTCCATCCGCGTGATGCGGTAGAAATCCGCCTGCTGTTCGTAAGAATCCTGCACCAGAAAACCATCACCTAAAATTTTCTTAATCTGTTGTTTGGTCTGGGTGAGGCGGGCTGGGTCCTTGAGCCCGATTTCGATGCCGCCCACTTCGGCAGGCTCGTAGCCCGTCAGTTTGCGCACAAAAGCGATGGGTGCGATAATATAACGATCGTCAACCTCTGTCTGGTCGATACCGAAGCTGCCGCTCACCAGAATGCGTTTCGACTGGAAGGCCTTGGTGGGGTCGAGGGTGCTGATTTTGCCTTTTCGCCGGGCCGCGTAAAGCGTGATAGGGTCGATGAAGGAATTCCCAGTGCCCAAAATGCTGGCCAGCCCGTGACCGATGCAGGCGAACTCAATGCCGTATTCCACCGGTGCGAACTTGCCCGCGTGCACGCAAGACCTGATGTCGGTCAGGCTGTCGTAGTTCAAGCTGACACCCTTCAGCAGGGCGCTGGTTTGGCTGTCTTTGTAGCGCGCCAGCACGTTTTCTTCGATACTTTCGCAGAACACGGCCACGTTGTCCAATTGCCGTATTTGCGCGAAGGCTTCGTTGTCGATGAAGAAACTCTTGCCCTCAATGACCGTAATCTTCAAATCGGGGTCAATCTGCCGGTAAAGCGAACCCAGCAGGCTCTGAAACCCGTTAAAGGCCGAAAGTGTGCACACCATGGCCAGGCTTGCGGCGGCAACCCCTAAAACCGATACCAGCGAAATCAGATTGATGGCATTGTGCGATTTCTTCGAGAACAGGTAACGGACGGCTATGAAAAACGGCCATTTCATCGGCAGTTTCTATTCGTTTTTGAGCAATTCGTCTATCCTTTCAGCGTAGTCGAGCGAATCGTCAAGGTAGAAGTGCAGTTCGGGCATCTTGCGCAACTGGAAGCGTACCCTTTGCGCCATCTCGTAACGAATCGACTTGGCATTGTCTTGAATGCTTTTGAGCATTTCGGCCGAACGTTCCGTGGGGAAGATGCTAAGGTATGCGCGGGCGATGCTCAGGTCGGAAGTAACTCTCACCACGCTGACACTGACCATAACACCGGGCATTTTGCGGGTCTCGGCCAGAAAAATCTCGCTCAGTTCCTTTTGCAGAAGTCTGCTTATTTTGTTTTGTCTTGTCGTTTCCATAATTCAGATGATTTTAGAAGCAGTTTTGAAAAAATCCATTCGTTTTTTAAGCCTTTTTTCCGGCTATTTCTTCCGGATGATGGTGAGTCCGTCGCGCAAAGGAAGGATTACCTTCTCTACCCTGAGGTCACCGGCCAGTTTGTCATTGAAAGCCTTGATAGACAGCGACTGGCTGTCGTTATGCTCTATCTCGTTGAAAAGTTTGCCGTTCCAAAGCGTATTGTCCACCAACATAAAGGCACCCGGTCTCATCTTGTCCAACAACAGTTCGTAGCAGGACAGGTACTGACGTTTGTCGTGGTCCATGAATACCAAATCGAAATCTCCTTCCAGCGTGGGAATCAGCGCTTGAGCATCTCCGTAATGCATTTTTATCTTGTAGCCGTAGGGCGAACGCGCGAACCACTCCCGGTGATGGTCTTCCAATTCATCGTTGTGTTCGATGGAATGGACTTCTGCATCGGGCCCGACACCTTCGGCAAAGCACAAGGTGGAATAGCCTGTGAAAGTACCCAACTCCAGCACCCTTTTAGCCTGTAGCATTCGGCAGAACATCACCAGAATACGGCCTTGCAGATGCCCCGATACCATGCGCGGATTCAGAAACTTCACATAGGTTTCCCGGCGCAGTTGCTGCAAAAGCAGAGGCTCTTCGTCGCTGTGTTCGCAAAGGTATTGTTCCAGCAGCTCGTCCATGGGTTTAGAAATCGTGGTGAATAATGGCTTCCAGGCCTTTGCGGTAAGATTCCAGCCCGAAACCGATGAAACTTCTTGCGCAGGCCGGCTGTATCATCGAAACATGACGGAAGGCCTCGCGCTTATAGATATCCGAGATGTGTACTTCAATTACAGGTGTTTTGATGGCGCGGATGCAGTCGGCCAAGGCGATGGATGTATGCGTGTAACCGCCCGCGTTCAGTATGATGCCGTCGTAGTCGAAGCCCCATTCCTGCAGCTTGTCTATGAGCGTACCCTCGTGGTTCGACTGGAAATAGCTCAACGAGACATCGGGATAGTCTTTTACCAGTGTCTCGTAATAGTTTTCGAAAGAAGTGTTTCCGTAGATGCCTGGTTCCCTCTTTCCCAGCAGATTAAGGTTGGGGCCGTTGATGATGGCTATACGCATGTTTTTTTCTTTTTTTGAAGACTTCACTATTTTTGCAAGGACAAAAGTACAAACAAAAGATGAGCGAGCATACCCCCTGGCTAAAAAAATACAGCGCCTTTCTTCGCTTGGAAAAATCACTGTCAGAGAACACCTTGGCTGCTTACATGGCCGATTTGCAAAAGCTGATGGACTATGCCGGCAACCGTCCCCTTGATAGCTTGACCAGCGATGACATAGAGCAATTCCTTTGCCAGTTGCGCGATTTGGGCATCTCGCCGCGTTCGCAGGCGCGTATCTTGTCCGGTATCAAGTCGTTCTACTCTTTTCTGTTGCTGGAAGACTATATCCAAAGAGACCCTTGTGAACTGATTGACGCTCCGCAGACCGGCCGACACTTGCCTGAAGTGCTGAGTGTAGAGGAGATAGACGCTATGCTCGCGCAGATAGATCTCAGCCGTCCCGACGGACACCGCAACAAGGCCATGATTGAAACCATGTACAGCTGCGGCCTGCGCGTTTCCGAACTGGTGGGGCTGAAGCTCTCGTGCTGCTATTTCGATGAAGAATACATTCTGGTGGAAGGCAAGGGTAGCAAACAGCGTCTGGTGCCCATTTCGTCCAAGGCCATTCGGGAAATACGCCTGTGGATGGCCGACCGCCAGCAAATCTGCAATATCCGCAAGGCACAGGATGATTATGTTTTCTTGAGCAAACAGGGACGTCAGCTCTCACGCTCGATGGTGTTTCGCATCATCAAAAATCTGGCACAGAAAGCCGGTATCCAGAAAAGCATCAGCCCGCACACCTTGCGCCATAGTTTTGCCACGCACCTGCTCGAAGGCGGTGCCAACTTGCGGGTTATCCAACAGCTTTTGGGCCACGAAAGCATCCTTACCACCGAGGTTTATACGCATCTAGACCGAAGCTTCTTGCGTTCGCAAATCTTGGAGTACCTTCCAAGGAATCGTCAGGATTGAAGTTATTTGCGCCCGAAGTCAGCGGGAATTTCTCCCCAAATTTCGGTTTGCCATTTGTGTAGGGGGATGTCGTCGTGCGGATGGGTCTGCAACCAGTGTTCGGCTCTGGCAATCAGTTCAAAAATGACTTCGTTGTGTCCGGTGTGGGCCAGTTTGGTGCCGCACTTCTTTTTCTTGACCCAAAGCAGGGCGTTGGCGCTGTCGGAGTACACGGGTAGACGCAGCCCTTTCTGCTTCTGGAGAGCCAGAATATGCACAATTGCCAGGAATTCACCAATGTTATTGGTGCCGTCGCGGTAGGGGCCGGCATGAAAAATCTCCTTTCCATCGCGTAAAAAGACACCACGGTATTCCATAAGCCCAGGGTTGCCGCTGCAGGCGGCATCCACGGCTACCACATCGCCTTGCGGGCGTGGCTGATGCGGGTTGCTGGAGACGGAGGCTGCTGTCTGGCTGTTGCGTTTGGAATAGGCTGCCTGCCAAGGCTGGGCAAAGGCGGCACGGGCGGATTCCAAATCGGGAAAGCCCATAAAGCGGGCTCCTTCAAATCCTTCTGTCTGCCGGCGACAGGCATCCCAAGTATGGAAGATGCCCGTTTCGCGGCCCACCCAGACGACGTAGCAACTATTCTTCTTTGCCATGGGCTTTGCGCATTTTGTAGCCGTCCATCTTGCCACTAAAAATCTCGTACTGGCGCAGTTCGCATTCCAGAGAGCCGTTCATCAGGAAAAAACGCTTGGAATGGCGCAGTCCTATATGGTCGAAGCATTCTTTGCGATAGCTCAGAATCCAGGCCTGATATCCAGTGAAAACATGTTTCAGCCGTTCTCCCAAGTCGGCGTAAAGGCCCATCAGGTCTTCGGGCTTGAGACGTTCTCCGTAGGGAGGGTTGGTCATGAGCAGGCCTTCGTTGCCCACCGTGGTGAGTATTTCCTGTATGGGTTTCACCTTTAGGTTGATGTATTTCTTCAACCCGGCGCGCTCAACGTTTCTGGTGGCAATGGCAATGGCCTGACGCGAAATATCGGAGCCGTAAATCTTGTATTCGAAGGGTCGCTGCGAGTCTTCATCGTAGATTTCATCGAACAAATCGGCATCGTAGTCTTTCCACGACTGGAAGGCAAAACGCTGGCGGTAGATACCCGCCGGGATGTTCAGGGCAATCAAAGCCGCTTCGATGGGAAGCGTGCCGCTGCCGCACATAGGGTCGATGAAATTGGTCTGGCCTTTCCATCCGGCCAGCAGGAGCATGCCGGCAGCCAGCACTTCGTTCAGCGGAGCTTCGGTCTGTTCGGTGCGGTAGCCTCTTTTGTGCAGCGATTCTCCCGATGAATCCATGCAAAGTGTACACATTTCCTGCGAAATATGCAGATGAACGTAAATGTCGGGGTTCACCAGTCTTACCGAGGGACGCTTGCCATATTTCGCATTGAAACTGTCGGCGATGGCATCTTTGACGCGGTAGGTCAGATATTGCGAATTCTTGAAAGTGTCGGAGAAAAGTACCGTATCCACCGTAAAAGTTTGCTTGATATCCATGTACTCCTCCCAATCGATTTTGCGCAAGGTTTCGTAGATTTCATCGGCGGTTTTGGCGCGGAACGCCTTGATGGGCTTCAGAATGCGCAAGGCGGTACGCAGGTGTAGATTGGCCTTGTACATCAAGCGTTTGTCTCCTTTGAAAAACACTGCCCGGCGGCCAATTTCCACATCGTCTCCGCCAAGATTGACAATTTCTTCGGCCAAAACTTCTTCTAGTCCGTAGAAGGTTTTGGCTATCATTTCGAAAGATTCTTCCTGTTTCATCAGATTTCTTTGCTAGTTCGTGAACCTTGTTTGGTCTGCATCAGCCTGGTTCCGGCAGGAACATCGGTCGTTACCCAGATGTTGCCGCCTATGGTGGCGTCTTTACCTATGGTGATACGGCCCAGAATGGTGGCGTTGGAATAGACGATGACATTGTCTTCCAGAATGGGATGGCGGGGTACGCCCTTGATGGGGTTGCCCTCTTCATCGAGCGGGAAGCTCTTGGCACCCAGCGTAACGCCTTGGTAAAGCTTAACGTTGTTGCCCAAGATGGCCGTCGCGCCGATAACAACGCCCGTGCCGTGGTCGATGGAGAAGGCGTGTCCGATTTGGGCGGCGGGATGTATGTCGATACCCGTTTCGGAATGGGCCAGTTCGGTAATCATGCGGGGCAGCACGGCTACGCCGAGCTGCAGCAACGCATGCGCGATACGGTAGCTGCTGATGGCCCGGATGCCGGGATAGCAGGCAATGACTTCGGCATAGTTGTCGGCGGCGGGGTCGCCATTGTAGGAGGCCACCACGTCTTCGCTGAGCCAGGCGCGCAACTGGGGCAGCTGCTGTATGAAGGCCAGTGCGATTTCATCGCGGTTTTCTTCCTGTATCTGTTCAACGAGCAGCTGGTAGAGCCTTTCGCAGCCGATGCCGGTATGGTAGGTGATGTTTTGCTTGTTCACGGCCGGGTAGCCGAAAAAACCCGGAAAAATAAGTGCCCGGCACAGCTGGACGATATCTTCGAGCGCTTCCAGCGATGGCATGGCATCCGACTCTCCCAGCTCGTAGTGCATGCCTTTGAGCGTTTCGAAATCGGAAAGATCCTTGATAGTGCTTTTCAGTTTTCTTGAAACGTTGGTGTTCATAAGATGTGAATTGTCCCACAAAATTAGCGCAAGAATTCCGATTCTTGAAATAATTCTTTAATGGCTTGTTCCCTCCGTAAAAAGATAATATCTTTGCATCGCTTGTTTTAGGCGATGCAAGCACACTATAAAAGCATAATTATTAACAACTTTATATTAATCGTATGGCCTGTAGAATGTCTTCTATTGTCAAAAAGCTCTTTATGAGTATCACGGGAGCCGCCTTGGTGCTGTTCCTAACTTTCCATGCCGTCATGAACATCTTCGTGGTAATCGCCCCTGGTGTGTACGATGACATCTGTCATTTCTTGGGAGCCAACTGGTATGCCATTATCGGTACCCTGGGTCTGGCATTGCTGTTTGTGCTGCACATCCTGTTCGCCTTTATCCTGACGGTACGCAACTACATCGCCCGAGGCAATGTGCGCTATGCAGTGAACAAGCGCCCCAAGGATGTCGAATGGGCTTCACAGAACATGTTTGTGCTGGGTATCATTATCATTGGTTTCATCGTATTGCACCTTTGCAACTTCTGGTACAAGATGCAGCTGCAGGAACTTATTTCCAGCATCAACGGTGTTGAACTTCACGTGGAAGGTGCCGTTTTGGTGCAGGCCTTGTTCTCGCACAGCTGGTATTGCGTTCTGTATCTCATCTGGCTGCTGGCTTTGTGGTTCCATCTTACTCACGGTATTTGGAGCGCCATGCAGACCCTCGGCTGGAACAACCTCAAGTGGATGCCCCGTTGGAAATGCATCTCCAACATCTATGCCACCATCGTTTGCGGTCTGTTCGCACTTATTCCCATCTATTATTTGATTTGTAACATTTTTGCTTGCTAGGATATGAGTACCAATACAATTAAAATCGACTCCAAGATTCCTGAGGGACCCTTGGCCGAAAAATGGACGAATTACAAGGCTCATCAGAAACTGGTGAACCCCGCTAACAAAAGACGCCTCGACATTATCGTGGTGGGTACGGGTTTGGCCGGTGCATCTGCCGCTGCCACTCTTGGCGAACTGGGCTTTAATGTACTGAACTTCTGTATTCAGGATTCTCCCCGTCGTGCTCACTCCATTGCTGCACAGGGTGGTATCAATGCTGCCAAGAACTATCAGAACGACGGCGACTCCGTTTATCGTCTTTATTACGATACCATCAAGGGTGGTGACTATCGTGCCCGCGAAGCCAATGTTTACCGTCTGGCCGAAGTTTCCAACAACATCATCGACCAGTGCGTGGCTCAAGGTGTTCCTTTCGCCCGTGAATACGGCGGTAGCCTTGCCAACCGTTCTTTCGGCGGCGCTCAGGTTTCCCGTACTTTCTATGCCAAAGGACAGACCGGCCAGCAGTTGTTGCTCGGTGCCTATTCGGCTTTGAGCCGTCAGGTACACAAGGGCAGCGTCAAGCTTTACACTCGTCGCGAAATGCTCGACCTTGTCATTATCGATGGCAAGGCACGCGGTATCATTGTTCGCAACTTGGTTACCGGCAAGATTGAACGCTATGCAGCACATGCTGTTGTTATCGGTACGGGTGGTTATGGCAACACCTTCTTCTTGTCTACCAATGCTATGGGTTCCAACGGCTCCGCTGCATGGCAAGCTTACAAGAAAGGCGCTTACTTCGCCAACCCCTGCTACGCACAGATTCATCCTACCTGTATTCCCGTACACGGCAGCAACCAGTCCAAACTGACCCTGATGTCGGAATCATTGCGTAACGATGGCCGTATTTGGGTACCCAAGAAACTCGAAGATGCCAAGGCTTTGCAGGCTGGCAAGCTGAAAGGCCGTGATATCCCCGAAGAAGACCGTGATTACTACTTGGAACGTCGCTATCCCGCCTTCGGTAACTTGGTTCCCCGTGACGTAGCGTCGCGTGCAGCCAAGGAACGCTGTGATGCCGGTTATGGTGTCAACAGTACGGGTTTGGCTGTATTCCTCGATTTCTCCGAAGCAATCCAGCGTCTGGGCAAGAACGTTGTTGAACAAAAATACGGCAACCTCTTCCAGATGTACGAAAAGATTGTTGACGAGAATCCTTACGAGAACCCGATGATGATTTTCCCGGCCATTCACTATACTATGGGCGGTATTTGGGTAGACTACGAGCTGCAGACCTCTATTCCCGGCTTGTTCTGCATAGGCGAAGCCAACTTCTCCGATCATGGTGCCAACCGTTTGGGTGCTTCAGCTCTGATGCAAGGTTTGGCCGACGGTTATTTTGTACTGCCCTATACTATCCAGAACTATTTGGCCGACGAAATCCGTGTTCCCCGCTTCTCTACAGAGCGTCCCGAGTTCATCGAGGCCGAAAAGAAGGTAAACGAACGCATCGAGAAGCTGATGTCTGTCCAAGGTACCCGTTCGGTAGATTCCCTGCACAAAGCACTCGGTCTGATAATGTGGGAATTTGTCGGCATGGGCCGTACCGAAGCAAGCTTGAAGAAGGCCTTGACCGAAATCAAGCGTATCAAACAAGAATTTTGGAGCGAAGTTTATATTCCCGGTGATGCCAAAGACTTGAACACCGAACTCGAAAAGGCTCTCCGTCTGGCCGACTTTATCGAAATCGGCGAGCTGATGGCCCGCGATGCCCTGCACCGTGAAGAATCCTGCGGTGGCCATTTCCGTGAGGAATACCAGACCCCCGAAGGTGAGGCTCTCCGTCAAGATGACAAGTTTATGTACGTTGCTTGCTGGAAGTACACCGGCGAGGACAGCGAACCTGAAATGCTCAAGGAAGACCTCAACTACGAATTTACCAAAGTTCAACAACGCAATTACAAATAATCTATGGAAAAGAATATAAATATCACTTTGAAGGTTTGGCGTCAGAGGGGACCCAAGGCCAAAGGTGCCTTTGAAACCTATCAATTGAAAAATGTTTCTACCGACAGTTCTTTCTTGGAGATGATGGACCAGCTGAACGAACAGCTGATTTCCGAGAAGAA
This sequence comes from bacterium, assembly GCA_963617485.1. Lineage (GTDB taxonomy): Bacteria > Bacteroidota > Bacteroidia > Bacteroidales > UBA1402 > UBA1757. Next base: position 11,469 of record CAVEPA010000002.1, on the reverse strand, counting down.
AGAACCGGTTGTCTTCGACCACGACTGTCGTGAAGGTATTTGCGGTATGTGCTCTTTGTATATCAATGGTCATCCTCATGGACCCGACGAGGATATTACTACCTGCCAGCTGCATATGCGCAAGTTCAAGGATGGCGATGTTATCACCGTTGAGCCTTGGCGTTCGCACGGATTCCCCGTTATCAGAGACTTGATGGTAGACCGTAGTGCTTTCGACAAGATTATTCAAGCCGGAGGCTATGTATCGGTGAACACCGGCGGTATGCCCGATGCCAACGCAATTCCTATTCCTAAGGTTAAGGCCGATTTGGCCATGGACGCAGCTTCTTGCATCGGATGTGGCGCTTGCGTAGCCGCTTGCAAGAACGGTTCTGCCATGTTGTTCGTTTCTGCCAAGGTAAGCCAGCTGGCTTTGCTGCCCCAGGGTAAGGTGGAGGCCGCTGCCCGTGCTAAAGCCATGGTATCCAAGATGGACGAACTTGGTTTCGGTAACTGCACCAACACCGGTGCCTGCGAAGCCGAATGCCCCAAGAATGTTTCCATCTCGAACATCGCCCGCCTCAACCGCGAGTATCTTTGTGCAAAATTGGCCGACTAACAATAGTCTGAACCGATAACTGTCATGTATCCCCAAGCCGTCTCTGCGATAGATTCGTTACAGATGCTTGGGGATACTTTGCGTTTTGTCGGCATCGCATACGAAGGTTCCGACACATCGGCCTTGGGTCTGAAGTACTATCTGGTGCTGATGTTCGTGCTGGGAATGGGTGCTTTTTTGTTTGTGCGCTGCCGTTACCAGTTGGGCGTATATATCAAGATGTTCTTACAGCCCGAGAGAGATATCTCCTACAATTTCGACATTCCCGTTAGCCGTTTGCAGACGTGGTTCTGTGTGGCGGCCTTGTTGGTGTCTTCGCTTTTCGTGGCCCGCTTGACGGAAGTTTCTGCCGGCGTTTTCAACTGGCAGCCCTTGTTGCTGGGCTTTGCCTTGTTGCTGGGCTTTTTCCTGCTGAAACGACTGCTTAATTTTTTCTTTGCATGGATACACCTGCCATCTTCGCAATGGGGTGTGCTGCAGACGCGTGTGACGGCCACGCTGAGCCTGCTGTCGATACCTTTGCTGCTACTCTTGCTCTTGGACGAAGGTCTGGGATTTTCGGCCCCGCTGATGTTGCAGGTGGCGCTGGTATCTTATGTGATAATCAAGCTGATATCCCTGCCAGGGCTGTTTAGGTTTTTTTTCACGAACAGCCTTTCTTTTTTCCATTCTTTGCTGTACTTTTGCGTCCTCGAATTAGCCCCCCTTTTGATAGGGCTGAAAGGGCTGGTTCTGATAATGTCGTAATTCCATCTTTAAAAATTCAAGGCCTTGAAAATTAAGAACATACTGGTGTCACAGCCTAAACCTTCTTCAGAAAAGTCTCCTTACTACGAGCTGGAGAAAAAATACGGTGTTCACATCAATTTCCGACCTTTTATTAAAGTTGAAGGTGTCTCTGTCAAGGATTTCCGCCATCAACGCATTGATATTTTGGCGCACACCGCCGTTGTTTTTACGGCTAGAACGGCTGTCGACCATTTTTTCCGTCTGTGCGAAGAGACTCGCGTCAGCATTCCCGAAACCATGAAATATTTTTGTGTAAGCGAGGTGGTTGCCCTGTATTTGCAGAAATATATTCAGTTCCGCAAGCGTAAGATTTTCTATCCTGCCACCAACAAGCTGGAAGACATGATGGCTCTCATCTACAAGCATCCTACCGAAAAGTATCTCTTGCCCATCTCGGACGTTGCCAAGGAGGATTTCGATGCCTTGTTCAAGAGTAAGAACATCGAATATACCAAGACGATTATGTATCGCACGGTAAGCAACGATTTCACACCGGAAGAACCTTTCGATTACGATATGCTGGTGTTTTTCAGTCCCAATGGTATTGCTTCGTTGAAAAAGAATTTCCCCGATTTCCAACAAGGTGAGATTGCCATTGCCACTTTGGGAAAAACCACAGCCCAAGCTGTAAAAGATGCCGGCCTTCGTCTTGATATCGAGGCTCCAACGCCGCAGGCTCCTTCCATTACGGCGGCTATGGAGGCTTACTTGAAGGAATCCAACAAGAAGAAGTAATCTATCCTCAAAAATAAACTTCAATCTGAGGCAGTTTTTTTTCACATTTCACTAAAGGGGCATTTTACGGCCCCTTTTTTATTGGCATATTTGCAGCATGGAAAAGATAAGTTACCACTTTCCTAAAAGCGAGAAACTCTGTGGCGAAATACGTATTGCCAGTCTGTTTCGCGAGGGCAATGCACAGATTGCCTATCCGCTCCGTGCCTGCTGGCGGCTGTTGCCTTGTGCCGCCTTGACTGATGCCAGAACTTTAGAGGCGACTGAATCCACTTGTCCGCGCATTAAGGTAATGCTGAGTGCGCCCAAGAAAAAATTGCATCGGGCCAACAAACGTAATCGCGCCAAACGGCTGATGCGTGAGTCTTATCGTAGGCAGAAACAAATGCTGTGGGAAAAAGTAGCTACTTGCCAATCGCCGCATGGCGAACCTCTGTATATGGAACTGGCCATTGTCTGGCTGGCAGAAGAATGTCTGCCTTATGATAAGGTTTATGAACGTATGGGCCGACTTTTGCAGAAAATACAAGAGCAGCTGCCATGAAAAGTCTGTGGAAAGCTTTATGCAAGGCCCTAAGTTTCTTGCTGCTGGTGCCTGTCTATTTCTACCGCGCCTGCATTTCACCGCTTACGCCGGCTTCCTGCCGTTTTACGCCTACTTGTTCGCAATATGCCATCGAGGCCATCAAGAAATACGGCCCCTTCAAGGGACTATGGCTGACTGTTAAACGCTTGTCACGCTGTCATCCTTGGGGCGGTCATGGTTACGATCCGGTGCCATGAATCTTGTCAATATCCATACGCATCGGCTGGAGCAGCCTTGCGCCGCCTTGCAGGTACTGTCGCTTGACGCAACGGCCTTGACGGGCAGGTCGGCTGAGGCTTGCGCTGCCTATCTTGACGCGTTCCCTACCAATGTGTTGTTCTCTGTGGGCGTGCACCCCTGGAAGGCTGCGCAGGCTGCTCCTGCCGATGAGCACATGCGGGTCCTACTTTCGCACCCGCGCGTACTTCTGTTGGGTGAGATTGGGCTGGACAAATGCTGCAATGTCCCTTTCGACCGACAGCTGGCGATTTTTGAGCAGCAGCTACAGCTGGCTTCCGAGATGGGCAAGCCGGTCATCTTGCACGTGGTCAGAGCCATGGACGAAGTCTTGGCCCTTAAAAAACGCTATACCGGGGTGGCTTGTTGGGTGTTGCACGCGTTCCGCGGCAACTCCCAACAAGCCCGCCAATACCTGCAGCATGGTTTTTGCCTGTCGTTCGGCCTGCGCTACCGGCCAGAGGCGCTGCAAGTTTGCCCGCCCGGCCAGTTCTTCTTGGAAACCGATGATGAGCCCCAGGCTTCCATCGAGCAACATTACCGCCAAGTGGCAGTCGCTTTGGGCATCAGCGTGGAGGCTTTGTCCGAGCGCATCAGCCTGGCAAGGGTGCTTGAACGGTAACTCGGCCTTTGAACGGCACCCAGCGAAAAAAACGGCCCCGGCGAACTCGCCGGGGCCGTTCCTCTATCATAGAAAAGCAGTTTGAATCAACGGTCTGTCTATTCCGTTGCAGCGGCCGGCATCATGCTAACCAGCAAACGGTTCTGCTGTTTGAGCAGTTCCTGACCGAAAGCCTTGATATCTTCGGCGGTGATACTGTTGGCAATAGCCTCTTTTTGGCTGTCTAAGTCGACACCCAAGCGGTTGTAGTCCTGCAGGCAGTTCTTCCAGTAGCGGTTGCTGATGCGGTCTTCCGGAATATTCTTAATCAGATTTTCCTTGGCCATGTTCAGCTGTTCGGCCGTCGGGCCATTCTTGGCCAGGTTTTCAATGCCCTGGTATACCAGCTTCAGCATATCATCGTTGCGGGCGGGGTCGGTGTCGAAAATAATGAACAAATCAAGTCGTTCTTTGGGTTCAGACGAGGTCTGGGCCAAAGAAGAAACGCCATAAGTGCCACCGGCATCCTCGCGCACGGTTTCCGTGTAGACAAGGTCCAGAATGTAGACAAAAGCGTCCGACAACATTTTGTTCTTGGTGGTGTAAGGCATATCGCCGCTGTAGCACAGGAAGTTCGAAGCCTTGTCGGTACTCATGGCATAGTCGAACGATTCGGAAACAATGCCGGGCGCGATATCCAAATGATGGTCGATATAGGTTGAGGCCTTTTTCTTGTTGACAGGCAGCGAGCCGATGTATTTTTCCACGAGCGGCTTAAGTGTATTCATATCGACGTTGCCGCAGATAACCACTTCGGCATCGGCCATGTTGCTGTAGATACGGCGGTAGAAACTTTCCAGAGCAGCCATGCTCATCTTGCTCACCTTGTTACTGCAGATGAGTTCGGCGCGAGGGCTGTTGTTGTAGGCTTTGTCGAAGAAGCGCTTCTGCAGGACGTAGTTGGGCTGGCTTTCGATATTGGGAACCAAGGCCTCCAGTTGCGTCAAGGCGGGGGCAATTTCTTCTTCTTGGAAACGTGGCTGGCAAATCGTCAGATACACCAGTTGCAGCATCGTTTCGATTTCCTTGGGACTGCAGCTGGCTTCAATACCATTGTAAATGTCGTCCACCATGGGGCTTACACGCACAATCTTGCCGCTGAGCATCTTCTGCAAATCACCTTGCGGGAACTCGGCCACACCGCTCAAATTGTGGTAAAGAGCCAGATAATTGTCATCCGTAGAGGCTATTTCCTCGTCCGTGGCCAGCGACTTGCCGCCCTTGACGTTCAAACTCAGCAACACTTCCTCCTTATTAACATCCGAAGGACGAACGTAAACCTTGATGCCGTTTTTCAGTGTCCAGACGGTGCTGTTGAAGGGGCCTTCCTGGCTGGTTTTCACTTTGGAACCCTTCAGTTTCTTGGCGTTGACAAGTTCTTTGGCAACCGTCAATTCGGCATTGGCCTGGATATCGGCCTTTTGGGCCTTTTCAAAGCAGGCTAGAATTTCTTCTTTGCCGGGGTGGGTCAAGCCTTCTTTCTCGGGAGCATTGTAGAGGAACACCAGATTCTTGTCAACAGCGGTTTGGACGAAGACTTGATTAATCTGATCCACGGTCAAGATTTGGAGGTAAGCCTTCAGCTGGGATTCTTCGTAGGCGGGATCCATAAAAGGCCAGCCTTGGAAGAAATCGCCGTAGAACCCGTTGATGAAATCGCTGTTGTCGCGACTGTTGGCATTGGCAGTGGCGCGCTCAGCTTTGGCAATCAGATTGGCTTTTACGCGGTCGAATTCGGCTTGCGTGAAACCAAAACGTTTGGCTTTCTCGAATTCGGTCGTTACCGCTTCGAACCCCTTCAAGGCTTCGCCGTCCTTGGTGACAGCTTGAATGACAAATGCATCCAGCACGCTGTTGACGGAGTAATAACCTACTGCTGCGTCCAAGAAGGGTGCATCGGCCTTGCGGGCGATATCGCCCAAACGCTCGCTCATGATACCGTTGATGACATCTTGTATCAAGTTGATGAGGTAGCCTACGCCCAGTGCTCTATATTCGCGGGGCAGCGGTTCCGATTTGGCATAAAGTGTGATGGAAGTGCCGGAAGCTTCCGGATCGGTGACGATACCCACGATGGGTTCGTTGTTTTCGGGAATATTGTACACTTCCTTGGCCTTGGGATTCTCGCGGGCTGGGATATCGGCAAACAAGGTCTTGAGCTTGCTTTCGATAAGGTCGACATCAATATCGCCTACGATGGCAATAGCCTGTAAGTCTGGACGATACCAGGTGTGGTAGAAGTTCTGCAACTCTTCAGCGGGGAAGCTTTCCAATGCAGGAATGTTGCCGATAATGTTGCAGTTGGCATATTTGGAACCCTGGTAAAGATAACTCCAGTTTTTCTCTACCATGCGCCATTGGGCCGTGTTGCGGGTACGCCATTCTTCAATGATGACACCTCTTTCCTTGTCAATCTCTCCGGGGTCGTTGGTAACGAAGCCTGAATAGTCGTGCATAATCAGCAGCGAAGTGTCAACGATGCCCTCGCGGATGGTGGGGATGTTATTGAGCATGTACATGGTCTGCTCCACGCCGGTGGAAGCATTGATGTTATAGCCGAAGGCAACGCCGATAGAGCGGAAATAGTCCAGCATCATCTTGCCGGGCAGGTTCTTGGTACCGTTAAGGGCCATGTGCTCCAGAAAGTGGGCCAGACCGTTCTGTTCGGGGGTCTCCTGAATGGCTCCCACATTGGTAAACAGATAGAATTCTGCTCTCTGAGCGGGCTTTTCATTGTGTCTGATGTAATAGGTAAGACCATTGTCCAGTTTGCCGTAGCGTACCGATGGGTCTTTTTCCATAGGTGCATTGGGATTGATCTGCGCCACAACAATGCCTGATGTCAAGGCAACAAGCAAAGCCAAAAGCAATTTTTTCATAAAATACTGTTTAGAATGAGTAAGAATCTGTTATTAGTCGCTGAGATGTTTCCAACCTTGGGCGATGATGTCCAGCTCGTTGCCGTCGCGTGAAACAAGACGGCAACCATCGCTCTGGTCGCAGATATGACCGATAATCTTCACATCAGGCCAGTCTTCGATAAGTTTGTGCATGCCCAACGGTACGGTAAAGAGCAGTTCGTAATCTTCACCGCCGTTAAGCGCAACCGTGGTCAAGTTCATATTCATTTCCTCGCAAAGCGAAGCCGTCTGGTAGTCGATGGGAATTCTCTCTTCGTACAGGCGGCAACCGCAGTTCGATTGCTTGCAGATATGCAGAATCTCCGATGACAGTCCGTCGGAAATGTCCATCATGGCCGTGGGAACAATGCCCCGCTGGGCAAAGCCTTCCTGGATGTCCTTGCGTGCTTCGGGTTTCAGCTGACGTTCCAGCAGGTATTCTTTGCCTTCGAAATCTGGCGTGAAATCCTTTTCGCCGGCGAAGACTTTCTTTTCGCGTTCCAGAAGCTGAAGTCCCATATAGGCGGCACCGAGATCGCCGCTCACGCAGACAAGGTCGTTCAGCTTGGCACCGTTGCGCTTGACGGCTTTGTCCTTGTCTACTTCTCCTATGATGGTAAGGCTCAGTGTCAGTCCCGTAAGCGAAGCCGAAGTGTCACCGCCTACCAAGTCAACACCATAGACTTGACAAGCCAGGCGCATGCCTTCGTAAAGTTCTTCGATATCTTCGACAGAAAAGCGCTTGCTGATGCCGATGGATACCAGCAACTGGGTGGGACGTCCGTTCATTGCATAGATATCGGAAAAATTCACCACCGCCGCCTTGTATCCCAGATGCTTCAAGGGCGCGTAGCTCAAGTCGAAATGTATGCCTTCCAGCAGTAGGTCGGTGCTGGCAAGAACATCCTTGTCGCCGAAGTTCATGATGGCAGCGTCATCGCCGACACCATATTTGCTTGATGCATTCTTCAGCTGGATGGTTTGGGTAAGGATATCGATAAGTCCGAATTCGCCATATTGGCTTATTTCGGTACGTTGGGTTTGAGAGTTATCGTTCATAATTATTATAGTGCTTGGATGAATTCACTGACCAGTCGGCTCATGTTCTTTTGGGCCTTGTCGGCGGCAGTTTGCACTTCTTCGTGCGTTACTTGGGCAATCTTGTCGCCGCTGGCGCAGTTGGTGATGACAGAAAGAGCCAGAACCTCAATCTGCGCGTGTCGTGCCACTATCACTTCAGGTACCGTGGACATGCCCACCACATCGCAGCCGAGGGCACGCACCATTCGGTATTCGGCCGGCGTTTCGAAGCTTGGCCCTTGCCATCCCAAATAGATGCCTTCTCGCAACAGCAGGCCTTCACGCCGGGCGATATCTTTGGCAAGTTGACGCAGCCTTTGGGAATAAGCTTCGCTCATGTCGGGGAAGCGGATGCCCAAGCGCTCATCGTTGTGTCCGCGCAGCGGATTCTCCGGAAACAGGTTGACGTGATCGCGGACAAGCATGATGTCGCCCACGGCAAAGTCTGGATTGACGCAGCCTGCCGCGTTCGAAACCACCAGCGTCTCTACACCGAGCTCCTTCATCACTCTGACGGGGAAGGTTACTTCTTTCATGCTGTAACCCTCGTAGTAATGGAAGCGTCCTTGCATCACCATCACCTCTTTTCCGCCCAAAAGCCCGAAAACCAGATTCCCTTTATGCCCGGCTACAGTAGAAACGGGGAAGTTGGGAATATCGCTGTAGGGGATAACCTGCGCCTGTTCAATGCTGTCGGCCAGCTTGCCTAGCCCCGACCCGAGTATAATACCTATTTTCGGATGTATGTCGGTCTGTTGGCGAAGGTACTGGGCGCTTTGTTGGATAAGTCCGTACATGATCTCTTATTTGTTTGTTGAAAACTTCTTCTTGTCCGCCAAGAAAAGCCACCTCAATCTTGCTATAATAAATATATGGTAAGAGTGAAATGAAAAATTCATTGTGAACAATATGGTAATAATCTTTTTCTGTTGTCAGGATGACCCCGCCTTGGTCTTTGATGGCGGCGAAAGCTTGGGCAATACGTTGCGCATCTTGGCGGTTGTAGCTGTGATGGTCGGAGAATGTCAGCATCTGCGCCTGCGCATCAATCTCTTGCAGCTGTCCAAGGAAGCTCTTGGGAGAGCCTATGCCACAAAATCCGAGTACGGGCCGTCCGCCCTCAAAAGGATGATTCCCGGTACAAGATCGCCAGCCGTCATAACGCAAGGTGGTAAAGTACAGCGTCTGCCGATCATCGAGAGCCAAGGCCTGACGAATCTCCGCTTGTTTGTCTTCTCCCAAATCCGCAGGACATTTCGAAACGATGACGATGTCGGCGCGCTTTTTGCCTGCCGCCTTTTCCCGCAGTCTGCCGTAGGGCAGCATACAATCGTTGTAGACAGGTCTGCTGAAGTCCATCATCATGATAGACAAGCTAGGTGTTACAGCGCGATGTTGGAAGGCATCGTCCAGCAGAATAAGGTCGGTTTGGGGAAACAGTTCCAGCAGTCGGCAGATGCCTTCGCGCCGGTTCTCCTGCACGGCCACTTTAATTTTCGGAAACTTGCGGAACATCTGTAGAGGTTCATCGCCTATGCTCTCCACGCTGCTGTTTGCATCGGCCAGCACAAAACCTTTGGTTTTACGTTTGTATCCTCTGCTAAGGCAGGCTATGTGAAACTCGTTTTGCAACATCCGTATGAGGTATTCCGTATGGGGTGTCTTGCCCGTGCCTCCTACTGTAATGTTGCCAATGCAGATAACCGGAATGTGAAAACGCACCGAAACAGACCGTCCTTGGTCGAACCTTCTGTTGCGGATGTCAATAATCCATCCGTACAGCTGCGAGATGCTTCGTAGAGGATTCAAGACAGCAAGCCTTAGTTGATGTCAAGCGTATAAGGCATCAAAGCCATGGTGCCGGTGCCTCGCTCCAGTTCCTGGACGAATTTTCTGAACTTGGTTTCCGGCTTGCTGCTAAGCAGCACATCCTCGGTTTGGCCGCTCAAACTTTCGAGCAAGGCAGTAAGGGTATCCTTCGGCTTGGGATAGCTGACAACGGCGTAGTCTTCAACCTTGGCCATAGCGGCAGCCATCTCGATGGCATCGTCCAGATAGCCGAGTTTGTCCACCAGACCCAGTGCCAAGGCTTGTTCTCCGGTCCATACACGGCCCTCGGCCACCTTCTTGATATCCTTGACATCCATATGACGTCCTTCGGCGCAACGCGAGGTGAAAAGTTCGTAGCCTCGTTCGATGTTTTGCTGCATCAAGGCCTTTTCGCCCGGTGTCATTTCGCGCATTACGTTGCCGAAATCGCTATAACGGTTGGTTTTAACCATATCGTAGTGCAACCCTATCTTCTGGAACAGTTCCGATGCATTGAAGTTCAATCCAAAAATGCCGATAGAGCCGGTAAGCGTGGTTGGCGAAGCGATGATGCTGTCGGCGTTGCTCGAAATATAATATCCGCCCGAAGCGGCATAGGTGCCCATAGAAACCACAACCGGCTTTTCTTTCTTCAGCTCCTTGACGGCCTGGCAAATCTGTTCGGAAGCGAAAGCGCTGCCGCCGGGAGAGTTTACGCGCAGCACCACAGCTTTGATGCTCTTGTCTTCCTGCAGCTCCTTAAGTTCCTTGATAATAGGACCATAGACAATCTCTTCGGCACCGCCGCCCCTAATGCCGCTACTCTTGTCGTAAATCTGGCCGGCGGCATACATAACGGCAATCTTGGCCGGCTGGTATTTGATATCCGTTTCTGCCATACTGTTCAGGTCGCGTACACTGACGAGTTTCAAATCCTTGCTTGCAACGCCCACCTTGCTGGCCAAGAAATCTTTCATGTCGGGAACATAGCAAAGTGAATCTATCAGGCCGCATTCAACGGCGCATGAGGCTTCTTTCAGAACAAGGAAATCGTCGGCGATGCGGTTCAGTTCCTCTTTGCTAAGACCGCGTGATGCGGAGATGTCTTCCAGCATGTTGTTCCAGATGCTATTCATATAAGAAAGTGTCTGTTCCCTGTTGGCATCGCTCATCTTGGTGTTGATATAAGGTTCTACCGCCGATTTGTACGTTCCGACCTTGAAAACTTGAGGCTTGACGCCGAATTTCTTCAAGACATCGGTGTAGAAGACGGGCGTAGCTGACATACCATAAAAACCGACGGAGCCCTGCGGGTTCATCAAAATGGTGTCGGCAACCGAACTAATATAATAGGCTCCTTGTTCACACATCTGTTCAATATAGGCGTAGACGAATTTGCCACTCTGTTTGAATTCCAGCAAGGCTTGACGGATTTCTTCGAAGCTGGCCGGACCGCCTTGGAAAATGCCGGTCTTCAGGTAAATGCCTTTGATATTGTCGTTCTTGGAGGCGCGCTTTATGGCCTGACATATTTCGTTAAGGCCCAAGGTCACTTCTTCGTCTCCGTTGACAACCCCGGCAAGGCTGCCGAAAGTATCGTCTCCATTACCATATTCTACAACGCTTCCGTTAAGGGGAACGCTCAAAATGCTGTTCTCTTCGAGCACCATCTCCTGACTGGTCGATGAAATAAGGGCTGAAAGCATCCAGATGCCCAAAATGCCGCAAAGAATGCTGGCCAGGATAACGCCCAGCGCGGCGGCTAATGTTGTTTTAAAAAATGATTTCATATCAATATAATGTATGACATATGTGTAAAATTTCTCAAGAAGCTACCATATATATAATAGCCGGGCAAAGGTAATGATTGCGAAACTGTTTTGAAAACTAATGTGTTTTTTTCGGCCATTTTCATCTCGTCCACTAGTTTCGTTGGGCCACTAACTAACCCTTCAAAAAGCAATCTGTCCTCGAAAATCAACCTCCATCTGAGACAGGCTGCTTTTTGTAAATCAACAAGCCATTTTCCAACTCGTTGAAAGATAATCAGATGCGGAGACGGGGTAAATTTTTT
>CAVEPA010000001.1:0-245210 GCA_963617485.1 bacterium | reverse complement strand
TGTACTCCTCCACTAAGGCAATAAGATTCTCAAAGAAGAACTTCGGCCAGTTTGACGACCTTCAGGCATCCCGCTCTACGCCATATTCTGCCTAGAGGTAAAGCCTTAGCCCCTGCGGCAGTATTCGCCACATAATCGTTTCTCTGGAATTTCGTAATACATAACCTGAGCGACGACCTTCTATTTTGTAACATATCTCTTGGGTTGCAGTCTATGTTCGCGTTGTTTAACCACTTTTAACGCGCAACAATGAAAAACCGTAAAAACCTTCTCGGTTGGGCCAGCTGTTTGATGCTCGCCCTGCCCTTGCTTTTGATATCCTGCAATATGGCAGAATCCTACATCGATGGTGGACTCGTCAGTGGCAGTGCCTACACCGGCGAATCGATAGGAAGCGGCCAAGGAGACAGCACATCCAATGTACAAGCGGGTATCCTTACCGCGGGCGAATGGAACGATTTGGACAATTGGGATTTTTGGCAAGACCTTATCCGTGAACAGAACGACAGCGTCAATTATGCTTCTTACCTTACTTATTGGGGCTTTCAGACCCAGGGCCGTATAGGCATAGCCTTGCAGCACAACGGCAGCCCGCTGGTGAATATTCCCCTTACTTTGCAGTGTGACGGAAAAACGCTTTGGTCGGCCAAGACCGATAACCGGGGCCGTGCCGAACTCTGGCTCAATCTGCAGCCCGGTACTGCCGATATACTCGACTCCTGCCGTCTGTATGTTAACGGCGAGGTGCAGGATGTTACTTTACAAGCCGCTTGCCTGAATACCATCGATTGTGACCTCACTTCGCAGGCATCCGACCTGGTGCAGTTGGCTTTTGTGGTGGATGCAACGGGTTCCATGGCTGACGAGATGGATTTCCTTAAGGAAGACTTGATGGATGTTTTGAGTGCCGTCAAAGAACAAAACCAGCAACTGCGTCTGTCGACAGCCAGTGTCTTCTACCGCGATGAGGGCGATGAATATGTGGTGAAGAACGACACTTTTACCGAAATCATTCAGGACAACATCAACTATATTTCGCAGCAGAGCGCCATGGGTGGCGGCGATTATCCCGAAGCCGTACACAAAGCCCTCGATGCCACCGTGCAACTTCCATGGAACTCCGATGCCCGTGCGCGTATTGCCTTTATGCTGTTGGACGCTCCGGCTCACTATCAGGAAGATATCCTTTCCAGCTTGCATCGTTCGGTGCGCCAATTTGCTGCCAACGGTATCAAGATTATTCCGGTAGCTGCCAGTGGGGTGGACAAGGAAACAGAGTTTATGCTGCGCTATTTTGCCATGACTACCTGTGGTACCTATGTCTTTCTTACCGACGACAGCGGTGTGGGAAATTCGCACATAAAACCCAGCGTTGGCCCCTACGAAGTTAAGACCTTGCACGAACTGTTGCAGGAACTCATACTCCGCTACAGCGAGTAGCAGACGCACTCTTCATTAGACCGTACTACAAACGAGCCCCGCCTTTCCGGTAAAACCGAAAGGCGGGGCTTGTTGTTGCTCGGAGCCGCTTCTTACGCTTGCTTGGTTTCTTGGGCCAGCAGGTCGGTGTAGGTAACGACGGGGTGCAGGGCGGCTAGTGTGTCGTCCAGGCGGCGCACCGGTGTGTGGTGCGGTGCGGTCTTGACCAGCTGAGGTTCGTCCTGGGCTTCCTGGGCAATGTGGCGCAGCACGGCGATAAAACCGTCGAGCGTTTCCTTGCTTTCGTTTTCGGCCGGCTCTATCATCATGGCTTCGTGGAAGAGCAGCGGGAAGTAGATGGTGGGCGAATGGTAGCCGTAGTCGAGCAGACGTTTGGCCACATCGAGCGTAGTGATGCCGGTCGATTTGTCCTTCAACCCGTTGAACACGAACTCGTGCTTGCATACACCTTCGATGGGCAGTTCGTAGACATCCTTAAGTGATTCCTTGATGTAGTTGGCGTTGAGCGTCGCCAGCGGACCTACATATTTGAGGTTTTCCTTGCCCAAACTGAGAATGTAGGCGTAGGCGCGCATGGCCACACCAAAGTTGCCGATGAAGCCTGATACGCTGCCCAGTGCATCGGGACGTTGTTCGATGTCGAAGCCGCCGTCGGCCTTCTTGATGATGTGCGGATTGGGCAGGAAAGCCTCCAGTCCGTTGGTGGCACCTACAGGCCCCGAACCAGGACCGCCGCCACCGTGGGGCGTTGAGAAGGTTTTGTGCAGGTTGATATGCATCACGTCAAAGCCCAGGTCGGCTGTGCGGCATTTGCCCAGCATAGGGTTGAAGTTGGCTCCGTCGTAGTACATCAGACCGCCGCATTGGTGTACCAGCGCGGCAATTTCGGCAATGTTCCGCTCGAAAAGGCCCAGCGTGTTGGGGTTGGTCATCATCATGCCGGCGATGCTGTCGTCGAGCAAGGGCTTGAGATCGTCCACATCGACTGTGCCGTCGGGACGGCTCTTGACCACTACCACGCTAAGGCCGCAGACCATGGCGCTGGCAGGGTTGGTGCCGTGGGCCGAGTCGGGAACGATAATGCGGGTGCGCTTGTCGTCGCCACGGCTTTGGTGGTAGGCGCGGATGGCCATCAGACCGGTAAGTTCGCCCTGTGCGCCCGCAAAGGGATTGAGCGTGAACTCTTTCATACCGGTAATCTCCGACAGGGCCTGTTGCAGGTTGTAATAAACTTCGAGTGCGCCTTGCACCGTGCTAACATCCTGCAGCGGATGCAGGTGCACAAAGTCGCGATGGGCGGCCATCTCTTCGTCTATCTTGGGATTGTACTTCATGGTGCAGCTGCCCAGCGGATAAAAGCCGGTATCGACACCGAAGTTGTTGTTGCTCATATTGGTGTAGTGGCGCACCACGCTCAGTTCGTCCACCTGAGGCAGACGGGCATCCTGTTGGCGGCGCAGCTGTGCGGGCAGGTCGGCGAGGTCGTATTGTCCCAATTTGTTCTCGGGCAGCGAATAACCTTTACGTCCTTCTTTTGACAACTCGAAAATGAGTTTTCCGTAAAATGTATTGTTCATAATCTCGACCTCCTCCTATAAAATGTTTGCACATTGTCCGACAAGTTTGTCGATGTCTTCTTTGCTTTGCATTTCGGTGGTGCACAGCAAAATACGCTCATCGTCGAGACGCAGACCGAACTGAACCCCGAGTTCGAGCATGGCTTGCTGCAACTTGGCGGCCGAACCCTTCACCTTTACGACAAACTCGTTGAGGAAAGTCTTCTCAGGGTAGGCGAGGCTGAACTTGCCGCTCTTGCAGAGCTGTTCGGCCAGATAATGTGCATTGCTGTAGCCCAAGGCGTTCACTTCGCGCAGGCCATCCTTGCCCATCAGCGACATGTAGACCGTCACGTAGAGTGCCATCAGGCTCTGATTGGAGCAGATGTTGCTGGTGGCCTTTTCGCGGCGGATATGCTGTTCGCGGGCCTGCAAGGTCAGCACGAAAGCGCGTTTGCCGTCGGCATCCTTGGTGGCACCGACAATACGGCCCGGCATCTTGCGGATAAGCGACTTGCGCGTACACAGAAAACCGACGTAAGGGCCGCCGAAGCTCATGGAAATACCCAGGCTTTGTCCGTCGCCAACGGCGATGTCGGCACCCCATTCTCCCGGAGTCTTGATAACGGCCAAATCGCTGGCCACGCAGTTCATGATAAGCAGGCTCTTGTTGGCATGACAGGTGTCGGCCCAGGAACTGAAGTCTTCGAGGATACCATAGAAGTTGGGCGAGGCCACGATAACGCCGGCCACATCGCCGCGGCTTACCTTCTGTTCGAAATCGCTCTTGGAAACCACGCCGTTCTCTTGGGCAATTTCCTCCACGATGATGTTGTGGTAACGGGCATAGGTCTTGACAACGCGCATCACCACGGGATTGATGGTGGACGATACCAGCACCTTGTTGCGGTTTTTGGCATTGGCACAGGCCATCATCATGGCTTCGGCCGTGGCAGTGCTGCCGTCGTACATGGAGGCGTTGCTCACTTCCATACCGGTAAGTTCTGCCATAAGGCTCTGGTATTCAAAGATGTACTGGAGCGTGCCTTGCGAAATTTCGGCCTGGTAGGGCGTATAGGAAGTCAGGAATTCACTGCGGTTGACGATGCTGTTGATAACGGCGGGAGCGTAATGGTCGTAGCAGCCGGCACCGATGTAGCAATTGAGCTGACGGTTGTGCGAACCGAGTTCGTCGAAGAACTTGCGCAGTTCCAATTCGCTCATCTGGCCGGGAAGGTTGTATTCCCGCTTGAAGACGAGGTTTTCGGGAATGTCGCTGTAGAGCTCGTCCAAGCTGCTCAGGCCGCAGGTTTTGAGCATGGCGCTCAAGTCGTCGGCCGTGTGCGGAAAATATTTATAGCTCATATTGGCTCGTTTTGAAGGTGCTTATTCTCCGATGAAAGCTTTGTAGGCCTTGACATCCATCAACTTGCCAATCTCGGCGGGGTCGCTGATTTCCACCTTGATAATCCAGTTGGCAAAGGCATCTTCGTTGATAAGGCCGGGTTCGTCTTCGAGGGCGGCGTTCACTTCGATGACCTTGCCCGAAACGGGAGAATTCAAATCGCTGGCAGCCTTGACGCTTTCTACAGCACCGAAAGTTTCGCCGGCGCTAACTTCGTCGCCCACTTCGGGCATATCCACATAAACAACGTCGCCAAGCTCGTGCTGTGCATGGTCGGTGATTCCCACATAACCTGTGTTGCCTTCAACTTTGATGTACTCGTGCGATTCGCTGTAGTACAAGCCTTCAATAATCTTGCTCATAATGTTCTAAGTGATAATGGTTTATAATATTCTTTTGACGATTATTTCTTGTAGCTCTTCTTGTAGAATTTCTTGGGGCAGACTTCGGCATCGAAGAATTTCTTGCGAATCTGCACCCTAAGCGGTGTGCCTTGAGCGGCGTAGGCGGCATCCACCAGGGCAAAAGCGATGCTCTTGTCTACCGAAATGCCGTGGTAGCCGGTAGTGATTTCGCCCACCAGCGTCTCGCCTGAAAAGACATTGTAGCCGTGACGGGCAATGGCTTTGTCCTTGAGCTCCAGACCCACCAATTTCTTGGCGGGACCTTCGGCCTTCTGTTTGGCCAGAGCTTCCTTCCCGATGAATTCTTCCTTGTCGAGCTTGACGAAAATGCCCAGACCGGCCATCAGCGGAGTGATTTCGGCACTGAGTTCATCGCCGTAAAGCGGCAGGCCCACTTCGAAACGCAAGGTGTCGCGGCAACCAAGTCCGCAAGGCTGAACGCCGGCCGCCATCAGGGCTTTCCAGAATTTTACCGTCAAGGCGTGCGAAGCGTAGATTTCGAAACCGTCTTCGCCCGTGTAGCCCGTGCGGCTGACAATGATGTTCTCGCCTTCGTAGGGGATGGTCTTGAAGGTGTAGAAACTCAGGTCTCGAGCGTCTATCTTGAGATATCTGGCCAAAGCCTTTTCGCTCTCGGGGCCTTGCACAGCCAGTTCGCCGTAATGGTCGCTTTGGTGGTCTATCTTTACCCGGTATCCGTCGGCCTGCTGGCGTATCCAGTCTACATCTTTGTCGATATTGCCTGCGTTGATAACGAGGAAGAAGTCGTTGTCTCCATTCTTGTATACCAAAAGGTCATCTACCGTGCCGCCATCGGGATAGAGCATCATGCCGTAGGCAATTTTGCCGGGCGTGAGCGTGCGGACATCGTTGGTGAAAATGTGGTTGACGAATTTTTCGGCGTGGGGTCCGGTTATCTGCACTTCGCCCATGTGGGAAACGTCGAAAACGCCTACATGGTTGCGCACGGCATTGTGTTCGCTGACGATGTCCTTGTACTGGATGGGCATATCAAAGCCGCCGAAGGGGCTGATAAGCGCTCCAAGGCTGACATGCTGCTCATAAAGGCAGGTTCTTTTGTTCTCGGCCATAGTTGTATGAATTTATTGAAACAGTAATTTAATCAAATCTTCGTTGCTGAGGTTCATGATAATGTCGGAAACCTTGATGGTACTGAGAGCGGCAGCGGTGGCTTCGGGAGTGAAATCGACTCCTTTGAGCCTGTCCAGCAGACCTTGGTCCAGATTGCCGATAAGGAAATAGTCGCCGGCAATGTTGATATCCTTGATGATATTGTGTTTGAGCACCAAGCTCAGTTCCATTTCGCCCACCCCGGGGATGCGTTGCTTGCGGCTAAGGTTGCATTGGGGGTTGCTGCCGTAGATGAAGGCGGGCGTAAGATAAGTTTGGGTGATGCCATCGATTTTGGCCACATCCTCGGCCACTAGGCTGATGGTGCCATCGCAAAGCTCCGCGCGCACAAAGCGTTTGAAGTCATCCAAGCTGATGTCGCAGTGACGGTTGATGGTGGTGATGCGCTGGCGTACCGACTCGACCCCCTTTGATTCCAGCTTGGCCGTAGAAGGTGTGATGGCCCGGCTCATGTGTGTCATGTCGGTGTCGTAGAGCATGGTGCCGTGCACAATGCTGCGTCCGGGCAAGTGATAAAAGGCATTGCCCGAAACCTTGAGCCCGTCTATCAGGATATCGTTGCGCCCGTCGGCGGTGGCGTTCAGTCCAAGCTTGCAGAGCATACGGGCCACGGCCGAAGTGTAGGCGCTGAAAGTGAAGCTTACGTTGTCGGTCTTGGTGATGTAGGAGAACATGATGTTGCCCTTGTCGGCATAGACACAACCGCCTCCGCTTTTGCGGCGGTACACCTGTATGTGATGCTCCTTGCAGTAGGCCAGGTTCACTTCGTTGTCGATAAGCTGGTTGCGCCCGAAAATGACGGTGGGCTCCACTTGCCACATGAAAAAGATATCATCGTTGGCGATGATACTTGCTGCATACTCTTCCATAGCCAGATAGAAAGGAAGGATGCGCTGCTGATTGTCAGCGAGTTCGAGATACTTCATGGAGTGGCCAAGCTTCGGCCGAAGGTACGACTAATTTTGAAGAACTTGGTCTTTTTTGTGAAAAATTTATACGATTTGGATTTTTATACGCGAATGCTGGGCGTGCGGGCCTTCGGGCGATGCGAAGAGGGCTGCCGGTCCCTCGGACCGGCAGCCCTCCTTTTCCCGTCATGGCCGGTGACAGACCGGTCTGACTTGCAGATGGTTTAGTGCTTGCAGTTCTTGCCGCAAGTGCTGGCGGCTGCGATGTCCATCTTTACCTGAAGAGGCTGCTGCAAACAAGCGGCGTAGTGTGCCATATAAGCGGCCCAAGCCTCGATGTTTTCAAAACCGCCCTTGCTCCAAGCACCGCCCGAATAGTAAACGAAAGGCTTGCCGGCTTTGGCCGTGGCGCAGTTCAGAATATGGTTCTCGTCGATAAGCATGTTTTCGGCACCGTCTGGAACGATGCTACCCAGGAAGATGATGCCGTTCTCGGGATGATTGGGCTCGCCATAGGCTATCCAACCGGCCTGCTTGTCGTAGGCGATGTCCTTGCAGTCGTCAATGCCGCGCTTGTCGGTCTTGCTACCGGCTTTTTTCTCAAAACCACGGAAGGGGAAACCGGCGGCAACGCTCAGGTCGTCTTGCGTATCGTAGCTGACAGCCACCCGGTTCAGATGCGATCCGGCATCCAAGGTGATGGTGCGCGATTCTGCCGTCATTTTGCCGGCAACATCGTAAGCGGCATAGTCGAGACGGAACTTGGTGCGAATGGGGCCGTTCTCCAAAATGGTATAGGTGTGGAAGTTGTCGCCTACCATATAAAGTTTGCTGTTGATGTAGGGAGCTACACCGCCGGCACCCAAGGTTTTGCCAACGCTATAGAAATCGAGGCCTTCGCCATTGTCGTGATGATAGGAAGACTTGCCGTCGAATTCGTCCTGATACCATTGCTGGCTCACCAACTTGGGCGTGCGCTTTACCCACATGTCAAGACCGCCGCTAATTAGGGCTTCGGTGGCATCGGTGGCTAGAGCGGGGCCGTACATACGGAAGATGGCGCGGTCGTTCTCCCATGAAATGTCATCTTTGCGGCGTGGCATGAAAGTGGTTTGGGCTTGGGTGGGGTAGGCTTGAGGCGTACCGACTACAACGCGATAAACGGCCGAATCGTGGGCGGCCAGACTGGTCTGGAACAGCAATTTCATGTGCTCGCTGCCAAGATTGGTCAGCTGGGAAGGAATTTCTTCGCCTTGGGCGTTGTACACCACAAATTGAGCATCGTCGCCGGCGTTGAGGGCGGCCTTCAGGCGGCACAGGCAGAGTTCGACATTTTCGCTTTCGCGGACCAAATCCGTGTTGTTCACTACGGTGACATTCACCGATTTTTCCTTTTGGCAGCAGGCCGACATCAGCAGTACGGCCAGCGCCAGCATAGAGATTTTTTTCATCATATAAAGTTATTTCGGTTGATAATAAACTAGTTGAAGCTATTGAAAATCTTCCTATAGCGCAATGCTGGACAAAAGTAGCAAAAATGTCGTATATTTCGCCGCAATTACAAAAACGGAAGAAATGAAAAAGAACAGTCTGCTGCTGTTGCTCGCTAGCCTGATGCTTGGTATCGGCGCTATCCAAGCCAAGACCATCAAGGTGGCCTGTGTCGGAAACAGTATTACCCAAGGTGCTGCCATCAAAAATATGCAGCGCGATTCCTATCCGGCCGTGCTCGGCCAAATGCTGGGCGAAAATTATGAAGTGCGCAACTACGGCTACAGCGGACGCACCCTGCTGATGAGCGGCGACCGTCCCTGGATGAAGGAAGACAAGTACGCGCAGGCACTGGCCTTCTGTCCCGATATCGTCACCATTAAGTTGGGTACCAACGATACCAAGCCTTTTAACTGGGTGTATCAAGACGAATTTCCCAAAGATCTCGAAACGCTGGTGCGTAGTTTTCAGGAACTGCCTTCTCATCCGCAGATAGTACTGTGCTATCCCGTGCCTGCCTACCGCCTCGACTGGGGTATCAACGACTCCATTATCAAGAACGGCGTGATACCTTATATCGACCAGGTGGCTGCCAAGACCGGTGCCAAGGTGCTCGACCTGTATACTCCTTTCAGCAATCATCCCGAGCTTTTTGCCGACCGCATCCATCCTAATGAGGAGGGTGCTTTGCAGCTGGCCAAAATCTTCTATCGTCAGATTACCGGCCAGGACGCGCCCGCCGATTTCGTGCCTTCGCCTTATCCGGGTGTCAAGACGCAATGGAAGGGTTACGACATGTACCGTTTTGCCTTTAAAGAGCGCGAGGCCCGCATTGTGGTGCCCAAGCAGCCGGCAGCTGGCAATCCCTGGATATGGCGTCCGGCCTTCTTCGGTGCCTATACGCAGGTGGACGAGGCCTTGCTGGCCAAGGGCTTTCATGTGGTCTATCTCGACTGTACCCACGATTTTGCCAACCCTGCCTCTTTGAAAGACGGCGATGCCTTCTACAAATATCTGACCAAATACCAAGGTCTGGCTAAAAAAGCAGTGCTGGAGGGTTTCAGCCGTGGCGGTATGTATGCCATCAATTGGGCGGCCGCCTATCCTCACAAAGTGGCTTGCGTCTATGTGGATGCCCCCGTGTGCGATGTTTTCTCTTGGCCCGGTGAGCAAAAGGCTTACGCTAACGAGTGGCAGCGTTTCCTCAAGGCTTGGAATCTGGACGACACCACGGCCGCTTCTTTCGCGCAGAATGCCATCAATATGGCCGATACGCTCATTGTCAAGCAGATACCTATGGTGTTGGTGGCCGGTAAGAAAGATAAAGTGGTGCCTTACAAAGAGAACGCCCTCTTGCTGAAGAAAAAGTACGAGTCGGTACCTTCGGTAGATTTTCTGTCGATAATCAAGCCTTGGGGCGACCATCATCCGCATAGCTTGGACCAACCGCAGGCGATTGTGGACTTTATTTGGAAACATCGTTTTTAACATCTTCTGCGCGTAGATTCTAGGGGAATTTTTATGCATTTTTAAGGGAAAACTACTATTTTTGCCCGATTGTAGCGGATGTGTGTGCCAAGGTGCCGTGTCTGTGTAAACAAGCGTAAAAAATAGTAGCATGATTTTAAGAAGAAAAGCCGTCCTCCTCTCTTTGTCCATGGCGCTGGCCGTGACACTGTTTAGCGCCTGTCAAAGTTCGGTTAAACCAGACCCTATCGATCGTGAGGCCTTGGTGGGCCGTCATGCCGTCAAGGTGGATTGTGTAGATTCGCTGGCCAGCCTGTCGCTGGGTAACGGCAATTTCGCCTTTACCGTCGATGCCACCGGTCTGCAGTCGTTTCCGCAGCGCTATTCTCAGGGAGTTCCGTTGGGCACTATGTCGCAATGGGGCTGGCACAGCTTTCCCAACAAGCACAAATTTACCACCGAAGAAACGCTCAAAGCCTACGATTTCAGAGGCCGTGACGAGCTTTATGCCGTGCAGTTCAACGAAGCCGGCCGTCAGCGTGCCGCTGCCAACTATTACCGGGGCAACCCGCACCGCCTGCATTTGGGTTATATCGGTCTTTGCATGTGCGACACCAAGGGTAACGCCCTCACGGCTGCTGACATTCAGCAGACCGACCAGACCCTTGATATGTGGAACGGTCGCATCGACAGCCGCTTTTTTGCCGGGGGCGAGCAGGTGAGTGTCAGCACCTTCTGTCATCCCGAAAGGGATATGGTGGCTGCCCGGGTAACTTCTTCGCTTTTCGCCAATAATCAAATGAAAATTTGCTGGCGCTTTCCCTATCCTTCGGGTAAGCACAGCGATGATGCCACTTCTTGGGACAATCCCGGCAAACACCGTACACGCATTGTGGCGCAAGATAGCCAGTGGGCCTTGCTGCAGCGCACGCTCGACAGCACCGTTTATTATGTTAAGGTGGCTTGGGAAGGTCCGGCACTTTTTGTCAAGGCCAAGACCCCGCATACCTTTTATCTGAAGACGGCAGAACCTTCGCTTAGTTTTACTTCGGAATTCATAGAAGATGCCGAAGAATTGGCCCAGCTGCTCAGCGTGGCCCAAGTGGAGGAAGCCAGTGCCAAGCATTGGCAGCATTTCTGGAAAAGCGGCGGTGCCGTCGATTTTTCGCTTTGCAAAGACAGTCGCGCCTTTGAACTGGAACGTCGGGTGGTGTTGTCGCAATACCTTACGGCCATACAGTGCGCCGGCATCTATCCGCCTCAGGAAACCGGCCTTACTTATAACAGTTGGTTTGGCAAGTTCCATCTGGAAATGCACTGGTGGCACGGTGTTCACTTTGCGCTGTGGAACCGTGACGAATGTCTGCTGCCTAGCATGAACTGGTATTTCTCGGCCAAGGATAATGCCCGGGAGATTGCCCGTCGCCAAGGATTCAAGGGGGTACGCTGGATGAAAATGACCGACCCCTCGGCCACGGAGGCACCCTCGAAGGTGGGTTCCTTCCTTATTTGGCAACAACCACATATCCTGTACATGGCCGAACTCATCTACCGTAACCATCCTACCGATACGGCGCTGTGGAAACCCTTTGCCGATTTGGTGTTCGAAACGGCCGAATTTATGGCCGACTTTGCCGACTACGACGGTATGGGCGACCGCTATGTGCTGAAGGGTGTCATTCCGGCTCAGGAAACCTTGCGCGCCGCCGAAACGGTGAATCCTCCTTTTGAACTTTCTTATTGGCATTATGCCTTGTGTGTGGCCCAGCAATGGCGTCAGCGTTTGGGCATGCCCAAGAATATGGAATGGGAAGTGGTAATTGACAAGCTTTCGCCCTTGGCTTACAACGAGAACAAGCTGTATCTGGCCGCGGAAACAGCCACCGACACTTATGTAGATGTACGTTACAGTTCCGACCACATGGCCGTGCTGGGAGCTTTGGGTGTGCTGCCCGAGTCGAAGCTGGTCCGCAAGGATATCATGACCAATACCTTCAATTGGATATGGGAGAACTGGAACTGGGGCAAGACCTGGGGCTGGGACTATCCGATGACGGCCATGTGTGCTGCCCGTCTGGGTATGCCCGACAAGGCTGTGGATGCTCTTCTGATGGACCGTCGCACCAATTCCTATCTGATTAACGGACACAATTATCAGGACGGCCGTTTGCGTCTGTATCTGCCCGGCAACGGCGGTCTGCTGACGGCTGTGGCCATGATGTGCGCCGGCTGGGACGGCAACGAGGGCCGGCCCGACTATACGCCCGGTTTTCCGCAGGACGGCAATTGGCAAGTGCGCTGGGAAAATCTTGCTGTCATGCCCTAAACACAGTGCAAAGTAGAACTTTACAAGTAATTACCTGACAACAAATATGAAACGATTCAAGTTTTTGTGGATGTGGATGGCCTTGTTGTTGTTCACACAGTGTAAGGACGAATACTGGGACCAGTATTATTCACGTCCTGAGTGGCTGGAGCCACCTATTTACGAAGTCTTGCAGAAGGACGGCCGTTTCAGTTCCTTCCTGCAGCTGGTAGACAGTACTATGTACGAGCGCATCTTGAAATCGGCCAGCTACTACACGGTGTTTGCACCCACCAACGATGCCATTGCCGACTATCTGCGCGAACAAGGCTATGCTTCCATCGATGAGATTTCGGCGGCCGAGGCCGATACCATCGTGTCTTATTCCTTGGTTTACAATGTGTTCGAGTTTAACGAACTGACCGATGTGCTGACCAATGGTTGGGATACGCTCAGCAGTATCAAGAAGAAGACTGCCTACTACGATGCCATCTATCAGGAAGTGTTGCCCGACGGCACGCTGGCTTGGGTGGTGGATGCTACTGCCAACAGCAGCTATACGGTAGGCGACAACAATTATAAATATGTACCCACTTATTTGGACCGTCTCTTCAGCAAGCGCGGTCTGTTGGCCACCGACTACGAGTATTTCTATCCCGGCGTAACCTATACCGGCAAGAATATCCAGCGAGCCAGTGTGGTAGAAGAGAATATCGTAGCCGAAAACGGTATTGTTCATGCCGTTGACAAGGTAAACAAACCTTTGCCCAACTTGGAGAAAATCCTCAAGTCGGACACCCGCTACAGCCAGCTGATGGCTTTCTTCGATCGCAAGGATGTGTCGGGCAACTATGTCTACAAGCTCTACGAAGCCAACGATGAGGCCACCCAGCATTTCAGAAGCATCTATCCCGAGCTTAATCTTCGCGAGGTGATGGTGAAGTACTACGACTTTGCCGTCGAACTGAATGCCGAACGTCTCAACTCATCGGACAAGACGGCCGAAACCGATGGCTACACCATCTTCGCTCCCACCAACAAGGCTATCGACTCTTTCTATGTAGACCGCATCAAACCTTATACCGACAACGGCAAGAATTCCTGGACCAGCATCGATTTGGTGCCTAACCAGATTATGGAGTACTTTATCAATGCCCATATCACCACCACGCAAGTCTGGCCTTCCAAGTACAAGAGTGCCATGTCGGAGTCGGGCGAGTTTTTCAACGGTTCGGGCTCTTACGGCAAGAGTTTCGAAGACGAGAACTTCCCCCATATCCAAGTGGCCAGCAACGGTCTGCTCTATGGCACCGACCACTACATGAAGAGCAAGTATTTCGAGACCGTCTACACCCAAATGCTGATGGACAGCTCTTATTCTGTGGCCCGCGCGGTGATAGACCAGTTCTATGAATACACGCTGAAGGAGGAACTTATGCGTTGTGCCCTCAATGGTTATAATTCAGAGTATTATCTGGTATTTTTGCCCAAAGACCGGGCTTTCACCAACGATGGCTACACCTATGCCTATTCTACCGAAACGGGTATGTCTTCGTGGGGCAACGTAAATGCCGCCACCGGCGACCTGACGGCCGAAGACCGTCTGAAACGCCTGGTACTCAACGGTATCTTTGTCAGAATCAACAGTGCGGAAGTGAATTCAACCATGGACGGCATGCTGGCCAACGGACAATCGAAGGTGGAGGGACATCCCGGTTATTCGAAGTGCTTTGCCGCCTACGGCTGGGATATCTGGCAGAATTATTATGGCGATGTAGTGCGTATCAAGGTGCCTTCGGGCGCCGCCAAACAAAGCAAGCTGCAGATTCAGAGTATCGGCGGTTTCGACGCTACATCGACGGGTACCAGCTACAATGTGGCTACCAAGCTCAAGGATATCGAATTCATGAACGGCAGTGTCTACGATATGGACAACCGTCTGATTGACTACTGCGTGCCTGTCACTTCGTACAACGAAGGCCGTCTGGGTACTTATGTGATGAAGGCTTGCAACGACAACCTGGCCAAGTTCAGCGAGTATAAGAAATATGCCGAGGCCGTGCTTTTCCCCTACGATAGCGACAATAAGGTGTACATCAATCCTACCGAAATCGATAACACGGCTTCCGTGACAGTGCTTATCCCCAATAACGATGCGATGAAGAAAGCTGTTGAGGATGGTTATCTGCCTGAATATTCGGCTATTACCAACACTTCTTCGGAAACCTACGACGAGGATGTGGCCAAGGCCAAGAACTTCCTGCTTTGGCATATCTTGCAGAACAGGGTGATTCCCAACGACTTGAACCCTTACAATGTCATCTACAATTACCAGTCGTCAACCTATGCGCGTTCGCTCTCGCAGGAGACTTTCTATAATCCCAATCCCGAGAACCCGATTCAGACGCCTGTACGTGTAGACGCTAGCAAGAACGATGAAGGCAATCTGGTGTTCACGGTGTCTTCGGAAACCTCTGAAGTGTCTAACGAAACGCCCGTTGAGGTAATGCTTGGCAACAAGAACTCCAACCTGTTTGCGCGTCACGGCATTATCCACGGTATTGACGGTTATCTGCCTTGCAAGGCTATCATTCAATAAGAAGGGAGGTTAAAGATGAAGAACTATAGATTTTTTAGTATCGTCCTGCTGGTATTGATGGCTTTGCAGCCTGTCTTTGCACAGAGCAACAAGGTGTTGGTGAAGGGTGTCGTCCTCGATTCTTACGACAACTCGCCGCTGCCTTTCGTGAATATTATGGAAATGGACGCTGACAACCGTTTCGTTTCCGGTACCCAAACCGATATGAACGGCGGTTTCTCTTTGTATGTCAGCTCCAAGGCGGGAACCAAGCTGGTGTTTACCTTTATCGGTTTCCAAAAACAGATTGTGCCCGTCGAAAACAAGAAAGAACTGCGCATCGTTATGCGCGAGGAAAGCAAGATGCTGGCCGATGCCACCATTACGGCTTCGCGTGTGGTGAACGATGGTATGATGAACGTCAAGGAACGCAACATGACGGTGGCTTACTCCAAGATTGAGACCAAGGAACTGGAAGAACTGCAAGTGGCTTCTATCGACGATGCCCTGCAGGGACGTATTGCCGGTGTGGACATTGTGGCCACTTCGGGCGAACCCGGTGCCGGTATGTCTATCCGTATCCGTGGTACCACTTCCATCAACGCTTCGAGCGACCCGCTTATCGTGGTGGACGGTATTCCTTACGAAACCACCATCGATGCCGATTTCGACTTTGCCACGGCCGACGAAGAGGAATATGCCGCTTTGTTGAACGTGTCGCCTGCCGATATCGAGGAAATTGTGGTGCTAAAGGATGCTGCCGCTACGGCCATCTGGGGTTCGCAGGGTGCCAATGGTGTGCTGCAAATCAAGACCAAGCGCGGTTCGGTGGGTGCGCCCAAGATAACCTATACCTTCAAGGGTACCGGCGTCTTCCCGCAGGAATCCATCCCGACGCTCAACGGCGACCAGTACACGACCCTTATCATGGAAGCCAAGCAGAATACGGCCGAAGCGGGCATTGCCAATGTGATGACCCCGCTCACTTTCCCCGAATTCTACTACGACCCCAAGAATCCTTACTATTATTACAATTATGGTCAGAATACCGACTGGGCTTCGCTGGTGCAGAAGAACGGCTTTACGCAAGACCATAACATCTCTTTGAGCGGTGGTGGCGAAAAGGCCCGTTACCGCATGTCCTTGGGTTATCTCGACCAGGACGGTACCGTTATCGGACAGGAATACAAGCGTATCACGGCCCGTATGAACCTCGACTATAACGTGTCCGACAAAATAAAGGTGCTTACCGACATCGCCTATACCTACGGCGACAACGATCGTAACTACACCACCACGGTGCTGTCCAGCTCCTATACCAAGATGCCGAACATGAGCCTCTACGAATGGACGGTAGACGGACAGCAGACACCTACGTATTTCAGTCCCGAGGAAACGCCCCAAGGCTCGTGGAGCAGCGTGTACAATCCCGTGGCCATGGCTAGGAACGGCATACAGAGGCTGGTTTCCGAGCGTATCGTGCCCAAGCTGACCATGCAATACTACATTATTCCCAGTCAGTTGACGTATCAGGTAGACTTGGCCTTCGACATCAACAATACCAAGACCAACAAGTTCCTGCCGCAGATTGCTACGGGACGCCCGATGTACGAAACCTCGGTGAACCAGGCTTACGACAGCGACTCCAAGTCGTTTACGGTGCAGACCTACAACAAGCTTATCTACACGCCGCAATTGGGCGAAGACCACGACTTGACGGCCATGCTCGCGCTCAATACCCGTGACGCTCGCAGTGAGTCGATGAACCTCACCACGGCCAACTCGGCTTCGACGGCACTCACCGACCCTTCCATCGCTTCGCGTCTGACGGGCAACAACGCGCTGGGTATCGCGTCTTCGTCGAGCCAGACCAGAAGTATGGCAGCCATGATTAGTTTGAACTATGCTTGGAAAGACCGTTACATCTTCGGCACTACCTTGCGCGAAGAGGGTAACTCCAAATTCGGTGCCAACTATCGCTACGGCTTGTTCCCCAGTGTTTCCGGACGTTGGCGTATATCCTCTGAAGAGTTTATGGGCAACTGGGAATTTCTCGATGACATGAGCCTTCGCGCCAGCTACGGTGTGAACGGTAATGCCGTTTCGGGCAACTATCTGGCCTACAGTATGTACAATACCTATGATTACCAGTATATGGGCAAGACCGGCGTTTCTGCTTCCAACATGGAGCTGCAGAACCTTCGCTGGGAAAAGGTACACCAGTACAACGGCGGTTTCAAGTTCGCGGCTTTCAAGAACCGCATCAATATCGATTTTGATATCTACCGTAAGCGCACCGAAGACTTGTACTTCAAGAATGTGACCATCCCCAGCACCTCGGGCTATAGCTCCATCTCGATGAATGTCGGTACGATGGACAACCAGGGTTGGGAACTCAGCGTGCTCACCACTCCGCTTAGAACCAAGAAGTGGACGGTTGAATTCAATATGAATGTGGCCCGCTCGGTGAACATCATTCGTGAACTCTCGCCCTATATTGCTACCGAGAGCGGCGTGAGCACTTCCAACGGCAACTATCTGTCGGTAGTGCAAATAGGCCAGCCTTTGGGTTCGTTCTATGGTTACCGTTATGCCGGTGTTTTCTTGAACGAAGACGAAACCATCGCTCGCGATGCCAGCGGCAACAAGATTTACGATGTGGACGGCAACCCGGTGTACATGCGTTTTGGCTATCCCACCATCGACTATCAGTTCCAGGCCGGTGATGCCAAGTACGAGGACATCAACCACGACGGCAACATCAACTATCTGGACATTGTTTATTTGGGTGATGCCAACCCGCTTTTTACCGGCGGTTTCGGTCCCACCATCCGCTACAACAAACAGTGGACGTTGAGCTCGTATTTCTATTTCCGTGTGGGCAATGAAATTGTGAACCGCACCAAAATGGATATGGAGAGCATGTACAATATGAACAACCAAAGCACTTCGGTATTGCGTCGCTGGCGTCATTCCTACGACAGTGCCGAAGAGGCTCCGGCCGACTTGTTGCCCCGCGCCCTGTACGGCTACGGCTACAACTGGTTGGGTAGCGACCGTTATGTGGAAGACGGCTCCTTCCTGCGTTGGAAATCGCTTACCTTGAGCTACTCCTTCAATAAGGAAAAACTGAAAGCCATCGGCTTGAGAGATTTGAAGATACACCTCACTGCCCAGAACCTTTTCGTCTGGACCAAGTACACAGGTATGGACCCCGAAGTTTCCATCGGCGGTTCGAACATCTATCTGGTGGGTTACGACCGCACCCGCGCTCCCAAGGCCAAGGATGTTTCTTTGGGTATGACCATCGGTTTCTAATTTAAACTATGCGAAAGATGAAAAAGACTATCACAATCATAAGTTTGCTGCTGCTGATGCTGGCCGGGACTTCCTGCGACGGCTGGCTCGACCTTAGCCCCGAAGACGGTGTTACGCGCGAGGACTTCTGGCAGAGCAAAGAGCAGGTGGAATCGGCCGTTGTCGGTATCTATTGTGAAATGATGAATACCGAATGTATCAACCGTATGTTCCTTTGGGGCGAACTGCGTGCCGATATGGTAACCGACGGAACCCGTCCCAATGCTTCCTACACCGCCATCCGTTCCGGCGAAATAGCCACCGACAATGCCGTGTGCAAGTGGGGCAATTTCTACAGTGTTATCAGAAACTGCAACCTGGTGCTTCAATATGCCGACCAAGCCGTGCCGCTCGATGCTTCTTACAGCCAACAGGAAGCCGATTTGTACAAAGCCGAGGCCAAAGCTTTGCGCGCCCTGATGTATTTTTATCTGGTGCGTTCCTTCGGCGAAGTGCCTCTGGTATTGGAAGCTTCGGTGTCTGACGACCAGAATTACCATATTGCCAAAAGTTCGCAAGACAGCGTTTTCCAGCAGATTGTGCTCGACCTGACCGAGGCCGAAGCCGTGATGCAGAGCCAGAAGCCTTCTTATAATATGGAGTATCCCAAGGGCCGTATGACGCTTTGGGCCGTGAAGGCTATCCTGGCCGATGTCTATCTGTGGACGGGCGAGTACGATGAGGCGCTGAAGCGTTGCCGTGCTATCAAGGAGTCGGAAGAATTCCGTATGATAAGTGTTTCGCGCACTGCGCTTCCCGATGTAGAGAATGTTTATTATGCGGATGCTACGGCTGTCGATGCCCTGTTCAACAGTGTTTGGGGTACGGGTAACAGCGATGAGAGTATTTTCGAGCTGAATTTCGATGAGACCAAGACCAATGGTTTCTATACGCTGCTGTCATCTGCACGCAACGTGCTGGTGGCCAATATCGACCATATCGAAGCCAACTATTTCCCGCTTTATGAGTTGGACGAGGATGTCTACGACATTCGCAGCAACGGCTTCTCCTATCAGGGCAAGATTATTTGGAAATACATGGCTATGACCCGATTGGGAACGGCCCGCACATCCACGCAATCGTATGCCAACTGGATATTCTACCGCTATCCCGAAGTGCTGCTGATGATGGCCGAGGCTCTCATTCAGAAGGGTACTCAAACGGATTTGCAGGAGGCCTATTCGCTTATCAAACAGGTGCGTGAAAGAGCCAATGCGCTCGAAAGCGACGATACCGATTTCTCGGGTGTCATCAACGCTTCCGAATTGGAGCAGTTCCTGCTGGACGAGCGCGCCCGCGAGCTGATGTTCGAAGGCAAACGCTGGTACGACGTGCTGCGTTTCGCCCGCCGCAACAATTATGCCCGCATCGATTATCTGATGGATTTGGCCTTGGTATCTGCCCCCACCGGCAAGCAGCAGAGCCTGCAGTCGAAGTACGGCGACTACCGCAGTCATTATTGGCCCATCCACGACGATGAAATCAAGTCGAACGATGCCTTGGTACAGAATACTTTCTATGAAACCACTACCACGACTAATAAATAAACAGCTATGAAACTGAAAGTTTTTGCATATATAGCGGCTCCGTTGGCATTGCTGCTTTCTTGGGCCGCCTGCCAGTCGCCGATGGACGGTAAAACCTATGCCGTTTCGGAGGTGCCGATGATTGACGATTATCTGTTGGAACAAGATTCGCTTCTGAGTGAATTTGGTGAAGTGGTGAAGGCTGCCGGCTATCAGGGTACGCTCCATGCCTATGGTGCCTATACCTGTTTCGCTCCCGACAACGATGCTGTGGCCGCCTGGGCCAAGGATCAGGGCTACGGCTCATGGCAGGAAATGCCCAAGGCTGACCTGGTGACGATGGTCAAGTTCCATTTGGTCAACGATACGCTGGCCACTTCTACCTTTACCGATGGCCGTCTGTCATCGCCCAACGGCATGAAACGCTACCTGACCACCATGACCTATCTGGACGAAGACAACAACGCTTACATACAGGTGAACCGTCAGGCCCGCATTACTTCTAAGGACAACCGTTGCGACAATGGCATCGTACACCGCATCGACCATGTACTGACCATGGCCACCAAGTCGGTGTACCAGAGCTTGAAGGAAGACTTGCCCGCCGGCAAATACACCGTCTTTACACAAGCCGTGGAGAAAAGTTCTTATCTGGAACAGCTGCAACAACCGGCCGAAACTTCTTGGTACACGCTGCTGGTGGAAAGTGACAGCGTTCTGGCCTTGAGCGGCATCCATTCTTACGATGAGCTGATTGACAGCATGGCTGTGGTGCGCGACGAAATAAAACAGGAACAGAACCTTTGTGATATGTATGTGGGCTACCACATCATTCCCTCGCTCAACTACCTGACTGACTTGCGCATGGCCGGCGGTTCCAAGACCACCTGTGTCAAGGACAACGTGATTACCATCACCACCAGCGGTCTGAGCTTGATTCTGAACCGCTTCACGGCCGATGTACTCAATTACGACCCGGGTGTGAACATCAACACGCAGTCGTACTACACCGATTACACTTGTGCCAACGGTGTCATTCACGAGCTCAACGGCTATATGCCTCCCCGCAAGCGACAGGCATCGCCCGTATACTGGGATTTGGCCGAGCAACCCGAAATCATGGCGCTCAAGGAGTTCCGACAAACCGGCACGAGCATCACCTTTAAACAAGGCGAGCTTTCGGAAGTCAATTTCGAGGCCAAGACTTCGTCCAAAGGCATTACCTACATCTGCGACCAGCAGTTTGGCGACAAGTTCCAGTATGTTTACTACGACAATCTCCAGTTTGGCGTGAACCCCAGCGAGTTGCTTTGGGTGGAATTCAAAACACCTTTGCTTATCGAGGGTGAATACAATGTTTGGGTTTGCTGGCGTCGTACCGACAGCAATACGACCTTCCGTTCGTACTTCATTCAGGATGGCTACGATACACAGCAATTCCCCAACGTGTTCGATATGTACCAATATTTGCCTACGGGCAAGACCACTTCGCAAATGTTGGCCGAAGGTCTGAAGTACTATGTGGCCAAGCGTCCCAAGGATGTGCAGGGCAGGGTATTCGTTTCCAAGTTGCTGGGCACCATCGATGTGAAGACCACCGGCCGTCACACGCTTCGTTTCGAAGGGCTGTCGGGCAGTGGCACGCATTATTGGGATATGATACATTTCATCCCCAAGAACCAAGACCAGCTTTGGCCCCGTTTCGATGTGGGCGGCAACCAAATTTGGGCCGATACTCCTTGCGATTCCATTTTGCCTTATGCAGCCGATTGTGCCAACGAGGTTGAGAACATTGCTAACTAACGAAATATGAAGACAATGAGATATAAATTCAATGCTTTGCTGCTGGCACTGACGGCCTTGATGCTGGCCGCCTGTCAGCCTTGGAACGAGCATAGTCAGCTGAGCGACAGCAATATGGGCAAGAATATGGCCGAGCTTGTTGCTGCACAGGAAGACTTGAGTATTTTTTCGTCTTTGCTGGCACAGTACGGCTACGACAAGACTTTGGCCGATTTGCCTGCCTGCACGGTTTTCGCTCCGGTGAATGCCGCTTGGGATGGTATCGATACCCAGAACGAGACGCTGGTGAAATCCATTTTGGGCACTATGATTTGTCCTTCGAAGATACGCTCCAACGATGTCAACTTCAGTGGTAAAATCCTGGCATACAACGGCAAGGCCGTCAGCTTCGATGCTGAAGAGAAAAGTTTCGACGGAACGCCTATGCTACAGGTGGATTTGGCTGCTTCGAACGGCATGTTGCACAAGGTAGCGGTGGTTTCCACACCCAAGGACAACCTTTGGGAAGCTTTCGCCAAGCTTGAGCAGTACAAGCAGGTGCGTTATCTGCTGTCGATGAACACGCAAGTAATCGACTTGGACAAGAGTGTGGCCTCCGGTCTGGACGAGAACGGCAAGATTACCTACGACCCCGTGGTGATGAAAGACTACAATCCTTTCTTGGAAAAATACGCCTTGAACGACGAACGCGAGGTTTTCAGTTACTTCATCATCGAAGATGCCGCCTATGATGCCATGATACAGAAGTATTCGCCTTGTTTCCGTACCGAGAAGCAAGTGGCTTCGTCCTGGGTGTTCGATCAGGCGATGAGCGATTCTGTGGCTGCCTTCAACCTTTGCGGCGATTATGTGCTGCCCATCTTGCTCGAAGGCGACTCCTTGCTGTCGCTCTCGCAGTTTGTCAATGCCGATGGCATCAAAGTTCCCTTCAACCAGGCCAATATCAAGGAAGTCATCAACTGTAGCAATGGCTATATCTATATCTTGAACAGCTGCAATATTTCGCTCAAGAACAAGATACAGCGTGTGCGCATCGAGGGTGAAAACTACAATGGCTGCATGAACAGTTTTTATCTGGCTACCCGTTACAAATCTTGGGCCAGCGGCGGTTACGACATTATGCTGTATGGCAAGTCCAAGTTCGAGAACTTCCCAACGCAGCAGTTTACGGGCAATTCTTCATCGGCCAACAACCTGTTCAACGGTACCAATTATTATATCGAATACCTGGCGCAGGTGAACTCGGTTAACTATGCCATCAACTATGTGGCTTACGATGATTACGAAGGCCACGACGGTCTGGCTTTGGAGCAGAAGCTTTTCATTTCTATGCCCAACCGTCCGCGTCTGAGCAAGAAGAACGCCACCGATTCGGTGTCTAACAACTATTTGGGTCGTGGACGTTGCTTTGTGGGTTCGACTTGGGCCGCTACACCCAACCCCGAAGTGACGCGTCTCAAACAGTGGGATTTGGACACCACCGCCACCACCCAGTATCTGGTCAAAGAATCGGCCGTGGCCGATGGCGGCATCATGAAGGTACCCACCATGGGCGAACTGACCATGTGGCTGGTCAATACCACGCGCTACAACAACGAGAATGCCGGTTTCATGTTCCTCGACTACATTGAACTGGTGCCGATGGTCAACGATTAATCAATTGAAAAGAGATTTGTTATGAAGAAAACAATAATTGTTCTTATGATGGCGGTGCTGGGCCTTACTTTGCAGGCTCAAGACAAGACTTTGCAAGGCAAGGTGCTGGATGCCGCTACTGGTAAGGCTATCGTCGGAGCTTCGGTGAGCATGCCCGGTGTGGCATCTGCCTTCAGCGACAATGACGGTCATTTTCAATTGAAGAAAACTGCCGACAATGCCGTGCTGCAAGTGAAGGCCAGCGGTTATGCAACCCGTACGCTGGCGTATCGCGGCCAAAACGAAGTGACGGTGGAACTCTACGAACAAGGCTATATTAATGCCACTCAGCAGGTTAGCCTGCCCTTTGCCGATGTACGCAGTGAGCAGGTGGCCCAGTCTTATTACAACTACGATGCCAGTGGCTTTCAGAAGCGCGGTGCTGTATCGGCCGAAGAATTGCTGGTGGGCGGTAGCGGCCTGAATGCCGTGGCTCGCTCGGGTGCTGCCGGCAGCGGCGTGAATATGTACCTCCGTGGTTTCAACTCACTCAATGCCAATACCCAGCCGCTGATTGTGATGAATGGCATGCCCATCGACAATCGCGCTTACGGCACATCTTTGGTGGAAGGTAACGTGACGACTCCTTTGGCCTTGATTGATGCCAAGGATGTGGAAAGCATCACGGTGCTCAAGGACGGTACGGCTCTTTACGGTTCGCGTGCGGCCAACGGCGTTATCCTGATTAACACCCTGCGTCCCGACCAAATGGTGACGCGCATCAATGTGTATACCTACGCCGGTATGAATTTCGAACCCAGCCAACAATACCGTATGCTGGACGCTTCGCAATACCGTTCATATCTGTACGAACTGCTGCAGAACAGCGGACAATATACGCAGGACGAATTGGCAGCCTTGCCTTATTTCGATAGGGAAGTGCCTTATCAGGAAGCCTGGGGTTGGGAAGGCAATACCGATTATTACCGCTACAACCAGCAGACCGACTGGCAGGACCTGGTTTTCAACAACAGCCTGAACCAGAACTACTACATCAATATCAAGGGTGGTGACGATGTGGCTACCTTTGCCTTGTCGCTGGGCTTCCTCAAACACGATGGCGTGGTCACCGGCACAGACTTTTCGCGCTATACGGCCAGCTTCAACTCGCGCATCAACATGGGCAAACGCCTGACTTTGTTCTCGAACATGGGCTTCGCTTACGGCGAAAAGAACTTGCGTGACGAAGGACTTTCGGCCACCAGCCCCGTGAACATCGCCTTGAGCAAGGCTCCCTTTATGACTTCTTACGTCTACGGTGCCGACAATTTGGAAACCCGCGACTTGGAAGATGCCGATGTTTTGGGCGTGAGCAACCCTTATGCGGCCACCAACGATGTAGAGGCCGCTTCCAAGAATTACCGTTTCGAGGCCAATCTGCGCCCCCAGTTCAGTTTCAACAAGCACTGGAGCGCCAACGCGGTGTTCGGCCTGACAACCAACAAGAATACCGAACGTACTTTCTATCCGATGGCCGGTATGTCTTACGATGACCATCGTTTGGGACCCGTGCAGAACAAGATGAGCCGCCGCTCGTTGCGTTACTTGCAGCTCTATGTTGACGGCTATGCCAGATACGAGTGGAATCAAGCCAACCGTCATAGTTTGGTGGCAGCCTTCGGTGCCCGCTATCAGAACAGCGATGTGGAAGAAGACCTGGCCTATGGCTTCAATTCTCCCACCGACAACATGAAGACCGTGGGTTCGGGCGATGCCGATTTTGAAATCAACGGCGGTCTGCTCAACAACTGGCGCTGGCTGTCGATGTACGCCCATGCCGACTATGCTCTGCTGAACCGCTACTTCTTTGCCGCCAGCCTGTCTTTGGACGGTTCTTCCAATTACGGCAAGGACGCTGCCGGTCTGTTCAAACTGATGGATACGCCCATGGCTCCCTTCGCTTCGCTCTCGGCTGCCTGGCTGTTGAGCTCGGAACCCTGGATGCCCCAACTCGACTGGATGGACAATCTCAAGCTGCGCGCCAGCATAGGCAGCTCGGGCAACGATGCGGTAAGCACTTCGTATCAAGTGTACAAATTCTATCAGCCGGCTTCATTCCTGGGTCTTTATGGTATGGTGCGCGGCAATATCCCCAATACGCAGTTGCAGTGGGAAACCGCCATCAAAAAAGGTGTCGGTTTGGAAACCAGCCTGCTCGACGAACGTTTGAATATCAACATCGACCTCTACGATAATATCACAGACAATCTTCTGTGCGTCAAGACTTTGCCTTCGAGTGCAGGCATCACCTCTTACCTGACCAACGACGGCAAGCTGCAAAACCGTGGTTTCGAAGTGGGTATTCAAGGCCGTTTGCTGAATGGCCCGCTCAAGTGGGATATGGCTTTACAGGTATCGCATTACAAGAACACTTTGCTGGAATATGCCGACCATCGCACGGTAACATCATATGGTGATGGCTATATCCTTAGCGAAGAAGGCCGCCCCTTGGCCCAGTTCTATGGTTACCAGACCGCTCCCGAAATCGTGTTCGCCTCTCAGGCCGATGCCGAACAGGCCAATCTGCAGACCGAAATGAGCAATGGTCAGTACGCCAGTTTCTCGGCCGGTGACGTGCATTTCGTCAACCAGACCGAAGGCGACAATATCATCGACAGCGAGGATATGGTGGTTATCGGCGACCCGAATCCCGATTTGTTCGGTTCTCTGAGTACCCGTCTGCAATGGAAGGCCTTCAGCTTGAACGCCATGTTCAACTATGCTTGGGGCAACGATGTCTACAATGCTCTCAGGCACCGTATGGAGGCTATGAGCACTACCATCAACCAGACTGCCGCCACGCTCAACCGCTGGTCGTACGACGGACACCAGACCACTATGCCGCGTGCCACTTACGGTGACCCCATGGGCAACAGTCGTTTCTCCGACCGTTGGATAGAAGACGGTTCCTTCTTCAAGCTGAAAACCGTCACTTTGGCCTATCAGGTGCCCGTACCCGAAGGCTTCCCGATACTGCGCGGCCTGGAAGTGTATGCCACGGCCAACAACGTGTTCACGCTGACCCGCTATCTAGGCTACGATCCCGAAGTGAATGTGTCGCAGAACCCGCTTTATTATGGTATCGATACGGGCGTGACTCCGCAGAGCGCCAGCGTTTTGTTCGGTTTGAGAATAGCCTTGTAAGCCAAGAAAGGAATTGATTATGAAAACAAAGCATATAATGAAACAGCTAAAGTCCGCCTGGTTGCTCTTAGCCCTGGTGGCGATGAATGCCTGCATGGAGCCCGACATCAGGGAGGTGCTGCTCGAAAAAGAGTTCTATAAGACAACTTACGATGCCGATGCTGCCGTGATGGGTGTGTACAGCAAGTTTATGGAATTGGCCGATGAAGTGGTGGTACTCAACGAACTCCGTGCCGACTTGATGGACGTTACCGAAAACGCCACGCCCGATATGTTGGCCTTGAGTACGCATCAGGTGAAGTCTTCGAACGCCTATTGCGATGCCAGTGCCTTCTACGAGGTTATCCTCAACTGTAACGAGGCTTTGGAAAAGTTCGACAAGATGCGTGAAGATTTGATACTCGACGAGGACAACTACAGCGAACGCTATGCCGATGTGATGGCCGTGCGCTGCTGGACCTACTTGCAGTTGGGTATCCATTACGGTCAGGTGAAATATGTGGACAAGCCCATCAATTCGGCCAAGGAAGCCCAGGATTCCACCTTGTTCCCCACCTACGATTTGGATGCGCTTTTGCCCGTGCTTATCAGTGAGATGGAGAACCTTCCCACCATGGACGATTATTTCGTGGTAGATTTGGCTACCAATCTGGAAGAAGGTGCTCAGAAGAAGATGCTCTTCATCAACAAGTATTTCCTGCTGGGTGACCTCTATCTTTGGTCCAATCAGTACGAAAAGGCTGCAACCCAGTACTATACGCTGATGAACAAATACAACAGCAGCTCCTATAAGTACAAGACAACGGCAGGTGTTTGGCAGACCAACAGCACGCCTGTGGGCTTCTGGATACGCTTCCTCCGCTACAACGACGGCAATATCAGCCAGTTCCGTAACAAATGGAAGGAAATGTTCGCCTTGGAGACCACCAGCTCCGAGCTCGATAACGAAATGATCTGGGTGATGAGCTACGATTATCGTTACAATCCAGAATATCCTTTTATCAAGCTCTTTGCCAATACGGGTAGCGGCGAATACCAGCTCAAACCTTCGGCCTATGCCATCGACAGCCTGTGGGAAAATCAGCAGCAGGACGGTGCCGGTCTGGCTTTTGACGGCCGTGGTCGCGAAGCTTCTTTCGATTGGGTGAACGGACAGCCTGTCATCATCAAGTACCTCTACGATTACTACAGCCAGACGGTGGATGCCACCAACAGCACCATACATCTGCAATACGACAATGTGGAAGACCTTTATCGTTTGGAAGGCCGCTGGTTCCTGTATCGTGCCGCACTATT
Organism: bacterium; assembly: GCA_963617485.1. Classification (GTDB taxonomy): domain Bacteria; phylum Bacteroidota; class Bacteroidia; order Bacteroidales; family UBA1402; genus UBA1757. Next base: position 217,683 of record CAVEPA010000001.1, on the reverse strand, counting down.
GCATCTGCGCTATGCCGAGGCCGTGAACCGTGCCGGCTATCCCAAACTGGCCATGGCTTTCTTGAACGGCGGACTCCAATCAACTTTCAACGACAGCCGCAGCGACAAGACGGGTTGTCAGTATACGGGCTGGCCGGTGTATACCACCAATGCCGCAGGCACTGTCATTATCGACCAGACGAAAGACTACGAGCCTTACCCCGAACCCTATTATTTTGATGCCCGCAATGTGGACGCTGCCTACGGCGCTTATCGTGGCCCGTGGACCAGCCATTTGGGACTGCGTTCGCGTGCATACCTGGAGAGTCGCTCCGAACCGCAGTGGGCCAGGTCTTACCGTCGTGACACCTTGGTTTGGCAAGCTGCCACCACGTATGAGGACACCTTGGCATTGCGAGAGGTTATCCATATGGACTCGGTGCGTTGGATCGAGGACTACCTTGTGCAGGAAGCCGCGCTGGAACTTGGTTTCGAGGGTCACCGCTGGGGCGACTTGCTGCGCGTGAGCCGTCGCCGTATGGCCGATGGTCTGGATGCCCACACCGAAGAGAACTCACCTGCCAACTTGCTGAACCGTCAGGTGCAGCGCAAACATCGTGAGGCCGGCTCTTCAGTTCCCGAACTTACCGAAGCCAACTGGTATCTGCCTATGCAGTAACGGACAACATTCAATTCTTATATACTAACTTTTAACTATCAACAGCATGAGAAAAATCTTTACTTTGGCTTTGGCAGCCATGATGACTGCCGGCCTGACTGCCCAGACTCCCGCCACCCTGCAGTGGAATGGCGCTGCCGGCGATTCTCTGTGGAATGAGACTTCTGTCAACTGGATGGAAGGTGAAATGGCCACTCCTTGGGTTGACGGAAGCAGTGTTTACATCGCTCCGGACTCTTTGGGTGCCGTCCAGCGTTATATCCGTCTGAACGACTCTGTCAATGTTGCCGGTTTCACTTTCGAATCCGACCAGAATTATTCCATCGTGGCCGACAGCACCGATGCAGGTGTGCACAGCGCCGGTCAGTTTATCAAGAAGGGTAGCGGCAACCTGACGCTCAAGGGCCAGGATTTCTGGTTCTGGTTCGACAAGGGCTCCGTTCTCGAAGCCGGTACTGTTACCGTGAGCGGTCCTGCCGCTTCAAGCAACAACATCGAAGAACAGGTGCTGGGTCCGCAGGTAACGCTTAAGAACGGCGCTACGCTGACCTTTGCTGCCGGTACCACCGACAAGCACGGCTACGAGAACATCACTACCGACATCATTGTTGAAGACGATGCCGAAGCTACTGTTATTTTTGACCGTAACTTGGTTTATTCCGGTAAGGTTATTGGCGGAAAGACCTCCGTTCTGAATTTAGGCGACCAGTATCTGCGCGAACACTTCATGTGCGACTGGATTGATTTTGAAGGTACTGTAAAGCCCTTTGTATCCAATCCTCTTGACAAGAGCGGTGCGGCTAATTTCATTTTCTGCGACACGCTGGGTATTGCTGAATGGGATGTCAACGGCAACCTTGTTGACGTTTATCGTCGCGATGCCTATACCATCGATTCTGCCAAGGTGAAAGACGAAGGCTACACTTACACGACCCGCGTGGCTTATGGTTTCCCCAAAGCCAAAGTGGTGCTTGGCGACAATGCCTATTTCTACGCCGGTGGCAATATGAGCGCCTCTGTTGCCCAGAACGCTTATCCTTCGAACGATAAGAACGTGATGCGTATCGGTGCTCTCGCAGGTTCGGCTTCATCAGTACTGGGTGCCGGTTGCCAACAGAGAGGTTCTTACGAAGCCAACTACTTTATCGGTGGTCTGAATACCAACGAAGTTTTCGAAGGCGTTATCAACAACACCGGTTACAAGAAAACCGCCAAGGCTACCAACATCTACAAGGAAGGTACCGGCGACTGGCGTTTGACCAACAGCAAGCTGTCCAACAACGGTAGCTACAATGTAAGAGCCGGCTCGCTCACCATTCTGGGTCAGGCAACTACCAACGGTACGGTAAGCGTAAGCAAGGGTGCCGCCCTGAAGGGTAACCCCGTTTTCACCGCTGCCAGCATCGCTACCATCGACGGTATCTTGGAACCCGGCGACAGCACCATCAACAACAGCATCGGTGCTATCCAGTTCCAGAACGCCAACGTCAACTTTGGCGAGAACGCCCATCTTAAGATAGGTTTGGGTCAGGGTCGTTGCGACCAGATTGTATATTACGGAGAAACCACTTTCGACGGCAATGCCACCATTGAATTCTTCGTTGAAGAAAATACCGTAAAAGCCGGCGACCAGTTCCGCATTCTGGTTCCCTACAACGAGGCTACCAACTCCAACGCCACCCTGCAGGGCGAATGCAAGATTGTTTGTCAAGAAGGTCTGGAAATCGACTACAGCAACCTCTTCAACGATCCTCAGTGGGCTGAAGGTGCAGACAAGTCTATCTGTGGTACCATCACCGTTATTTCCAACACTGCCAGCGGTAAGTACGGTAGCGCTGTTGCAGCTATCAAGTCTGTCAACCCCGTTGACGGCAGCTATGTAGGTACTTCGGGCAGTATTGTGCTCACCTTCGACAAGACCGTTTTGCGCGGTACGGGTGATATCACCATGGGCGGCAAGGTATTCGAACCGGTTATCGACGACAAGACCGTCACCATCAACTTCTCGGGTCTGAGCAATGAAGCTGTCAGCTACGATCTGGTTATTCCCGAAGGTGCCCTTCTGGACGCTTACGACAACAAGCCCACCGCTGCTTTCAAGGCCAATTATCTGCTCGACAATGTGGCTCCCGTCCTGAGCAACAGCTCCTTGGCCGATGCTGCCGAAATCTCTTGGGCCGATGGTAGCGTAACGCTTACCTATAGCGAAAACGTGAAGGTTGCCGGTCAGGCCAGCATCAACCAGACGCAATTCGAAAAGATTATCGCTTCTGCCAGCGGCGCAGTGGTTACCTTGTCTTACTATGGTTTGAATTTCGAAACCGACTACACGCTGACTGTTCCCCAAGGTGCCATTACCGATGCCTATGGCAATCCTGCCGAAGCTTTCAGTGTTAGCTTCAAGACACAAGGTTATGACAAGACACTTGTCGATTCCGTTGCTTTGAACGGTAAGCCCAATACAACCTTGCCTATCGAAGAAAAGCCTCTTAGCGAAGGCAATACCAATACTTATCCTTTGTGGTGCCAGTATAAGGAAGGTTCCTTTGCCGATGGTGCCGTTACTTGGACTTCGAGCAACACGGGCAACAAACTGATGGCTGCTTTCGTGGGCGATGCTCAGGCACTGTACGTATGGGCCAAGGCAACCGGCAAGGATATGTTGCTGGCTGTACAGGAATCTCCTGCTGAAGCCGGTGTGGTTACTTGGAGAACCATCCGTGTTATCGACGATTGGGATTTGGGTGAGAACGAACGTTGCTTCGCCTTCGCTTTGACTCCCGGTTGCCGCTTTATCAAGATTAAGCCCGTCAAGGCTTCCAGCACTTCTTCCATCATCGTTACCGGCTACAAGGTAGACAATAATCCTGTCGCCCTCGAAGACGCTGTCGAAAGCAAACTTCAGGCCATGCAGGTGAACGGCGGTTTGATGCTGCGCGGTTTGAATGCAGGCAACAAGGTTGAGGTCTTCAATCTTTCGGGCCGTCGCGTTGCCATGATTCAGGCTTCCGGCGATGAACTCTTCGTTCCTGCACAAGGCTTTGTTCTTGTTAAGGTTACCGGTGACAATTCGACCGAAGTATTGAAAGCAATTGCAAAATAAGGCATATCTTTGCTTCCCCAAATACCGGGGCGGGCTTGACCGCCCGCCCCGGAACTATTTTTAACATCTTCACTTTCAACGAAATCTACAACGATGAAGAAATGTATCTTGGTGTTGATGATTGGGCTTATGGGCCTGTTTCAGCTTGATGCCCAGCAGCTGGCTTTTCCCGGAGCCGAGGGCTTTGGACGTTATGCCGTTGGTGGCCGAAATGGCAGCCTGTATCATGTTACCAATCTGAACGACTCCGGCACGGGTTCGTTCCGCGATGCCGTATCTGTGGCCAACCGTATCATCGTGTTCGATGTCTGCGGTACCATCAATCTGAACTCAGCCCTGGTTATCAAGAACAACCTCACCATCTTGGGTCAGACGGCTCCTGGCGAAGGCGTGCAGATTTATGGCGACCGTATCTCCTTCTCGGGAGCTAACAACGTGATAGTGCGTTATTTGCGCATGCGTATGGGCGTGGGCGGTACTTCGGGCAAAGATGCCGTGGGCGTGGCCAACGGACAGAATATGATTTTCGATCATATCTCCGCACTTTGGGGCCGCGACGAAACTTTCTCCATCTCTTGGGACAACAAGGGCACGGAACCCACCAATATCACCATCCAGAACTCTATCATCGGACAAGGCTTGCAGACGCATTCTTGCGGCGGCCTTATTCAGACCAACGGCGGTGTCACGCAGTTCCGCAACCTCTTTATCGAGAACAAGACCCGTAATCCCAAGGTGAAAGGCTTGCACCAGTATGTCAACAATGTGGTCTACAACTGGGGTGGGGGTGGCTGCTATATTATGGGTGATACCGAGGCCACCTCTTGGGCCGACATCCGCAACAACTATTTTATCAAAGGACCATGGAATGGCGCCACTGAACCCTTTACCCGGGGAACTGTTACCTTTACTTATTACGGCGACGGCAACTATTACGACAGCAATGCCAATGGTAAGCTCGACGGCTCGCTGGTGGCTCATCCCTATTCGGGCAGTACGCAAATCAAAGACTGGGCTACTTGGGACAATTACGCCACAGCCCGCCCGCAGGCGCATCCTGCCATTGCTTCGGTGATGTCGGCTCAGGACGCTTTGGCCTGGATTATCGATAGCGTCGGTCCGAGCCTGCCCGTACGTGATCAAGTGGACCAATACCTTATCGATGAACTTGTTTCGCTGGGTACCAAGGGTACTACGGGCGGCATTTCTTCCGAAAAAGACCTGCCTCACAAGGGCACGGGTGTGCTTTACAGTGGTGTCAAGCCGCTCGATAGCGATGGTGACGCGATGCCCGATGAGTGGGAAATCGCCAACGGCCTCAATCCCAACGATGCTTCCGATGCCATGCAAATAGCCGCCAACGGCTATGCCAATATCGAGAACTATTCTTTCAGCATCACCGCTGCCTATCCTTATGTGAAATCGCCCTCCTCGCTGAGTGCATCGGCTATTACCAAAACCACTTTGACGCTGCGCTGGACCGACAATGCCAGCGATGAAACGGCCTTCGTGCTGGAAAAATCGACCGATGGCAGCAAGTATGCGGTCTTGGACACGCTCGCAGCCAATGTCACGCAGTACGCTGTCGATGATTTGAGCCCTGAAACGGCTTATTGGTTTCGCGTGAAAGCTTTGAATGGCAATATCGTGTCGGCGTACAGCAATGTTTTGAAAGTTAGCACCATAGGCGACCCCGAATTGCCGCGTCCCAGTATCAACCCGAGCCCTGAAGACCAAGGCTCTTACGGCGTGGCCAACAAACTGAAGCTCACTTGGGAAAATAAGACCAACAGCTATGGCGGCACGCTCTATTACAACGTGTTTATCGGTACCAAGGCAGACAGCTTGGTGCAAGTGGCGCGCAACTTGAAGACCACCACTTTTACTTATTCCAAAGACTTGATTGCCAGCCAGGTTTACTATTGGCGTGTGGATGCCACCAATGATATGGGCAGCACCACCGGTACGGTTTGGAGTTTCGATGCTGTTCCGGGCGGCCAGCTGTTCTATACCGATTTCGCCACCAAACCGCTGGCTTGGGTTTCGGCCTACGGCAGCATCACGGACAATACCAATATCATCAATGCAGCCAATACTACTAAGACAGTGGCCGGCATGACCTTCGGCACGGGCAGTAAAGCTATTCGCATCATTGCCATGTCGGGCGCCAATGTGGCTTCGTCCACCTCGCAAGATTACGGTCCTTATTCGCAGAGCGATGCCGGGGCCACGGCCCGTTGCGTGCAATTCTATACGACAGCTGCCGGCGGCTATCTGCAACTGCCTCAGGTGCAAGGGCCCTGCCGCATCACGCTTTATTTGGGCAATCCCGACAAGTCGTCCAAGACGGTGAATCTGAAGATGATAGCCGCTGGCGTGGAAACGCAGGCTTTGGCCATGCAGATGGCGGCTGCCAAGCGCACTTTCAAGTTCGAATATCTGTATGCAGGCAGTGAAAAGGTTATTTTCAAAATCGACAACAACTCGCAGAAATTCAATATCAACGATATCAGCATCGATGCCTATACGCCTGATATCAGTGAAATTCCCATCGAAATCAGCACCAAACCGGCCAGCGAGAACGTTTCCTACAGCGATGGCAGTATGCAGTTTGTATTCAATCAGGATATCAAGTACAATGGAGGCATTTCTATCAATACCACGCAGTTCGAACAGCTGAGCGCTTCTACTTCCGGCAAGACGCTGACGGTCGCATACAGCGGCTTGGCCCCCAATACGGCCTATACTATCAATCTGGGCAATATTGTCGATTATTACGGCACCAAGACTTTCAGCGGAAGTTTCAGCTTTACCACCTGCGATTTTCCGGTTGCCAAAGTTGATGGCGACACGCATTACGGCAAGGCTGCCACCGCGATGCCCATGGACTTTGCTCCTTTCGACGCGATGGCTCCCTTTATCGGCGAGAGTGGCTACGTGCAGGCCAAGCAGAACGATTTTCCGCATTGGGTGCAGGCAACTGGCGGCATTACATCTACTTCGGCGGTAATGACGACGGTCAAGGACAAGCTGATGGGATATTTCAATCAAGAGGCCAAAACCGTTGCGCTTCAGGCCAGCTATACGGGTTCGGGCACGGTGGTATTCAATCTGCAGGAAACCCGTAACCCCGATGTGACACCCGGTTGGCGCACCATACGTCAGTTTAAGGCTGCCGATTTTCCCATAGACGTGGAATATCCGTTGAATCCCGAATCGCGCTTCGTGAAGATTATCGCACCCACGCTTTCGTCGGGCAGTATTACCGTTACCAAGCTACTGGTGAGCAACCAGGCCACTGAGCTGGAACCTGCTGCGGTCGGCAAGCCGCTCATTTACGCGCCTTTGGCCAATCTGCTGGTGGTGGAAAGCCCTGCTGCTGCCACTTTGAGCGTGTATAATCTTTTGGGCGAGTGTTGCCTAAGGCAACAGTTGCAGGCCGGCCGTCAGGAGCTGTCGCTGCCCAGTGGACTGTACATCGTGCGTTATGGCGATGACAGTCGGGAATCGGTCTGGAAATTAATGGTTAAATAAGATGAAAAAATCGAAACTGTTTTGTGCGGGTTTGGTGTTGTTGATGATGACGGCCGGCCTGCCTTTGCAAGCACAAGAAACGACGCAACAGCAAGCCTCGTACCAGCACGAAAATGTGCGTCTGACAAAAAAGGAAAAAACGCTGAAAACCCATTGGGCAGGGCGTTGTGTGGGCATCTTGGGTGACTCGATGACCGACAAGCGTACCCTGGGACCCGATATGCTGCTCTGGTGGGAATACTTGAGCGAACTGATGGGATTCAAGGAATGCTACAACTATGCCCACAGTGGCCATCAGTGGCATCAGATATTCCGTCAGGCGCAAAGCCTTTGGCAGGAGCATGCCGATAATATCGATGCAATTATTATCTTTGCGGGCACTAACGATTATAACGCTGGGGTGCCGATTGGCGAGTTCTTTGAATACGAAAAACAAACGGTCCAGGTGCGTGGCGGCGGTATGGCCGAACGGCTGCACCGCAAACCGGTTATGTGCGATTCCACCTTCTGCGGACGCCTCAATCAGGCACTTTCTTACCTGCGCACGCAATATCCCGACAAGAGCATTGTGATGATGACACCCATACACCGTGGGTATGCCAAATTCAACGACAAGAATGTGCAGCCTGACGAATATTATTGCAACGCGCAAGGCCGTTTCCTGGAAGAGTATGTGTCCGTTATGAAACAGGCGGCCGCCTATTGGTCGGTGCCTGTGGTAGACCTTTATGCAAATTCGGGTATCGTGCCCAATCTCGATTCGAACATTCCTTTTATCAAGATTGCCGCCACCGACCGCCTGCATCCAAGTACCGAAGGTCAGTACCGTATTGCCAAAGTGTTGCAATATCAGCTCCCCACTATTTATTGACAGATGATGATTAGAAAGATATCCTTGGCCGTGTTGGCGCTTGCCCTTGTGTTTTCTGCCGCTGCGCAGACCAAGGCCCGCAGAGGCTATGTCGACTTTTTGGTAACCCCCACGCACCACAATGCCCTTTACGATTTGGGTGAGGCGGCAGCGCTGAAAGTCTCGGCTTGGGCCGGCGGCAATGCTGTCGACAATATCCAGATTCATTTCACTGCCGGCCCCGACGGTATGCCGGCCGACACTTCGGGTGTGGTGCTTATGTGCAACGGTGAGGCTCTGGTGCCCTTCGGAACGATGCACAAGCCCGGTTTCCGTTTCTGCAAAGTGAAATTCGTTTACGACGGCGAAAGTTTCCGCGATGATGTCAAGGTGGGTTTCGCACCCCAACTTATCGAACCAAGCATTCCGCAGCCTGCCGACTTCGATGCCTTTTGGGCCAAGACGCTCAAGCAGACTTCCAAGATACCGATGGAAGTCGAAATCGTTCCCCTGCCCGACAAAAGTACCGAGCGCGTCAAAGTGTCGATGGTGAAAATACAGCACTACGAAAAGGGCCGTTACATCTATGGCTATCTGCAGGAACCCAACGACCAGGAAAAGCATCCGGTGATGCTGCACCCGCCGGGAGCTGGCGTGAAGCGCATCAATCCCACGCCACAGTTTGCCGAGCTTGGTTTCATCACCCTTACCATTGGTATCAACGAACTTCCTATGGATGCCACCGACGAAGACTTTGTGGCTCGCCGCGCAGCCTTGAATGGTGGCGACTATGCCTATATCGGTTTGGACAGCAAGGATAACTACTATTATCGCCGGGTCTATTCCGGACTGGTGCGCTGCATCGACTTTCTGACATCCTTGCCCAACTTTGACGGCGAGAACGTGGCCGTCACGGGAGGAAGCCAGGGTGGAGCGCTTTCTATTGTGGCTGCCGCCCTCGACCCGCGCATCGATTTTCTGGCCGCCTTTTATCCCGCACTCTGCGATTTGTCCGGTTATGTCTATGCTGATAGGGCAGGGGGCTGGCCTCGCATGTTCTCACCGGGCAGCAAGCAGCAGACTACCGTTTCCACCGACAAGATGTTCGAGACCCTTTCCTATTACGATGTGCTCAACTTTGCACGTCGTATCAAGGTGCCGGGCTTTTATTCCTACGGTTACAACGATGGCACTTGCCCGCCAACTTCGGTTGCGGCGGCCATCAACCAGATAACAGCTCCTAAAACCATCGAAATCACGCCTTCATCGGGCCATTGGCGCTTCCCTGCCACCAACGACAGAGCCAACGCCTGGATGAAGTCGCAATGCAAATAAGTAACGTCAGTATACTGACAAAAACAATCTGAAATGTCTGTACATCAAGAAGACTCACGGAAAGTGACAACCCACCGTCTGTGGGAAATGAAACAGCGTGGCGAGAAGATTGCCATGCTGACATCTTACGATTACTCCATGGCCAAACTTATCGACCAGTCGGGCATGGACGTAATATTGGTAGGCGATTCCGCCTCAAATGTCATGGCTGGCAATATCACCACCTTGCCGATAACGCTCGACCAGATGATTTATCACGGCAAGTCGGTAGTACGCGGTGTGAACCGAGCTATGGTAGTGATTGACATGCCCTTTGGCAGCTATCAAGGTAATTCCAAAGAAGCTCTGGCCAGCGCCATCCGCATCATGAAGGAAACACATGCCGATGCCATCAAGCTGGAAGGCGGCAGCGAAATACGCGAATCTATCGAACGCATTCTTTGTGCCGGTATTCCCGTGATGGGGCATCTGGGCCTTACTCCTCAATCTATCAACAAGTTCGGTACTTATGCCGTGCGTGCACGCGAGGAAGCTGAGGCCAACAAGCTGAAAGAAGATGCCCTGTTGCTACAGGAAATAGGCTGCTTCGCACTGGTGATGGAAAAGATTCCCGCCGCTTTGGCCAAGGAAGTTACCGAGAGCCTGAAAATTCCCACCATCGGTATCGGTGCCGGTCAGCACACCGATGGCCAAGTGCTGGTGGCCCACGACATGCTGGGTATCACGCAGGCCTTCTCGCCCCGTTTCCTGCGCCGTTATGCTAACTTGCAGGAAATCATCGTGCAAGCTGCCCAAGACTATATAAAAGATGTGAAACGATGCGATTTTCCTAACGAAAAAGAACAATATTGACAATGAAAAAATTTCTGCTCCCCCTTCTGATTACCCTTATGGGCCTTGGACTCAGCTCCTGTGGTAACGAAAACTATATCTACGAGAATCAGGAAGTGCTGCATATTTCCTTGACGGCAGATTCCTGGACACGTTGCCATAGCGAGGATGTGCCTTTGTACTATGCCGCCACTTTCGATGTGCCCGAACTTACCCGCAAGGTGTATGGCAGCGGCTTGGTTTCCTGCGAAATCGTCTTTCCCGATGCCCGTCAGGCTTTGCCTTACGTTACCCATTACCAGAATGTGGCCAAGGAAATGTGGACGCGCACGGTCGATTTCCAGTACGCTGTGGGCAAAGTGACGGTTTTTGTTACCACTTCCGACCATTTGGACGAGGTGCCCGAGGTGATGGATTTCCGTTTATCCTTGGTTTATCAAGACTAGTCGCTTCGTGCAGACTGTATTTTTATAGACCAGGATATTTTTTTTAAGAAATTTAATCGCTACCTTTGCGCCGTTTTTTCGGGTAAAGACAATAATTATGGGTCGCCTAAGCGCATATTCCTTGCCCTTGAAGAGCCTGTCTGAAGGCAAGCATGAGTTTGATTATCAGTTAGATGATGCTTGGTTTGCTCTGATAGACGCTCCGGAAATCAGCCGTGGGAAGCTTGATGCCCAGGCCCTTGTGTCGTACAATGGCCGCGAGTATGAAATCAACTTCAAGGCTCGGGGTACGGTAAAGGTGCCCTGCGACCGTTGTCTGGCCGATATGGATGTCGCTGTCGATGCAAGCAGCCGTCTGCTGGTGAAGATGGGCGATGCCTATCGCGAGGAGAGCGATGAAGTGTTGGTTATCCCCGAAAGCGAAGGTGAATTGAACATCGCATGGTTTTTGTATGAAATCATAGCTTTGTCGCTTCCTTTGAAACGTGTGCACGCGCCCGGTCAGTGTGACAAGGCGATGTCTTCCAAGCTCAAACAGCACCTGGCAATACGCATTGACGACGAGGAAGACATGGATGCCTACGGAATGCAGGAGGAAGATGACAATGCAGCGGTAAATCCTGTATGGGATGCACTTAAGAACATAGATTTTGAAGATTAATAATTAATTTATACAACAATGGCACATCCAAGACACAAACATTCTAACACTAGAACTGCCAAGAGAAGGACTCATTACAAGGCAGAGGCTCCTACTTTGGCTGTATGCCCCAACTGTGGCAACCACTACATCTACCACACTGTATGTGGCGAATGTGGCTACTATCGCGGCAAGGTGGCTATCGAAGTGAACCAAGAGTAATCCGCTTTTCGACAACGGCTCTTGAGCCTCGGAGGTGCAGTTCGCCTCCCGGCTTTTTAAATAATAACGGAATGACGCTCGTATCAGTGTCTTCCGTTTTTATTGATTATATAATTGGTAAAAGATGGCAGTACATAAATCGGGTTTTGTTAATATCGTGGGTAATCCCAATGTGGGTAAGTCTACGCTGATGAATGCTCTGGTGGGGGAGAGGGTTTCCATTATCACCGCCAAGGCCCAGACCACGCGTCACCGTATATTGGGCATCGTGAACGGAGAAGATTACCAGATTGTCTTTTCCGATACGCCCGGCGTACTCAAACCCAAGTACAAGCTGCAGGAATCGATGCTGTCCTTCTCGGCTTCCGCTCTGGACGATGCCGATGTATTGCTCTATATGACCGACACGGTGGAAACTATCGACAAGAACGCCGATTTCATCGCCAAGGTGCAACGCATGGATATTCCGGTGCTGGTGCTCATCAACAAAATCGACCTCAGCGACCCCCAACGGCTTGAAGCCCAAGTGCAGGATGTGCACGAACTGCTGCCCAAGGCCGAGATTTTGCCTATGTCGGCTTTGCACGGCTTCAATGTGGACAGTCTGCTGCGCCGTATTGTGGAACTGCTGCCTCCCTCGCCGCCGTATTTTGGCAAAGATGCCCTTACCGACCGCCCCACGCGCTTTTTCGTGTCGGAGATTATCCGCGAAAAGATTCTGCTTTATTATCAGAAGGAGATTCCCTACTCGGTCGAAGTGGTGGTGGAGTCTTTCAAGGAAGAACGCAACAAGGTGAATATTCAGGCAGTCATCATTGTGGAACGCGATTCGCAGAAGGGCATCATCATCGGACATGGTGGCGCTGCACTGAAGAAAGTAGGTATCGAGGCCCGGCGCGACATTGAGCGTTTCCTAGAACAGAAAGTGAATCTGGAGTTGTTTGTCAAGGTGGAAAAAGACTGGCGTAACCGCGACAGCAGTTTGAAAATGTACGGCTATCAGCCGGAGTAATCCCCAATCCCTCAAATAAAGATTGATTATGGCAAATTTAGTAACGATAGTGGGTCGGCCCAACGTGGGCAAATCGACTCTTTTCAACCGTCTGGTGGAAGGCCGTCACGCCATTGTGAACGATCAGGCCGGTACCACGCGCGACCGTCACTACGGCAAGGTGCAGTGGAACGGCGTGGAATTCTCGGTGGTCGATACCGGCGGCTGGATTGAAGGTAGCGACGATGTGTTCGAAGAGGAAATCCGCAAGCAGGTGGGCATCACCATCGAAGAAAGCGATGTGGTGCTTTTTCTGGTGGATATTCAGAACGGCCTGACCGACCTCGATATGGCCGTGGCCAATATTTTGCGTCGCGTCAAGAACCGCCCCGTCCTGCTGGTGTGCAACAAGACCGATGAGTCCAGCATGGGTTATGGCGCTGCCGAGTTCTATAAACTTGGCTTGGGCGACCCTTACTGCATATCGGCTGCCAACGGTAGCGGCACGGGCGACCTGCTCGACAAAATATTGGAGCTCTTCCCCAAAGACAGCAAGGAAGAGGAAAACCTCGAAGAACTGCCCCGCATCGCGGTGGTGGGCCGTCCCAATGTTGGCAAGTCGTCCATCATCAATGCTTTGATAGGCGAGGACCGTCACATTGTCACCGATATTGCCGGCACCACGCGCGATGCCATCCTGACGCGCTACAACAAATACGGCTACGATTTTTATCTGGTGGACACGGCTGGTATCCGCAAAAAAGCCAAGGTGAACGAGGATATTGAGTTTTATTCGGTGATGCGTTCCATCCGTGCCATTGAAAATTCCGATGTCTGTATTCTGATGCTCGACGCTACCCGTGGTATTGAAAGCCAGGATATGAACATCTTTTCGCTCATCCAACGCAACAAGAAGGGGCTGGTGGTGTGCGTGAATAAGTGGGATTTGGTAGACGACAAAGACAGCAATTCGCTCAAGAAGATGGAAGAGGCTATCCGTGCGCGCTTCGCTCCTTTCACCGATTTTCCGATGATTTTCACGTCGGCCCTTACCAAGCAGCGTATTCTGAAAGCCGTAGAATCGGCACAGGCTGTGTACGAAGCCCGTCATCGCCATATCAACACGGGCCGTCTGAACGACTTCTTCCTGCCGCTCATCGAAAACTTCCCGCCGCCAGCCACCAAGGGTAAGTATATCAAGATTAAATATGTAACCCAATTGCAAGGTCCTACCACGCCGACTTTCGTGTTCTTCGCCAACTTGCCGCAGTATGTCAAAGAGCCTTACAAGCGTTTTCTGGAGAACAAGCTGCGCGAACAGTTCGACTTTTGCGGTACGCCCGTGCAGATATTCATACGTCAGAAATAACAGTATCAATGGAAAATAACGAAAACAAACTGAACATAGAACTGAGCGACGAGGTTGCCCAGGGTGTCTATTCCAATTTGGCTATTATCAGTCATTCGAGTTCTGAATTTGTGCTGGACTTTGTTCACGTGATGCCTGGTACACCCAAGGCCAAAGTGCGTTCGCGCATCATTCTGACACCCGAACATGCCAAGCGTCTGATGCATGCCTTGCAGGACAATATTGCCAAGTACGAGAAGGTGATGGGGCCCATTCGGCAGGCTCCCGTGGTGCCGCCTATGGGTTTTTCCCAAGGCGAAGCCTAGAAGATTCTAAGAAAGAAATGAAAATATTTGTTCTTTTTTAAAAGACTTTCTATCTTTGCGGGCCATTTTGTAAGGAGTGGAATCAATTGAAATCTAAGGGAAATCGACATTAGATTATATATTTTTAAAGAACTAAAAACAGTAAAATGCCTACAATTCAGCAATTAGTAAGAAAAGGCAGAATCACGCTGGTGGACAAGAGCAAAGCTCCTGCCCTGGATTCTTGCCCTCAAAGACGTGGTGTTTGTGTGCGTGTGTACACAACTACCCCGAAAAAGCCTAATTCGGCTATGCGTAAAGTTGCCCGTGTGCGTTTGACCAACTCCAAGGAAGTTAACTGCTACATCCCCGGTGAAGGCCACAACTTGCAGGAGCACTCTATCGTTCTTATCCGCGGTGGCCGTGTAAAGGACCTTCCTGGTGTTCGTTATCACATTGTTCGTGGTACTTTGGATACCGCAGGTGTCGCTTCACGTACGCAAAGACGTTCCAAGTATGGTGCCAAGCGTCCTAAGGCTGGTGCAGCTAAAAAGTAAAACAACAAGTTATTAACCAAGTTTTGGTATTGGTCTTGTAGGAATTGTTTTAATTCCGACGGTTGAGTAAATGTCCGAGCGAGGACGTTGAAGCTCGTAACAACCAAACAAAAACAAAATTTTTCCCCAATGAGAAAAGCAAAACCAAGAAAGCATGTGATCTTGCCGGATCCTGTTTTCAACGACACTAAAGTCACCAAGTTCGTTAACCATCTGATGTACGATGGCAAGAAGAACGTGTCATTCGAAATCTTCTACGATGCTTTGGATATCGTCAAGAAGAAAATGGCTAACGAAGAAAAAACTCCTCTCGAAATCTGGAAGATCGCTCTCGACAATATTACTCCTCAAGTCGAAGTGAAGTCGCGCCGTATCGGTGGTGCCACCTTCCAAGTTCCTACGGAAATCCGCCCCGACCGTAAGGAATCAATCTCAATGAAAAATGTTATTCTGTTTGCCCGCAAGCGTGGTGGTAAGACCATGGCAGAAAAACTTGCTGCCGAAATTATGGATGCTTACAACAACCAGGGTGGTGCATTCAAACGTAAAGAAGATATGCACCGTATGGCTGAGGCTAACCGTGCATTCGCTCATTTCCGTTTCTAAAATTTAGATAGATATATACTAATATGGCAAAAGCAGATTTGCATCAGACGAGGAACATCGGTATTATGGCTCACATCGATGCGGGAAAGACTACGACCTCTGAGCGTATTCTTTACTACACGGGCTTGACTCATAAAATCGGTGAAACTCACGATGGTTCAGCCACCATGGACTGGATGGAACAAGAGCAGGAGCGCGGTATCACCATTACCTCTGCTGCTACCACCACCTATTGGAACTACGCTGGCAAAAAATATAAAATCAACTTGATTGACACTCCGGGTCACGTCGACTTTACCGTTGAGGTAGAGCGTTCGTTGCGTGTATTGGACGGCGCCGTTGCCGTTTTCTGCGCAGTAGGCGGTGTTGAACCTCAGTCTGAAACAGTTTGGAGACAAGCTGACAAATATAACGTACCCCGCGTATGTTATGTCAACAAGATGGACCGTTCGGGTGCCGACTTCTATTCTGTTGTTTCACAGATGAAAACGGTGCTGAAGGCCAATCCTTGTCCTATCCAGATTCCTATCGGTTCGCAGGAGGCTTTCCGCGGTATCATCGACCTTATCAGAATGAAGGCTATGTACTGGCATGACGAAACCCTCGGTGCCGACTATGTATCCGAAGAAATTCCCGCTGAATTTCTCAACGAAGCCAAGGAATGGCGCGACAAGATGCTGGAGCAGGTTGCTGAGTTCGACGATGCCGTTATGGAGAAGTTCTTCGACGATCCTTCTACCATCACCGAAGAAGAAATCAACCGCGCTATCCGCAAGGCTACTTTGGCCCAGGCCATGCAGCCCGTCGTTTTGGGTTCTTCTTTCAAGAACAAGGGTGTTCAGCCGCTGCTGGACGCTGTCTGCGCTTACCTTCCCTGCCCGCTCGATGCTGAGGCAATTGTAGGTACCGACCCCAAGACGGACGCTGAAATTTCCCGCAAACCCGACGAAAACGAGCCTCTTACCGCATTGGCATTCAAGATTGCCACCGACCCCTATGTAGGCCGTTTGTGCTTTGTTCGAGTATATGCCGGTAAGATTTCCGCCGGTAGCTATGTCTACAATACCCGTTCGGGCAAGAAGGAACGTGTTTCGCGTATTTTCCAGATGCACTCCAACAAGCAGAATCCTGTCGACCTTATCTGCGCCGGCGATATCTGTGCCATTGTCGGTGTGAAGGATATCCGCACCGGTGATACCCTCTGCGATGAAGACAAGCCCATCGTACTGGAGTCTATGGACTTCCCCGCACCCGTTATCGGAATTGCTGTAGAGCCCAAGACCCAGAAAGACCTCGACAAACTCGACAATGGTCTTGCCAAGTTGGCCGAAGAAGACCCGACCTTTACCGTACACACCGACGAACAGTCCGGTCAGACCGTTATCAGCGGTATGGGCGAGTTGCACCTCGACATCATTATCGACCGTCTGCGCCGTGAGTTTAAGGTAGAATGCAACCAAGGCAAGCCTCAAGTTTCGTACAAGGAAGCCATTACCCAGGAAGTGCAGCTGCGTGAAGTTTACAAGAAGCAGTCCGGTGGTCGTGGTAAGTTTGCCGACATCATCGTTAAGGTGGGTCCTGCCGATCCCGGTGTTACCGGCCTGCAGTTCTCCAGCGAAGTTAAGGGCGGTAACGTGCCTACCGAATTCATCCCGTCTGTAGAAAAAGGTTTCAAGACCGCTATGGATAATGGTGTGTTGGCCGGCTATCCTGTAGACAGTCTGAAGGTTACCTTGCTCGACGGTTCGTTCCATGCTGTCGACTCCGATGCTCTCTCGTTCGAAATTTGCGCCAACCTGGCTTTCAAGCATGCTTGCGAAAAGGCCAAGCCCGCTTTGCTCGAACCTATCATGAAACTCGAAGTGATTACGCCCGAAGAAAGCATGGGTGATGTTATTGGCGACTTGAACCGCCGTCGTGGTATGGTGAACGGTATGGATACCAACCGTTCGGGTGCTCGCGTGGTGAAGGCAAATGTCCCCTTGGCAGAAACCTTCGGTTATGTAACCGCTTTGCGTACCATTTCTTCCGGCCGTGCTACCAGTAGCATGGAGTTCCTTGAATACGCTCCCGTAAGCGCCAGCTTGGCCCGCGAAGTTTTGAAGGAACGCAACGGTAGAGTAGACTTAATCTAACCCGGATCAGTGAAAATAGCTCTACGGATCCGATTTAATTTATAAATCAATTATGAGCCAGAAAATCAGAATTAAACTCAAGTCTTACGACCACAGCTTGGTAGACAAGTCTGCCGAGAAGATCGTCAAGACCGTGAAGGCCACTGGTGCAGTAGTGAGCGGTCCTATTCCACTTCCTACCCACAAGCGTATCTTCACTGTCAACCGTTCGACTTTCGTCAACAAGAAGTCGCGCGAACAGTTCGAGTTGTCTTCTTACAAGCGTTTGATTGACATCTACAACTCAAGCTCCAAGACGGTTGACGCTTTGATGAAACTTGAATTGCCCAGCGGCGTTGAAGTAGAAATCAAGGTCTGACAATAAAGCATGCGGCAGGGAGCGTCTTGTGACGCACCCTGCCTGCCATTGCTTTGACTGAGAAACGAATCATTTATTTATTCTTTTTTAAACAAATAGTAGAAATGCCAGGATTAATTGGAAAGAAAGTCGGTATGACTTCTGTCTTCAGTGCCGAGGGAAAGAACATTCCATGCACTGTAATTGAAGCCGGTCCTTGCGTAGTTACACAAGTAAAGACTGTTGAAACAGACGGTTATGCAGCCATTCAGTTGGGTTTTCAGGAAAAAGCTGAAAAACACACCAACAAGGCCGAAAAAGGCCATTTTGACAAGGCTGGTGTAGCTCCTCAAAGACATCTGGTTGAGTTCGAAGGTTTCGCAGATGAAACCAAAGCCGGTGACGTATTCACCGCAGATTTGTTGTTCGCTGAGAACGACGAAGTAGATGTAATCGGTACCTCTAAGGGTAAAGGTTTCCAGGGCGTTGTTAAACGTCATGGTTTCCAAGGTGTAGGTGGTCAGACCCATGGTCAGCACAACCGTCTCCGTCACCCTGGTTCTCTGGGTGCATCATCATATCCTTCACGTGTGTTCAAGGGTATGCGCATGGCCGGACGTACTGGTGGCGAACGTGTAACTGTTCAAAACCTGAAGGTGATTAAAGTGATTCCTGAACACAACCTTGTTTTGGTTAAGGGTTCTGTTCCAGGAGCTAAGGGTTCAATCGTCATTATTGAGAAGTAATTATGGAACTGAGTGTATATAATATCAAAGGCGAAGATACCGGAAGAAAAATCGCATTGAGTGATTCCGTATTTGCTATTGAGCCTAACGATCATGTTTTGTATCTGGCTGTAAAGCAGCACCTTGCCAATAGCCGTCAGGGTACACACAAGTCGAAAGAACGTAGTGAGATTTCAGGTTCTACCAAGAAGCTTGGCCGTCAGAAGGGCGGTGGCGGTGCACGTCACGGTGATATCAACTCGCCTGTTATGGTAGGTGGTGGTCGTGTGTTCGGTCCTGTACCCCGCGATTACAGCTTCAAGTTGAACAAGAAGGTGAAGGATCTGGCCCGCAAGTCCGCTTTGACTTACAAGATGCAGGACAGCGCCATCAAGGTGGTTGAGGATTTCCAGTTCGAAGCCCCCAAGACCAAAGACTTCGTTGCCTTGATGAACAATTTGCAACTGCCTGAAAAAAAGGTAGTTTTGGTTTTGTCCGAACAGAATAAAAATGTATATTTGTCGGCTCGTAATTTGCCGAGGGTTGCTGTTGTAACGGTTTCTGAACTAGATACATACACAATCATGACGGCAAATTCTATCGTGTTTATGGAAGGCTCCGTTGCCGGAATTGAAAACGTATTAAACGCATAAGGAGAACAAGACAATGGGAATTATTATTAAACCTATCGTAACTGAAAAGATGACAGCCGTCTCTGAGAAGATGGCTCGTTATGGTTTCCGCGTGCAACCCGGAGCTAATAAGATTGAAATCGCCCGCGAGATTGAAAAAATGTATAATGTGACTGTTATCGACGTTAATACTGCTAATTACCGTCCCAAGAACAAGAGCCGTTATACCCGTGGCGGTATGATCAATGGTAAGACTTCTGCTTTCAAAAAGGCTATCGTAACCTTGAAGGAAGGCGATGTTATTGATTTCTATAGCAATATCTAAATAAAATGGCAGTACGTAAATTCAAGCCCTCTACACCAGGGCAGAGACACAAAGTTATCGGTGCTTTCGAAAATATCACTGCATCAGCACCGGAGAAATCTCTTGTTTACGGAATGAGAAAATCAGGTGGCCGTAACCACACTGGTAAGATGACCATGCGCTATATCGGTGGCGGTCACAAGAAGTTGTTCCGTTTTATCGACTTCAAGAGAAATAAATATGGTGTTCCCGCAACAGTAAAGACAATCGAATACGATCCGAACCGTTCGGCCCGTATCGCATTGTTGTTCTATGCAGATGGTGAAAAAGCCTATATGTTGGCTCCCGACGGTTTGCAGGTTGGTCAGGTTGTTCTGTCCGGCGAAAATGCAGCCCCCGAAGTCGGCAATGCTCTTCCCCTCAAGAATATTCCTGTAGGTACCGTCATTCATAATATTGAACTGCGTCCCGGTCAGGGTGCCAAAATGGTACGTTCGGCCGGTGCTTTCGCCCAGTTGGTTTCGAAAGAAGGCGATTATGCCGTTCTCCGTATGCCTTCGGGTGAAATCCGTAAGATTCTTTCTACTTGTCTGGCTACTGTTGGTAGCGTTGGTAACGCCGACCACGGATTGGAAAGCTCAGGCAAGGCTGGCCGCTCAAGATGGTTGGGCCGTCGTCCCAGAAACCGTGGTGTCGTTATGAACCCGGTTGACCACCCCATGGGTGGTGGTGAAGGCCGCGCTTCCGGTGGTCATCCTAGATCACGTAAGGGCTTGTTGGCAAAGGGCAAGAAAACTCGCGCTCCGAAGAAATTGTCGAACAAGTATATTATTGAAAGAAGAAAAAAATAATAAAGCAGTAATATTATGAGTCGTTCATTAAAGAAAGGACCGTTTATCAGCACCAGATTGGAAAAGAGAATTCTTGCCATGAATGAATCGGGCAAGAAGTCTGTAGTGAAGACCTGGTCGCGTGCATCTATGATTTCTCCTGACTTCGTAGGTCATACCATCGCGGTTCACAATGGAAATAAATTTATTCCGGTGTACATCACCGAAAATATGGTCGGTCACAAATTAGGCGAATTTTCTCCTACGCGTACTTTCAGAGGCCATAGTGGAAACAGAAAATAAAAAAAGAAATAAACTATGGGTGCAAGAAAAAGATTAGCAGCAGACGCAAGGAAAGAAGCCTTGAAGTCGATGTATTTTGCCAAGTTGAACGGTGTTCCCACATCGCCTCGCAAAATGCGTCTTGTTGCCGACATGATTCGCGGTAAAGAAGTGTTTCTCGCACTGGGTATGCTCAAGTTCTCCAACAAGGAGGCCGCTGCCCGTATGGAAAAACTGCTCCGTTCCGCCATCTCTAACTGGGAACAGAAGAACGAACGTAAAGCCGAAGCCGGCGAATTGTACGTTAGCGAAATTAAAGTCGATTCAGCTATGATGCTCAAGAGACTGCGTCCAGCCCCTCAAGGTAGAGGTTACAGAATCCGCAAGCGTTCCAACCACGTGTATTTGGCCATCGATTCTATCAAGAAAGAAGAAAACAACAATACTAACACGCAAAATCAGTAACCAATGGGACAGAAAGTTAATCCAGTAGCTAACCGCTTAGGTATCATCAAAGGTTGGGATTCCAATTGGTATGGTGGTGATAACTATGGAGACACCTTGTTGGAGGACAGCAAGATCCGCAAGTATCTGAATGCCCGTTTGGCCAAAGCAAGTGTATCTCGTATTGTTATCGAACGCACTTTGAAGTTGGTAACCATCACCGTTTGTACAGCACGTCCGGGTATCATTATCGGTAAGGGCGGTCAAGAAGTTGACAAGCTGAAAGAAGAGCTGAAGAAGATTACCGACAAAGACGTTCAAATCAATATTTTCGAAATCAAGCGTCCTGAACTTGACGCAGTTATCGTTGCCAACAATATCGCTCGTCAGATCGAAGGCAAGATAGCTTACCGTCGCGCAGTGAAGATGGCCGTTGCATCTACTATGCGCATGGGTGCCGAAGGTATCAAGGTGCTTGTGGCAGGTCGTCTGAACGGTGCTGAAATGGCCCGCTCTGAAATGATTAAGGAAGGTCGTACCCCTCTGCACACTTTCCGTGCTGACATCGATTACGCTCAGGCCGAAGCCTTGACCAAGGTCGGACTGATTGGTATCAAGGTGTGGATCTGCCGTGGTGAAGTTTACGGTAAAGTGGATTTGGCTCCCCAGTTTGCAGCTGTCAAGGAAAATACCCATGGCAACAATGCTGGTAGCGAACGTCGCGATGACCGTAGAGGCTTCCGTAAGAAAAAAAGTAATAATAACCGTTAACGTAGAATCACAAGATGTTACAACCGAAAAGAACAAAATTCAGAAGACCGCAAAAGGGCCGCATGAAAGGTATGGCTCAGCGTGGTAACCAATTGGCGTTCGGTTCTTTTGGAATTAAAACCTTGGAAAATAAATGGATTACAGCACCTCAGATTGAAGCTGCACGTATCGCTGTAACTCGTTATATGCAACGTCAAGGTCAGATATGGATCCGTATTTTCCCGGACAAACCTTATACCAAGAAGCCTGCTGAAGTGCGTATGGGTAAAGGTAAGGGTAATGTAGAAGGCTATGTTGCTCCTGTTACTCCTGGTAGAATTCTGATTGAAGTTGAAGGGGTTTCCTTCGAAGTGGCAAAGGAAGCATTGCGTTTGGCTGCTCAGAAATTGCCTGTTAAAACCAAGCTCGTTGTGAGACGGGATTATGATGAATCTCAAAACGTTTAAGCCTTATGAAGATCAAAGAAGTAAGAGAACTGACGACCAAGGAACTCTTGGACCGTATTGATGCCGAGACCACTCGCTTGAGCACTTTGGAACTTCAACACAGCATCTCTCCGCTGGATAATCCCATGCAGATTAAGGATGCCCGTAGACTTATTGCGCGTTTGAAGACCGTTGTAAATGAAAGAAGTAAACAAGAACAAGCTAATTAATAGTCTGATGGAAAGAAATTTAAGAAAAGAAAGACAGGGCGTTGTTATCAGCAACAAAGGCGACAAGACCATTGTGGTAGCTGCCAAGTTCAAGGAGAAGCACCCTATCTACCAGAAATTCGTCAGCAAGACCAAAAAGTACTATGCTCATGACGAAAAGAATGAGTGCAACGTGGGTGACACCGTAAAAATTATGGAAACCCGTCCGTTGAGCAAGACCAAAAGATGGAGATTAGTTGAAATCGTTGAAAGAGCCAAATAATTATGATACAGACAGAAACCAGACTTAATGTAGCCGACAACAGTGGCGCCAAGGAAGTTTTGTGTATCCGCGTACTGGGCGGTACCGGCAAGCGCTATGCAACTGTTGGGGATATTATCGTGGTAGCGGTAAAGAAAGTTATCCCGTCCAGTGATATCAAGAAAGGTGTTGTGTCGAAAGCCATCGTTGTTCGTACCAAGAAGGAAATCAAAAGACCTGATGGTTCTTACATCCGTTTCGACGACAATGCATGCGTCATGTTGAACAACTCCAACGAACTCCGCGGCAGCCGTATCTTCGGCCCTGTAGCCCGTGAACTTCGTACCTCTAACATGAAGATTGTTTCTTTGGCTCCGGAAGTACTTTAATAATCAGCAGATAGAATTATGAGTAAGTTACATATCAGAAAAGGTGATACCGTTTATGTAAACACCGGCGAAGACAAAGGCAAGACTGGCCGCGTATTGTCTGTTGATGTAGACAAGCAGCGCGCTATTGTAGAAGGTGTCAATATGGTGTCCAAGCATACCAAACCCAATGCCAAAAGCCCTCAAGGCGGTATCTTGAAGAAAGAAGCTCCCGTTCACATTTCGAACCTGAACCCCGTGGATCCCAAGTCGGGCAAGCCCACCCGTATCGGTCGTGTTCGCAATGCTGAAGGCAAGTTAGTTCGTATTTCCAAAATTTCAGGAGAGGAGATCAAATAATGAATACAGCAAGTCTCAAACAAGATTATAAGGATCGCATCGTTCCCTTGTTAGTCAAGGAATTTGGCTATCATACGGTTATGCAAGTACCTAAGTTGAAGAAGATTGTCATCAACCAAGGTTTGGGTATTGCCGTTGCCGACAAGAAGATTATCGACACCGCCATTGCTGAAATCACTGCCATCACCGGTCAGAAGGCCGTGGCTACCGTTTCCCGCAAAGACATCGCCAACTTCAAGTTGCGTAAGAAAATGCCTGTAGGCGTTATGGTAACTCTCCGTCGTGAGCAGATGTACGAGTTCCTCGAAAAGCTCGTGCGCGTTGCTCTGCCCCGTATCCGCGACTTCAAGGGTATCGAAAGCAGAATGGACGGCCGTGGTAACTATACCTTGGGTATTCAGGAACAGATTATCTTCCCTGAAATCAACATCGACAACATCGAGCGTCTGATGGGTATGAACATCACTTTTGTAACCAGTGCCAACACCGACGAAGAAGGCTTTGCCTTGCTGAGAGAGTTCGGTTTGCCTTTCAAGAAATAATTTAAAGCAAGTATAGTTATGGCAAAAGAATCAATGAAAGCCCGTGAGGTTAGACGTGCCCAACTCATTGCCAAGTACGCCGAGAAGAGAAAACAGCTCAAGGCCGAAGGCAATTACGAAGCTCTTCAAGACCTGCCCAAGAATTCTTGTCCGACCCGTATCCACAACCGTTGCAAAATGACCGGTCGTCCTAGAGGATACATCAGACAGTTCGGCATTTCGCGTATTCAGTTCCGTGAAATGGCATCCAAGGGTCTTATTCCGGGTGTTAAGAAAGCTAGCTGGTAAGCAGAATATTTTTCAGTGTTAATTAAATATTGTCCGGTTGCCCGGATCAATTTAAATTCAAATCATCATGACAGATCCTATTGCAGATTATCTGACAAGATTGAGGAACGCTATCACTGCCGGTCATCGTGTAGTGGATGTTCCCGCGTCAAACTTGAAGAAGGAAATCACCAAAATCCTTTTTCAAAAGGGTTACATCTTGAACTATAAGTTCGAAGAAGAAGTCGGCCCCCAAGGCAATATCAAGATAGCCTTGAAATACGACCCCGCAACTAAAGTCAATGCCATCAAGTCGTTGACCCGTGTATCTACCCCCGGTCTTCGTAAATACGTTGGCTATCGTGAGATGCCCCGCGTTTTGAACGGTTTGGGTATCGCCATCCTGTCCACTTCCAAGGGTGTTATGACCGACAAGGAAGCTAAGGAACAGAAGCTCGGTGGCGAAGTTTTGTGTTTCGTTTATTAATGTAGGAGGAGATTGCTATGTCAAGAATTGGTAAATTGCCTATCGCTCTTCCTCAGGGCGTTACTGTTACAGTAAGTGCTGATAATCTGGTTACCGTCAAGGGCCCCAAGGGTACCATGACCCAGCAGGTTAATCCCGGTATTTCTGTAAGTGTAGAAGATGCTCATGTAGTTGTGGCTCGTTCTAACGACGAAAAAGAAAGCCGCGCTCAGCATGGTTTGTATCGTGCGTTGATTCATAATATGGTAGTTGGTGTTTCTGAAGGTTTCCGCAGCTCGCTCGAATTGGTCGGCGTTGGTTACCGTGCTACCGCCGAAGGTCAGGTGCTTAAGCTGGCTTTGGGTTATACCCACGAAATCTGGTTGGTATTGCCCGCCGAAGTAAAGGTGGATGCCAAGACAGAAAGAAACAAAAACCCGATGATTTATCTCGAATCTTGCGATAAGCAGTTGCTTGGTCAGGTTTGCGCCAAGATCCGTTCGTTCCGTCGTCCCGAACCTTACAAGGGTAAAGGTGTACGCTTCGAAGGTGAATTGGTACGTAGAAAGGCCGGTAAGTCTGCTTCCAAGAAATAATCATCTTAAAACAGCATAGATTATGACAACGAAAGAAATAAGAAGAATTAAAATCAAGGCCCGTGTTCGTGCCAAGATTTTCGGTACGTCTGAAGCTCCCCGTATGACTGTTTTCAGAAGTAACAAGCAAATTTACGTTCAGTTTATCGACGACAATGCCGGCAAGACCTTGGCTTCTGCTTCTTCCCTGAAACTGGAAGAAAAGGTTGGCAAGAAAGACCAGGCTATCAAGGTCGGTGAAATGGCCGCCAAGAATGCTATGGAAGCAGGTATCACAAAAGTGGTTTTCGACCGCAACGGTTATTTGTATCACGGTAGAATTAAGGAATTGGCTGATGCCGCACGTAAAGGCGGTCTTAAATTTTAATCAAGATGGCAGGACATATAAATAGAGTTAAATCGACGAACGATTTAGAGTTGAAAGACAGATTGGTAGCAATCAATCGTGTTACCAAGGTAACCAAGGGTGGTCGCGCTTTCAGTTTTGCCGCCATTGTAGTGGTAGGTAACGAAAACGGTGTCATCGGTTATGGTCTGGGCAAGGCCGGCGAAGTTACCGCTGCCATTGCTAAGGGTACCGAAGCTGCCAAGAAGAACTTGATTAAGGTTCCCGTACTGAAAGGTACTGTTCCTCACGAACAGAGCTACAAGTTCGGCGGTGCTGAAGTTATTCTGATTCCCGCTTCGCACGGTACCGGTCTGAAGGCTGGTGGTGCTATGCGTGCTGTATTGGAAAGTGCCGGTATTACCGACGTGTTGGCCAAATCCAAAGGTTCATCCAACCCCCACAACCTGGTGAAAGCTACCTTTATGGCCTTGGGCGAAATGCGCGATGCCTATCAGGTGGCCAAGACCCGTGGTATTTCTGTTGAACGTGTATTTAAAGGATAAGGAGAATCATCATGGCAACTATAAAAATCAAGCAAGTAAAAAGCCAGATTGGCGCACCTGCTGTTCAGAAGAAAACTTTGGTATCTCTGGGTATCAAGAAGATGAACCAGGTTGTAGAGCATGAAGCCACTCCAGCCATCCTTGGAATGGTGAATAAAGTTAAACACTTAGTGAAAATTGTGGAGGACTAAATATGAACTTGAATAATTTGCAACCTGCTGAAGGTTCTACTAAAACTCGTAAGCGCATTGGTCGTGGTCCCGGTTCTGGCCGTGGCGGTACGTCTACCAGAGGTCACAAGGGTGCCAAGTCGAGATCCGGTTACAAGAACAAAATCGGTTTTGAAGGCGGTCAGATGCCTTTGCAGCG
The DNA here is from genome assembly GCA_963617485.1 of bacterium. Lineage (GTDB taxonomy): Bacteria > Bacteroidota > Bacteroidia > Bacteroidales > UBA1402 > UBA1757. The sequence goes on along the minus strand of CAVEPA010000001.1, from coordinate 191,042 downwards.
TCGTTTGCCCAAGTTTGGATTCAAGAACTTCAATCGTATCGAATATAAAGCCGTTAATATTTCCGCTTTGCAGGCCCTGGCCGATAAGGGTATCACCAAAATCGACCTCGATGTATTGCAGGATGCCGGCTTCATCAATGCTACCCAGCTGGTGAAGATCCTGGGCAACGGTACACTTACTGCAGCTGTGGACGTTACTGCCAACGCATTCTCTGCTTCTGCCATCAAGGCTATTGAAGCAGCCGGCGGCAAGGCCACGGTTTACGGTATGGTCGAAGAAGAAGCTTAATCCTTAAAAAGCAAATCTGATGAAATTCATAGATACATTAAAGAATATTTGGAAGATTGAAGAACTCCGCGACCGATTGCTCACGACTTTGCTTTTCGTGGCAGTGTTCCGTTTGGGTACCTTCATCGTTCTTCCCGGTATAGATCCCAATTCTTTGATAGGTCTCCAGCAACAGACCAGCGAGGGCATTATGTCCTTGCTGGATATGTTCACTGGTGGTGCATTCTCGAATGCTTCTGTCTTTGGCTTGGGTATCATGCCCTACATCTCGGCATCCATCGTGATTCAGCTGTTGGGTATGGCTATACCTTATTTCCAGAAGCTGGCGCGCGAAGGCGAAAGCGGCCGTCGCAAAATGAATCAGTACACCCGTTATCTGACAGTGGCTATTCTTTTGCTCCAGGGTCCCGCTTTCTTGGCTAACTTGAGCGCTCAGGGCGTATCGCTTCCTTCGGGTTTCTGGTTCAGATTGTCTTCAGTGATTCTTTTGGCAGCGGGTAGCATGTTTACCCTCTGGCTTGGTGAACGTATCACCGACAAGGGTATCGGCAATGGTATTTCCATGATCATCCTTATCGGTATCATCGCCCGCTTCCCGCAGGCTTTGGTTCAGGAATTCCTGTCGCGTTTCGAAACAGCTGCCGGTGGTCTTATCATGTTCCTGGTTGAAATCGTCTTGCTTTTGGCTGTTACCATTTTCGCCATCATGTTGGTACAGGGAACCCGCAAGGTGCCCGTACAATATGCCAAGCGCGTGGTTGGCAACAAACAGTACGGCGGTGCCCGTCAGTATCTGCCCCTCAAGGTGAATGCTGCCGGTGTTATGCCTATCATCTTCGCCCAGGCCCTGATGTTCATTCCTCTGATGTTCATGCGTTTCTCTACCACTGGCGGTGCAAGCCCCTTCTGGCAGGCAATCACCAATATCAACGGTTTGTGGTATAACCTCATTTATGCCATCTTGATTATTGTGTTTACCTACTTCTATACGGCTATCACCATCAACCCGGTACAGATGGCAGAAGACATGAAACGCAACGGCGGTTTCATCCCCGGTGTCAAACCCGGCAAGAAAACGGCCGACTATATTGACGAAGTCATGTCAAGAATCACCTTGCCCGGTTCATTCTTCCTGGCCTTCGTGGCTATCATGCCTGTATTTGCCAAAATGCTGGGTATCACTACCAGCTTCTCCCAGTTCTTCGGAGGTACCTCTCTGTTGATTTTGGTAGGTGTTGTACTGGATACTTTGCAACAAATCGAAAGTCACTTGTTGATGCGTCACTACGATGGTCTGCTCAAGTCTGGACGTATCAAGGGAAGAACCGGCAGCATTGCAGCGTATTAATCTTTTGTTTGGATGATTTATCTTAAAACAGACGAAGAAATAGAGTTGCTTCGCGAAAGCAATCTCATCGTTGCCCGTACTTTAGCCGAGGTTGCCAAGTATATCCAACCCGGTGTGACAACAAAATATCTGGATCAGATAGGCGAGGACTACATCCGTTCTTGTGGTGCAGTCCCCTCCTTTCTGAACTACAGCGGCTATCCGGCTTCGCTTTGTATCTCTGTCAACGAGGTGGTGGTACATGGCATTCCGTCGGTGAAGCAAGTGCTGAAAGACGGCGATATCGTCTCTGTCGATTGCGGTGCCTACAAGAACGGTTATCACGGCGACTCTTGCTATACATTTAGAGTTGGAGATGTCGATGAAAAAATCGTATCTTTGCTGCGCACTACTAAAGAGTCCCTTTATCTGGGTATCGAACAGGCCGTTGAAGGTCATCGTTTAGGTGATGTCGGTCATACGATACAGAATTATTGCCAGCGTAAGGGGTATTCTGTCGTAAGGGAAATGGTGGGTCACGGTGTTGGCCGCCATTTGCACGAAGAACCCGAGGTTCCCAATTATGGTAGCAAGGGCTCCGGTCCTTTGCTGAAATCGGGTATGGTCATCGCCATTGAACCTATGATTAACATGGGCAATCGCAATATTGTGATTGAAAATGACGGTTGGACCACACGCACGGCTGATAGGAAACCCTCTGCCCATTTTGAGCATACCATTGCCATCAGAAAGGGTAAAGCGGATATTCTGTCGTCTTTTGATTATGTCAAGGAAGTACTGGGAGATCGTTTTATTTAAGGTTAAATTGTAAATACAACAGGAGAGAGTATGGCTAAACAGGCTGCTATAGAGCAAGACGGAACTATTGTGGAAGCTTTGTCCAACGCAATGTTCCGCGTGGAGTTGGAAAACGGCCACGAAATCACCGCTCACATTTCCGGCAAGATGCGTATGCATTACATCCGTATTTTGCCCGGCGACAAGGTTAGGGTAGAAATGTCTCCCTACGATTTGACCAAAGGAAGAATATCATTCAGGTATAAATAATCAAAAAACTATATAGCAATGAAAGTTAGAGCTTCTATCAAAAAGCGCAGTGCCGACTGCAAGATAGTTCGGAGAAAAGGACGTTTGTATGTGATTAGCAAGAAGAATCCCAAATTCAAACAGCGTCAAGGATAATTAATCATTAAAAGTATATCATAGAATTATGGCAATAAGAATTGTTGGTGTAGATTTGCCTCAGAACAAAAGAGGTGAAATTGCGTTGACCTACATTTACGGTATCGGACGCAGTAGTGCACAAAAAATCTTGGCTGCAGCCGGTGTCGACAAGGACATTAAGGTGAAGGACTGGAACGACGAACAGGCTGGTGCCATTCGTGAAATCATCGGTAAGGAATTCAAGGTTGAAGGTGATTTGCGTTCCGAAATCCAATTGAACATCAAACGACTGATGGATATCGGTTGCTATCGTGGTATCCGTCACCGCCTTGGTTTGCCCGTCAGAGGTCAGAGCACCAAAAACAACGCCCGTACACGTAAGGGTAAGAAGAAGACTGTTGCTAACAAAAAGAAGGCAACCAAGTAAGGCATAAAGTCTTGACTAAGTAAATTTTTAGACTTAAATAAATTAAGAACAATGGCAAAAAAGCAAGTTGCAGCTAAGAAAAGAAACGTCAAAGTTGACGCAATCGGACAAGCGCACATTCATTCGTCTTTTAACAACATTATTGTTTCTCTTGCCAACTCCAACGGTCAGATTATCTCTTGGTCGTCGGCTGGTAAAATGGGATTCAGAGGTTCGAAAAAGAATACTCCTTATGCAGCTCAGATGGCTGCTCAGGATTGTGCGAAGGTCGCCTATGACCTTGGCTTGAGAAAAGTCAAGGCGTATGTTAAGGGTCCTGGCAACGGCCGCGAATCGGCTGTTCGTACTATTCATGGTGCCGGCATTGAAGTGATGGAAATCATCGACGTTACGCCACTTCCACACAATGGTTGCCGTCCTCCCAAGAGAAGACGCGTATAGTTTTTTGTTTAATTTTTAAAGAAGAAAAAAATGGCAAGATATACCGGCCCTAAAAGTAGAATTGCTCGTAAATTCGGTGAACCCATCTATGGTGCCGACAAAGTGTTGAGCAAGAAAAATTATGCTCCTGGCTTCCAAGGAAATACCCGCAAGAAGAAAAGTTCTGAATACGGTACTCAGCTGCGCGAAAAGCAGAAAGCCAAATATACCTATGGTGTTTTGGAAAGACAATTCCGTCTTACTTTCGAACGCGCTCAGCGCACCAAGGGTATCACCGGTGAAGTTCTGTTGCAACTTCTCGAGTCTCGTTTGGACAACATCGTATACCGTTTGGGTATAGCTCCCACGCGTGATGCCGCCCGTCAATTGGTTTCACACCGCCATATCGTATTGGATGGTAAGGTTGCCAACATCCCTTCCATCATTGTAAAGCCCGGTCAGGTGGTAGGCGTACGCGAACGTTCCAAAGCACTCGAAGTCATTGAAAACTCATTGTCTGGTTTCAACCACGCTAAATATCCTTGGTTGGAATTCGACGCCGCTTCAAAATCAGGTAAATACCTTCACATCCCCGAAAGAGCTGACATTCCTGAAAACATCAAGGAACAGTTGATCGTCGAATTGTATTCAAAATAATAATACTTGAGCTTATGGCAATATTAGCATTTCAAAAACCTGAAAAGGTCATTATGCTGGAAGCAACGGACAGGTTCGGCAAGTTCGAATTCCGTCCTTTGGAACCCGGCTTCGGTATTACCATCGGTAACGCCCTGCGCCGTATCCTGCTTTCATCGCTCGAAGGATATGCCATCAACTCGATGCGTATCGAGGGTGTCACTCATGAATTTGGTACCATCAAAGGTGTACGCGAAGATGTTACCAACATTATTTTGAATCTCAAACAGGTCCGTTTCAAACGTATCGTCGAAGATGCAGATGCCGAAAAGGCTGTCGTTAAAGTTTCCGGTATCGAGGAACTTACCGCCGGCGATTTGGGTAAGGCTTTCAGCAATTTCGAAGTCTTGAACCCCGATTTGAAGATTTGCTCCATGGAGAAGGGTACTGCCTTCAACCTTCAGCTCACGGTGAACAAGGGCCGCGGTTACGTGCCCGCCGACGAACAGGAACTGGTGGATCCCGATATCTACACCATCGCAATCGACTCTATCTATACGCCTATCAAGAACGTGAAATATACCGTTGAAAATTTCCGTGTAGAACAGAAGACCGACTACGAGAAGCTGGTGCTTGAAATCGAGACCGACGGCTCTATCCATCCCAAGGATACGCTCAAAGAGGCTGCCAAGATTTTGATTTATCATTTCATGCTGTTCTCTGACGAGAAGATTACCCTGGATGCTACTGAGTCTGAGGGTGCAGAAGAATTCGATGAGGAAGTACTGCATATGCGCCAATTGCTGAAATCCAAACTGTCTGATATGGACCTCTCTGTCCGCGCCCTCAACTGCTTGAAGGCTGCCAACGTCGACACTTTGGGCCAGCTGGCTGTACTGCAGAAAACCGATTTGTTGAAGTTCCGCAACTTCGGTAAAAAGTCACTCACTGAATTGGAAGACCTCCTGACTAGAATGAACCTCTCGTTCGGTATGGACATCTCCAAGTATAAATTAGATAAAGAATAAGACAATGAGACACAATAAGAAATTTAATCACCTGGGCCGTCAGGCCGCACATAGACATGCGATGCTGTCTAATATGTCAGCCTCGTTGATTATGCACAAGCGCATTTTTACCACGCTTGCCAAGGCCAAGGCTTTGAGAATGGAAGTTGAACCCCTGATTACGATTGCCAAGGAAGATACCACGGCTTCACGTCGTTTGGTGTTCAAGACTCTGCAGAACAAAGAGGCCGTTACCGAACTGTTCCAAGTCGTTGCCCAGAAAGTTGGCGACCGTCCCGGCGGTTACACCCGTATCATCAAGACCGGTTTCCGTTTGGGTGACAATGCCCAGATGTGCTTCATCGAGTTGGTAGACTTCGATGAAAACATGATGAAAGAGAAGCAGGAAAAGAAGGCACGCACCCGTCGTTCTTCTGCCAAGAAGAAAGCCGAAGCTGCCGAAGTAGTGGCTGAAGCCCCTGCTGCCGAATCGGCCGAAACTCCCGCTGCCGAGTAAGTTCTTTACTTAGATAAAGCATGTTAAAGCGCCGCCCTTTTTAGGGCGGCGCTTTTTGTTTTGCTATAATAAATATCTACCTTTGCGGCTCATTTCAGAAATGATTGAAAATGGACTTCGTCTACGATTTGTTGTGGGGCTCACAAAGCCTTTGGGGCGGTGGAGTCGCCCATTCCGTCCTGGTGTTGGCTTTGACCATTGCTTTGGGTACTGCTCTGGGTAAGATAAAAGTGGCCGGTGTCTCCATCGGTGTTACAGGCATCCTGTTTGTCGGCATTGCCATGAGCCATTTCGGTATATGCGTCAACGAACACATCCTGCATTTCATGAAGGAGTTCGGCCTGATACTCTTCGTTTATTCTATCGGTCTGCAGGTGGGCCCCGGTTTCTTCGCATCCTTCCGTAAGGGCGGCTTGAAACTTAACCAGCTGGCCATGATTGTGATTCTTTTGGGTGTGGTCACCACCATAGCCCTGCACTATATTACCGGACTTCCCATGACAACTATGGTGGGTGTCATGTCGGGTGCCGTAACCAATACGCCTGGTTTGGGTGCTGCCCAGCAGGCCTATACGGATGCTGTCGGTAGCGGTGCCGACGTTTCGGAAATGGCTACCGGTTATGCCGTAGCCTATCCCTTGGGTGTGATTGGTGCCATTCTCTCACTGCTGTTGCTGCGCCGTGTATTGCGCATCAATGTTGAGAAGGAGGAGGCTCAGGCCAATGTGGGCAGTGAGTCGCAAAGCGCTTCCAATGCCGTACACTTTTCTATCGAAATTACCAACCCTTCTATCGACGGCATGTCGGTGCTGGATGTCAAGCATCTGTTGTTGCGCGATTTCGTGATGTCACGTATTTCGCATCAAGGAGCTGCTCCCGCCCTGGTGGGTGCCACCACCATCTTGCATTTGGGCGACCGTGTGCTGGTGGTGTCCGGCCCTGAAAATGTCGAGCCTATCGTGGCCGTGCTTGGCAAGCGTATCGAAATGAGCTGGGAGGATATTTCGAAAGACATGATTTCACGCCGCGTGGTCATTACCAAGCCCCGGCTGAACGGTCGCCGCTTGTCCGACCTTCACATGCGCGCTAGCTGTGGCGTTACCATTACCCGAGTCAACCGTGCCGGTATCGACCTTTTGGCCGCCGGCAACCTGCAACTGCAAATGGGCGACCGCGTCACGGTGGTCGGTCCCGAAATGTCGGTTAGGCAAGCCGAAAAATTGTTCGGCAACACGATGAAATACCTCGACCATCCCAATCTGATTGCCATCTTTATCGGTATTGTGTTCGGTGTTGTGTTGGGTTCTATTCCTATCCATTTTCCTGGTATTCCCCAACCTGTCAAGTTGGGCTTGGCCGGCGGTCCGCTTATTGTGGCCATCCTGATTGGCCGTTACGGTCCGCAATACAAGCTGGTAACCTATACCACCACCAGCGCCAATTTGATGCTGCGCGAAGTGGGTATTTCTCTCTTCCTCGCAGGTGTGGGCTTGTCGGCCGGTGAAAGTTTTGTCCCCACTATCGTGAGCGGCGGCTATATGTGGATACTCTATGGTGCCATTATTACCATTGTGCCGCTGCTGGTGGCTGGTTTGATTGGCCGTCTGTGCTTCAAGCTGAATTACTTTACGCTGATTGGCGTTTTGGCCGGCTCTTCGACCAACCCGCCGGCCTTGGCCTTCTCTTCCGACATGACCATGACCGATGCACCGGCCGTCGGTTACGCCACGGTTTATCCGCTCTCGATGTTTTTGCGTGTCTTGGCCGCTCAGTTCCTCGTGCTGTTCTTTATGTAGCGCGAGAACGCTATTGATGAAAACAGAGGAGGCTGCGCCAGGGCGCAGCCTCCTCTTTGTTTTATAGACCGGATGTGTCCGACCAAGACTCTTTACTTGATTGATGCATAGCCAGGATTCTGGAAACTATCCCCATTACTGATAGATGGCAGGAAAGTACAATATACCAATTCGCAGTCTAATAGAAGTCTGTCCTAAAGAAGGACACAATCTTATCTGTACAAGATGATTCTGAAGGTGGTGCCTTTGCCTGGTTCAGATTGTTTGACGAAAATCTTGCCGTTGTGGTATTCTTCCACAATGCGCCGTGAGAGGGAAAGCCCCAGCCCCCAACCGCGGGTTTTGGTGGTGAAACCGGGCTTGAAAACATCTTTGAAGAGCTTTTTTGCTATGCCCTTGCCACTGTCCTGCACATCGATGAAGCACTGCTTGCCCTCGTCTTTGAGCCAGATATCGATACGGCCGTCACCTTCGATGGCATCGATGGCGTTCTTGCATAGATTTTCGATAACCCAGGCGAACAAGGCTTGGTTGATGGGATAGATACAGTCAGTCTGTTGGCAGTGGGTTTCGATAAGGATGCGCTGCGAGCAGCGTTTGCGCATGTAGGCAGCTGTGTTTTCAAGAACTTCCACCAAGTTGCAGTCTTCGGTCTGCGGCTTGGACCCGATTTTCGAGAAACGGTCGGCCACGGTTTTCAGCCGTTGCGTGTCCTTGTCTATCTCCGAGATGATATCGGGGTCTATGTCCTTCATTTTCAGAATCTCAACCCAGCCCATCAAGGATGAAATGGGCGTGCCGAGCTGGTGCGCTGTTTCTTTCGAGAGACCTACCCAGATGCGGTTTTGCTCATCGCGTTTGGAAATGCTGTAGGCAAAGATGGTAATAGCCAAAAAAACAAACATGACCCCCAGTTGCAGGTAGGGAAAATAGCGCAAGCGCTTGAGATGTTGCGAATCGTCGTAATAGATGTATTGCGAGTGCTTGCGGCTTAGCTTGATTTCGATGGATTGATTCTTGTTGATGAGCTTGTTTTTGGCCCGCTCCAAATCGCTGTCCTGATGTTTGCTGCGTAGGTGGATATTGGCGTAGCTGATGATGTTCTGCCGGTCGTCTACCAAGATGACGGGGATGTTGGTGTTGCCCTCTATAATCTTAAGGCTCAGGGAGTAGTCGAACTGCAAATCTTCGCTGTTATCTTGCGCCAGCAGGCGGATGGCTTCGGCCCAAAGTTCGATTTTCTTCTGCTCTTCCAAAGCAAGGTCCTTGGCCAAACGGTTGGAAAAGAGCGTAGAAGCCACAATGATCAGCACAGCTGTCACGTAAAACATCATACGCATCGAAGCAACGGGTTTGTTCATAGGGCCTGGCGTATTGGAATTCTACAGATTGAGGTCCACGAAGATGGGACAATGGTCCGACTGACAAGCTTCGGGGCGGATGCCTGCATCTTTCAGATAAGGACGCAGCGGCTCGCTCAGCCAATGGTAATCGATGCGCCAGCCAAGGTTCTTAGCCCTAGCGCCTGCGCGGAAACTCCACCAAGTATATTGTTCGCCTTCGTCGTGTAGTTCGCGGAAACTGTCAATCATACCACTGGCCTGCCAACGGTCCATCCATTCACGCTCTTCGGGCAGATAGCCCGAGTCTTTGGCATGGCGCTCCGGGTGGTTGATGTCGATGGGTTTGTGGCAGATGTTGAAATCACCGCAAACCAGCAGGTGTGGCCGTTCTTGGCGCAATTGCCCGATGTAGGGTAGAAAATCTTCCAGAAACTTCATCTTAAAAACCTGCCGCTCATCGCCCATGCTGCCCGAAGGAATGTAGGCGCACAACACGCTGAAACGTCCGAAATCCGCTCTGAGAATGCGACCTTCGCTGTCGTAGGTTTCGTTGTTCATGCCCACCACCACTTTGTCGGGCGCCGTTTTCGAGAGTATGGCCACACCACTGTAGCCCTTCTTTTGAGCTGAATGGTAAAAGCAATGGCGGTAACCCAATTCCCAAAATATGGACGAATCTATCTGTTCGGGTTGAGCCTTGGTTTCTTGAAAGCAGACAACATCGGCATTTTCTTCGCGCAGATAGACCAGCAAATCTTTGGACAAAGCACTGCGAATACCATTCAGATTATAGGAAATGACTTTCATCAACAGAGGCTGTTTTGAGAAGGTGTTTCGAAATATTTCCCAAAAGTAAAAATATATTAAGAAATCCAAGTCCCAATGATGAAAAAACATTGGCTGGATAATGAAAATACATTCGACAGAAGCGAAAATCAGTCGTCATCAGCGAGAAAATTCAGAAACTGAGCTGAATGCCGCCGTAGATGCTGTAGCGTTGCATGGGGATGGAAGCGACTTTTTCTGCATAATCCCAAGAATAGACCCAACCGGCCGGATTAAGGTGATTGAAAATATTGCTCAGACAAGCGAAGGCCACCATCATACAATTACCGCCTAGGTTATAGACTTTGTTGAAACTCAAATCAACGCGCTGGTAGGGTTTGAGTCTGGCGCTGAAAAGCTCTCCGTAAACGGGCTCGTAGCACTGTTGCTCCTCCCGCCAGACTGCTCCCGTAATGGGTGTATAGCGGAGTCCCGAACGGAAATTGGCCGATAAGGAAATGCTGAACATTTGGCTATTGGTATAGCTCAGCTGCGATTTTAGTGTATAGGGAAGGCTATTGGGAGCGGCATAGGATTTGCCATTCCAGCAGATTTCGCCCAACATGCCTGTGTACGAAGCGGCCAAACGCAAGGAATTCCATTGCTGTTCGATGCTCAGTTCTAGGCCATTGGTCTTCCAGTTGCAGTCTTGCCATTGCTCCAGCCATGAAAAATAGTAGGCACCTTCTTCCTGCTTGTGATAGACTGCCGCCGATAGGTGGGTGCTTTCCGAGCGATAGTCGTACTCAAGGGCAGCCTGTCTGGATAGTTGTTGGTGAATGCGCGGTAGGGCCTGCAAGGATGCTTGTTGAGCGTAGTAGTTGCCGGCCGAGGCCTGCAGGCTATGCTCTTGGTTGATGTGATAGCGCAGATGGGCTTGCGCCGCCCATGGCCCCGTAATCTGGTGGCGCAGGCCGAGGCCGCCGCTCAGCCGGTCTTGTTTCCACCTGGCATAGGCGAAAACTTCAGGCAAACGGTAGTGCAGACAACTGTCCTGCTGCCGCAGTACGGCCTTGTCGCTGATATCCCAATAATGCAAAGGTTCGCTGCTGCGATAATCTATTTTCCTGTATTCGTCGGCATAGCCTATCTGACAATATAGCGCATCGTTCAAGAAGTATTTCAGCTTGATATTAAACTGGTAATCGCGCTCTTCCATCCAAGCTTGCGTCTTGGATAGATGTCTTTCGCCTTCGTTCCAGTCGTGACCCAAGTTGAGTTCGGTTTGCAGACGGTCGAAAGATCCGTGCCAATTGAAGACCCCGAAGTGCCGTCTTTTCCAAGCTTTGCTCGTTTGGGCGGCTTGCAGCACATGTTCCTTGCCCAAATAGTCCTCGTTGATGAAATACGTGTAATAATTGAAACTCATTTTGCCGGCTTTAGTATGCAGGTTTAGCCCCGCATCTCGGCTCGAAAATGCCTGTAGCATGTCCTGACAGTCGTTCAGATACAGATATGGCCCCGAAAATTGGCAATTGGCATACACTTGAGCAAAGGCTTGGTCGCTCAGTTTCTGCGAACGCAGGAAGCCCACATTGGCCATGGAAACGGCCAACTGCGTCTGGCTTTGTTCCAACTGTTGCGTGCTTTTGATATCGACCATGCCGGCGGTGCTGTTGCCGAAACTTAGCGGCGGATTGCTGGCAAAAACAGTCATGCTCTGCAACAGTTCGGTATTGAACAGGCTGAAGTTGCCCATACCGTTCATTTGCGTATTGCGTACCGGATTGGCGATGTTGATTCCGTTGAGCACCACCTGTGAAGCATTGGCCGAACTGCCGCGGAACTCCGGGTTGGCATTCTCACCGGTGTTGGTGGCCGCCGGCAGGACAGTCAAGGCGTTCAAGGGATCACCGGCGGCCACCGGCGAGAGATAAATGTCCATCTTCTCCAGCTTTTCCAGGGAAAACTCTTCGGAAATCTCCGGATTCTGCACCAGTACTACGGCATTAAGGGCGGCCCAGTCTTCTTTGAGGACAATCTGTAATTCATCCTTGCTGTTATTTAGTTTGGCCAGTGCCTGCTGATAGCTGCGATAGCCCACAAAACTTACCACCAAGCTGTCGCCCTGGCAGTCTGAAGGCAGTTGCAGACAAAATCGGCCGTCGATGTCGGAGGCGGTGGCACTGCGCAAGTGCTGTTTCAGGTAAATGTTGGCAGCAAATACGGGCTTGCCGGCAGTGTCCACAATGCGTCCGCAAAGGCTGGAAGATCCATCGCCGGCGAAGAGGACCGATACAAAGCCAAACAAGTACGAAGCCAGTAAGATAAACAGTTTTAAAGGGAACTTGACCATAGGGGATAAGTGAGTAATGCGGTAATCATTAACCAATACAGCGTGATGCATATTGCAGCCAACAGAAAGTAAGCGGCACCCAGCCCTTCCTTGAGCTGCAGTTTGGGCCAACAGCCTTTGCGCAGCGATGTCCATAAGGTTTTGACGCATTCGAAAGAATAGCCGTACCATCTTTGCAGGCCCAAGATATCTTCCATCAAGTAATACCCGTCGGTGCCGGGAAAGAGCGGATTGAGGTTGGTCGCTATCTGCACCAGATAATAAAATAACAAACAGTCCAGACACAGCGAGAATAGGTTGCATTCGTGATAGAAACACAATAGACAGACAAGGCCGAGCATAATCAGCAAGTCCATCAATACGCCGGCCAGCGAGAGCAGAATCTTTTGTCTTTTGCTTTGCCAAAGGCAGGTGTCGTCAATTTGCGTGTACATCACCGGAAAGACGGTGAACATGGTGCCTATGCCAATTTGATCGCCCTCGCCGCGATAGCGTTTGTAAACAAAATAGTGTCCGGTTTCGTGTATGCTCAGACAACAGAAAATACCAAACACCAATAACGCAAAAAGTCCCATGCCTGGCACCTCGTCCATGGCAAACCCGGCCAGGCTGAAGTGTGCGGACGGATGCAGGAAAATGGTAAGCAGCAGGCTGATGTACAGAACGGCCAAGAATGGCCAGAAGAGTTTCTGCACCATCGGCCTGGTGGCCAGCTTATGTAGCCAAGTGCCGTTGAGGTCGATGGAGAGAATTTTGAAAAAACGCAGGTTGCCGCGGCATTCTGCTTGAATCTTGAGCCCGCTCAGAAAGCTGAGCAGGCGACAAAGACGCATGCCTAAATAGTAAAGTTGCAACGACAACAGCCCTTTGTCCCGACGCCCTTTGCTTTCTGTCAATCCAGCCTCCTGCAGCAAATGCAGCTCTTTGGCACGCGCAACGACCGCTAGAAAACAGTCTTCCTCCAACAATACATCGGGCAAGCAGCGCCGCACGTGTTCCAAACTGTTGTTCTGGCTGTAGGCCTGCAAGAGGTCGTACTCGGACAGCGACAATGCCACCATAGCCCCGTCGATGTCGTTGCGTACCACCACTTGCCCTTCTTTGCGGCGGAACACCAGAAAATCGGGATTCCAAGTCAGACCGGCCATATCATTTCCCGATAAACATAGTGAGCAGTACTTGTTCGTTGGGCTCTTGCAACTGCAAAAAAGCGTTCACTTCGTGGTCGAGATAACCGCCGATGGCGCAGCAAGCCATATCGCAGCACGAAGCGGACAAATGCAGGTTCTGGCAAATGCTGCCCACATCCATTAGGGCGAAGCGCAGGCCCCTATCGCCATATTTGCAGGCCACGCGGTGCAGATTGGCCACGAAAAGCATCACTCCCGACACGGCTTTCAGGTCCCAACTGCCTGTGACCTCCGGCGGAAACAGCTTTTGCACCTCGCGCAGCAACTTATCTTTGGAAGCAAAAGCCTGCCAGATTTCAAGCCTTTCGTAATGAGGATTGTAGGCATAAACACCGCTGTCCAGTCCCTTGGTATTCAGAGCAATATAAAACAGGTCGATGGGGTAAAGCGCGCCGCCCGAGGCGATGCTTCTTCTGGCCAGATGGTGTGAGTGGGATTCGAAGCGTTCGGTAATGAAATAGGCACTTCCCAGACAAGCCGACAAGTCGTTCAAGTCTATAAAGTCCTTAAATTTGCGCGTACTGCGACGACCTAACTGAATATCCTTCAAAAGACGCGTCTGCTCGTTGAGCTTTTCGCCCAGCGCCACATAGTCCATGCATCCCAATTCCAGACTGTGATTAAGAACCTGACGGCTGTTGTAGGGCGATTTCATGATACTGTTGATGCGTTCTCCGATTTCCATACTGTTATATCTGGTCATGGCCGAGCTCTCCAGAAAGTCCAAGGCAGCAGGGCTCAAAGCTTGGTTGTACAAAACGTTATAGGAGTCCATACTGTTTCAATTGACTGGATAAGTTCAGCAGCCGTGGCGACTGGGGATAATATTCCAAGGCCTCCACGATGTAAGCAACGGCTTTGTCGTACTGGGTCTGTTTATAATAATGGAGAAAAAGATAGACATAGGCATCCTCGCGTCCCCAGGAAGGCAGGTAGGGATTGTCCTGCGTCTGATCCGGCAGGCTCAGCGCTTTCTGAAAATAGCTCTCGAACTTGCTGCCGCCGCCGTAAAGGGCTGGTGTGTAATAATCTTGTATACCGGCAGCCACATAGGCACGGATATTGGCCGTATCGGCTTTGATGGCCAGTTGTGCGTCTTTCTTGGCAGCTGTACTCAGCCCGGGAATCTTCAGCGTTGGAGCATAGCTGACGCTTAGGTTTTTGATGACCGACAAGAGGGCATAATCATCGGAATTCTTTTGCGGCAGCGCTTCCAAATCTTTGGTGGCTTCGGCCAGAATCTTGGCGCAAAGCTTCTTGGTGGCCTTGTCGTTGCCGTACAAATCTTGGTAGGCTATCACTTGTTTGTATTTCGCATAGGCTTTCCAATAGACGATAAGACCTTGGTTTTGAGGAGCTTGTTCCAGCTCACTAACGATAGCATTGATTTTTTCCATCGATTTGTTTTGGGTGATTTCTACAAGTGCGTTGTCGATGTTCTTCTGGTAATCTTGAGCCGACAGATTGATGCTTAGCAGACAACAGAAACTAAGGATACAGCTCATTGTTTTTTTCATGATAAGATAATTGAGGGTTAATAGATATGTGTGTTCAACGGATAGTGTGCCTCCCGCTAAGGAAAGGGATGAGGATAGGTCAGAAACAGGTCTTCGTCCTCACCGAAAACTTGGCCCAGGAACGGCCATTCGTGCTGACCCGTGAGCAGCGCCCACGAAGGCGTGACAACTCGCAGTACCCGGTAGGGAATGGCGGCTACATCGATGGGCGTGATATCTTTGTACAGCAGGTAGGACAGTCCCATAGCGCGCAAGTCTTCGATGCAGAACTTCTGTCCGATTTTCTTTTCGTCCTGAAATATGCTGTCATCGCCATGCTCCCAATCTTGCGCCTCGCGAAGAATTTTGGAAGCTTTGCGACAATCGGGGTATTGGTTATAAAAATGAAAATGTGCATCGAAATCGTGGATGTTGCCAAGGTCCATCTTCTCGGGCAGCCGCTGTTTGTCCATCAGGCTGATGGCATATTCTACGCCTTGATAAGCCTCCAGCGCGGCCTTGACAAGAGCGTCCCGTTTGAGGAAACGCGCCGCGCAGCCCAGCGATTGGTACAGCCTTCCCTTGTAGGTGAAATACAGGAAGACCACCATGGTTTCGATAGGAGAAAATGGCGATAAATCGAAAGCTTTCATAGCCACATGCGGATTGCCGAAGAGCTGCTGCACACGCTTGTCTCCCTTATAATGACGGCGAATCAAGGCGCTGGTGTACTGCTTGTAAGAGATATGCTCCTGCCGATACCAGAACTGCGCGAAAGCATGGCGTTCGGCACATTCGCAGAATCCCGATATCAAAGCATCTTGCGTGCTGGCACCGGCGGCAATGCCGGTAGAGGTGGAGCCCACCATATAAGTCGCTTCCCGACATCTGTCGTTTTCGTAAGGCAGGTAAATGCTGAAGGCGGGAACAGTGTAAGTCTCTCCACTTAGATAATCGCAGGCTTGCGTCCAGGCAATGGTGTCATGCTTATCGAGCGGCTTGATGCCGTAAGCCTGCAAGCGTTGGTACTGCGCTTGGTTGTAATAGCGGAAACAGTCCAGAGGTAGAAAACGATGTCCATCGCTTAGGCTATCCATGCTGCCAATGACCCATTCTGCGCTGCGGTAGTTGGCTGCCGCATAACGCTCCACAAATTCTCCCATGGCAGCCTTGAGGCATTGTTCCTGCTCGAAGGCGATGGAACTGCCTTGCAGCTTGGAATGCCGGCAGCCGAGCAGTTGCAGGTTGTTGCCGCCGACCACGCGCTGGTATAGGCAATCGGGCACGAAACGCCGGTTGGGAATCTTCAGCACATCTTCGTTGAGGAAGCCAGCTGTGCGATGAATCAGGTTTTGCATGCTCTTAGCCATTGAAAGGTGTGTAGGTGGCTTGCGCAAACAACTCCGAAGTGGGGTCTTTCAACACTCGGCATTGTTCACACTGAAATTGTAGGAAATCCAGCACAATCTGCCTGTCCATCAGACGCATAGACAATTGGCCCTTGTATTTCCAATAATATGCCAATTCCGTTTGCAAAAGCTGCAGCCCGATATGGAAGTATGGATAACGGCTAGCCTCGGCTTGCTGTAACTGCTTTTTGTCCTCGCTGCAAATAAACTCGCTGTACAGATTCAACTTGCTGAGGTTCACTTCTTTGCGTTTCATGTAGCAAGCCAGTGACGCTGTTCCCAGGCTGGGCTCCACCAGCGGCCCCAAACTGAAGGCTGTGGGCGAGAATTCGGCGTACAGGAGCGGCAGCTGGCAACGGTAACAGGCATTGGAGATATCCTCCAACAGATGATAATGGTCGAATACAGGCGAGACAACCAAGAGCATTTGTATTCCCTCGAGGTCTTCGCAGTGCTGAACGCGCTTGAAATCCAACAGAAAGCCCTCCGGGTGCAACTCTTGGCATAAGGCTGCATAAATATCGTCGCTGGCAAAGACACCTAGCTGCTTGTGGGCCTGGTGTGCCTGCTTGTTGCTATATTCGTGGCGGGCCAGCTGGTTTTGTACCAGAAACTTGATAATATCGTTGCGTTCTTCGGCACTCAAGTCTTCATCCTCGAAAGACTGCCAATCGTCTCCTTGCTTGAGGTGCTCCAGTACTTTGGTTACTTTGTCGATGTGTGGGCTTTGAATTTTCAGCAGATGTCCGTCGCAGCGTTTGCAATAGACCGCTTCCCGACATTGCCAGATGTCGATGTTTTCCAGGGTGATTTTCATGTAAGGTGGTTTTCATGGTTGGGTAAAAGAAGGGCGAAGAGGTCGCCTCCCTGACGGGAGGCGACACAAAAAACCAATAATCCTATGTGATGCGGTTCATAGCACTATTTGGTCGCAGGAGTGTCCAGCGTTGTGGTGGCACCGTTGGCAGTGCCGCTGTCGCCAAAGTTGATGGTAATGCAGCAGCAGCAAGAACAGCAGCAAGCACCGGGCAGGTTCTTTTCGGTAAACATCATAGGAGCGGAACGGTCTTCAACGACCTTCATGGTCAATTCTAAATTTTTCATGTTTTCTAAGGTTAAAATTATGCCTACTCTTTTAGTGGCATTTCGGCATCCTCCAAGAGTTATCCGACGCGTCAATGATTAATCCGGTGCAAATATATAAAAGCAAATCACATATGCAAAACATTTTCCACTAATTAACATTTGCTTAATATATAACAATCTGAAATGCAACACATTATGCCGCAAATATTTTTCGTTCACTGCATGAATATCCGAAAAGTCAAGGCATCAAAAATCTACCGAGAGGGAAAGGTTTAGCTGACGGCCGGTGAGGTAGTTGGGAATGGCCCACTCGCGGTTGGAAATGTCGCGCACCCAATAGTAAGAGTTGGTATTGTTGATGCCCAGTAAATTGAAACAATCGAGGCTGAGCCAGACGTTCTTGATGTGCTTGAAGGCGCTGAGCGACAGGATTTTGTCCTCGCCGCCAACCAAGAGGCGCGATACCCCGATGTCTACGCGGCGGTAGGCCTTCATGCGGTGAACGGCGTAGCTTTTGTCCATCGACGGAGGGCCGAAGCAGAGACCGTCGGCCCACACCAGTTTCAGGTTCATGGAGTATTTGGGGTTGTTGGGTACATAATCGCGGAAGAACAGCGAGACGTTGTAGCGCTGCTCGTTAGGCCGCGAAACGGTGTAGTTGTCGATGGTTTCCTTGCTGTCCATCAGTGAGAGCGAAATCCAAGAGTCGGTGCCGGGTACAAATTCGCCAAAGAGCTTCATGTCGAGGCCGGCCGTGTGTCCGTGTCCCTTGTTGATGCCTTCGTAACGGATGCGCACATTGTCTACCGTGTAGGGAATAATATCGCGCAAATCTTTGTAATAGGCTTCGGTGGTGAGTTTGAAGGGACGGTCCCAAAGACGGAAATGATAGTCCATGCCCAAAAGAATCTGGGTTGATTTGGGGGCGCGGATGTGCTCGTTCAGCACTACTTTGGAAACCCTGTTGACAAGCACGGTGTCGCGCAATTCCTTGTAAAAGGGTGCCTGATAGTAGATGCCGCCGGCCAGACGAAAGCTGAAATCGCCTTTCCAGCTGGGGATAAAGCCGATGTTGAAGCGTGGGCTGACAAGCAGTTGCTTATTGTACGACCAGTAGTTGCCGCGCAGGCCGCCCGTCAGACTTATCAAACCCAAGTCGGTGCGGAATTTCCAAGTATCCTGCAGGTAGGACGTAAGGCGCGAAGAACGCATGGCTGTGCTGGCTTGCAGGTTCTCGGCAAAACCGATCTCCGTAGGGCTGTAGGGCAGGGCGTAGCCCGAAGAGTCGCGCATTTCCCATTCGCGCAGCTGGTCGCTGATGTTTTCCAGTTGTAGGCCCAGCCCCCATTGCAGGTGATGCTGCCCCTTTTTCCAATCGCCCGAATGTTGCAAGTTGACAACGCTGGCACTCAGACTGTTGCGAGCATGTTCATGATAAGTGCCCACACCGATAAGATTGGTGTTGGTGGTGTCGGCTTTATTGTTGTTGATGGGGGTCTGGCTAAGCCAATATTGGCCCGTGATATCGTAGTTCTCGTGTTCGTCGGTGCGGAAGGCCGAGGCTTGCAAGCGCAGTTCCAGCCCTTTGGCGGGTTGATGTTTGAGGCTCAAGGCACCGAAGGTGGTGCGGAAGACATCCTTTTCCTGACCATCGAAATAGACCTTGAAAGTGTATTTGCTCTGGAAACTGCCCATCTCGGTTTCGCGGCTCTCGGGACGGAAAGCATAAACATTCTGCGAAACATTGCCCAAAAAAGACACTTCCCACTTGGGGTGCAGCCGATAGGTCAGATAGGTCTGATAATCAAGGTAATCGGACTGATATTCGCCCTTGGTCTGCAGACTGCCGAGCAGATAGGTGTTGGTCTTGTAGCGCAAGCCGTGAATCTGCGTGAAACGTCCGTCTTTGGAAGCGCTGCCCACAAAAGCATTGCCACCCAGCAGACTGGCTTGGAAAGAGGCTTCGAAGGCTTGGGGCTGCTTGTAGGTGATATCGAGCACCGACGACATTTTGTCGCCATAGTTGGCTCCGAAACCGCCGGCCGAAAACGATACTTCCTGAGTCATCTGCGGATTGACAAAGCTCAAACCTTCCTGTTGCCCGCTGCGGATAAGCAGGGGACGATAGATTTCAATGCCATTCACATACACCAGGTTCTCGTCGTAATTGCCGCCGCGCACGCTGTATTGGGTGCTCATCTCGTTGTTGGAACTGACACCTGCAAAAGTGACCAGCAAGGCTTCGATGCTGCCACCGGCCGGGTCGGGCAACAAGCGGATGGCATCGGCATCGATGCGCTGCATGCTGTTGAGTTGGCGCTGCTGTGCACTGACGCTGACATCCTGCAACTGCTGGCTGCTCGAGGTTAGCACGACATTGAGCGTCAGCTTGGTTTGGGCAACGGGCAGGATGCGGTAGGCCGTTTGATAGGAAAGGCAACTGAAGCGTAGCACCAAAGTATCGCAGGCGGGCAGTTGCAGTTCGTAATGGCCGTTCTCGTCGGTGCTGCAACCGAAATGCGTATGTTGTTCGTAAACGTTCACCAGCTCGAGCGGGCGTCTTTGACTGTCCATCACATAGCCGCTTAGGCTGATGCTAGTGCCTAGTACCGACTGCTGTGCATGCAGGCCCAGGCCCGTCAACAGACAGGTCAGCAGGCAGAATTGGCGGGTTAAAGCCAAGCGGAAGCGGGTGATGGTACGTTTTTGCAACATTCTTCTTAGAAGAACCGCAAAAATAGGAATATATTGCATACTTCGGCCATTATTTTTTTTGAGCCCTTTTGGAAGAATTGCTACATTTGCCGATAAGTAAAAAATAAATGATGAAAGATTGTTTTTCCCGTCTTCTGCATCAGCGCAGAAGTATCCGCAAGTATAAGGATACACCCATCACCGATGAACAGGTGAAGGCTTTGTTGCAAGCCCCTCTGATGGCTCCCAGTTCGAAACGTTGTATGTGTTGGGAATTTATCGCCGTGCGCGATGCTGCCCTTCGCGAGCAATTGGGTGCCGTGCGTGCCAACAATAGCGCCTTCGCGGCCAAGGCTCCCCTTATCGTGGTGGTGGCTGCTGATACCGCCAAGACCGATGTTTGGGTGGAAGATGCCAGTATTGCCGCAGCCTACCTGCAATTACAGGTTGAAGTGCTGGGGCTGGGCAGCTGCTGGGTGCAAGTACGCAACCGTCAGACCAGCGAGACCCAGAGCAGCGAGGCCTATGTGCGTCAAGTGTTGAATTTGCCCGACAACTACGGGGTGCTTTGCCTGATTGCCATAGGCGAAAAGGACGAAGAAAAGCCTGCCTTCGATGATGCACGTACCAAGTGGGAAAAGATACATTATGACCGCTTTTGACATTGTCTTGCTCGGTGCAGGCAATGTGGCTACTCACTTGACTCCAGCCCTGCACAGGCAAGGACACCGTATCGTTCAAGTTTATTCGCGTACCGGCAGTGCGGCCAAAGAACTGGCCGGGCATGTCGGTGCGGACTTTACAGCCGATATCAAAGCTTTGTATCGCGGCGCTGACATTTATGTCTGCGCCCTCAAGGACGATGCCCTGCAAGTGGTGCTCGAGCAGATAGACGATTTCGGACAGGCCCTTTGGTTGCACACTTCGGGCAGCCTGCCTTTGTCGGTGCTGGCGGCTCACACCCCTCGCTGCGGCGTATTTTATCCTTTGCAGAGTTTCAGCAAAGGCCGCGCTCTGGATTTGGGCCGGGTGCCTTTTTGTCTGGAAGCGGCACAGTCCTCAGACCTTGCACTGATGAAAGAACTGGCCTCCAGCCTAAGCTGTGATATTAGGGAAATGTCGTCCGAGCAGCGGGCTAACCTGCATGTGGCAGCTGTGTTTGCGAGCAACTTCGCCAACAGTCTCTATGCCATGGCGCAGGAAATTTTGGCCTACGACGGGATAGATTTCAGCATCTTGCAGGCTCTGATAGAAGAGACCGCAGCAAAAGTGAGCGAGCTGGAACCTCGTTTGGCGCAGACGGGACCTGCCGTTAGGGGCGATCGCCGGGTGATGGAACGGCATCTGGCCTGGCTTGAGCAAAGGGGCGAGGATGAAAAAGCCCAGGTGTATCGCCTGATGAGTGATTTGATTTACAAAAGAAGCCACAAGTAATGATAGCCTACGATTTAAGCAAGATTAAAGTGATAGTGTTCGATATTGACGGCGTGCTGTCGGGGTCTACGGTGGAAATGTCGCCCGAGGGCGGACTGAAACGGACCACCAACCTCAAGGATGTTTATGCCATACAGCATGCGCAGCGCTCGGGTCTGGAAATTGCCATACTCAGCGGGGCGCGCGATGCCTATGTGCGTCCGCTCTTCGAGCACTTGGGCCTGCGTTATATCTATGTGAATGCCCACTACAAATTGCCTTGCCTGGAAGATCTTATGCAGAAGACCGGCTGTCGCGCCGATGAAATTGCCTATATGGGCGATGAGATGACCGATTACGAAGTGTTGCAACGGGTAGGGCTGGGTTGCTGTCCGGCGGACGCAGCCGGCGACATCCGCTCGGTAGCCACTTACGTGTCTCCCATCGCGGGCGGCGCCGGCTGCGCCCGCGACCTCATTGAGCAAGTGATGAAGGCCCAGGGTACTTGGATGAACCGCGAAAGCTTTATTTGGTAGCCATGCTGGACAATTTGTCGGAATATCATATAATTTTGGCATCGAATTCGCCTCGACGCAAACAGTTGCTGTCAACCCTGGGCCTGAGCTTCGAGCAACGAAGCCTGCCCGGTGTGGACGAGAGTTTCCCCTCGCAGCTGCAAGGCGGCGATATCGCCGAATACATCGCTTGCCAAAAGGCGCTGGCTTACCTGCCGCAGTTATCCGACAAGGACTTACTCATCACGGCCGACACCATCGTCTATTGCGAAGGCAAGGTTTTCGGCAAGCCCAAGGACAGGGCTCAGGCGGTGGCCATGCTCGACAGTCTGGCCGGCAAAGACCATCATGTGTACACGGGCGTGTGCATGGCCACCCGGCAGTGGCAGCGACACTTCTTTGCCGACACCAAGGTGACTTTTGCGCCTCTGAGTGAGGAAGAAATCGCCTATTATGTCGACAATTACCATCCCTACGACAAGGCTGGTGCCTACGGCATACAGGAATGGATAGGACTGGTGGCGGTGGAAAATATGCAAGGTTCGTATTTCAATGTCATGGGCTTGCCCGTGCAACGTATATATCAGGAACTGAAGAAGATAAAACTGTAGGGTATGAAGATTTTGATGGTGGGGAAATTCCCGATGGACCCCCGTTTCTTTAAGGAAGGAACAGAAGGCTCTGTTTACGGCGAGGCCCGCGCTTTGGTGCAACGCGGCCACGAAGTGGTGGTGCTGGACATGCCGCGCAGCATCATCGAACAAGATTATCAGGAAACAGTCGATGGCGTGCAGGTATACCGCTTTTTCTGCGAAAAGGAGACGCCCAAGTTTCAACGCAAAGTGGTGCGTCATCGGATTATTCCCAAGCTACTGTCGATGAGCCCAGACATCTGTCATCTGCACGTCAAGCAACATCATTCGCCGCTGATTATTGCTGCCCTGCGCCTGCACAAGATTAAGTTTTTGGTGGAAATACACGGACTGCCGCGCAACGAAGCCAAGCAAGCCTTCCTCAAACAACGCTCTATCACCAAATTCTTCTCTTGGATGCATGAGTGCTATCGCGAGTTTGTCTTTGTGCGTCAGATACGGCTGGTGGTGACCGATACCGATTACGAGAAGGCCGCTTTGGAAAAGTATGCCATTTCGCATCCCATTGACGTAAGTGTGATACATCAGGGCATTCACGAAGATTTCTATCATCAGGACTATCAGCCCCAACCCAATACCATTTTGGCCGTCGGCACCATCGCTCCGCGCAAAGACCAGCTGATGATGCTCGATGTGATAGACCGCGTGCGCAAGGAAATTCCCGATGTCAAGCTTGCCATCGTGGGGGCGCTGGTCGATTTGGAATACTACAAGAAACTGCAGGTGCGCATCGTGTCCAAGAAGCTGAGCCAGCATGTGACGCTGCATCCCGATGTGCACGCCTCCGAGTTGCTCAAGAAATATTCGCGTTCGCGCCTGTTCATCCTTAGCGCCAGCGAAGAGTCGCAATGTGTGGCCATGGCCGAGGCTATGGCGGTGGGCCTGCCGGTGGTTTCCACCAAAGTGGGCGGCATCGTGCATCTGATTAGCGACGGCAAGAACGGCTATCTCTGCGCACACGGTGATGTCAAGACCATGGCACGGCAAATTGTGTCGCTTTTGCGTGATGACGAAACTTGCCAACGCATGTCGTTGCAAAATCGGCAGGATGCCGAAGAGTATCGTTGGGACACCTTGGTAGACAAGTATATCGCCCTCTACGACAGAATCTTAAACGAAAAATAAAACGGATTGCTTAGTCGGCTTCGCGGTATTTGCCCTCGTTGGCGTCTTCCATAATGCTTAGGTAGCTGCGGTAGCGCGATTCGCTGATAAGGTGCTGTGCCAAAGCCTCTTGTACGGCGCAGCCCGGTTCGTGGCGATGGCTGCAGTTGTGATATTTGCAGCCTGCCGAAGCTCGGAAAATTTCCGGGAAATAATGGCTCACTTCCTCCTCTTGCATATCGAAAGTGTTGAATCCCTTGATGCCGGGCGTGTCGATGACATAAGTGTCCTGCCCCAGACTGTACATTTCCGAGAAAGAAGTAGTGTGTTTGCCCGTCTGGTGATAGTCCGAAATATCGCCCGTTTTGGCGTGAATGTCGGGACATAGGGCATTGAGCAGAGACGATTTGCCCACGCCGGAATTGCCCGAAAGCAGGCATATTTTGCCTTGGATATGGGCTTTCAGCGCCTGGATGCCTTCGCCCTTCAGTGCAGAAATCTCGAAACAAGTATAGCCGATCTGACCATACATAAGCTTGAGCGCTTGCAGATAGTCAAGATCGGCTGTGGTATAAAGGTCGATTTTGTTGAACACTAGGCAGGCCGGCACGCGGTAGGCTTCGCAAGTGGCCAGAAACCTGTCGATGAATACCAGATTGGTTTCGGGAAGCCTTAGACTGACCACCAAGAGCGCGAGGTCCATATTGGCGGCAATGATATGCAGCTGTTTGGACAAGTTGGCGGGCTTGCGCACAATGTAGTTGCGACGTTCTTCAATGCCGGAAATAAGGTAGTTGCCCTTGCTTTCGCTCAGTTCCACCCAATCGCCGATGGCTACCGGATTGGTGCTTTTCAGCCCCTTGATGCGGAAATTACCCTTGATTTTACAGGTGATGTCCTGACCCTCGCAGGTGCGCGCCACAAAATCGCTGCCCGTGTTCTTGATGACTAAAGCTCTCACGCACTAAACGGTCATAATTTCCTTTTCCTTCTCGGCTACGATTTCATCGATGCGCTTGATGTACTTGTCGTGGCTCTTCTGAATGGAAGCTTCGAAGTCTTTGCCCATGTCTTCCGATAAACCGTCTTTCACCAGTTTCTTGATGGAGTCGATGGTGTCGCGGCGGGTGTTGCGGATGCTTATTTTGCCGTCTTCCGATTCCTGACGCACCTGTTTGGCCAGGTTGCGGCGGCGTTCTTCGGTGAGCGGGGGAATGGTCAAGTGGATGGTTTCGCCGTTGTTGGCGGGTGTGATGCCCAACTCGGAAGCCAGAATGGCTTTCTCGATAGGCTTGATCATCGACTTTTCCCAAGGTTGGATGGTGATGGTCTTGGCATCGGGAGTGGACAGGTTGGCGATGTTGGCGAGCGGGCTCATGGTGCCGTAATAGTCGACACGGATGCCGTCCAAGAGGTTGACACTGGCCTTGCCTGCACGGATGCGCGACAGGGTTTTCTCTACGTGCTGTATGGTCTGTTCCATACTTTCTTCCGCCATGGAAATAAGGAGAGTGGCTTCTTCGTTCATGTTGTTTATGCTTTGTTAATTATGTACTAATGTGCCGATGCCCCCTTCGGTGAGCACCTTTTTCAGATTGCCGGGCTTGTCCATGTTGAACACGATGATGGGCAGGTTGTTCTCCTTGCACATGGTGGTGGCGGTAAGGTCCATCACCTTCAGGCCCTTGATGTAGATTTCGTCGTAGGTGATATCATCGTACTTGACGGCGGTGGGGTCTTTTTCGGGGTCGGCCGTGTAGATGCCGTCCACGCGGGTGCCTTTGAGCATGACATCGGCCTCTATTTCTATGCCGCGCAGCGACGAACCCGTGTCGGTGGTGAAGTAGGGGCTGCCGGTGCCGCAGGAGAAAATGACGATTTCGCCCTTGTCGAGGCATTCCAAGGCGCGGGTCTTGCTGTAAAATTCACCGATGGGTTCCATGCGGACGGCCGTCAGCACGCGGGCTTTGGCGCCGATGCTTTCCAGGGCCGAACACAAAGCCAGACTGTTGATGACGGTGGCCAGCATACCCATCTGGTCGCCCTTGACGCGCTCGAATCCTTTGGCGGCTCCGCTGAGGCCACGGAAGATGTTGCCGCCGCCGATAACGATGCCTACCTGTATGCCCAATTGGGCTATTTCCTTGATTTGCTGAGCGTACTCGGCCAGACGTTCGGGGTCGATGCCGTACTGGTTCTTGCCCATGAGCGACTCGCCGCTCAGTTTCAGCAAAATGCGATGATATTTTTCCATACGAAACTGTTAAACCGATATTTTTGCAAAGGTATAATTATATGACAAAACGCACTTGTTTGAGGGCGTAATTTTTTAGCTCGCCTCCGGCTTTTTTCTCCAATTGCAGGCGTCCGTCGAGCAGAACGTCAACAATGCGGGCCTCGAAGCGGCCGTCTTGGTCTTGGTATTCGTGCCAACTCTTGTAACGATAGAGTCGCTGCAGGTACTGCTCTTGCAACTGTTGACGGCTCAAGCGGCCGCTGCACAAGTTATCGATGTTGTGGAGGACGCTTTGCGCCAAACCCTCGATGAGCTGCACCATGGCGGCTTCGTCCAAGGGGAAGGCGTTGCGGCAGGTGGCCGGGCAGCGCCCGGCCACCTGCCGCAACGACCTGGGGTTGGGCGCATCGCTCAGAAATACACACTGGTTGACATTGAGCCCTACACCACAGATGCAGTCTTGAATGAAGCGTCCCGAGAGCAGGCTTTCGATAAGGATGCCCGAAAGCTTGCCGTCTTGCACATAGAGGTCGTTGGGCCATTTGATTTTCAGCCAAGGCCGGGCTTGCGGCGGAAGTAGTTCGTCGTGGGCCAGCAGATAGTCGGTCAGCGCCAGCGAAACGGCTTGGGTGATGGCAAAATGTTCTTCGGCCGGCCAGTGCAAGGCTCTAAGGGCGATGCTGAAGGTGGCGTTGGCGCCGGCCTCCGACTCCCAGCCATTGCCCATCTGCCCATGGCCGGCGCCTTGAAACGCGGCGCTGAGCACTGTGCCGTGAGCAAGGGGCTGCTCCGCTTCGCTCCGCAGCCACTCGTTCATCACCGCCGAGGTGGATGATACTTCCTTGTAACGTATGTGCTTCATAATCAATCAATCAAGGCCGTGAAGGCATCTTCGATATGCTCGATGCTATGCCCGCCATCGGCCCGGTAAACTATGGAAACAATGTCGAAACGCACTTCAAGGTCGATGGCGTTCCGTCTGATATAATAGTTGGCGGCCTGCACACTGCGCCTGATTTTCATTGCCGTAACGGCTTGCCAAGGCTCTTCGTAAAGTTCGCTGCTGCGCGTTTTCACCTCTACAACCACCAGCATCTGCCCGTCCAGAGCGATGATGTCCAGCTCCTTGTGTCCGGCGTGCCAGTTGCGTTCCAGTATGCGGTAACCCTTGTTTTCGAGATAGGCGGCAGCCAAGTCTTCGCCCGACTTGCCCACAAATTGCTGTTGTGCCATGGTCAGCGCTTGGCTTGGAAAAACGACTTGACCAGCACAGCGCAGTCCTCGCTGAGCACTCCGCCAATCACCTCTGTTCTGGGATGCAGGGCATGGGGTGCCAATACCGTATAGCCGCGCTTGGGGTCGGGGGCTCCGTAAACCACTCTGGCGCATTGGGCCCAGGCAATGGCGCCCGCGCACATGGTGCAGGGTTCTACGGTAACATATAGCGTGCAATCGGTCAGGTATTTGGCACCAAGCCATGAGGCAGCAGCCGTGATAGCCTGAATTTCGGCATGCGCCGTAACATCTTGCAGCCGCTCGCAAAGGTTGTGTGCGCGGGCAATGACACGCTCTTGGCAAACCACCACGGCTCCTACGGGAATTTCCCCCTCATCGTAGGCGTAGCGGGCCTCTTGCAAGGCCAGTTTCATGTAATCTTCGTGTTTCATGGCGATAAAAAATCAGAATAGGGTAGGATAATCTTCAACAAAAGTCTTGGAAATCTTGCTGAGCAAGGTACGGCGGATAAATTCCGAACGGTTGCTCACATGATAGCGCTTGCAGTAGACGCTCAAAGCATCAAACTCGGGCTCGTTCAGTTGGAAAACAATGCGTTTGTCGCGTTTCTTGCTGAGAATCTTGCGGATAGGCTTCTTCTTGCTGCTGTTCTTCTTACTCATGACCTTTTGCTTTTAACGGTTATCAGATTGAGCAGGCAAAGTAGGGTATACCATACAATGCACAGCGCTACGCCCAGCCACGTCAGACGCAGCACCAGGGCGATGCAGCCCAAAAGGAAAATATAACGGATGGCGTTGTCTTGAAAACGCAGGTTCTTGAATTTAAGCGAGAACATCGGCAGGGGCGACACCAGCATCCAGCACGAGAACAGGCAGAGCAAGGCCAGACACCAAACGGGAGGCGTATAAACGCCCGCTTCGCTCAGGCCGGCAATGCCGAAAACCCAAAAGATAGCGTTGGCAGGCGTGGCCAGTCCGATAAAAGAAGAGGTCTGTCTCTCATCGAGGTTGAATTTGGCCAGACGCAGGGCCGAGAAAGCCGCCATCAACAGTGCAACCCAGCACCACGGCCCGCCAAGTTGCTGCATGTAGTGGAAAGCCACCAAGGCAGGTGCAAGCCCGAAACTCACCATATCGCAGAGCGAATCGAGCTCTTTGCCCATAGCCGAAACCGCTTTGAGCAGACGCGCGGTGAAACCGTCCAGAAAGTCGAACACGGCCGCCAGTGCAATGCAGCAGGCTGCCAGGGTATAACGGCCTTCCAAGGCAAAAACGACAGCTACGCTGCCCGCCAGCACATTCAGGCAAGTGATGGCATTCGCAAGATGTTTTCTCATTGTCTTCTGAATTTTGCTATTACGTTGGTATTACCTTTTACATGATCGCCCAACTTGCAGCAGATATCCACGCTGTCGAGAGGAAAATACAAATCGACACGCGAACCGAACTTGATAAAGCCAAGGTGCTCGTTCACAGAACAGCGTCTGCCTGTGTATGCGTAGGTGACAATGCGTCTTGCCATCGCTCCGGCAATCTGTCTGACCAGCACGTCCTGTCCGTTGATATCGGCTTTGAGCACGATGCTGCTGCGTTCGTTTTCGGTACTCGACTTGGGCAGGAAAGCCGCCTGGTAGCGTCCGTTCTGATGCCGGTAATAAGTCACCCGTCCCTGAAAAGGATACCAGTTGGCGTGAACATCGGTAACCGACATGAAAATAGACAGTTGCAGGCATTGACAGTGCAGCACTTCGTTTTCGAATACCGGCTCAATCACCACAATTTTGCCATCGGCCGGAGCCACGATTTCGTAAGGGTCTTCCGTGTTGTGCAGGCGTTTGGGATTGCGGAAAAAGTTGGCAAAGAAGAACATCAGCACGGCGGAAATGACCAAGGTCGTCACAAAATAGACACCCGTCCAAATGAAACAGGCCAGATTGATGACGACAAGAACCAGCAGGAAGTAGGCGACAAGTTTGCGGCCCTCCTTATGTATGCGTATACCGAAAGACTTCTTCAAAATTTATTGTCATTCAAAGACTGACAAAGATAGATAAAACTTGAAATAATAGTATATTTGCCTTCGGCTTTTTAGAAACAGTTAAAGATTTTCCCCTTATGGCGCAAGCTGCTGACATACTGATTATCTATACGGGCGGAACCATCGGCATGATACAAGATGAGACCACCCAATCTTTGGTTCCCTTCGATTTCGACCACTTGATAGACAATGTTCCCAAAGTGAAGAAACTCGATTATCGCATCGATCACCTGCAATTCGATCCGCCCATCGACTCTTCCGATATGAACCCTTCGCATTGGGCGGAAATGGCACGCGCCATCGAGGAGAACTACGATAATTACGATGGTTTTGTCATCTTGCACGGCACCGATACCATGGCATATACGGCTTCAGCCTTGAGCTTTATGCTGGAGAATCTGCACAAGCCCGTCATCATTACCGGCTCGCAACTGCCCATAGGCGAGGTGCGCACCGATGGCGAAGAAAACCTGATTACCGCTTTGCAGGTGGCAGCGGCCAAAGACCTCAAGGGCGAACCTATGGTGCAGGAAGTGGCTATCCTCTTCGAGAACTACCTCTGGCGCGGCAACCGCAGCACCAAGGCCAGCGCCGACAATTTCAACGCCTTCAAAAGTTACAACTATCCCGAACTGGCCCGCATAGGCTTGGGTATCCATTTCAACGAGAAAGCGCTCTACCGTATGCCCGGCAAATTGCCCCTGAAGGTGCATTATAACATGGATTGCAATGTGGTGTTCCTGACGCTATTCCCCGGCATCAAGGCTTCTACCATCAAGCATGTGCTGTCCACCCCCGACATCAACGCCGTGGTGCTCAAGACCTATGGTGCCGGCAACGCATCGGGCGATGCCCAGGTGCTGGAAGCCTTGCGCGAAGCCATACAGGGCGGCCTGCTGGTGGTGAACGTCACGCAGTGCGTCAACGGTTGGGTGCAGAGCGGACTCTACCAGACGGGCAGCAACTTGAGCCGGGTGGGGGTGGTGAGCGGCTACGACATTACCTCCGAAGCGGCCATCACCAAACTGATGTATCTATTCGGTCAGGGATTGTCGGTTGCAGCTGTGAAAAAATATCTGGAATGTTCGCTTTGCGGCGAGGTCTCTTTGTAGGAAAAAAGTAACTTTGTCCTCTCGCAACTTCTTAGGATAATATGGAGAATTTCGTACACTTACACGTTCATACTCAATACTCTATACTCGATGGCCAGGCTTCGGTAAAGGGTCTGGTAGACAAGGCCATCAAGGATGGTATGCCCGCCATGGCCGTTACCGACCACGGCAATATGTTTGCCATCAAGGAACTTGTCGATTATGTGGGCAAAAAGAACAAGGCCCGCAAGGAAGAAGGCTTGGAACCCTTCAAGCCCATTATCGGATGTGAGGTGTATGTGGCACGTCACGGCAAGGAAAACAAGAGCAAGGAAGCCGGCGACCGGAGCGGCTGGCACCTTATCCTCTTGGCCAAGAACAAGAACGGCTACAAGAACTTGATTAAAATCGTGTCGCGTGCCTGGGTGGACGGCTTCTACTTTACGCCTCGTACCGACCACGCCGATTTGGAAAAATATCACGAAGACATCATTTGCTGCTCGGCCTGTTTGGGCGGCGAGGTGCCTTCCTATATACTCCAGGACGAACTGGACAAGGCCGAGGCTTCTGTGCTGTGGTTCAAGAACCTTTTCGGCGACGACTACTATCTGGAGATGCAACGCCATAAGCCCACGGTGCCCAATGCGGCCCAAGACACCTATCCCAAACAGCAGAAAGTGAATGCCGTTTTGATGGAGTTGGCCCGCAAGCACAATATCAAGCTGGTGGCCACCAACGACGTGCATTTTATCAACGAGGACGATGCCGAAGCGCATTACCGCCTAATCTGCGTGAACACCCGCCAGGAAGTGGGCGAGGCCACCAAGATGAGCTATACCAAGCAGGAATGGTTCAAGACACAGGAAGAAATGAACCAAATCTTTGCCGATGTGCCCGAGGCCCTAAGCAATACGCGCGAGATTGCCGATAAGGTGGAGGTCTATTCCATCAACCACGACCCTATTTTGCCCAACTTCCAGATACCCGAGGACTTCGGTACGGAGGAAAGCTATCGCCAGCGTTTTAGCGAGCAGGACCTTTTCGATGAGTTCACCCGCGACGAGAACGGCAATGTGGTGCTGAGCCAGGAAAAAGCCGAGGAAAAAGTCAAGAAACTTGGTGGCTACGACAAACTCTACCGCATCAAACTGGAGGCCGACTATCTGGCCAAACTGGCTTGGAAGGGTGCAGAAAAGAACTACGGCCCCAAAGAGAGTATGAGTGACGAACTCAAAGACCGCATCAAGTTTGAGCTTCACATCATGAAGACTATGGGCTTCCCGGGCTACTTCCTTATCGTGCAGGACTTTATCCGTGCCGCTCGCGAGGAACTGGGCGTTACCGTCGGGCCGGGACGTGGTTCGGCTGCCGGTTCGGTGGTGGCCTACTGTCTGGACATCACCAAGGTGGACCCTATCAAATATGATTTGCTATTCGAACGTTTCCTTAACCCCGACCGTATCTCCCTGCCCGATATCGATGTCGACTTCGACGATGACGGACGCGGCCGTGTGCTGCATTGGGTGGAAAACAAGTACGGCAAGGAAAAGGTGGCGCACATCATCACCTACGGCACTATGGCCACCAAGTCGGCCATCAAGGATGTGGCCCGCGTGGAAGGCTTGTCGGTGGCGGAATCGAACCGTCTGGCCAAGCTTATTCCCGACCGTCTGATGGAACCAAACACCGACAAACAGCTGAAAATCAACTTTGAAAACTGTCTGAAACATGTGCCGGAGCTTAAGGCTGAAATGGAATCGGAAAACCCGCTCGTGCGCGAAACCCTAAAGTATGCCGTGCAACTGGAGGGCAACGTGCGCAACACCGGCGTGCATGCCTGCGGTGTCATCATCGGCCGTGACGACATTTCCGACTGGGTACCCGTCTCCACCGCCGACGACAAAGTGACCGGCGAGAAACTGCTGGTGACCCAATACGAAGGTTCGGTTATCGAATCGACCGGCCTAATCAAGATGGACTTTTTGGGCTTGAAAACCCTTTCTGTCATCAACGAGGCGCTCAAAAACATCAAGCTTTCGCGCGGCGAAGACATCGACATCGACAAGATTTCGCTCGAAGACGAAGCTACTTACAAGCTTTATTGCAAGGGTCAGACCACCGGAACTTTCCAGTTTGAATCGCCCGGTATGCAGAAATACTTGCGCGAGCTGCAACCGTCACAGTTCGAAGATCTTATCGCTATGAACGCGCTCTACCGGCCGGGCCCGATGGACTATATTCCCGACTTTATCGACCGTAAGCAGGGCCGCAAACCTATCGAGTACGATATCCCCATCATGGAGAAATACTTGAAGGATACCTACGGCATTACGGTGTATCAGGAGCAGGTGATGTTGCTGTCGCGTCTGCTGGCTAACTTTACGCGAGGCGAGAGCGACACGCTGCGCAAGGCTATGGGTAAAAAGCTGAAAGACAAGCTGGACGAACTCAAACCTAAATTTATCAGCGGCGGGCAGGCCAACGGCCACGATGCCAAGGTGCTGGAAAAGATTTGGGCCGACTGGGAAAAATTCGCCTCTTACGCCTTTAACAAGTCGCACGCTACCTGCTATTCGCTGGTGGCCTACCAGACGGCCTATCTCAAGGCGCATTATCCGGCCGAGTACATGGCGGCTGTCATGACGCGCAACATCGACGATATCAAGGAAGTAACCAAGATGATGACCGAGTGCAAGAGCCTGGGTATCGATGTGTTGGGCCCCGATATAAACGAGTCGAGCTATCATTTTATGGTGAATAAAGACGGCAATATACGTTTCGGTCT
This sequence comes from bacterium, assembly GCA_963617485.1. Classification (GTDB taxonomy): domain Bacteria; phylum Bacteroidota; class Bacteroidia; order Bacteroidales; family UBA1402; genus UBA1757. The sequence continues at coordinate 158,026 of CAVEPA010000001.1, read as the reverse complement.
GGGTGCCATCAAGGGCATGGGTGAAACGGCCGTGAGCGCCATTATCGAAGAACGCGACAAGAACGGCCCCTACCGCTCCATTTTCGACGTGGTGGAACGCGTGAACCTGTCGGCCTGCGGCAGTAAAAATATCGAGACTTTGGCCTACGCCGGCGCTTTCGACAGTTTCCCCGATATGATACGCGAGCAGATAGCCATGGCCAACGAACGGGGCGAAATCTTCCTCGACACCTTGATGAACTACGGTGTCAGGTTTCAGGAAGACAAGAACAACATGTTCGCCAGCATCTTCGGCGACGAAATGCAATCGGTCATTGCGCGTCCGGCCCTGCCGCCCATGCCGCTCAACTGGTCGAAGCTGGAACGTCTGAACAAGGAAAAATTCTACGTGGGCATGTACATGTCGGCGCATCCCCTGGACGAATACTATACTTTCCTGCATTACGTCTGCAACATCACGCTCGAAAAACTGGCCAATACGGCCAATTTGCAGGAAAATCACGAATATCTCTTCGGCTGCATGGTGCGCGAGGTGAAGGAACTTACCAACAAGAAAGGCGATCTCTGGGCCATCGTTACCCTCGAAGACTACGACAGTACCTACGAATACCGCTTCTTCTCGCAAGACTACGCGCAATGGGGTGGCTTCTTAAAGAAAGGCAATTTCCTGGCTATGAAGGGACGTTATGCCAATCGCAACCGTTATTCCGAAGAAAAGGAATTTCGCATCCATCATGTGGATTTGCTGTCGAAAACGGCTGAAACGGCTATTGAAAAAATGCAGATTGCCCTACCTTTGCACTTCATCAACGAGGATTTTGTCGATGAACTGGTACAGCAGTTGCGCTCGCATCCCGGCCCGGTGCAGTTCCGCTTGGCCGTGTGGGACGAAGACTCATTGCCGCACATCTCGGCGCGCCTGACAGCCTTGAAAGACAGAGTCAATCCCAGCAAGGAACTGATGGGGTTTTTCGAGAACCTTCCGCTAGCCGGGCTGCGCATAAACTGACAAAACAACTTTAAACGAAATAGCGTATTAACCATTAAAAGAATAAATGTTATGGCACTTCAAATGACCGATGCAAACTTTAACGAGCTGCTGCAAAGCGGCAAGCCTCTAGTAATAGATTTTTGGGCAGAATGGTGCGGCCCTTGCCGTATGGTCGCCCCCATTATCGAAGAACTGGCCGAGGAATACGGCGACCGCGTGCTTATTGGCAAGATGGATGTCGATCAAAACGATGAAGTCTGCGGACAGTTCGGTATCCGCAACATCCCCACCATCCTCTTTTTCAAGAACGGACAATTGGTCGACAAGCATGTAGGCGCTGCCACCAAGGCTACCCTGGCTGCCAAAATCGACGCGCTGCTGTAAAAGCTTCTGTAAAAACTGCGAGACTTGGCCAGACAACAACAACTGCTTTGGGTCGACGACGAGATTGACTTGCTGAAGCCCTACGTGCTTTTCCTGCAAGAGAAAGGTTACTCGGTACAGACTGCCACCAACGGGCAGGATGCGCTGGAACTTTGCCGCAAGCAAGCCTTCCACTTGGTGTTCCTCGACGAGAATATGCCCGGTCTGAGCGGTCTGGAAACGCTGAATCAGCTCAAGGAAATCCAGCCCAATTTGCCCGTGGTGATGATAACCAAGAGCGAAGAGGAAAACATCATGGACCAGGCCATCGGCAACAAAATAGCCGACTACCTGATTAAGCCCGTCAATCCGAGTCAGATTCTGCTGACGCTCAAGAAGAACCTGCATCAGCAGGACATCGTTTCCGAAGCCCTGACGCAAGACTATCGCCAAGAATTTCAGGCACTTTCGACGCAGATTTCCATGGCTGCCAGTCTGGACGATTGGAAGGAAGTGTACCGCAAGCTGGTATATTGGGAACTGCAACTGGAAGGCGCCAACACGGGGATGGACGAGATGCTGCGCATGCAGAAGGCCGATGCCAACCGTCAGTATGCCAAGTTTGTCACCCGTAACTATGCCGAGTGGATGAGCCGCCCCGAGCGTCGGCCCTTGATGAGCCCCGACCTGTTCAAGACGCGGGTCTTCCCCGCTTTGGATGCCGGCGAAAAGCTCTGGTTTGTGCTTATCGACAACTTCCGCTTCGACCAATGGCGCAGTATACAGGCTATGGTGGCCGAAGATTTCCGCATAGACGAGCAGCTTTTCCTGAGCCTCCTGCCCACCGCCACGCAGTATTCGCGCAACGCCATCTTTTCGGGCCTGATGCCGCTTGACATCCAGAAGATGTTTCCCGAGCTTTGGATAGACGAGGACGAAGAACAGAGCAAGAACCAGAACGAGGCCGAGCTTATCGCCACACAACTGGCGCGCTACCGCAAGCCCTACAAGTTCAGCTACCAGAAAATCAACGATGCCGAGGCCGGCGAGAAATTGCTGGGCAATCTGTCCCGCCTTAAGGACAACGACCTGAACGTGGTGGTGTTCAACTTTATCGATATGCTTTCGCACGCGCGCACCGAGTCCAAGATGATACGCGAGCTGGCTTCGAGCGAGGCCGCCTATCGTTCACTCACGCAGTCGTGGTACAAGCATTCGCCTTTGAGCGAGCTGTTGCGTTACTTGGCCGGCCAGCCCGTCAAGGTGATACTGACCACCGACCATGGCACTATTCGCGTAGACAATGCCGTCAAGGTGGTGGGCGACAAGAACACCAACACCAATCTGCGCTACAAGCTGGGCAAGAACCTCGACTACAATCCCAAACAAGTGTTCGAGATGAAGCGTCCGGCCGATTTCCATCTGCCATCGCCCAATCTGAGCACGAGCTATATTTTCGCCATGAACAACGATTTCTTTGCCTATCCCAACAACTACAACTATTATGTTGGCTACTACAAAGATACCTTCCAGCATGGCGGCATTTCGCTCGAAGAAATGATGATTCCGCTCATTACCTTGAACGCAAAATAAGCGCAACCAAGCGCAACGAACAACATGATGAAAAAAGTTTACACTTTACAGGAAATAGACAGCGTGGCTGCGGAATTTGCGCAGATGCTACAGAACAGCCCTTCGAAAGTGGTGGCCTTCTATGCCGAAATGGGCGCGGGCAAGACCACTTTCATCAAAGCACTGTGTGCGCGTCTGGGCGTGACTGCCGAAGTGAACAGCCCCACCTTTGCCATCGTCAACGATTATCCATCGCCCCAAGGCTCCATTTTCCATTTCGACTATTACCGCATCAAGTCTTTGGCCGAGGCCTACGACATTGGCAGTGAAGACTATTTCTACAGCGGCTGTATCTGCCTTATCGAGTGGCCCGAAAAGATGGAGGCCCTCTTGCCGGACGATACGCTGGCTGTGCATATCAAGGTGCTGGACGACGGTCGCCGCGAAATGAGTGAAAAGACTTTTTGAATATCGCCAAAAAGTAGTACTTTAGCGCACTCTTTCCAAATAGGCGGGATTAGCACATCGGTAGTGCATTGGCTTCCCAAGCCAAGGAGGCGGGTTCGATTCCCGTATCCCGCTCACCCTCCGTCAAAATAAGAAAATATCTCAAGCCTTTTCTGTGCTTATTCCCTCATAAAAATGTGACAATGTGCAGAGAGGGACTCAGTGCGCGTAGTAGTTGAGTACTTCTTGCAGGGCGCGCAGGCAGACGGGGCAGAACTGGTTGTAGAGCCGGCCGTTCATGGTGCAGTACATCATAGGACGATACACACCCTTGGCCACATAGCCGCCACCTTCGTAGACACCCACATTGTCGTACTCGGGCGTGCCTTCCTGTGCGGGAGGCGTAGGCACGGGCGTTCCGGGAGCCAGCAAGTCTTTCCATTTGCTGTCGAAATCTACCAGCGTGGTTACGTTGGGTTCGGCGGGTTCCACACCGGCAGGATAGAAATCGCGCACGGACACTTCCGAAGTATAGTATTCATCGGCCAAGCCGCCAATCAAGTGACCCATTTCGTGTACGATGACATAGTCGGGATGCTCGCCGTGGTTGTACACCGTGCAGTAGAAATTGTAGAAGCCGGCACCGCCATATTTGTCGCTGTTGCAGACAATAACGATGGCATCGTAAGGAGCGTCATCGGCCACTTCGTGCATAGCCCAGACTTGGTCGCAGCAAAGGTAACGGTCAAGATCGAGGGCGTTGTAGGCACAACCCAGCAGCGTTTGGCGGAAAATGCCATTCTGCGGCTGCGTAATGCCCGATTCCTTGGAATAACCCACAATGGCGCGGATGTTCACCTTGTCTTGCATCTCCTTGTAGGGCGAGCAACCCATAACGTAAGCGGCAAACTCTTTCATGTCCTTTTTCATCCGACGCGCATCGCTTTTGGCATAACCATCGGGGATAAACAGTATGTCGATGGCCTTGTCGGGTGTATTGCCAATGTGCAGGTCGATGGTTTTGTAGTGCTTGGTCATGGGCTGGCAGGGCGTGGTCTGCGGATTGAACCATGTGCTGCCCAGCGGGGTAGCATTGCGCTTGCGGTCGAAACTGGTAAAGCGCAGACACACCGTGTTTTTGGGGAAGGGAACATTGATGCACTCCTCCATCGAGGCTACCTGGGTCTGGCCCTTTTCGGTGGTGCGGTATTCGGTGAACAGACAAGAGTAGCTGCGGCTGTAAATAAGCTTGTCCGACACCGAGTCGATAACCTCCACCAGAATGTCGCCCAACATCTGCGGTTCCACCAGGTAGGAGCACGTGCCGTTCCAAGAGCCGCCGGCCGTGTAGTGGTCTATCTTCATCTCTTCGAAGTCGGCGTTTCCCGTATGCAGATAATTCACCCTAAGGGTCTTGTTCACGAAAAATTCATCGAAATGCTGAGCCTGTACGCCGTTCGCGCCCAGCAGCAGGGCCAGCGTCAGCAGAAAACCATACTTTTTCATCGGATTGTCGGTTATTGTTAGTTATGCAAGATTGTTCGTCGTTGTTCAACAAAAGGCAAATGTAGACAATTTTGCGGATGATTGTGCTTATCTTTGCAAATTAAGACAACCGACAACTCTACGACAAACTGCTTGCCTTCTACCGCAACCTCACGGCCCGCTAAGCAAAATGGATCTTAATGGATTTCGTCCAGGTTCAACTTGTAAATAGGTTCTCCTTCCCAGGTGCTGTTTTGAAGGAACATCAGCATATAGACGGGGAGATAGGTAACGGACCCTTTTACCACAAGGTTGTCGCTGCTGAAAACTATCGCGCTTTCTATGTTATAGTTGGAATCCTTTAGGATGTTGTCCAAGGCACTGTGTCGTTCGTAATTCTTGCCCGATTTTATTTCGATGGGGAGAATTTTATCCTTGTAGGTGATGACAAAATCCAACTCTCCTTGCTTTTTGCTATTGAAGTAAGCCAACGAGAATCCATGTGCACTGAGTTCCTGAGCGGCGACATTCTCATTGTTGTGATTCTTGAAAAAATCAGCTATCTTGCTGTCAATCTTTCGTTTAATCATACTTTTGTCTGTTTTTCCAAGGTGATTTTGGGCGTTTTTGTCTGTTTTTCCAAGAAAAAAGGTCCCGAACGGATGTCCGGAACCTTGCGAGAGATAAATTGTGGAGTATAGCGGACTCGAACCGCTCACCTCGACACTGCCAGTGTCGCGCTCTAGCCAGGATGAGCTAATACCCCTTCTGAAAGACTGCGCAAAGGTAGAGCTTTTTTCTGAAATAGCAAGTGCTGCGCTAAAATTTTTAGTACTTTTGTGCTTTCGCTGCAAACGATGAGTGCCGACAATATACAACTTCAGACCAAGAACCCCAGCCGCGACCGCATTATTTTGGGCATAGACCCCGGAACCAATGTGATGGGCTATGGGGTGGTGCATGTGCTCGAGGGTAAGCCCATTTATGTGTGTATGGGCGTGCTGAAGCTCTCCAAGTACGAAGACCATTACCTGCGTCTTAGGAAGATTTTCGAACGTACCCTCGGACTGATAGACGAATATCTGCCCGACGAGCTGGCCATTGAGGCGCCTTTTTTCGGCAAGAACGTGCAGTCGATGCTCAAGTTGGGTCACGCACAGGGTTGTGCCATTGCCGCCGCTCTGTCGCGCGACATTCCCATACACGAATATGCGCCCTTGAAAATAAAGATGTCCATTACGGGCAACGGCCGGGCTTCGAAGGAACAGGTGGCCAGCATGATTTGCCGTCTGCTCAAGATTCCCGAGACCGACCTTTTGCCGCAACTGGACGCTACCGACGGCCTGGCTGCCGCCTATTGCCATTATCTGGAAACCTCGCGGCCGGTGCTTGCGGTGTCGGGCTGTAAATCTTGGAAAGACTATGTGCAGAAGAATCCCGATAGATGCCATTGATGCGCTGGAGCTGAAACGGCCTTGTCTGCATGATAGGCAAGTGCGTCTGCCGGCTTCGAAGAGCATAACCAATCGTGCGCTGATGTTGCAGGCTTTGGCCGGGGTGGGGCGGGCTGCGGAGCGAAGCGGAGCAGCCCCGCGCCTGGAGAACGTCGCCCTTTGTGACGACAGCCGGAGCATGCAGGCGGCCCTGTTGTCGGACGCGCCCTTGAAGGATATCGGCGCTGCTGGAACCGCCATGCGTTTTCTCACCGCTTACTATGCAGCCTCTGCCAGTGGACAGCCTGTCGTTTTGACGGGAAGCGAGCGTATGAAACAACGTCCCATTGCGCTTTTGGTGGATGCTTTGCGCCTTTTGGGTGCCGATATCGAATATCTCGAAAACGAGGGCTTCCCGCCTTTGCGTATCAAGGGCCGCCGCTTGCGCGGCGGCGAGCTGCACATCGACGGCAGTGTCAGCAGCCAGTATCTTTCGGCCTTGCTGATGGTAGCACCGCTGGGCGAAGAAGATTTGTTCCTGCATATCGACGGAAAAATCAACTCTCAGCCCTATTTGCAGATGACGCTCTCGATGATGCAAAGTTTCGGAGTGGAGGCCTCTTGGGAAGGCAATGTTGTGCATGTGCCGGCCCGGGCTTATCAAGCTCCCGCTGTTTATCGCATTGAATACGATTGGTCGGCCGCCTCGTACTGGTTCGAGATGGTAGCACTCTCGGACGATGCTTCGGTGCTGTTGCTGGGTTTGCGCCCCGACAGCATTCAGGGCGATGCTCGCGTGATTGACTGGTTCCGCTCTTTGGGGGTGGATGCCGGATTTGTGGAGGGTGGCTTGCAGCTGCGGTCGGCAGGCCGAAGTGCCTGCCCGAACCGCAGCTGCAAGCCACTCGCGCCTTTCGAGGCCGATTTCAGTCAGCAGCCCGACTTGGCCCAGACCTTCGTGGTGACCTGTGCCATGCAGGGCCGTCACTTCCGATTGAGCGGTCTGGAGAGTCTGCGCATTAAGGAGACCGACCGTATGGATGCTCTGGTGACGGAAATGCGCAAACTGGGTTTTGTGCTGCAAGTGGAGGGTGCGACGCTCAGCTGGCTGGGCGAGCGCAGCGAGCCCAGCCAGCTGAGCCAGCCGGTGCGTATCGCAACCTATCAGGATCACCGCATGGCCATGGCTTTCGCGCCGGCCATCCTCAAGTGGCAAGGCCATCAGCCCATCTTGATTGAAAACCCCAAGGTGGTGAGCAAGTCGTACCCCGAATTCTTCGACCAGTTCTTCCAAGCATAAAAGATATGTGGAAAGCTATCATCATTATTGTTGCAGCCCTTGCCCTTTTGGGTATTTTCGCCTGGCTGGCCTCTTATTTCAAGTGGTTCGAACACCCTCGCTTTGTCGAGAATGATGCCCGCGCCGACGATGCTGCCGACCAAAGTGAAGAATGTTGCGGCCAGCACGCCGTCTGCGAAAAGAACCGCAAAACCATGGCCCGCAAGGATATCGTCTACTACAACGACGAGGAATTGGACGCTTACCGGCAGATGTCGCCCGAACAGTACGATGATGCGGCATTGGAGGCTTTTTCGGAAGTGTTCTACACTTTGCGCGAAGAAGATGTTTTCGGTTGGCTCGAAAGTTTGCGTATGCGCCAGATAGAACCTCCCATGTTTATCCGTGACGAGGCTCTGCTCATTATGAGTGAAACCCGTTATCAGCCTACGTCGGTACAATAAAAAGCACTTTTCTGCGTTAAATCTCAAGTGCAAAACCGGAAGCCTACATATTCATCACGATGGCTCAGACAGTTGCTTATCTGTCTGACTATCTTGCTGTTGCCCTGCTGCAGTACACAAAAGAACACTTGGACAACCCGGCAATATCATGCCCTTACCACACGCTACAACGTACGTTTCAACGGACAGGAGGCCTATAAAAAGGGCATGGAGCAGATTAATGCCGCCCATCAGGACGATTTTACCGCCCCGCTGATGATTTTCCCCATCAGTAACCATAGCTTGGGTATTCGCGCCACCTCCTCGATGGACCGCTGCATAGATAAGTGTGAGAAGGCCATCAAAGAACATTCCATCCGCGTGAAACCCGAAAAAAAGCCCGCCCGCAACGCTTCGCAAAAGGATAAGGACTTTTACGCCCAAGAAGAGTTCAATCCCGTGATGGGCAGCGTTTTCCTGCTGATGGCCAAGGCTCAGTTTCACAAGGCTGAGTTTATGTCGGCCAATGCCACCTGCGCCTACATCGTCCGTCATTTTGCTTTCGACAAGACGCTTTGCGACGAAGCCCGTATACTCATGGCGCGTTCCTATTACGAGTCGGATTGGATGTACGAGGCCGAGAACATCTTCCACAAGATGAACCAGGACGGATTCGATGCATCTTTGGGCAGCGACTATGCTTTGGCCTATGCCGATTTCCTGATGAAGCGCGAAGAATACAGTCAGGCCATCCCTTATTTGGAAATGGCGATACATCCCACGATGCCCCGCAAAGACCGTCAACGCTACACTTATCTCTTGGCGCAGCTCTATCAGCTTGAGCAGAACAACAAGAAAGCCGATGCGCTTTACAAGTCGGTGTTGCGCATGAATCCGCCCTATGCCATGGATTTGAATGCCCGCATCGCGCAAACCGAATTGGGTGTGCAGGAAAATCCGCGCAAGGCGCTTCGCAAGCTCCGCCGTATGAGCCGTAACCCCAACAACGAGCAACATTTGGATGCCATCTATTACGCTATGGCCAATATCTATTTCAATACGGGCGATACGCTACAGGCGGTGGAACATTACCGTAAGGTGATAGAACAGACGGCCGACAACACGGTTTTCAAACGCGATGCTTTAAGCCATCTGGGTGATTTTTACTATCGTCAAGACTCTTTCTTGCAGGCCGCCCCGCTGTATCAAGACTTGGCTTCGATGGTAGACGAAACGTACAACGACTACCAACTGGTGCAAGACCGCAGCGAGGTGCTTACGGCTTTGGAACCGCAGTTGCAAACCATTTTCGACCAAGACAGTCTGCTGTATCTGGCCTCCTTGCCGCAAGAAGAGTTGCAGGCTATGGTGGATGCTTGGGTGGAGGAAGCCGTGAAGAAAGCTAAGGAAGAAGCCCGTCTGAAAGGTCAGCAGGAAGCCTTGGCAGCCAACGAGGAAATGACGCAGGAGAGCCTCAACGACCGTCAGCAGAATACCATTGCTGCAGCGGATATGGGGCTGTCCAACACCGATAATTCTTGGTATTTCTATAACAAATCGGCCAAGGATAAGGGCAAGAAGGACTTCGAGCGCAGTTGGGGCCGCCGGCAATTGGCCGATCTTTGGCGCTTGAAGAAGAAAGACGAATTCTTGCAGAGTCTGCACGTGGAAGAACCTGCCGAAGCTTTGGCGGGTGAGGAAACGTCGCCCGGCGCTGATGAGCTGCAGCCGGCGCTCGCGCCGGCTGCAGCCCCGCCCAGCGCCGGGGCTCCCGACTTCGAAGCCAGCGATGACCCCACGCAGCCCGGCTACTACCTGCAGAACATCCCCTTCGAGGCCGAGCAGCAGGAGGCTTGCCACGAACTCATCCGCGAAGCGATGTTCCAGGCCGGTGTCATTTATCAAGAGCAGATGGAAAGTCCGCGCATGGCCCTAAAGACCTTTGCCGACCTGCAGCAACGCTATCCCGACGACGAACTGCATCTGCCGCCGTCGTACTACTTGAGCTACTTGATGCTCATGCAACAGGCGCGCGAACCCGAGGCCAATCTTCAACGCGATTCTTTGCTGGCCAAGTTTCCCGACAGTCAAGAGGCTGAATATCTGAGCGATGCGGAATACCTTATCAAACAAAAAGCCATGTACCGTAGCCAAGATTCGCTGTTCCAGGCCACTTACGGCTATTTTGTCCAAGGCAAGAGCGATTCGCTGCTGATGAACTGCCAGTTGGTGGAAACCGATTACCGTCAGAGCCCCTTGCGGCCCAACTTCCTGTTTATGCGTGCTTTGGAGGCCGTGAAGCAGGGCGATGGTGACACTTATATCAGTCTTATTTCAGAAATAGCCGAAAAATATCCCAATACCGACCTCTCAGCCTTGTCTTCGGCCATGAAGGGGTATTGGGATGAAGGTCGCAGGCCCATCGGTTTCGATGGTTTCTACCTGCCGGACGGTCGCAGTTGGGAAGATTCCATTGCGCAGCTCAAGCTCGATTCCATTGCCGACATGTTCCAGTACAATCCCGGCGAACCTCAGATGCTGGCCTTGGCCTACAGCAGCGATTCCATCGATGTGAACCTGCTGCTTTTCGATGTAGCGCTCTACAACTTTACCAACTTTCTCATTCGCGATTATGAGCTGGGCATCGAGATGTTGGGAGGCCAGGAAGTGCTGATGATACGCAGTTTCGAGAACATGGACGATGTGCGGCGCTATATTTCTTGGCTCAATTTCCAGGGGCAGCGTCCCACGCAGAAATATCCCGGTTTACGGCTGTATCCCGTTGGTGAGAGCAATCTGCCGCTCTTGCAAGAGAACTTCCCCGAAGAAGCCTATCGTCAGTTCCTCAACGACAACGGCGTGGACTATTTCTTGAAATAGCGTTTGAACAGTCCTTCAAAGCCTTTGCCGTGACGGGCTTCGTCTTTGGCCATTTCGTGTACTGTGTCGTGGATGGCATCCAGATTCAGTGCTTTGGCACGCGCGGCGATACGCATCTTGTCTTCGCAGGCACCGCTTTCGGCATTCATGCGCTTTTCCAAGTTGGTCTTGGTATCCCAAACCACTTCGCCCAGCAGCTCGGCAAATTTGGCGCAATGTTCGGCTTCTTCCCAAGCGTAGCGCTTGAAAGCTTCGGCAATTTCGGGATAACCTTCCCTGTCGGCCTGACGGCTCATGGCCAGGTACATGCCAACCTCGGTAGCTTCACCCATAAAGTGTGCATTCAGGTCTTTCTTCATTTCATCGTCGGCATTGGCGGCGATGCCGATAACGTGTTCGGTAACGAATGAGAGTTTGTCTTCGACGAGTTCTTTGAACTTGTTGCCGGGCACCCTGCATTGCGGGCATCTTTCGGGAGCAGTTTCACCTTCGTGTACATAACCGCATACAGTGCAAATCCATTTCTTAGCCATAGTTGTAAAATTTAAAGTTGTTATGAATGAGATAATGATAATGAGTTATTCTTGATTCTTGCATTGCTGGCAAATGCCAAAGTAGTTTACTTCCACTTGCTTGATATCCAGCTGATGGCCGCTGCCTTGACCTTGAATCAACAGTTGATGATAGGTCTCGTCCAGGTCCGTCATGATGTCTTGCACCTTGCCGCAGTGGCTACAGATAAAATGAGCGTGCGGACGGATGTTGGCGTCGAAATGCATTTCGTCGAAGTAGATGCATTGGGCCACGCCGTTTTGATGAAAAAGCTCCAGCGTGTTGTACACCGTTGTTTTGGAAAGAGTAGGGATGCTCGGGGCTAGGGCCGAATACACTTCCTCTACAGTGGGATGCACCGGATGCTGCGTCAGCCAGTCTAGTATGGCGATGCGTTGTACCGATGGCTTGATGCCGCTATTGCTCAAAACTTCTGCGCTTGTCATGCTCGTTGTGATAGTATTTCTTGTTATGCTGTATCCTTGTTGTTTGTAATAATTACAAATCTGAAACCAATGCAAAATTACAATGGGTATTGATATATGCAAAGCCTTGCTGTCGATTTAATAAACTTTAACAATTTTGGATAATTTGTCCACTTCTTTGCATAGTACTTAACCTTGGTCTTGCCGCCCGTTTGAGTATCTTTGTAGGCTTTTGATGATAGACAATTTCAAATCTAACAATATGAGAAAACTGAACAGTACCCTGCGTCGATGCACGACCTGTCTTCTGCTTGCCTTGGGCCTTGGCGCCTTGCAGGCGCAGACCGCCCTTTTGCCTTACCAGAATCCAGCTCTTTCGCCCGAAGAACGCGCCGAAGACTTGTTGCAACGCCTTACCGTAGAGGAAAAAGCCCAGCTGATGTTGGATGTCAGCCCGGCCATTCCGCGTCTGGGCATTCCGGCCTATCAATGGTGGAATGAGGCCCTTCACGGCTGCGCCCGCTCGGGCCTGGCAACGGTTTTCCCGCAGGCCATCGGTATGGCGGCTGCTTGGGATCCCGTTTTGCTTGAACAAGTGTTTACGGTGGCTTCTACCGAACAGCGCATCAAATACCAGCAGGCCCGCGCCGAAGGCAAGATTGACCGCTACGAAGGTCTGACGGTGTGGACTCCTAATATCAACATCTTCCGCGACCCGCGCTGGGGACGTGGCCAGGAAACCTACGGCGAAGACCCATATCTTACCGCAGAATTGGGCAAAGCTGTCATCTTGGGTTTGCAAGGCGAGCCTATGCAGGGCCTGGGTGCCGCTTCGGGCCAGTACTACGACCGTCTGCATGCTTGCGTGAAGCATTTTGCCGTACACAGCGGCCCGGAATGGAATCGTCACACTTACGATGCCAAGAATATCTCTGCCCGCGATTTGGCCGAAACCTACCTTTACGCTTTTGAGCGATGCGTTAAGGAAGCCGATGTGCGCGAAGTGATGTGCGCCTACAACCGTTACGAGGGCGAGGCTTGCTGCGGTTCCAACCGTCTGCTTACCAGAATATTGCGCGAAGATTGGGGCTATCAGCACCTGGTAGTTTCCGACTGCTCGGCCATTCGCGACCTGCATACGCCCGAACCCAAGGGCCATGGTACGCATCCTTCGGTGCTGCATTCATCGTCGGCTGCAGTGCTGGCAGGTACCGATATCAACTGTGGCGGCTCGTACAAGAATTTGCCCAAGGCTGTGGCTGCCGGGCTGATTTCCGAATCCGACCTGGATGTTTCGGTGCGTCGTCTGCTGGTGGCCCGTTTCCGTCTGGGCGATTTCGATGATGCCACACTGGTGCCTTGGTATCAGGCTATTTCCGAATCGCAGCTGGCCAGCCCCGAAAGCAACGATTTGGCACTGAAGATAGCCCGCGAAAGCATGACCCTGTTGCAGAACAACCATCAGACCCTGCCCATCGTTTTGGGCGATGAAGCTATGACCATTGCCGTGGTGGGCCCGAATGCCAACGATTCGCTGACGCTGTGGGGTAACTATTATGGTACTCCCCGCCACACGGTAACGGTGCTGGATGGTATCCGCGCCAAATTGCGTCCGCAGGACAAGCTTATCTACGACAAATCGTCCGAATGGGTGGTGCCAGAGAAGTTTATCAGCCGTTTTGGCAACTGCCGCACCGCCGAAGGTGCCGGTTTCGTGGCCGACTATTACAATAATGTCAATTACGAGGGCGAACCTGTTGCCCATCAGGTGCTGAGCGCGCCCTTCCAGCGTTGCACTTCGGGGGCTATTGTCTTTGCTCCCGGTGTGGAATTGCAACATTTCAGCGCCCGCTTCCGCACCACCTATTATGCCGACAAGGACGAAACCCTGATTATCGATATGTATGCCAATGGCAAGGAATGCATTATCGTCAATGGTGAAACACTGGACTCTTACCGTCAGAACCATGGCTCGCGCCGTATCAAGCGTAGCCTCAAGGTGCAAGCCGGTCAGCAGTACGATATCCAAATCGACTTTGCCTACAACAACGATGATGCCCAGTTCAACCTCGATTTGGGTGTTGTTGAGACTTCTACCGATGCCGATCTTTTAGCCAAGGTGAAGGATGCCGATTTGGTGGTGTATGTGGGTGGTATTTCTCCCCAATTGGAAGGCGAGGAAATGAAGGTCTCTTTTGAAGGTTTCAAGGGCGGCGACCGTAGCGAAATTGAACTGCCCAAGGTACAGCGTGCTACGCTCAAGGCCTTGAAGGATGCCGGCAAGAAAGTGATACTGGTGAATATGTCGGGCTCGGCTGTGGCTTTGACTCCCGAAACCGCCACCTGTGACGCTATTCTGCAAGCATGGTATGGTGGACAACAAGGCGGTCAGGCTGTGGCCGATGTGCTTTTTGGCGACTACAATCCTTCGGGCTGTCTGCCTGTTACTTTCTATCGCGATATGAGTCAATTGCCAGATTTCCAAGACTATAACATGGTCGGCCATACCTATCGCTATTTCAAAAATGAAGTACTCTTTCCTTTTGGCTACGGCTTGAGTTATACCACTTTCCACTATGGCAAAGCCAAGCTGCTCTGCGAGGGTAAGCAGGTGAAGAAGTTGTCTGTCAATGAGTTGACGCTGCATCCCATCCATCTGAAAGTGAAGGTGAAAAATACCGGCAAGATGGACGGCGATGAAGTGCTGCAAGTGTATCTGCGCCGCAACGACGATGTGGACGGTCCGATAAAGGCCCTGCGCGGGTTTGCCCGTCAGAGCGTCAAAGCGGGCGAGAGCGTGGTGTACGATATCGAACTGGCCGAACCCGACTGGCGCACGTTCAACGAAGTGTCTGGCAAACTGGAAACCCTGCCCGGCAAATATACGCTGTATTACGGCAGTAGCTCTGACGACAAGGATTTGCAGACGCTCAGTTTTGAACTGAAATAAGCCGGCATAGCACTGAGAGGGGTGATGGCAGAGACGGTTAAAGAGGATATTCGCAGTGCGCGCCTGGGTACGCAGCCCGTGGCTTCGCTCTTGTTGGAATATGCCCTGCCGGCCATTGTGGCTATGATAGCCACCTCGCTGTACAATGTCGTTGACCGTATTTTTATCGGCAATGGGGTGGGGCCTTACGCCATTGCGGCACTGAGCATTTCCATGCCCATCATGAACCTGATTACCGCTTTCGGTTCCATGTTGGGTATGGGCGCTTCCACCCTGGTCTCTATCCGTCTGGGCCAGAAACGTGTGGACGATGCCCGTCAGGTGCTGGGCAACACCTTGCTGCTCAACACCATGGTGGCGCTGACAGTAAGCCTTTGCGGACTGCTTTGGCTGGAACCTATCCTGAAGGCCTTCGGTGCCAGTGAACAAGTGCTGCCCTATGCCAAGGAGTTCATGGAAATTATCCTGATAGCCAATGTCTTCAATCATAATTTTCTGGGTTTCAATGCGGTGATGCGGGCTACCGGCTATCCTCGCAAGGCGATGCTGTCGACCTTTATCACTGTCCTGGTGAATTTGGCGCTAGCTCCTTTGTTCATCTTTGTTTTCCATTGGGGGCTCAGAGGTGCGGCTTTGGCTACGGCCTGTGCCCAGCTGACGGGCTTTGTGTGGGTGATGCTGCATTTTATCGACAAACGCAGCAACCTGCATTTCGAGCGTCATTATATCCGCCTGAACGCTCGCGTGACATTCGATACCGTTTCTATCGGTTCGTCCAACTTTCTGATGCATGCTTGCAGCTGTCTGATGGTGATTATCCTCAACAAGAGTCTGGTGGCCTACGGCGGTGATGACGGCGATATGGCCATCGCGGCTTACGGTATCTGCAACAGCATCGTCTTACTCTTTCTGATGGTAGTGATGGGCTTGAACCAGGGCATGCAGCCGGTGGTGGGCTACAATTTCGGAGCGCGACTGAACCGGCGGATGCTACAGGCCTATCGTCTGACCATCGGCATTGCAACGGCCGTCACGGTGACGGGTTTCTTCGTGGGCCAGATTTTCGCACCGGGCATAGTGGCGGTTTTCACCAACGACCCGACACTGATTCGCCTCTCGACCGAGTGTATGCGCATCATTATGATAAGCTTCCCAGTGGTGGGTTTCCAAATGGTGACCACCGCTTTTTTCCAGTCGGTCGGCAAAGCCGGTTGGGCCATATTTTTAAGTTTGAGCCGTCAATTGATTTTTTTAATCCCAGCTTTGCTTATCTTGCCGAGGTTTTTCGGTTTTGTGGGTGTTTGGGCGGCGCTGCCTACGGGCGATATCCTTGCTTCTGTACTCACTTTTGTAGTTATCATGCTGAAAATCAGGAAATTTTCAATTCAAAAATAGTTATATGAAAAAAACAATCAGTGTGTGGATGATGGTCCTCTGCTTCCTTGCCAGCCTGACGGCCCAGGAAAGAATCTATCTGTGGGAGGCCGACAAGATGCCCAACAGTCGTCACCTTGGTCTGCAAGACTCCATTGCCAACGAGAGGGTGTACCAAGTGGCCGTGCCTTGGATAGAATACTTTCCGGCACCTGCCGACAACAACAGCGGTGCGGCCGTGATGATTATTCCCGGAGGTGGCTACGCCCGTCTGGCTTATGTGGTGAGCGGTATCGATCTGGCCAAGTGGTTCAACAGCCAAGGCCTGCACGCTTTTGTCCTTTATCACCGTTTGCCCATCTCGCCCGACCTCTTCCAGCGCGAGATTGCGCCTCTGCAAGATGCGCAGCGCGCGCTTCGCGTTATACGCTCGCGCGCGCAAGCATGGGGCATCAACCCATCCAAGGTGGGGGTGATGGGTAGCTCGGCCGGTGCGCACCTGGCCTCTACCGTCGGTACGCACGACGAGGACGTGTCCATCTTCAGCGACCACCTGGACGAGGTGCCTTACCGTCCCGATTTTATGATATTGGTTTCGCCCGTCATTTCCTTGGAAGATGCTACCATCACCCATAAGGGCAGTCGTGACAACTTGCTGGGCAAAGAGGCCGATGCAGCTCTTTTGGCCGAGTATTCCAGTGATAAGCGTGTGGATGCCACAACGCCGCCTGCCATCATGTTTCATGCCAACAACGACCGTTCGGTTTCGAGCCTGAACAGCATCCGTTTCTACGAGGCTATGAAAGCCAACAAGCGCGAAGCTTCCCTGCATATCTTCCCGCAGGGCGGCCACAGCATATCGCTTGAACCTCAACCGGGCACCACGCAATACTGGTCGTCCATTGCTATAGATTGGTTACGGGAAATAAATATATTGGAAAAATGAAAAAAACACTGATTCTCTTAGCTTGGGCATTGGTTATTGTGCCGATGCAGGCCCGTACATGGTTCGTCGCACCTCAAGGTGACGATACGGCTCCGGGCAGTTTTGAACAACCTTTTGCCAGCTTGAATAAAGCTGTCGATGTGGTTAGTCCCGGCGATACCATCTTTCTGCGCGGCGGTGTGTATATGCTCACGCAGACTGTGCGCGTAAAGGCCAAACAGAACGCTCGCGAAGATGCCCGTATCTATTGCTGGGCCTATCAGGAAGCGGGCAAGGCTCCCGAGGTTCCAATTCTGGACGGTAGCCGCATTCCTTCCACTTCGGTGAACGAATTCAAGATGTCGCGCTGCATCTACCACAATCACGAGGCCAACTACTGGCATTACAAGGGTTTGCATCTGTGTCATGCCAACGACAACGGCATGAAGCTGGAGGGTAGCTACAATATTGTGGAAAACTGCGTCTTTTACGGCAACAACGACACCGGTTTGCAGATTGGCATGTACAAAGACTTCAGCATCGAGGAAACCAAGAGCTTCCCCATCAGCGGCAAGCCCGATTTCAATCCCGGTTACAACTATTGCAAGTACAATGTGGTGATTAACTGTGACTCGTACAACAACTTCGACAGCCGTTCTTTCAGCGGCAAGGACGATGGTGGCGATGCCGACGGTTTTGCCTGCAAGCTTTTCCCCGGTCCCGGTACCGAATTTCACGGCTGCCGTGCTTGGAACAACTCCGACGACAACTGGGACCTTTATATGGTATATCATCCGGTAGTGATTGACCATTGCTGGAGCTATAAGGCCGGTTACGACTCTACGGGTGTGGCCCAGGGTAATGGCAACGGTTTTAAGCTGGGCGGTGGCGGCAGCTCGGGCGGTGCGGCTTTCGACAAATCGGTGGGCGCGCATCTGGTGCGCAACTCCATTGCTTTCGGCTCGGCCGGCAAGGGTTTCGACCAGAATAATGCTTACGAGGGCATGTATATCATCAACAACCTCAGCTTCGACAACCTCTATAACTACCGTTTCCCCACCGAAATCAAGTACGGCAATATGCACTTGGTGAACAATGTGGGCTTCAATCCAGGCGAGCGCAACCACGAATTTCTCTCTGAGGGTAAGTCTGGCTATCAAGAGCCTGATGCACAGTATAATAGCTGGATACTTATCGACAATTGCGAGCTTATCAAGGAAGGCAACAAGAACAGTGCCGGTACCAAGGCGATGACCCAAGATCACAGTGCCGATTTCATCTCGCTGGCCGTGGCCGACTTTATGGTTGAACGCAATGCGGACGGCAGTTTGCCCAAGAATGGTTTTGGCCGCTTGCGCGAGGGTAGTGTCATGATAGACAAGGGTCTGCCCATCAAGGATTATGCCATGCCTTCGGCCATCGAGGAGGGTATTTCGCTCGAACCCCTCACCATTCCTTACACGGGTGCTGCGCCCGATCTGGGTGCCTACGAACTGGGCGATCCCGACTTTGCCGAACTGAAGGCATTGACATCTGTGACGCAGCGCGTTTTCCGTGGTGACAGTATTCAGCCCATTCTTATCCAGTACAGCGGCGATGGTGTGACGGCGGTAGAAATTGATGCGCTCCCGGTCGGTTTGCAGAGCCGTCTCGACTCTTTGACCAAGACTTTGTATATTTGGGGTACTCCGCAAGAGAGCGCTGTTTTCCATGTGTATACGCTTGGGGCTCAGGCCAATGCCAAGTTGGAAGTAACGATTACCGTCACCGAGGAGCGCGCTGCCACCTTGACGTTGTGCGCTGGCGAGAATAACCAGACTATCAACGAGGGTGAATTTATACAACATATTGTGTATCAATGGGGTGGCGGTGCTAAAGATATCGTTGTGGACAAGCTCGGCAATGGTCTGCATGCCACCAAGGACAGTCTGGCCCGCACGCTGACCATACACGGCCAGCCTTCATCGACGGCTGCTTTCGCTTTGCATACCCTAGGTGGCGACGGATGTTTGAGTGCCGAAGGACTGGTGCAGGTGCAGGCTCCGCGCAAGCTCCTTTTGGATTGGTATCCTTTCCAAGACAGTATTATTCCCGCCGATGTGGCTGAATATTTGAGCTTTGATACTGTTTCTTATGTCCAGACAGATTTTGCCGATGGCGGTGGTAGTGTGGGCGCTTTGCGTTTGGCTAAGGGTACCGGTACGCTCAGCTTGAATTTTCCCAAGGGCGTGGCTGCGCTGGAAATCAAGTTCTATATCACCGGTGGTCGTCAGCTCACGGTGAAATACGGTCCGACGGGTACCGAAAACACTTGGTCTTCAGGCTCTTCCAAGAGTATTTCCAAGGGCTCTTACCAGTACGACCTTTGCTCGATGATTCCCGCGCTGGTATCGACCGCACCTACCATTGTGAACATTGTCAACAGTCGCAGCGATGGCGGTACTTTCAATATCAAGGACTTATACATGGCCACCCATGCATCTTTGGACTATGCCACTGCCGACCCCATGGGCGAACCCCAGGGTGAGGAGGTGCAGCCTGTTGAACAACCCGATGCGCTGGAGTCGGCCGCTGTGCAGCCCATCCGTTGTTATACCACGGCTTCGGCTGTGATTGTGAACGGCGAAGTTCTGGCTTTGACTGCCTACGACCTGAACGGACGCGCTTTGCGGCAGAGTTCGCATTCGCAGGTGCTCTCCACTTCGGGTCTGGCCTCGGGCATTTATCTGCTGCGGGTGGATATGGCCGATGGCCGTTCGGAGGTGCTGAAGTTTAGAACGTCTTCGATGAAATAACAGTGGGTCTACCAGACCACTACGGTATTGGGATTCAGGCCGACGTCGCTGATGCGGTAACGCAGATGCCCGTCGGCCTGAAAACATAGTACATCGCCCTGGCTGACGTAGTTGTAGGCTTCGCAGACGAAGACATCGCCGTTCTTGGGGTTTACCGACAGTCCGTAAGGCGTTTCCACCTTGGTGTTGTCGCAGATGAAGCGTTCGCGTAAAAGGCTGTCTCCGGCTAAGTCGAAGACGAAAATGTCGCCCTGCTTGCTGCCGAAATTGAAGTCGTACAGATAGGCGATATCGCCGGATACAGTAAAGTTCAGCACCTTGAGGTTGGGGTAGGTTTTGACCAGAGTGTCGGCCTGAGTATCGATTTTCTGCAGGCAATAGTCTTCGTCTTGATAGTTGCCTCTGGAATTGACGTAGATATTGCCGTGGCTGTCGCTATGCACTTTGTAGGGATTCATGGCTACCTCAATGCGCTTGGTCTCGGTGAAACTGTCCAAGTCGATGACGGAAAGCGTGCGGTCGTAGTTGGGATTGTCCAGACCGCCCGAATTGGCCACGTAAAGTTTGCCATTGGCTACGGCCAGACCTTCGGGATGACGGCCCACAGCAAGGTTGGCATCTATTTCCAAAGTGGCTGTATCGAGCCGGGCTACACTACCGTCGAAGCAAGTGATATAGGCTTTGTCCTGATGAAAACAGATGTAGCGGGGCTGGCGTGGGCGGTCGTTTTCCAAAAACAAGGGTATTTGCTTGATAGAGCGTCCACTCTGGAGGTCAACCACTTCTATTTGCGAGGAAACGTTCACTACCAGATAGAGCTTGCCGCCATAGGCTTGGATATCGTTGGGCGTATCGCCCAGTCCGCGCCCGTTGGCATTGCGGAACCGGCAGTCTTCCAGCTGTTTGCCGTCCCAATAGGCCAGCGTGCCGTTGTTCAGGTTGAAAAGTCCTTCGCAAAGCACGTAGAAGCGGTCGTTGTTGGCGGCTTGATCGGACTCGGATTCCTTGTTGCTGAGTTTGTCGCAGGCGGTGCAGGCCAACAGACTGGCCAACAGCAGGCTATAGAGAAGATGGTGTTTCATCGTTTGCCAAGTTGCTTATAGGGTGATACTGAGGCTGCCGCGCAGGGAACGTCCCGGCATGGGAAAATACTTGATAACGGCATAGTTTTCGTCCAGCAGGTTCAATACTTCCAGTTTGAAGGCGGCACCGAAGTTTTTCCAGTGGAAGTCCTTGCGATAGGAAAGGCTGTGGTCGCTGTAGCCTTCCAGACGGTTGGCGGCAATGTTCTGACCCAGCACGTAGCGGTCGCCCGAAATCATGACGGCATAGGCGAGTGTGCCGTATGACGTTTCAAAGCTAAGCTGCCCGCCGCCGGAATGCAGTGGAATGTAGGCAATCTGGTGGCCGTAGACTTTGCCCGAAGAACCATCCTTGGAGGTGTGGTCGAGTGCCCGCTGGTAGCTGTAGTGTGCCGAAAGGCCGATGCGGCCTGCAGCGCCGGCTTGCCAGCCGGCGCTGCAGGCCACGTCCAGCCCGTGAATATCCACCCGGCCCAGATTCATCATTGACCAGACGAACAGATTCTTGGTGGGAATGGCTACTATTTTGTCGTCCACTCGGTTGTAGTAGGCATCTATACTGCCTTGCAGCAGGGGAAACCATTCGCTGAGGTGCTGCGCCCAGGTAAGCCCCAGATTGTATTGCATGGCGGTTTCGGGTTTCAAATCGACATTGCCAACTGGGCCGTAATACAGGTCGTTGAAGCTGGGCAGACGAAAGCTGTGCTTGACAAAACCGCGCAGGTAATATTCTCCTTCGAAGGGCTTCAGCGACAGCGAGGCGAAGGGCGACCAACGCAGGTAGTCGTGGCCGGCGCTGCCGTACTTGACCGTTTCTTTGATGAGACTGCCCAGTAGCGAGGCATTGGCTGTGAGCCAAGGATTGTGGTATTTGGCGGCGATACCTGAGAGCAGACTGTAGCGGGTGGGCTCGGCAAAATCGCTTAGGCCATCCGACTGCATCTGGTTAACGGCCAAGTCGTTGTTTAGGGCGAAGGACAGCGTGGGCAGACAATGGTAAAGTGCCGAGAAACTGCCGTAGTATTCTTGTTGATAATAGTGGTATTCTTTGGTGCCAAGCTCTGTGGCCAGTGAGCTTTGGTCGAAATAGCCCTGATAGCTGTTCTGATATTTCAAGGCCGTCTGAATGGCCCAAATTTCGCTCAATTCCTGACGATAGGTGGATTGCAGGAAGGCCTGGCGTTCGCGTAGCATGGCCTGCTGATTGTCGTTGTAGAAGGTGGTGGCGTTGGGCAGTTCTTTCTGCGACTGGTAATAATAGATTTTACTGCGCCATTGAGCCTTGGCATGGGGCTGTCCGTAGAGTTCCGCTTCGAGGTGGGTGTTGTGTACCTGATTGTGCCGGCGGATTTTGTGGGCTACGCTGTCGCCGGCGGCTCCGTAGGCCAAGGTGTAGGGGTAGCGGCCGTTGGAATAGCAATGTTCTCCGGCCAGACGATAGGCCCAATGTTCGCCCAAACTTTGTTCCCAGCGGATGGAGGGCTGCAACAGGCCAAAGGAGCCGGCGCCAAGCGAAAGCTTGGCGCGATGGCGGCGGCCAGCCTCGAACACGGGAGCTTGGGTCTGGATTTGCAGCAGGCTGGCCGCCGCCATCTGCCGCGCGGTACATAAAATGTCCGCGCTCTGCCCGTTGGCCAGTTGCAAGCTCTCCACATTCTCCAGCGAAAAACGGCTGATGTCAATCTGCCCGCTCTGGGTATCACTCAGGGTAACACCATCGTAGCTGATGGCCGTATGCTGTGCCCCCATGCTGCGTACCGACACCGTCTTCATGCCGCCCAGTCCGCCGTAGTCCTTGATGCTGACACCCGCAAAATGTTTGACGGCATCGGAGAGTTGCACAGCGTTCAGGTTTTGCAGCTGCCCACGGTTGAACTCTTGCACGGGCGAAGCTGTTGTGAGCTTCTCCACACGGAAATGTTCCACGGTCTCCACCTCTTGCAACTGGAGCGAGAGCGAGTCTGGTTGTGCCGTGGCAGCTGCCAGCAGCTGCCACGGCACAACCAGCGCCCAAAGCAAGCAGTATCCTTGTCTTATCTCCATCCCAGTTTACCTTGAGGCGTAATCACCAGCGCATGCACTTCGAAACCGGTCGATGTGGCACTTTGGTAGAAACGGATCTTGGCCTGTCCCCGTTGGTCGCTGCTTACAGAAGGATTCCAGTACAGCGTGCGGCGATGGTCCTGCGGGTCGGTATCCAGAATGCGGTCGTATTGCGGGTGATAGAATTCCTTGACATGATTGTAGCCTTGCAGGCTGGTGCGGCGTATACCCACCGGGTCTTCATGGTCGATGCCGTCCTTGTAGGGGTAAAGAACCACATAGGCCACATCGCGACCCATGCTGCTCACATCATTGATGCTCGTTACATTGTTTTCGATGACATGGCTCACGGCACCCGGTTCCATGATTTCCATACGCTCAATCTCGCTGCACGAAGGCATATCGCTCGAATCGCTCTGGTAGAAACGCATAGCCGGCATCACCACGAAACGCACAGGCGCATGCTTGTAGTAAAGCTTTTCTTGTCCGTCTTGATAGCGAAAATGGAAATTCGCGTTGATTTGGGTCAGAAAAGTGGGAATGTCATCGTAGGTGTACATGGCGTTGTCTTGTAGCACATCCATTTCGTCCTGGGTGTCGTAGGTGATGCTGATTTCCCCAATTTGGTTATGTCCGCCCTGCGACTTGGCCGAAACTTCCACCTCTTTGAGCAGCACATCGCCCGGCATGATACGCAGTTCGCGGTAAGCGTCCTGGTCGTCCCGGTTGACAGCCTTGCTCTGTTTCTCCTTCTTATGGATGAGCGGCGCCTGCATTTCCAGTTCGGACAAGGCTCTGGGGGCCGGATGGAATTGCCGGTTGATGGTGATGAAGCTGTTGCGGCGTCGCTTTTCGTCGCTAACCTGCAAGTTGAGATTCTGTTTGCCTTCGAAATCGAGCAGGAAATTGAAAGCTCCCTTATCGTCGGTAAGGCAATGTCCGTGCACGGCCGTACTGTCGCCAATCATCCACATAAGCACTTTCATGTTCTTCATGGGTTTGCGCAGCAGTACCGACAGCACTTCTCCATCGAGCAGTATGCCCTTTTCGATGGGATGCTTCAAGACAAAATCCTCTTCGTGCGACATCACCTGCCAGTCGTAGCGGCGCCAGGCCTGCACCATCAGCAGCAGGTCGAGGGCATGGCGGTGACGGCGGTCGTCTTGCTCGAAGTACCACGAAGGCTGATGAATGTAACCCTTGAGGTCGGAGGCAAGCAACAACTGACTGTAAGCATCGCTCTGCGGGGCATTGGCCAAGTATTCGGCATCGTCGCGGACCGCCACGGCAAAAGTCTGGCCGGGCAGTGCTATCCAACTGGAATCGCGCATTTCTTGCACCGACAAAGTAACTTGTGCCGGCTCGAAGGCCCGATAACTCTCCTTGTCCTGAGCTTGTGCGATACGCAACACCCGTGGTTGATTCAGTGGATTCTGCACAAAGAACATGCGCGAAAGCAGTGCGTGTCCGTTTTTGTCAATAACCAGCAGCTCGTTTACGCCGGTGGGCAAGCCCCGCTTCGAAAGCTCGAACTGCAATAGGGGAGCGTTGTTGACAAAAGCCTGCAACTGGTAGATGCGGCCACGGCAAGTCACCAGCATGGCCAGGGTGTCCTCGCGGCTGGCCTGGTCGGTATAGAGCGCCACCTCCGCCACCTCGGGATGCTGGTTGTTCACAATGACGCTGAAGCCGTCGTTGGCTACTGCGGGCAGCTGGTAGCGGAACTTGCCTTGTTTGCCTTGGCCCACGCAGTAGTATTTGCCGGCTTGCTCGATGTTCAGCAGGGTGCTGCCCATGCCCAAATGCTCGCTTTGCAGGACCGCCAGCAACCGGTCGTTTTCGTCTACGATGCTGGCGCTGAAAACTTCTTCGTTGGCTGTACTGCCTTTACGGCTTGCCTTGAAAGCCAACTGGTTGGGACGTCCCGCCACCAGCTGTCCGCCTTCGGGATAAAAATCCACCTGCCAGGAACTCGGCTGGCTCTTCCCCTCACTCTTGGGGCGTTTGTCGGGAAGCACCGGCTTTTTGATGTTCATGCTATAGGGTGCCGGCTGGCCGCTATTGTCGTAGACGGGCTGGTCCATCACCGGAAATATGCGCGAGAAAATGACGTTCTCGTCGAAATTGAGCATGCAGCGCGTATAGGCGCGAACTTCGTAAAAACCCGCGCTCAGTTGCGGTTTGAGGTAAAAGCAACCATCGGCCTGACCATTCTTGACACGCAATTTAAGCTGGTCTACCAGGTTGCCGTCGGACGAAAGCAGTTCCACATAGAGCGTCTTGCTCATGTTGCTGTAATGATGGTTGTCGGCCATCAGCACATAGGCCTTGAACCAGATATTCTCGCCTATCAGATAATTGTCGTTGTCGAAATAAAGGTAGACCTTCTCTTGAGCGAAGTTTTGCGAAAAACTTTGGTAATGGCGCAGCCAGTCGCCCAGTTGCCGGGTTTGTGCCGACAGCGAAGCGGTCCACTGCGCACCCGTCAGCAGGCACAGGGCCAGCAGCACAGGGAAAAAACGCCGGCCCATAGCTTAGTTGTTGAGGGTAAACTCTTGACTTCCGATAAGATAGCCATCGGCAAAGAAGTCGGCGCGGTAAAGGCCGGGATGCAGGAATTCTTCCACTTGCCAATAGATGGCCACGGCTTGTTCCTCGCCGTCCCATTCGATGCTGCGCAGGGCGGAGCAGGGTATCAGGTAACCGTCAAAACTGAAGTTCTCGTAATTGCTTTTCAGCAGCAGTTGCCCGTCGGGCTGGGTGATGCGCAGGTAGATGTTCTTCTGACCGACGGGAGCCGAAATGTTCTTGCTCAGCACCATCTTGAACTCGATGATGGCGGTACGGGCGATGCGCTTCACCTGGCGGCCCTTGTCGTTGAGGCAGCGCACGCTGATGTCGCGGGCTTCGAGCATGGAAGCCAGCATCACCTTTTCGCTGAGCACCTCCTTTTCTTTCGCCAACTGGTTTACCGTTTCTTGCGCTTGTTTGTACTGGGCCGTCATGGCGGCATTTTCTTGACGCAGCTTGGTATTGGCCGTGTTGAGCGAGTCAATCTGCACTACATAGGAACGCATGACGCTGCGGGCAGTTTCCAGTTCGCGGCGCAATTGCGAAAGCCGGCGTGCGTTGTTTACCTTCAGGGTTTTGATTTCGTCTACCAAACGCAGGTTCTTGGTTCTTTCGGCATCGAGCAGCTGGGCCAGGGAGTCGTTTTGTATGCGTATGCCGTAGTCTTCGTATTGCAGGGCCAGTTGTGAATAATCTTCTTCCAAAGCTTCCCTTTCCATTTCGAACTGTTCGCTCAAGTCTTGGATGATATCTTTCTTCTGGTGGTTGGAGACGATAAGGACGATGCTCAAGGCTGCCAGAATGGCGATGGATGCGAGCAGAATATATAGGGTGCTGTTCTTTTTCATGAAGCGCTGTTTTTTGTCAAAAAATTTGCGGACAAAGATAATGAACTCAGCGAGAATTTGATTATTTTCGCCGCAAAATTTCCCTGCGCAAGGCGGGGATAAACCCAATGACAATGAACTACGAAAAAGAACTGAGCCAATTGCTGCCCCTGTTGGGCCATCGCAACTGGATTCTCGTGGTCGACAAGGCCTATCCTTTGCAGTCGTCACCCGGCATACAGTACATCAATTCCGGCGAAGAACTGCTTACCGCACTTAAAACCGTCCTCGATTTGCTGGCAAACGAACCTCATGTCCGTCCCATCATCTATCTCGACAAGGAACTCTCCTGCATGAGTGACGATTTGGCCCAAGGCAGCGAAAAGCTGAAAGCCGACTTGGCCGACCTGACAAAATCTTGCCTGGTAAAACAAATTCCCCACGACGATGTCTTTGCTAAACTCGATGCCGCCTCCAAGCTCTTTAATGTGGTGGTGGTCAAGACTGAATCGCTCATCCCCTACACATCGGTATTTGTCGAGCTCGACTGCGGCTACTGGCCTGCCGAGAACGAGAAGATACTGCGCGACCGTCTGCGTGAATGTAAGTAATCATCTATAAAACAACTATTTATCTAACAATCTTTATGAAACCAACTCACATTGAACATCTGGGTATAGCCGTTACGTCTTTGGACGCCACTATCCCTTTCTTTGAATTTCTGTCAGGTAGCAAGTGCTACAGTATCGAAGAAGTTGCCGACCAAAAGGTAAAGACCGCTTTCTTTAAGATTGGCGAAGTGAAAATCGAACTGCTTGAGCCGACTTCTCCCGATTCTACCATTGCCAAGTTCATCGAAAAGAACAACGGTCGTGGCGGTGTACACCATGTTGCCTTCAACGTCGACAGCGTGGCAGAAGCTTTGAAAGAAGCGGAAGCTGCCGGTTTGCAGCTTATTGACAAGGCTCCCCGCAAGGGCGCGGAAAACTTAATGATCGCTTTCTTGCATCCCAAGAGCACTTGTGGCGTTTTGACTGAACTGTGTGAACAACCTAAATAAATTACATAATGACGAATCAAGATAAAATCAAAAAGCTGGTCGACAACCGTCAGCTGGCTGCTCAGGGCGGTGGCGAAAAGGCCATTGAAAAGCATCATGCCAAAGGTTCCTATACCGCCCGTGAACGTATCAATATGTTGCTCGATCCGGGTTCGTTCGAGGAAGTTGATATGTTCCTTACCCATCGTTGCACCGATTTCGGTATGGAAAAGAAGGTGTTCCTCGGTGACGGTGTTGCCGTAGGTTCCGGTACCATCGACGGCCGTCTGGTCTATGTTTTCGCTCAGGATGCCACCGTTATCGGCGGTTCGCTGTCCGAGACCATGGCTCAGAAAATCTGCAAGGTGATGGATATGGCCATGAAGATGGGTGCTCCCATTATCGGTTTGAACGACTCGGGCGGTGCCCGTATCCAGGAAGGTGCCTGCGCATTGGCCGGCTATGCCGAAATTTTCGAGCGTAATATTTTGGCTTCGGGTGTGGTTCCCCAAATCTCCGTCATCTTTGGCCCCTGCGCCGGTGGTGCCGTTTACAGCCCCGCCCTTACCGACTTCATCATGATGACCGAAAAGAACTCCTATATGTTCATCACCGGTCCGAAGGTTGTCAAGAGTGTAACGGGCGAAGATGTCAGCGTTGAAGACCTGGGCGGTGCCAAGGTTCACGCCACCAAGTCGGGTGTGACGCATTTCGTGGCCGCTACCGAAGAAGAAGCTTTGGCCGAAGTTCGCCGTCTTATCGGCTTCATCCCCCAAAACAATATGGAAGAAGCTCCCCAACTGGCTTGCACCGATGATCCCGTCCGCAAGGAAGACGTGCTGAACGAAATAGTTCCCGCCGATCCCAACAAGCCTTACAACATGAAGGACATTATCTACAATATCGTAGACAACGGCGACTTCATGGAAGTTCAGAAAGACTATGCCAAGAACATCATCTGCGGTTTCGCACGTTTCAACGGACGTTCTACCGGTATCATCGCCAACCAGCCCAACTGGCTTGCCGGTGTGCTCGATTGCGACGCTTCGCGCAAGGCTGCCCGTTTTGTACGCTTCTGCGATGCTTTCAATATCCAGATTCTTACCTTGGTAGACGTTCCCGGTTTCCTCTGCGGTACTGGTCAGGAATATGCCGGTATTATTGATCACGGTGCCAAGTTGATGTTCGCTTACGGCGAAGCTACTGTGCCCAAGGTGACGGTTACCATCCGCAAGTCTTATGGCGGCTCGCATATCGTGATGTCTTGCAAGCAGTTGCGTGGTGATATGTGCTACGCATGGCCCAATGCTGAAATTGCCGTTATGGGTGCCAGCGGTGCCGTTGGTGTGCTGCAAGCCAAGGCTATCAAGGCTATCGAGGATCCCGAAGAAAGAAAGGCTTTCATCGCCGAGAAGGAGGCTGAATATACCGAAAAGTTCGCTTCTCCCTATCAGGCTGCCAACCGTGGCTACATCGACGATGTTATTGAGCCTCGCAATACCCGTGCCCGCGTGGTACGCGCCTTCGAGAATCTGCAGACCAAACGTCTGACGAATCCTTTGAAGAAACACAGTAACATTCCTCTCTAAACCTCGTGCTTTATGTTGATATTATCGGTTAACTGGCCGCATGTATGGTTGATTACCATTGTGGGTTTTGTGATGGTGTTTGTGCTGTTGGTGGTGCTCATCCTGCTGATGAATGTTTTCGGCGTGGTGATGAAACCCAGAGTGAAAGCCCCCAAGCCCAAGGAAGCCCGCGATTCGGGTGTGGCTGTACAGCAGAGAATCAAGTCGGAGGGTATCACCCTGACGGGCAATGCCATGGCCGCCATTGCCATGTCCCTGCACCTTTACTACAGTGGAGTTCACGACGAAGAGCCTTCGTCTGTTACCACCAAGAAGGTAGACCGTCGCTACTCTCCCTGGAGTTCAAAGATTTATGGTATAAACAATTTACATCGTTAAGACAATGAAAGAATTCAAATTCACAATTGACGGAAACCTTTTTGAAACATCTGTCAATGAAATAGAAGACAATGTGGTAGAGGTAGTGGTGAATGGAACCCCCTTCAACGTTGTCATAGAAAAAGAAGAAAAGAACCCTGCCGTGGTATCGGCCCGCCGTTTTCAGGAAGCTGCAGGCAGCACGGCCGCTCCCGCTGCCGGTATCCTTCTGTCGGTAAAATCGCCGCTGCCCGGCTCCATCATGAAGGTGATGGTAAGTGTTGGCCAAAAGGTGAAGAAGAACGATGTGTTGCTCACCATGGAGTCGATGAAGATGGAAAACAACGTGCTGGCCGAAGTGGACGGCGTTATCAAGGCCATCTATGTGGAAAGTGGCAGAAATGTGATGCAGGAAGAAAAGCTGATTGATATGGAAACCGTTGTGGGTGTTTCTTCGACGGCTCCCGTTGAACCGGCTGCTCCCAAGGCTGCTCCCGTCGCCGCTGCCGCACCTGCCGCTCCCAAGGCTGAGGCTCCCAAGCCCGCTGCCGCTCCCGCCGCTCCCGTGACCGGTGGCAAGAAGATTGTCAGCCCGCTGCCCGGTTCTGTGGTTAAGGTGCTGGTGAGCGAAGGTCAGAACGTCAAGGAAGGTCAGGCTTTGGTCACCCTCGAAAGCATGAAGATGGAAAATTCCATCATGGCCGATTGCAGCGGTGTGGTAAGCAAGATTATGGTTACCCCCGGTCAGACCGTTATGCAGGACGATGTGCTGGTTGTTATTGCCTAACTTGAAAAAATAGTAACATGGAAGATCTTTTATTGTTTTTTCAAAGCATGGGCGTTGCCAACGTCACCTGGCAACAGGGTTTGATGCTGTGCATCTCCTTCCTTTTGCTGTACCTGGCCATCAAGAAACAGTACGAACCCTTGCTGCTGCTTCCTATCGCCTTTGGTATGCTGCTGACCAACCTGCCCGGTGCCGGTATGTTCCACAACGAACTTTGGGTGAACTTCCTCGATGTCAACCATCCCGATTATCATAGCTATGGTGCCGTCTTGAAAGAAGCCGGTTTGCTGGATGTGCTTTATATCGGTGTCAAGGCCAATCTCTATCCCTGCCTTATCTTCTTGGGCGTAGGTGCCATGACCGACTTCGGTCCGCTTATCGCCAACCCCAAGAGCCTGTTGCTGGGTGCTGCCGCACAGTTGGGTATCTTTATGACCTTCCTGGCCGCCAACGCCTTGGGCTTTACTGAGCAGGAAGCTGCCTCTATCGGTATCATCGGCGGTGCCGACGGTCCTACCTCCATTTTCTTGACCACCCGTTTGGCTCCCCACTTGCTGGGCCCGATTGCCATTGCCGCTTACAGCTATATGGCTTTGGTTCCCGTTATCCAGCCGCCTATCATGCGCGCCCTCACTACCAAGAAGGAACGTGCCATCAAGATGAGTCAGCTGCGTACGGTGAGCAAGACCGAAAAGATTATCTTCCCCATCGTCATTACGGTGGTGGTGGCTTTGTTCTTGCCCGATGCCGCTTCGCTTATCGGCTGCTTGATGTTGGGTAACCTGATGAAGGAATGCGGTGTGGTTGACCGTCTGAGCAAGACTGCCCAGAACGAGTTGATGAACATTGTGGTTATTTTCCTCGGTCTGTCCGTGGGTGCCACTGCAACGGCTGATACCTTCCTGAACATCAAGACTTTGCTTATCCTGGCTATGGGTATCATCGCCTTCTCTTGCGGTACTGCCGGCGGTGTGCTGCTGGCCAAGTTGATGAATGTCTTCAGCAAGGAAAAAATCAATCCGCTTATCGGGTCGGCCGGTGTATCGGCTGTGCCTATGGCCGCCCGTGTTTCCCAAACGGTGGGTCAGGAAGAAAATCCCAGCAACTTCTTGCTGATGCACGCCATGGGTCCCAATGTGGCCGGCGTTATCGGTTCGGCTGTGGCTGCCGGTATCTTGCTGTCGATGTTGGGTTAATGCCTGTCAAAGCCAGGTTAAACCTAGTTAAATAATGTTGAGAACGGCCCGGACTTCCGGGCCGTTCTTGTTGTTCAAGCTTATTCTTTTTACCTTCGCGCTCACTAATAATTCATTCAAATGAAATCATTGAAAATCCAGGGCATAGTTCCCCCTATGATTACCCCCTTGTCCGATATGAACACTTTGGACGTGGCAGGACTGGAACGATTGATTGAGCATATATTGGCTGGTGGTGTACATGGTCTGTTCATCTTGGGTACTACCGGCGAAGCCCAAAGTATCAGCTACGATCTCCGCAAGGAGATGATTGAACGTACCTGCCGTCAGGTGGCTGGCCGTGTGCCGGTGCTGGTGGGTGTCTCCGACACTTCTATCCAAGAGAGCGTCAATTTGGCCGAAAAGGCTTTCCATTGCGGTGCTTCCGCTGTGGTCTGCACACCTCCATACTATTATGCACCTGCCCAGCAGGAACTGATTGATTTCTATCACGGCTTGGCCGAAGTGCTGCCCCTGCCGATGTTTCTCTACAATATGCCTTCGCACGTCAAGGTGATGATTGAACCCTCTACGGTGAAGGCCATTGCCGAGCATCCCAACGTTATTGGTTTGAAAGACAGTTCGGGCAATCTGGTTTACTTCCATTCGCTTATTCAGGCCATGAAAGACCGTCCCGATTTCGCCTTGTTGATGGGTCCCGAAGAACTGACAGGCGAGGCCGTGCTTTTCGGCGGTCATGGCGGTGTGAACGGCGGTGCCAATATGTTTCCGCAACTTTACGTAGATATGTACAACGCAGCCGTTGCCAAGAATATCGACCGTTTGAACGAGCTGCAGGAGAAGATTATGTACATCAGCAATACCATCTATAAGGTGGGCCGTTACGGTTCCAGCTATCTGAAGGGTGTCAAGTGCGCCTGCTCTCTGATGGGTATCTGCAGCGACTATATGGCTTTGCCTTTCCAGAAGTTCAATGCTCCTGAAAGAGCCAAGGTGCGCCAGATTCTTGAAAGCTTGAACATCGAGGTTGTCAATCCCTAATGCTTATGCAGACCAGTATCACCCTTATCGATTATATCGTCTTTATTGGCTTTCTGGTGGGCATTGTGCTCTTCGGCTGTTCGTTCTATTTCCGAGGACGTAAGAACAAAGAGGCCACCGACCAGTTTACCAAAGCCAACGGCAGTCTGCCCTCGTGGGCGGTGGGCATGTCCATCTTTGCCACCTTCGTGAGCAGTATCAGCTTTCTGGGTTATCCTGGCGAAGCTTATTCCAACAACTGGAATCCTTTTGTATTCAGCCTGTCCATTCCGGTAGCCGCCTGGCTGGCCGTGAAGCTCTTCGTGCCGCTCTATCGCAGCATGAATTCCGTGTCGGCCTATCATTATTTGGAGGTAAAATTCGGATACTGGGCTCGCGTGTATGTGGCCGTGTGCTATCTGCTTACGCAGCTGGCGCGTATGGGCTCCATCCTTTTCCTGCTGGCATTGCCGCTCAACTATATGATAGGCTGGAGCATCCCCACCATTATCATCGTGACGGGTGTGGCTGTGCTACTGTTTTCGGCCATGGGCGGTATTAAGGCGGTGATTTGGACCGATGCCATTCAGGGCATTATTCTGATTGTGGGTGCGGTGGCCTGCGCTGTCCTGCTCACGGTTAAAATTCCCGGTGGGCTGGATACGCTCTTCCAAGTGGGTAACGAGTACCATAAGTTCAGCATGGGTAGTCTTAGCGGTAGCCTGACGGAAAAGACTTTCTGGGTACTGCTCATTTATGGTCTGTTCACCAACCTGCAGAACTACGGCATCGACCAGAACTATATCCAGCGTTATCTGACGGCCAAGGACGACAAGAGTGCCAAAAACTCCACCCTCTTGGGAGGTCTGCTCTATATCCCCGTTTCCTTGATTTTCGTTTATATCGGTACGGCACTATTCGTATACTACAAAACTGCAGGCACGCTGCCCGAAGGCATCGCCGGCGACCAAGTCTTCCCCTATTTCATCGTCAATGGCTTGCCAACCGGCATTACGGGCTTGATGATTGCTTCCATTATGGCAGCGGGCATGAGTACCGTTTCTACCAGCTTGAACAGCGCTTCCACCATCATCTTGACCGACTTCTACAAACATTTCAAGAAGAATGTCGGCGAGAAGGAGGGTATGGTGGTGCTCTACAGCTCTTCGGTTATCTTGGGTGCGCTGGGCGTTGTAGTGGCCTTGCTGATGATGGGCGTTGACGGTGTGCTGGACACATGGTGGAAACTGGCTTCCATTTTCAGCGGTGGTATGCTGGGCCTCTTCCTTTTGGGCTTTCTCAGCCGCAAGGTCAACAAGACGGCTGCCGTTATCGGTGTGCTGGCCGGTTTGGCCGTTATCTTCTGGATGAGCCTGAGCCCCTATCTGTTTACGGGGGCTTGGGAGCCTTACCGCTGTCGTCTCAACGGCAACTTGACCATCGTTATCGGTACGGTGGTAATCTTCGTGGTGGGTTTCCTTGGCACGTTCCTTGCCAGCAGATGCAAGCGCCCCGCCCTCAAAAATGACTGACTTTAAGAACTTACATAACTGACTATTACTTATTTACAATGAAGAGATTATTTCTATGTGCCCTGATGCTGCTCTCTTTGCCGCTCTTGCGTGCCGAGCAGACCGATGAGGAATACCGCAGGGTTATCTACGGGCGTGCCGACAACATTGTCAAGACCTTGGCCATCGAGTCCGTTACCCAACAAGATTTCATCAAGGAATTGATTGCCACCCAATACATCGACCTTGGCAAAATCAACGATGAATACAAGGCTAAGGAAGATGAAATCAAGGCCATGGACATCAGCAAGGAAGAGGAAGTGGCTTTGCTCAACGAGGCTTTCCACAACCAGCGTTATCAACTGCAGGCCAAGCATTACTATTTCGTTTGCCAGTTGGATGCCAACCTCGATTACGACCAGATAGAAAAGGTGAAGGATGGTATGACCATGAATGTCTATCCGCGTACTTTGCAGGCTCATTTGGATATGATTCCCAGCCTCAAGCCCGAAGAAATCGCTTATATCAAGGCTGCGCTGAAGGAAGCCCGAGAATATGCCATGGACTGCTCCGACTCCAAGATGAAACATGCCTGGTTCGGCAAGTACAAAGGCCGTATCAACAATTATCTTTCCGGTCGTGGCTACGACTTGAAAAAAGAACGCGAGGCCTGGTACGAACGCACCAAACAAGCTGAAGCTCAGAAAAACAACAAATAATCAATCTGTTTGTCAGGCCGCTTGCCTCCTTGAATAAAGGTGGCGGGCGGCTTTTTTGTCCCCTACGATGAAAAAAATACTGTGGATTGTATTGACCTGCCTGCTAGGGTGGGTTTTGCCGGCTTTTCCGGCTGCTTTGCCCGGCTATACGGATGTGCAGGGCAATCCTATTCCCGATTATTCTTATAGTGGTTATTGCGCTTCGAGTGAAGCTATCCCTTATGTGGAAGTGAAGGCTTATGTGCCGCCCATGACGGGCGATGCTACGGCCTATATCCAAGCTGCTATCGACTATGTGTCGGCTTTACCCTTGGGAGAGGACGGCTTTCGCGGTGCGGTGCAGTTGGCTCCCGGTCGATATGAGATTGCCGGTTCTTTGCGCATCGCGGCTTCGGGCGTGGTGTTGCGAGGCAGCGGCTCGGCCTTGGACGAGGGCGCTGAGGCTACCGAACTATTGGGCACCGGTTACGACCGTCAGGCTTTGATACGGGTGGCCGGCAAGGCCGATGCCAAATTGGGTCCGAAACGCACTTGCAGCCAAAGCGTGGCTGTGGGAGACATGAGCGTAGTGCTGGATGACGTGTCCGGCCTGGCGGCCGGACAAACCATTGTCTTGTCGCGTTGGGCCAGCCAAAGCTGGATAGACAGCATGGATATGAACGATTTTGGCGGTGCTACCAGTTACTTGGGCTGGAAGGTGGGCGACGACACCCGTCCCAGCGATGTAGAAGTGCGTTGGCAACGTGATATCGTTTCTGTCGACGGGCAGCACCTGAGATTGGACGCTCCCATTACTTGTGCCATCAACCGCGAGGATGCTTTCGTGCAGACCCAGCAGTGGCCCGGTCGCATTTCGCATTCGGCTGTCGAAAACCTGCGCTTGCGCTCCACCTACGACGAGTCCCAACCCAAGGACGAGAATCATCGTTGGATGGCCATCATTTTGGACCATGGTCAGGACCTTTGGGTGCGCAATGTCACTTGCCGCCATTTTGCCGGTTCGGCCGTCTTTATTACTGAAAATGTTCGCCGTGTCACTGTGGCCGACTGTCGCTCCTACGAGCCGGTTTCTGAAATTGGCGGCACGCGCCGTTGCACTTTCCATACCTTGGGCGGCCAATGCCTGTTCCTTCGTCTGTATGCCGAACAAGGCTTGCATGATTTCTCGACGGGACGTGTGGCTCCAGGTCCCAATGCTTTTGTAGACTGTAAGGCGGTGGCTTCGTATCATCTTAGCGGCGCGGCCGATGCTTGGACCACCGGTTTGCTTTTCGACGGTTTCGAAGGGCAGGATGTGGTGCTGGCTTACGGCAACCGCGGTCAGGATGCCATGGGTGCCGGCTGGACGGCGGGCAACTCCATGATGTGGCGTTGCCGGGCAGCCGTGCTGGCTCATCCCAATCCGCCCACGGCTCACAACTGGACGGAATCCGAGTGCGCCCAGTGTCAGGCGGAGCCTTCGCTGTTCTTTGCGCAGCTGGCAGCCCGCAGCGGCAAGGCCACTGCCGAAGTTCGCGATATGTTGAAGACACAGACCGAGTGGCCTGCCGCTGCGGGCCGCCCCGACCTCGACCGCTGGACTGCCGGTTACCGGCCCGAAACGCAGCAGTCGCAACCCGCACTCATGCAGTTGCAGCAAGGTTTGCTTGTCCGCGACGGTGCCGTGATGAGCGGTTCGTCGCAAGGCATAATCTGGTGGAACGGTTCGCTCAAGAGCCGCTATCTGGCCACTAACAGCCGTCCGCATGTGACCCGTTGGGTACCCGGCCGGGTGGGCGAGGGCTTTACCGACGACATTGATGAGCTCACCGACCAGATGGTGGCCAAGAACAAGGTGGCGCTCGTTCATCACTATGGACTTTGGTACGACCGTCGCCGCGACGACCACGAACGCATCCGCCGTATGGACGGTTATGTGTGGGCACCCTTCTACGAACAGCCTTTCGCCCGCAGCGGGCAAGGGCAGGCCTATGACGGTTTGAGCAAGTACGACCTGACCCGTTGGAACACCTGGTATTGGCTGCGACTGAAAAAATATGCCAATCTGGCCGACCAAAAAGGTCTGGTGCTTTTTCATCAGTACTTCTTCCAACACAATATTCTGGAGGCCGGTGCCCATTGGGCCGATTGTCCTTGGCGCAGTGCCAACAATATCAACGATATGGGCTTCCCCGAGCCAGTGCCATATGCCATCGACAAGCGCGTCTATATGGCCGAGCAGTTCTACGATGTCAGCTATGCACCGCGCCGCGAGCTCTACCGCAACTATATCCGCAAAGCGCTGGACGAGTTTGCCGACAATGGTAGTGTCATCTTCTTCCTGAGCGAAGAATATACCGGACCGCTGCATTTCGTGCAGTTCTGGCTGGAAACCATCGGAGAATGGGAAAAAGAAACCGGCCACGATGCCAAGGTGGCCTTGAGCTGTACCAAAGATGTACAGGACGCTATTTTGGCCGATGAAAAATATGCAGCCCTGGTGGATGTTATCGATATCCGTTTTTGGCGTCCTACTATGAAGGGCTTCTATGCGCCCCGTGGCGGCCTTAGTTTGGCACCCCGCCAGTTCGACCGTTTGCGCAACGAAAAACTCGAAGTGCTGGATGAAAATGCCAAGGCCCGCAATATGGAAGAACGCATTTATGAAGTGATTCTAGACTATCGCCAGCGTTTCCCCGACAAAGCCGTGCTGCTCTCGACGGGCGGTGATGCCTGGTCGGCCTTTATGGCGGGCGCCTCGCTTTGCAGTCTGCCCAAAAACTTGCCCTTGGCCTTCAAGCAGGCTGCCACTCAGATGCAAGCCATCGATAACGAAGCATGTATGCAGCGTGGCAAGGCCGGGGTGGGCTACGTTTTCTATGCTCCTCACGGCGACAAGATTAATGTCGATCTCAAGGGCGACAAACGCACTTACCGCGCCTGCTGGATCAATCCCCGCAGCGGAGAGGTAATGGGCGAAACCTTTAAGTTGAAGGCCTCCAAGCCTGTCAGTCTCGACAGTAAGGGTCTGCTATGGCTCTACCGATAGTTTTTACACCTCATTCAGTAACTGTTTTGTTGTGATGAAAAGATATATCCTTCTTTTACTCAGTATATGTGTGCTGTCGTCTATGGCAGCACAGAAAGACAAGCCCTTGCTTTGTCCCGACTATTCTTATTGTGGTTACAAGGCAAGTGAAGAGGAACTTCCCATGGTGGGTATCCAGCTGCGGCTTGGCCCTATACAAGGTGATGCCACGACAGCCATCCAGGAGGCTTTGGACCAATTGGCTGCCATGCCGGCCGCTGCCGATGGATTTCGCGGAGCTTTGTTGCTGGCCCCCGGTGAATATCGTCTTGGTACATCGCTGAAAATCAAGGCTTCCGGTTTGGTGCTGCGTGGTAGTGGCATGAGCGGTGAAGCTACTGTGCTACGTTACGAAGGTTCTGCCGATGAGCCTATGCTCCAGCTGCAGGGCGCAGACCGTCAACAGCGTAATACCAAGAAAAGCTGCCGTTTGGCCGAAGATTTGCCACTGGGCGGACGCACCATGGTGCTGGAACGTCAGCGTTTCCGCGTGGGCGACCGCTTGGCCATTTCCCAAGGGCCGCATCTTTACTGGGAGCGTCAAGTGAGCGCCATCGACGGACGTAGCCTTACGCTCGATGCGCCACTCTCGTATGCCCTGTCTGCTGCCGAAGCCAGCATCGTCCCGATAAAGAACCCCGGCGTGCTACGGCAGGTGGGAGTGGAAAACTTGGTGCTGCAAGGTGGTGGTATCTGCATAGATGATGCTGAAGATGTCTGGGTGCGCGCTATCCGTTTCGAACAGAGTGTGCAGGAAGCTGTGCATGTGACATCCGCTGCCCGTCGCATTACGGTGCAGGATTGTGTCTATGAAGGCTTGTCCAGGGGCGAGGGCGCTTCGTTTTACGTGCAGGGCAGCCAAGTGCTTTGTCTGCGTATTCAAGCCAGTGGAGGTTGTCACGATTTTGCGGTAGGTGCTGCACATGGTCCGAATGCCTTTGTGCAGTGCTGGTCGTTGATGCCGCAAAGCTACAGCGGCTGTATCGAAGCTTGGTCCAGCGGCGTGCTGTTCGATATCTGTAGCGTCAGCGGTAATGCCTTGCGCACGAATATCCCCGATTACAACAATGCTTTCGATGGCTGGACTACCACCAATACTACGTTCTGGAACTCCACTGCATCGATGGTTACGGTGGTGAAACCCGAAGTCTTGGGCAACAACTACGCCTATGGCGCTTGGGGACAGTTCAACGGTAAAGGCTACTGGGAGGGCTGTAACAATCATGTCAGTCCTTGGAGCCTATATTACGAACAATTGGAAGAACGTCTCGGACACAAATCGGCCGAGGCGGCCAAACTGATGAACAAAGGTGACGGCGGCACATCGACCATCCGCGATGCCGAGATACAGAGCCTCAAGGCTCGCAAGCCTTTGCCCATGCTGGACGAATGGATAGAAAACCTGTTGAAAAACGAAAACTTCATACAATGAGAAAATCACTCCTCTTGACAGCCGCCCTGACGGTGCTCGCACCTGTTATGGCCCAGGAAACGCTGGATGTCACCAAGGATTTGGTGCATTATTCCGGCAATGTCATGTCGAATGTCGACTATCATCACGGACAGTTGCAGCCCGCCATCGGTGTGCACAATCAGCAGATTATGCGTGCCAACCGCGAAATGCCGCAAGAAAGCGACGGCTACGGCTGGACGTATAACCATGCGCCCATGATGGCCTATTGGCACGGCAAGTTCTATGTGGAATACCTGAGCGATTCGGTGAGCGAACACATCCCGCCCTGCCAAACGCTGCTGATGCATTCCGTCGACGGTCAAGAATGGTCGAAGCCCGAAGTGATATTCCCGCCCTATATCTTGCCCGAAGGCTTGCAGAAAACACCCGATGGCCCCAAGGCCGATGGCAAGACCTCGGCGCTGATGCACCAGCGTGTGGGTTTCTATGTGTCTAAAAAATACGATAAGTTGCTGGCCTTGGCCTATTATGGCATCGCGCTTTTCCCTAAGGACGACCCCAACGATGGCAACGGCATAGGGCGCGTGGTGCGCGAAATCAAGGCCGACGGCAGTTACGGACCTATCTATTTTCTGCATTACAACCACAATTTCAACGCCAAGAACACGTCCTATCCTTTCTACAAGAAGAGCCGCGACCGCAAGTTTGTGGCTGCTTGCGATGAAATTCTGGCCAATCCGCTCTATATGATGCAGATGGTGGAAGAGTCCGACCGTGACGATGCGCTTATTCCCCTCAAGAAACAATACAAAGCCTTCTCGTATTATCATCTCGATAACGGCGATGTGGTGGGCCTTTGGAAGCATGCGCTCACATCCATCAGCAAAGATGGCGGCCATACTTGGTACGAACCTGTGCAGCGTGCCCACGGCTTTGTCAACAGCAATGCCAAGATTTGGGGTCAGCGCACCAGCGATGGCAAGTTCGCCACGGTGTACAATCCTTCCGAATACCGTTGGCCCTTGGCCGTTTCCACCTCGGTAGACGGCTTGGACTATACGGACCTGATGCTGGTGCACGGCGAGCTTTCGCCTTTGCGCTACGGCGGCCAATACAAGAATCGCGGTCCGCAGTATGTGCGTGGTATTCAGGAAGGTAACGGCCAACCTGCCGATGGCAAAATGTGGCTTACCTACAGCATGAACAAGGAAGATATTTGGGTTAGCTCTGTGCCTGTGCCCATCGTCTGCAAGGCCGCAACACATCAGCGTGATGTCTTCGACAAGATGCCCGACGGTCGTGAGCTTGACTACTGGAACACTTATGATTTGGTATGGGCTCCCGTTAAAATGGGCCAAGATGCTCAAGGTGTTAAATGCCTGACACTCAGCGACAAAGACCCGCATGATTATGCCAAGGCCGAAAAGGTTTTTCCCGCATCATCCAAGTTCAAGCTTGCCTTTGAAGTGCAACCCCAGCAGAACAATTATGGCCAGTTGCAGGTGGAAGTGCAGGATGCCAAAGGTCAGCCCTCCATCCGTATCAGCTTCAACAGCGACGGCAAAATCTACTCCAAGTCGGGTGCCCGTTACAACAATTTGGGCGCTTATCAGGCTGGACAGAAATACCTCATCGAGCTGGATGTGGACTGTGAACATCGAGCCTACACCGTGTGCGTGAACGGCGGACGCAAAGTGACACGCATTTTCTACGCACCGGCCGCCAGCTTGGAAAGGGTGGTTTTCCGCACCGGCGATGTGCGCTATTTCCCCACTGCCGACACCCCCGCCGACTGGTACGAAGACCTGCCCGAAGCATCCGCCATGGAAGCACAAGAGGCTGTTTTCCGCATTTATTCTCTTGAAACACAGGCTGAAAACGAAGCTCCCCAATCGCAGGCCCAGATACTCAAGGCAGAAGATTACAAGCATTATGTCGATTATTTCAATCGCATGGAAGACGAACCCATTGCGCAAGCCATCCCCAATGCCGAGGCTTGGGACTGGATGGTGGAAAATATACCGCTCTTTAGCTGTCCGCAGGATAATTTCGAGGAAATGTGGTACTATCGTTGGTGGTCGTTGCGCAAAGGCCTGCAGCTCACGCCCCAGGGTTATGTGGTGAACGAGTTCCTGGTAAAGCGCAGCTATGCCGACAAATACAATATCATCGCGTGTGCGGTTGGTCATCATATCGATGAACTGCGTTGGGTACACAACCAGTCTTATTTGGATGATTATCTGCATATTTGGTTGCGTGGCAACGAGGGTAAACCCATGAAGAAGATGATGAAATACAGTTCGTGGATACCTTATTCGCTGTATGGACGCTATCTGGTGCATCAAGACAAGGACTACCTGCTCGATTTGTTGCCCGATTTGGAAGCCCATTATCTGGCCTGGGAAGCCCAACGCTGGCCGGAAGGTCTGTTCTGGCAGGGCGATGTGCAGGATGGCATGGAGGAATCCATCAGCGGCGGACGTAAAATCAAGAACGCGCGTCCCACCATCAACAGCTATATGTACGGCAATGCCGTGGCGCTGGCAAAAATGTTCCGCATGGCCGGTCAGGAAGACAAAGCGGCCTTATTCCAAGCCAAAGCCGATACCTTGAAGCAATTGGTGCAGACCCGTCTTTGGAATGAAGAACAGGGCTTTTTCGAGACCCGCCGC
Organism: bacterium; assembly: GCA_963617485.1. Classification (GTDB taxonomy): domain Bacteria; phylum Bacteroidota; class Bacteroidia; order Bacteroidales; family UBA1402; genus UBA1757. Next base: position 116,218 of record CAVEPA010000001.1, on the reverse strand, counting down.
ATAGCTGACGGCGAATTGGCCCAGGTGCGTGAAGCCATCGGCTATATTCCTTGGATGTTTTATCTGCCCGACACGAACAAAGACTACGAAAAAGCTTGGCTGCAAGTGTGCGACGAGCAAGGTTTCCTTGCTCCTTACGGCCTGACCACGGCCGAGCGCCGTCATCCGCAGTTCCGTTCGCATGGTACGGGCCAGTGCGAGTGGGATGGTGCTGTGTGGCCCTTTGCCTCTTCGCAAACCCTGACGGCTATGGCCAATGTTCTGAACGACTATCCTCAGAGCTATATCAACGACAGTGTGTATTTCATGCACATGAATCTGTATGTGGAGTCGCAATACCACCGTGGCCGCCCCTATATCGGCGAGTATTTGGACGAAGTGACGGGCTATTGGCTCAAGGGCGACCAGTTGCGCAGCCGCTACTACAACCATTCCACCTTTGCCAACTTGATGGTGACCGGATTGATGGGCCTGCGTCCGCGCGAGGACAATGTTCTGGAAATCAATCCGCTGATTCCCCAGGACCAATGGGACTGGTTCTGCATGGATGCCATCCCTTATCATGGAAAAAATGTCAGCATCCTGTGGGATAAAGACGGCAGTCATTTCAAAAAAGGCCAAGGCTTTATTATCTTTGTGGACGGTAAACAAGTGGCCCGAGCCGCGCAGCTACAGAAGCTGGAAATTGTGCTAGACTAGGCTTGTAACAACATTTAAAGACAACATATAATGAAGAAATTTAAGGGAGTTGTGGTGCCCATGGTGACACCTCTTTGCCCCGATTTTACGATTGATACGCAGGCCGTAGCGCGTATCATGCAGCGTTTTGCTGCCAACGGCATTTCGCCTTTGGTTTTGGGAACCACCGGCGAATCAGCTTCGGTAGGACCCCTGGAGAGTCTGCGATTCATGCAGGCCGCCGTCGATGCCAAGGCTCCTGGCCAACGGGTCTATGCCGGTCTGGTGGGCAACGATGTACAGGCCCTCGTCGCTTTGGCCAACGAATATGCCTCTATGGGTGTCGATGCTGTGGTGGCTACTTTGCCTGCCTATTACATCCTAACCCCTGCGCAGATGGAGAAGTTCTACCTGCATCTGGCCGATGAGGCCAAGGCCCCGGTGTTTATGTACAATATTAAATCGACTACGCAGATGTCCTTGCCCTTGGATGTTGTGGAGCGCCTGAGCCATCACGAAAACATGGCCGGTCTGAAAGATTCCGAGCGCGACGAGGAAAGGCTCAAGACCAGCATTTCCATGTTCCGCGACCGTGACGATTTCTCGCTCTTCTGCGGTTGGGGCGCTCAGGGTGCCAACAGCCTCAAGTGGGGTGCCGACGGTATCGTTCCTTCGACGGGCAACATCGTCCCCGAACTCTACGGCAAGCTTTACAGCTCTTTCCTCGCCGGCGATTACGACCAGGCCGATACTTGGCAGGCACTCACCGACAAGGTGGCCGTCGTTTACCAGAAGGGCCGCACGCTGGGCGAGTCTTTGGCTGCCCTCAAGGTTCTCATGCACGATGCCGGCCTTTGCGGCACCACCATGATGCCCCCGCTTGACGAGTTCCCCGAAGAGGAAAACCGTCGTATTGTTGAACAATTCAAAGCTTTGTCCTTATGAGCGTAGGAATACATTGGATAGATATCCTTATTGTGGTGCTGACCTTGGTCATCACCGTGGCCGTGGGCATTTACGCATCGCGCAACAACAAAGACTCCGCCACCTATTTCGCCGGCAGCAACAAGATTCCGGCCTGGGCCATCGGCCTGTCCATTTTTGCCACCCTTATCAGTAGTGTCACCTTTTTGGCTTATCCTTCGGCCGCCTACAAGGGCAACTGGATTCTGCTCGTGCAGGGCCTGATGGTGCCGGTGGTGCTGATTTTCCTTATCTGGGCCATCGTGCCGCTGTTCCGCAAGATGATACGTTTGAGTACCTACGAGTATTTCGAACGCCGCTTCGGTTTGATTGCCCGTATCTATTCTTCGCTGGCCTTTACCTTGACGCACTTCTCCAAGATGGGTACGGTGCTGTATCTGGTGGCTCTGGCCACGCACAGCATGACGGGTATCAACACCTTGAGTATTATTGTGGTGCTGGGTCTGCTTATCGTTGCCATCACCTATGTGGGCGGTATGGAAGGCGTTATCTGGATGGACGTGATTCAAGGCCTGTTATTGATTTTGGGCGGTCTGGTCTGTGTGGTTGTTTTGCTGGTAGCACCCGAAGCGGGTCCCGGTCAGATTTTCCACGATGCCATTGCCATGAAGAAAATCGGTTTTGGCCCTTACAAGTTCAGTTTTTCCGAATTGACTTTCTGGGTGATGGTCATCAACGGTGCTTTCTACGCCTTGCAGAAATATGGTACCGACCAGACCATCGTGCAACGCTATCTGACGGCCAAATCCGACAAGGAAGCCAAGAAGGCCGCCTATATCGGTGTGGGTTTGAGTGTGCCCATCTGGACGATGTTTATGCTGATAGGCTCGCTGCTGTATGTGTTCTACCACAACGGTACGGCCGTGTTGCCCGAAGGCATCAATTCCGATGAGGTCTTCCCGTACTTTATCATGACGCAGCTGCCGGTGGGCGTGTCGGGTCTGGTTATTGCCGCTCTGGTGGCCGCCGCCGTTTCGAGCCTCGATTCGGATATGAACTGTCTGTCGGCCATTATCGTGGAAGACTATTACCAACGTTTCCATCCCAACTGCACCGACCGTCAGCGTCTGGTGCTAGGCCGTGCTATGGTGGCCGTTTCCGGTTTGGCAACGGTGGGCGTGGCCATACTCTACGAAGCTTGGCAAGGCGAGGGTGTGCTGGGTGTCGTTTTCGACCTTTACGCCATCTTCTCGGCCGGTATCGTGGGCATCTTCCTGCTGGGTCTGTTTAGCCGTCGCGCCAACAAGCAGGGTCTGTACATCGGACTTGCTGTCTGCGTGCTGTTTACTGCCTATGCCGTACTGACTACTACCCATATTGAAGTGAACGGCACAGAACGCCTTATCCTCGACTTGGGCAAATGGAATTTCCCGCACCATCATTATATGCTGGGTGTCTATAGCCACCTTATTGTGCTGGTGGTTGGTTATGTGGCCAGTCTCTTCTTCCCCAAGCCCAATATCGAAAAGGGTCTGACTATCTACGATTATAGTATTGAAAGTTTGAAGAAATGAATCAAGTAGAAATTGTAACGCCGAAAAAACTGATTGTCGGCAGCGATTGTTTTGCTTCATGGATAGACGAAGCTATGCAGGCATCTGTGAAGAAGGTGCTGGTCTTGTCGGTAGGCCCCATCTGGCCCATGCTGGAAAGCTCCTTGCAGGCTGCGACAGACAAGGGATTGAAAATAAAGAAACTGGACTATACTTTGCCCGGTGAACCCACCACCGATTATTTCGATGTACTCCGCAAGGATGCTTCCGCTTTTGCGCCCGACTTGGTGCTGGGCGTGGGCGGCGGCAGTGTGCTGGATGTGGCTAAATTGCTCTCTGCGTTGTGCAACCGCAGAAAATCCGTTGACAAATGCTTCGGCAAAGGCCTTGTCGACAAGCGTGATATCTTGCTGTACTGTGCGCCCACAACGGCCGGTACAGGTAGCGAAGTGTCGCCCAACGCCATACTGCTCGATTCCAAAGACGGTGAAAAGAAGGGCATCATCAGTCCCTTCCTGTTGCCCGACTGCACGTTGATTGACCCTGTTTTTACCATGAGCCTGCCCGCTAAGATTACGGCCGAGACCGGCATGGACGCGCTTTGTCACTGCATCGAAGCCTATATCAATGTGCACGCGCATCCCTTTGTTGATACTTATGCCTTGCGCGGTATCGGCTTGGTTTGCAAGAACTTGCTTAAAGCTTGCCGTGACGGCCGCAACAAACACGCCCGTGAATCGCTGGCCCTGGCCTCGATGTTGGGCGGTTTGTGCTTGGGCCCGGTGAACACTTGCGGTGTTCATGCGCTCTCGTATGGTTTGGCCGGCAAATATCATATGTCGCACGGTTTGGCCAACGCTTTGCTGTTGCCCGAAGTGCTGCGTTTCAACAAACCTGCTTGTTTGGCGCGTTTCGGAGCCATGGCCAAGGAAATAGGCCTGCCTTACCGCATGGACAACCAACAGAATGCCGATGCCGTTATCGATTATATTCAGCAACTGTCTGCCCAATGTGGCATTCCCCAACATCTGTCGGAAATCGGCATCAACAAGGAAGATATCCCCGAAATGGCCGATATGGCCATGAACGTGACACGTCTGCTGTCGAACAATCCTCGCGAAATTACGCGTGAGGATGTGATAAATATTTACGAAAACATTTATTGATAAGGTATGAAACCTATAGTCAGCATAAGTATGGGCGACCCTGCAGGCATCGGTCCCGAAATTACGGTCAAGGCCTTGCAGTGTGCCGCTGTCTATGAAAAATGCCGCCCCATGGTGGTAGGTGATGCCAAGGTGATGCAGGCCGCCATTGATTTTCTGGCTGCTCCCTTGCGCGTGCGCGCCGTCAAGGACGTGGACGATGCCCGTTTCGAGTATGGTTGCATCGATGTTTACGACCTGGACAATGTGGATATGGACAGCCTGCAGTATGGTCAGGTATCGGCCATGTGCGGACGTGCCGCCTTCGAAGCGGTACGCTGCAATATCGACCTGGCCATGAAGGGCCTGGTCGATGCTACCGTGACGGCACCTATCAATAAGGAAGCCATCCACAAGGCTGGGTTCAATTTCTCGGGTCACACCGAAATATATGCCCACTACACGGGCACCGACAATTATGCCATGCTGCTGGCCGACGACTCGCTCAGGGTTATCCATGTCAGCACGCACGTGTCCTTGCGTGAAGCCTGCGACCGCGCCAAGAAAGACCGTGTCCTCAATGTGATTGGGTTGCTATACAACGCTTGCCGTCAGTTTGGCATCGAGAAGCCCCGTCTGGCTGTGGCCGGTCTTAACCCTCACAGCGGTGAGAACGGATTGTTTGGCCGCGAAGAAATTGACGAAATCATTCCGGCCATTGAAGCTGCCCGTGCGCAAGGTTACGATGTGGAAGGTCCGGTGCCGCCCGACACCGTATTTGCCAAAGCTGTGCAAGGCAAATTCGACGGTTGCGTGGCCATGTATCACGACCAAGGTCATATTCCCTTCAAACTGGTGGGTTTCAAGTGGAATAACGAAAAACAGAAAATGGATAGCGTCAAGGGCGTGAACATCACGCTCGGCCTGCCCATTATCCGTACTTCGGTAGACCATGGCACGGCTTTCGAGATAGCCGGCAAGGGTATTGCCTGCGAAGATGCCATGCTGATTTCCATCGACTATGCCTTGAAAATGGCGCAAAATAGATAGTTATGATTTGTATCGTTGCAGACGATTTTACCGGTGCGGCCGAGGTTGCCGGCATCTGCCTGAGAAAAGGTGTTGCCGTCGGCTTTCTGAGCGATATTCCCGATGTGGAGAGCATCAGGAGTGTCGATGCCGCTGTGCTGGTGCTGGCCGAAGACACGCGCTCCTTTACAGCTGAAGGCGCTGTGAAGGTTTCCAGACTACTGGCCGAAAATCTGAAGGCCGCCGGTGTAAGTTGTGTGCTCAAAAAAATAGATTCGGCTCTGCGCGGCTGGGTCTTGCTGGAAATGAACGCTATAGCCGAAGTGCTGGGCAAGACTTCGCTGCTTATCCAGCCTGCCAATACGGCCACTTCGCGTTCGGTCAGGGACGGGTTGTATTATGTGGGCGACAAGCTGCTGGCCGATACCGCCTTTGCCAACGACCCCGAATTTCCGGCCAAAAGCTCGCAGGTGCACACCCTGCTGGAAACGCGCAACACCCTGACTTCCGCCACCTTGCCCTATCAGGTACCGGATGCGGCTACCAAAGAAGACTTGCGCGCTTGTGTGCGGCTGTGTCAAGACCAGACCCTGGCCGGCGGCAGCGCCGATTTTTTGCGCGAATATCTTGAAGAACAGATAGATTTGGGTCTTGTCAAGGCTGAACCCCAAGACGAAGCCCCTCTTTCGGCAGCCGACCTGCAAGATTGTCTGATGATATGCGGCAGTGCGCACTTGAGCAGCATGCAGGCTTCGGACGAACTGGCCCGCCGGGGCATGCCGCTCATGAACTTGCCCGCATCGATGTTGCAAGAAGAAAAGGTGACCGATGCGGACATCCGTTCTTTTGTGGAGGCTTGCGCCGCCGCTTGGAATATCAGTAAGCGTTTGTTGGTGCGCTTTGGCGCCAAGCCCGTCAAATTTGAGTCCTGCGCCGAACACCTGCGCTACCGTATGACCGAATCGATGTATCTGCTGTTGCAAAAAATAAGACCCTCGCATCTGTTCATCGAAGGTGGCGCTACGGCCTACAGCCTATTTCAGCGTCTGGGCTGGAACAGCTTTACGCCCGTGCGTGAATGGACACCCGGTGTGGTACAACTGCGGCTTAATCAGGAACCTCACTGCTATATCACGCTAAAACCGGGCAGTTATGCCTGGCCGGCTTTCAAAAACCCCAATCAAGAATAATATGAAAAAAGTCCTTACGCTTTTGTGTCTAGCACTCAGCCTGAATGTGGCGCAAGCCCGTTTTATCAATATGCTCGATTTCGGTGCCAAGAATGACAGTTCGTTTCTGAATACCGAGGTCATCGCCCGAGCCATCGATACGCTCGAAACCTGTGGCGGGGGTACGCTGTATTTCCCTGCGGGCAAGTACCTGACGGGTCCCATCACGCTGAAAAGCCATATCACGCTCGAGGTGGAAGCCGGTGCCAGCCTCTGCTTTTCGGATAATTTCGACCATTATATGCCTTATGTGGAAATGCGTTACGAAGGCGTGGTGATGAAGAGCTTTCATCCGCTTATTGCCGCCTACGATGCCGAGAATATCGCCATCAAGGGTAGGGGGACGCTCGAAGGCAACGGCCGTGCCTGGTGGCACGAGGCATGGCGCAACGAAGGCAACGTGAAGGAGGGTGTCAAGCAACGCAACAAATATCAGCAGGCTTGGGTGGAAGCCAATGCCGACTTGACGCTCGAAGAACAGTCCGACTGGAAACGCACCATCGCGCGTGAGTTTTTCCGTCCTCCCTTTATTCAGTTCTACCGCTGCAGGAATATCCTTATCGAGGGCCTGCATATCCAGAATTCTCCCTTTTGGACAGTGAACCCAGAATTCTGCGACAACCTCAATATCAAGGATTTGACTATCAACAACCCCGAATCGCCCAATACCGACGGCATCAACCCTTCGTCGTGCCGCAACGTGCATATTTCCAATTGCCATATCAGCGTGGGTGACGATTGCATCACCATCAAATCGGGCCGTGATTTGCAGGGCCGCCAGTACGGAGTGCCTTGCGAGAACATCACCATTACCAATTGCACCATGCTGAGCGGTCATGGCGGTGTGGTTATCGGTAGCGAAATGTCGGGCGATGTGCGCAAGGTTACCATCAGCAACTGCGTGTTCGACGGCACCGACCGTGGCATTCGTCTCAAATCGACTCGCGGCCGTGGCGGTGTCGTGGAGGAAATCCGCGTGGACAACATTGTCATGAAGAATATCCAGAAAGAGGCCATCATCTTCAATCTGTACTATTCCAATACGCCGCAGGAACCCCTGAGCGAACGTACGCCCATCTTCCGCAATATCCATATTTCCAATGTCACTGGCACAGATGTGAAATCGGTGGGCGGCGTGCGCGGTATTCCCGAAATGCCCGTGAGCGATGTCAGCATCAGTCATGTGAACATGGATGCCGAGAGCGGTTTCTATCTGCGCGAAGCCAAGAATATCAGCATTTCCGACTTCAGCGTCAATTGTGACAAGGGCCCGGTGCTGGATGTGCTCAACACCGAAGAACTTTACATTTCGAATGTGCGTACGCTCAAGCCCAACGCCAGCCTGCCCGTTATCCGCCTCGACAATGCGCGCAACGTGTTCATTGCCAACTGTTTTCCTTTGTCCGGCAGCCAGGCTTTTCTTGAACTGAAAGGTGCTGATACGCAAGGTATTGTGCTGAGAAATAATTATGTAGAACGTTTGGATGTGGATGTAATCCGTCATCCGGAAGTGTCTAAAAAAGCGCTGCAGAAATGAAAAGGACACTGGCTTTGTCGGCCCTGCTTTTGGTTTTGACCTTGCTGCCTTGGCCTTGGTCGCTGTCTTTGCAGGCCCAGCGTTATCCTACTTCCGATACCCGTTTTGCCAAACCTCTGACGGAGGTTTTTCAGGATATTGAGGAAATGTTCGGTGTCAAGTTGCAGTATTCCAAGAACGATGTGGAAGGCCGTCTGCTCGATTATGCCGAATACCGTTATCGTCCCTGGAGCTTGGAACAGACGCTCGACAACGTGCTCAAGCCTCTCGACTTGAAGTACAGCAGGAAAAGCGATGGTCGCATTCAGGTGAAGCCTTTTGAATATGCCCGCCGTTTGGCCGATGACGGCAAAGATTATCTCGATTATCTTTCAACGCTCTATCAAGACAAGGCATCTTGGGAAGAACGCAAGGCCGTGTTACGCCGTGAACTGCGCCAACGTGCCGGCCTGGACAACATTCCGTCTGCACCCGAGGGCAAGCCTTATTTGACGGCCAAGCGCGTGTATGGCGATTATTATGTACAGAACTTTGCGCTGGAAATTCTGCCTGGCGTTTACTGTACGGGTAGCTTGTATCATCCGCGCAAAGCCCGCAAACACGCTTGTCCAGTGGTGCTCAACCCCAACGGCCACTTCGGCAAGGGACGCTATCGTCGTGATGAGCAGATGCGCTGTGCCATGCAGGCCAAGATGGGCTGTATCGCTGTCAGTTACGACCTTTTTGCTTGGGATGAACAGGCACTGCAATTTGAACCGCGCTCGCACCGCACGGCCATGGCGCATACCATCCAGAGCTTGAATGCCTTGCGCCTGCTCGATTATCTGTGTGCGCTGCCCGAGGCCGACACTACAAGGGTGGGTATTACCGGCGGCAGTGGCGGCGGTAGCCAGACCATGTTCATCACGGCTATAGATGAACGGATTAAGCTCAGTATTCCCGTGGTGATGACCTCTTCGTACTTTGTGGGCGGTTGCCCCTGTGAGAGCGGTAATCCGATACATTTGAGCGCCCATGGCACCAACAATGCCGAACTGGCCGCCATGTGCGCACCCCGTCCTTTGCTGGTGGTTTCCGATGGCAAGGATTGGTCGCAGGATGTGCCTTGGCTGGAGTTCCCCTTTATACAGCGTACTTTCGGCTTCTACGATGCGCTCGACAAGGTGGAAAACGCTCATTTTCCGGACGAAGGCCACGACTACGGCAGTTCCAAGCGTCAGGCGGCATACGCTTTTATGGCCAAGCACTGGAACCTGAAGTGCAACCACTTGAAAACCACCGACGGCCTCTTCGATGAGTCGTCTTGTGTGGAAGAATCCCCCGACTTGCTTAAGGTTTGGGGTCCCGATGGCCGGGATTTGCCTGCCTCTGCCTTGAAGGGCATCGATAATCTTTATAAAATGTTCCAAAGTTTCGAACAATAGTATAACATCAAAAGATATGAAAAAGACGATACTCGCAGCGCTTATGTCGCTGGTGGTACTGACGGCTGTGTCGGCAGACAGGCCTAAACCTTGGGATCACGGTAAATTGCAGGTGAGCGATAATGGCCGTTATCTGGTGCACGAAGACGGAGAACCCTTCTTCTGGCTGGGCGAAACGGCCTGGCTGCTCAGTTCGCGTCTCTTGCGCGAAGAAGTGGATTATTACCTTCGCGACCGCGACAAGAAAGGCTATAATGTCATTCAGATTTCCGTGTTCCACAGCTATCCCCAGTACAATATCTACGGAGAATGTGCTACGCCTTATGGCTTCGATTTCAAGAAGATAGACCGTCCTGGCTATTATGGTTACTGGAATCATGTCGACTATGTGTTGCAGCAGGCCGAAAAGCGCGGAATGTATGTGGCCATTGTCTGCACTTGGGGTTCGGAAACGGTCAAGAATGGCTATATCGGTGTGGAAGATGCCAAGAAATACGGTAAGTTCCTAGCCGAACGCTATGCTTCGCAACCCAATATCATTTGGATGATAGGCGGTGATGTAAATCCCGAATCGAATATGGATGTTTGGAACGCCTTGGCTACCACCATCAAGAAATATGACCCCAACCACTTGATGACTTTCCATCCCGTGGGACGCACCTCTTCGGCTAACTGGTTCCACAATGCCGACTGGCTCGACTTTGATATGTTCCAAAGCGGACACCGTCGTTATGGCCAGAACAATGGTCAGATTGAAGGCTATCCCATAGAACAGGATACCGAAGAAGATAACTGGCGTTATGTGGAGAAAGCTTACGCCATGTCGCCCGTCAAGCCGGTGATTGACGGTGAACCGAGCTACGAGGGAATTCCCCAGGGTCTGCACGATGGCAGCCAGCCTTACTGGACTGCTGCCGATGTACGCCGCTATGCCTATTGGTCGGTGTTTGCCGGATCTTTCGGCCACACCTATGGCGACAATGCTGTGATGCAGTTCTATGTGCCGAGCATTATCGGCTCCTTTGCTCCCAAGCTCCCTTGGTATGAGGCTTTGCAGGAACCCGGTGCCGCCCAGATGCAGCATCTTAAGGCTTTGATGACGCGATTCCCCTTTACGCAGGGCCGCCCCGACCAGTCGCTCATTCTGGCCGAGGAGGGCACCAAGTACGACCGTCTGATAGCCACGCGCGGCGAAGACTATGCCTTGGTCTACACGTATACCAACCGCAGCATCAATATCGACCTGGACAAGATTGCCGGCCGCGACAAGCAGGTGTTCTGGTTCGATCCGCAAACGGGCGGTTTCAGCTATATCGGCAAGAAGCGCGGACAGCAGAACTTCACGCCCGAGGGTGGCTATGGAGCCGGCAAGGACAAGGTGCTGGTGGCTTTCGATGCTGACAAGAACTATGTAGAGATTTCGGCTGAAGACCAGGCTCGCATTCAAGCTCAGAACAATGCCCGAAGTGATGCTCAGGTGGAACAGAAGGCTGCCGAGTGGGCCGCTTCGCTGCAACTGGGCGATGCGGACCGCGAGGCGCGCGTGGCCGAAGTTATTGCCACGCACCAGAAAGCCGTGCGCGACTGGCACAATGCCCATTGCAACGATATCCCCAAGGGAGCCATCGACCCCAATACCGGCAAGGCCTACAACGATTTGCAGCGTCAGATGATAGCCGACTCGGCCATTCCCGCTTCGGTGCGTCAAAACTTCCTTGATGGTCTGGCTGCCGCCGGTCTTACTCAGGAACAGATTGAACAAGTGATGGACAAACACACGGTGGGCAAGGTGGCTTTCACGCTGAACGGTTACAAGGATATGTTTTTGGATGAGTTTACACCCGAAGACGAGGCTTTCGTTCTGGCCAACCTCAAAGAGGCCCGTCTGCTGTCGATGGATTTCAAGAGCATGAAGCAAATTAATCAGGTCTTCGAAATCTACAAGACCAAGAACGAACAGTATTTCACCCAGAGCGGACGCGACTGGAAAACCTACTACAAGGCTTGGGTGGCCCGTATCAAAGCTGCCAAGCAGGCATCGAACAAATAACATAGACTATCATGGAAAAGAAAACATCCCACTGCTGTACACGCGCTTGTCTGGTCATCTTCCTTTTGATTGTGGCCCTTGCCGTGCTGCTGTTCTTTATCAACCGTGAACCGAATTGGAAAAAGGGTATCGTCGAAAGCCAGTTCCTATATGAAAAGGCCGACTTTGCGGAATGCCATTCGGCTACCTTGGCCGAAACGCCCGAAGGCCTTATCGCTTCGTATTTTGGCGGCACCAAGGAACGTTTTCCCGATGTGAGCATCTATGTGTCGCGCAAGCCCAAAGGCAGCGATGTGTGGATGGCTCCCGAAAAGGTGGCGGAATGCATTATAGGTGAAGACCCCGGACATTGGCCCAATGCCGCCGATGTGCAGCGCTATCCTTGCTGGAATCCGGTACTCTATCAGATTCCCGGTGGAGAACTGCTGCTGTTCTATAAGGTGGGACCTAGCCCCAGCCAGTGGAAAGGCCGTCTGATTCGTTCCAGCGACAATGGTCATACTTGGTCCAAGCCAGACACCTTGCCCGATGGCATTATCGGTCCGGTCAAGAACAAGCCTGTCATGATTGACGGCGAGCTTTTCTGCCCCTCCAGTCACGAGGGTAGCGGCTGGCGTCTGTATGTGGATATCACCCCCGATTACGGCAAGACTTGGCATCAAGTGGGGCCGCTCAACGAGAAGAAGCCCTGGTTGGCCATTCAGCCCAGCATTCTTGAATACAAGAACGGCGATTTGCAGATGGTGTTCCGCACGCGCAACCGTCGCGTAGGTTCCACTTGGTCGCACGACCGTGGTCGCAGCTGGAGCAAAATCGACAGCTTGTCATTGCCGCAGAATAATTCTGGTACCGATGCCGTCACGCTTAAGGACGGTCGTCAGCTGCTGGTTTACAATCATGTGTTGCCCGACGGCGAACTGGTCAAGGGTGCGCGCACACCGCTCAACGTGGCACTTTCCAAGGATGGCATCAACTGGTATGCCTCGCTGGTGCTGGAAGATTCGCCCATCAGTCAGTATTCCTATCCGGCTGTTATCCAAGGCTCGGACGGTTATGTGCATATTCTCTACACTTGGCGGCGCGAACGCATGAAGTATGTCAAGGTGGATCCCGCCAAGTTGCAAATGCGCAAAATTAAGAACCTTTGCTGGCCCGGTCACGACACGCCTTTGGCTGTGGAAGGTGCTGGTGAAACGCCTTTCCCCATTGCTGTTTGCGATTGGATGATACTAAAACGCCAGAAAGAGTCGGCCATACCTTTGGCCCGCATTATCGGCTGTAATGGTATTGAACTGGATATGAACACTTTGAGCAATAATTTTACCTTCAAGAGCCGTTTCAAAGATAATCCAGAGGCATTGCAGTCGTACAAGCGTCTGGCTGCCCAGTCGGGTGTGAAAATCGCTTCGGTGGCTATGTCCGGATTCTATGCGCAATCTTTTGCGCTGCGCGAGAGCTATATCCAACCCGTGGCCGACTGCATTGATGTGATGAAGGGTCTTGGCGTGAAGGTGGCCTTCCTGCCTTTGGGTGTCAATAGCGACCTGTCTACCCACCCAGAATTGTATCCTGCAACGGTGTCGCGTCTGAAGGAAATTGCTGCCATGGCCGAGGCTGCCGGTGTGGTTATCGGTATAGAAACAACCTTGGATGCGGAGGCTTCGTTGGCTTTGCTAAAGGATGTCAATTCGCCCGCCATCAAGATTTACTACAATTTTGCCAATGCTTGGAAGAATCAGCGCGATATTCATCAAGAACTCAGAACCTTAGGGGCTGAGAACATCTGTCAGATACATTGTACCAACACCGATGGCTACTGGTTGCAAAACGACCCGCAAGTGGATATGCCAGCCATCAAGCGGACGCTGGAGGAAATCGGCTACAAAGGCTATCTGGTGATGGAACGCTCGCGCGATATCTCCATAGTACGCGATGTCAAGGCCAACTATACGGCCAACTGTACCTATCTGAAGAAAATTTTCCAACCCGAATAAGAAAGTGCTTATGAAAAAGTCCATGCTGTTGCTTTGCGGCCTGCTGCTCTGTTCAATGCAGATGCAGGGTCAGGCGCTAATCCAAGTTGATGACAAGACGGATATCCATCATGCGCTGCGTCAAGCCCGCGAGTGGAGACGTTTGGAGTCGGTGGGAAAACTGCCAGCCGGTGTGGACTTGAGTCGTGGTATAGTGGTGCAACTGCCCGCCGGGTGCATCTATCTGGACGAGCCGCTGTTCCTGCGTCCCGAGGACGCAGGAACAGCGACCAGCCCCACGGTGGTGCGTGGAGCGACCGCCGCTCAGACTTGGCTGAGCGGCGGCCGGCTTCTGCCGGCCAAGGCATGGAAAAAGGCCGGTCGCGTAGCGGGCTTGCCCGCCAAGGCACAGTCCAAAGTTTACGTCTGTCCACAACCCAAAGTTGCCGGCCGCTATTTGAGTTTCCGTCAGTTGTGGGTGAACGGGCAAAAGGCCGTTCGTGCCCGCAGCGTGAACGATTTCGACCTAATGCAGCGTATGCTGGCTTGGGACAAGCATGCCCAAGTGCTCAGCATACCAACGCCCGAGCAGCCATCTTTCCGAAGCCTGGACGGTATGGAACTGGTGCTGCACGAAATGTGGGCCACGGCCACCTTGCGCGTGGCTTCGCTCACGCGCAAGGGCGACACCACCCAAGTGCGCTTTCATCAGCCCGAAAGCCGCATCAACGCCGAGCATCCCTGGCCTTGTCCCATGACCACCAAGGGCTTGGAATCACCGTTCTATCTGTGCAATGCCATCGAATTCCTTGATATGCCCGGCGAATGGTATTTGGACGAAGAAGCCCATCTGCTCTATTATTGGCCGCGTCAGGGTGAAGTAATGTCGCGTGTCCAGGCAGTGGTGCCCTATTTGGAAACCCTACTCGATGTGCAGGGCAGCAAAGAAAGCCCCGTGGAACACATTCGTTTCGAGCATGTGGGCTTCTGCCATAGCACATGGATGCGCCCATCCTTGCAAGGGCATGTGCCATTACAGGCAGGCATGTACCTCCTCGATGCCTATAAACTGCGTCCCCACGGCGTTCCCGGCAATCCTAACAAGGGCTTGGAAAATCAAGCTTGGCTGGGCCGTCCTGCCGCTGCTGTGCGCCTGCAATCTGTGCAACACACCGCCTTCGATGCCTGTCGCTTCGAACATTTGGCCTCTTGCGCCATCGACTATGTGGAAACTACGGCCTACGACAGCATCCTTTATTGCGATTTCGAAGATGTGGGCGGCAATGCCGTGCAAGCTGGCCGTTTCTCGGATGTTCCTGTGGAAAGCCATTTGCCCTACGACCCCAAGGATACGCGCGAACTCTGCACCCATCTGTACATCGGCGACAATATCTTCCACGATATCACCAACGAAGACTGGGGCTGTGTGGCCATTTGCGCCGGTTATGTACGCAACGCCAGCATCGTCTACAACGAAATCAGCGAAGTTTCTTATACGGGTATCAGTCTGGGTTGGGGCTGGCAGAAAGCTCTCAATTGTATGCGCGAAAACCTGGTACAGGGCAACTATATCCATCATTATGCCAAACATATGTACGACGTGGCCGGCATATACACGCTCTCGGCTCAGCCCAAAACGCAGATAATAGAGAATGTGGTAGACAGTATATACAGCCCCTGGTACGTACACGACCCGCATCATTGGTTCTATCTCTATACCGATGAGGGTTCCTCCTTCATGACGGTGAAAGATAACTGGTGTCCTGCCGAGAAATTCTTGCAGAATGCCAACGGACCGGGCAATACCTGGGAAAACAATGGTCCTATGGTAAGCGAAGAAATCAAAGCCAGGGCGGGAAGAAGAAAACGATAATTGCAAGTAATAGCCTGTATCTCAGCGATGTAGATGCAGGCTAAATTTTTTATAAAAATTTCTTGCAAATAGCTTGACAATTCAAATTATTGCAGTACCTTTGCCCCCGATTTCATAAGGATACTAATCCAAGCGAGGATAGTTGTTAAAAAGTTAGTAGTTAAGTTGTTAGGTAAAGATTGTAAATAAGTCGCCTCGCCTGTTCTTTATGAAATCTACTATAAAACATCTCTCTTAATATATCTCGAAAACGTGAAGATAATGGCAAATATTTGCCGTATCTTTACGCTTTTTTGTTTTTATACCATTCGTAAATCATTCGTAAACCTAGTAAGAACCAATCGATATCGCCTATGAACCCTATATTGCTGCACGGCATCCAGCACGGCAACCAGCCCTGCGACATCCTTATCCAGAACAAACGTTTCCATTCCATAGTCCCCACCAAAGCACTGGACCAATGGCAATTGCCCGATGGCTGTCGGATAGTGGAAGCGGAGGGCAAAGCTATACTGCCAGCTTTCTACAACGGTCATACTCATCTGGCTATGAGCCTTTTGCGTGGCTATGCCGATGATATGCCGCTTGCTACCTGGCTCAACAATCACATTTGGCCTATCGAGGCAAAGATGAGTGTGGAGGATATGCGTGTGGGCGTGCAGCTATCGCTTTTGGAAATGATTAAGACGGGTTGTGTGTTTTGCAACGACATGTACTTTGCCTGGCGGCATTGCGCCGATTTGGTCGATGAGATGGGCCTGCGTGCGGTGCTTGCCGACAGCTATATCGACAAAGGCGACCCGGCTCAGGCACAGCGCTATTTGGACAACTTCAAGGTCCAGCAGCAACTGAACAGCGACCGCATGCAGTTTGCCATCGCACCACACGCCATCTATACGGTGGGTGGCGAGATGTTGCGTGCCTGCGCCAATGCGGCGCGCGAGGCCGGACAGTTCCTGCACATTCATTTGGCCGAGACCCGTCAGGAAGTGGACGACTGTTTGGCCCAACATGGTATGACCCCTACCGAATATATCCACAGCCTGGGGCTGCTGGGGCCCAAGACGATTGTGGCGCACGCTGTCTGGCTCAGCGAACATGATATGGAACTTCTTAAGGAAAGCGGCACGGTGCTGGTGCACAATCCCTGCTCCAATATGAAGCTCGGCTCGGGAGTCTTCCCCTATAAAGAGGTGATAGACAAAGGTTTGAAAGTGGTGCTGGGCACTGACGGCTCCTCCTCGAATAACAATCTTGACATGCGCGAAGAAATGAAGTTCGCCGCCTTGCTGGCCAAGGTGAAATACGGGGCTGAAACCCTGCCTGCCGAATTGGTGCTGCAATGGGCCACTCGCAATGGGGCGGAAGCCTTCGGTATCGATGCGGGCGTTATCGCTCAAGGCAAGCTGGCCGATGCGGTCATCGTCAAGCTGAAGACCGACCGTATGACACCCTGCCACAATCTTGTTTCCAACTGGGTCTACGCCGCCGACAGTTCCGTTATCGATGCGGTGCTTTGTGATGGCCGTTTCCTGATGGAAGACGGGCGCGTGCCGCAAGAGGATGCCATCATCGAAAGGGCGGCGCAATGTGCCTATCGTTTGGCAAAACGTGCGGAATAGTGTAACTTTGTCCCGCGATTAACCGAAACACAAACACAGGATTATTATGCCAATGCCTTCACACCGTGGCTGGATTATGCCCGAGTCACCTATCCGCAAGTTGGTCCCCTTGGCCCGTCAAGCCGAAGCCAAGGGTCGTAAAATATATCATCTGAATATCGGTCAGCCCGATATCAAAACCCCGCAACTGGGTCTGGACGCGCTCAAAAACATCGACCGTAAGATTTTGGAATACACGCCCAGCGAGGGTTTGCTGAGTCTGCGCACGAAACTGGCCGAATACTACAGCCGTTTCAATATCGATTTGAACCCTTCGGAAATTATCATCACCACCGGTGGTTCCGAGGCGGTACTTTTCGCATTCATGGCCTGCCTGGACCAAGGAGACGAGATTATCGTACCCGAACCGGCCTACGCCAACTATACGGCCTTCGCCATCGCCGGCGGTGCTATTATCCGACCCTTGCTCTGTTCCATCGACAACGATTTCGCCTTGCCGTCTTTCGAAGAATTCGAAAAGATGATTACCAAGCGTACGCGTGCCATCCTGCTGTGTAACCCCAATAATCCTACGGGACATATTTATACGGCCGAGGAAATGGAACACATCCGCCAGCTGGTGAAAAAGTACGATCTCTACTTGTTCTCGGACGAGGTCTATCGCGAGTTCTGCTACACCGACCAGCCGCATATTTCTGCCTTGCAACTTAAGGGTATCGAAGATAATGTTATTCTAATTGACTCGGTATCAAAACGTTATAGCGAGTGCGGTATCCGTATCGGGGCGCTTATTACCAAGAATAAGCAGGTGCGCAAGGACGTTATGAAGTTCTGTCAGGCTCGCCTATGTCCGCCCCTTATCGGTCAGTTGGTGGCTGAGGCATCCATGGATGCTTCGCCCGAGTATATGCAGGCCGTTTATAATGAATATCTCGAACGACGCAACTATATGATCAATGCTATCAACGAGATACCGGGTTGCTACAGTCCTATGCCTATGGGCGCTTTCTACACGGTGGCCCGCCTACCCATTGATGATGCCGACAAGTTCTGCGCCTGGTTGCTGGAATCTTTCGAGTACGAAGGCAAAACGCTGATGATTGCACCGGCTTCGGGCTTCTATTCAGCCAACAGCATGGGCCGTAACGAGGTGCGTATGGCTTACGTGATGAATATCGAAGACCTGTCTGTGGCCATGGATTTGCTGCGACGTGCCTTGGCTGTCTATCCCGGCAGGACGATAGCCTGACGATGGCTTCCTTTGAATATCATATTGCCCACCGGCTGTTCTTCCAAGGGCAGCAGTCCAAGCAGGTGTCGCGACCGGCAGTGCGTATTGCCCTGATAGGCATTGCGGCCGGTTTGGCGGTGATGATAGCGTCGGTGTGCATTGTGATAGGCTTCAAGCAACAGGTGGAAGCCAATGTGATGGGCCTGAGTTCGCACATTCAAGTAACCGATTTCCATTCCAACTATTCCGACGAAATGCAGCCCATTGCGCGGGCCGATACCTTGCCTGCTTTGCTGGCCGATATTCCGGGCGTGCGTCATGTGCAACGCTTTACCACCAAGACGGCCATGCTCAAGACCGAAGACGATGTGCAGGCAATGGTTTTCAAGGGCATTTCCGACGATTTCGACTGGAGTTTCCTGCAAGACAAGATAGTGGAAGGCTCGATTCCCGACTTTCATGCCGACAAGGCTCCCAATCAGGTGTTGATGTCGCGCTATACCGCCCGGCAGCTGCGCCTGAAACCCGGCGACAGTTTCTATGCTTACTTTACCCGCGACGAGCAGGTGTTGGTGCGCAAATGGCAGGTCGGAGCCGTCTTCGATACGCACTTCAGCGAGTTCGACCGCAGTGTGGTGCTGGTGGACAACCGTCATTTGGCAAGGCTGAATGCTTGGGACGAACACGCTGCCGGCGGCTTGGAGATTTTCGTGGACGATATCCGCCGCATTGTCGACATCGATGCCGAAGTGTACAACCGCCTGTTTGTCTTCGGTTCTGCCAACGGTCTGTCCTATTTCACGCAGTCGGTCTACGACTTGAATCCTCAGATTTTCGGTTGGCTGAATCTGCTCGATATGAATGTCTGGCTTATTTTGGCTCTGATGATTTTCGTTTCGGGTTTCAATATGATTTCGGCCCTGCTCATCCTGATGCTGGAACGCACCAATCTGATAGGCATGCTCAAATCGATGGGTGCCACCAACGCTTCGTTGCGCAAGATTTTCCTTATCCTTTCGCTGATGCTCTGCGCGCGTGGCATGTTGTGGGGCAATATCATCGGTCTGGGTCTCTGCGCCTTGCAGTATTTCTTCCATATTATCCCGCTCGATGCGGCTGTCTATTATGTGTCGGCCGTGCCTATCTCCTTCCATTGGGGCTATATTCTGCTGCTGAATGTGGGCGTGGCTGCCGCTTCTTTCCTAATGATGTTGCTCCCTACGGCACTGGTGAGCCGCATTGCTCCCGCCAAAGCCATCCGCTTTGAATAACACGCAGATTATTTGGCGGAAAAATGCCCGAATGTGGACGACTTTGCTTATTTTTGTAGCATTGTCAAAAAACGAAGGATAACTTCTAGCCTATTACCGTTATGAAAAAGATTAACTTGTTGATGTTGTTGGCCTTGATGACGGGCTTTACGACCTTGGCACAGGAAAGCGCTACCGTCATTGTGCAGGGCAATCAGGCCGAGCATCGGATTTCACGCCATATCTACGGACATTTCGCCGAACATCTTGGCCACTGCATCTATGGTGGTATCTGGGTGGGCCCCGAATCATCCATTCCCAATATTGACGGTTACCGCAGCGATGTGGTGGAGGCTTTGAAAGCCATCAAGATACCGAACCTGCGCTGGCCGGGCGGCTGCTTTGCCGATGAATATCACTGGCGCGACGGTATCGGACCGCGCGAAAGTCGGCCCAAGATGATCAATACGCATTGGGGCGGGGTAGTGGAAGACAATTCCTTCGGTACGCACGAATTCCTGAATTTCTGCGAACTGATTGGCACCGAACCCTATATCTGCGGCAACGTGGGTAGCGGCACAGTGGAAGAAATGTCCAAGTGGGTGGAATATATCACTTTCGACGGAGAATCGCCCATGGCCGACCTGCGCAGACAGAATGGTCGCGAGAAGCCCTGGAAGGTGAAGTTCTGGGGTGTAGGCAACGAAAACTGGGGCTGCGGCGGCCATATGACGGCCCAGTTCTATAGCGACCAATATCGACGTTATGCCACTTATTGCCGCAACTACGGCGACAATCGCTTGATGAAGATAGCCGGCGGCCCCAACGGTGGTGATGTCAACTGGTCGGAAACCTTGATGAAGAATGTCGGTTCAGGCCGAATGTGGGGCATGTCGCTGCATTACTACACATCCTTCCATGGCTCGGCTACCGATTTCACCGAAGAAGACTATATGGTTACCATGCAGAAGGCTTTGCGCATGGATGAGATTATTCGCCGTCATGTCGAGATTATGGATATGTACGACCAGCGCAAGAAAGTGGCCTTGTGTGTGGACGAGTGGGGTGCCTGGTACAATGTGGAGCCCGGAACCAACCCCGGTTTCTTGTATCAGCAGAATACCATGCGCGACGCTTTGCTCTGCGCCTCCACCTTCAACATCTTCCATCGCTATTGCGAACGCGTGCGCATGGCCAACATCGCCCAAATGGTGAATGTACTGCAGGCCATCATCCTGACGCAAGACGAAAAGATGGTACTTACGCCCACCTATCATGTCTACAATATGTATCAGGTGCATCAGGACGCTACCATGATTCCGCTGGAGATACTTTCGCCCGACTATGTGCTTGACACGCGTAGCATTCCGGCCATCAACGGCAGTGCTTCGCGCAACGATGCCGGTGAAACCAATATCTCGCTGGTGAACCTCGACCCCAACCAGGACATCGAAGTGTCTTGTCGTCTGGAAGATATCACGGCCAAAAAGTTGAGTGCCAATATTCTTACCAGCAAGGCGCTGAACGATTGCAATACCTTCGACCAGCCTGAGCGCGTCATCTTGAAGGAATTCAAGGGTGCCAAACTGAAAAAGGATGGTACGTTGCTGGTCAAGATGCCCGCCAAATCTGTCGTTACGATTACTTTGAAATAATATAATGGACAATAAAATGCATCATTTTCTGGCTTTCGACCTTGGTGCAACCAGTGGTCGCTCTATTTTGGCCTCCGTGGACGGTGATACCCTCGAAATGCGCGAACTGACGCGCTTTCCCAATGTGTTGCTGCCTATCAACGGAAAGTTTTACTGGAATATCTACGGTTTGTACGAAGCCTTGCGCGCTGGCCTGCTGGCTGCCGCCAAAGAAGGCTTGCACATCGATTCCATCGGTATTGATACCTGGGGCGTGGACTTTGTGTATGTAGGCAAGGACGGCTCTTTCCTGGGCTGCCCCCGGGCATATCGCGACCCTTATACGCACGGCGTTCCCGAGAAATTCTTTCAGCTGGTGCCCCGCAAGGATGTCTATGCAGCCACGGGTATCCAGATCATGGATTTCAACAGTCTTTATCAGCTGTATGCTTCCAAAATTGATGGCTGTTCGGCTTTTGAAGCGGCCGACAAGATTCTTTTCATGCCAGATGCGCTGTCGTATCTGCTTACCGGTAAGATGGTATGCGAATACACCATAGCTTCCACTTCGCAGATGCTTAATCCCAAGACGAAACAGTTTGAGAAGAAGCTGCTCGATGCTGCCGGTATCAAGACTTCCCTTCTGCCCGAAATGGTGATGCCCGGTACGGTTATCGGTACGCTCACCGATGCGCTGGCGCAAGAAACGGGCCTGGGTAAGGTGCCCGTGGTGGCAGTGGCCGGGCACGATACAGCTTCGGCTGTGGCTGCCGTTCCCGCCGAGGGCAAGGGTTTTGCTTATCTGAGCTCGGGCACTTGGTCGCTGATGGGTATTGAGGTTCAGGAACCTATCATCAACGAAGAGTCTTTCCGCATGAATTTCACCAACGAAGGCGGTGTGGACGGCACGACGCGTTTTCTGAAGAATATCACCGGTATGTGGCTGCTAGAACAATGCCGCAAGGAATGGAAGAAAAAACAGAACGTTTCGTACTCGTATCCCGTTATCGAACAGCTGGGAGCTTCGGCCGATGCCTTCCGCTCGCTGGTTGACCCGGACGATCCCAGTTTCGCCAATCCTGCCAGCATGACTTGCGCCATCGAAGACTACTGTACGCGCACCGGCCAGCCGGTTCCGCAGAACCACGGCCAGATGATTCGCTGCATCTACGACAGCTTGGCGCTGAAGTACAGGTGTGTTTTGGGTAATTTGCAAGATATGGCCGGCTTCAAGATTGAGAAACTGCATATTATCGGCGGTGGCGCGGTAAACAAGCTGATGAGCCAGCTTACGGCCAATGCAGTGGGTATTCCCGTGGTTTGCGGCCCGGGCGAAGCTACGGCTATCGGCAACGTTATGATGCAGGCCAAGGCCATCGGTTTGGTGAATTCTTTGCCTGAAATGCGCCAGCTCATTGCCAAATCGGTGCAGACCAATATCTATCATCCCGAAGACCGTACCACCTGGGAGCTGGCATATCGCCGCTATTGTCAGATTATCGGCCAATAAACGAACACCTACAACAACTTAACACGACAATAATTATGGTAAAAGAATCATTGGTTCTGAAGGCATACGAAATTGCCAAGGAACGTTATGCCGCCTATGGCGTAGATACCGACAAGGTATTGGAACAATTGCAGCAATTTCACCTGTCCATGCATTGCTGGCAGGCCGACGACGTGTCGGGCTTTGAAGTGCAGGCCGGCGATTTGTCGGGCGGTATCCAGTCGACGGGCAACTACCCGGGCAAGGCTCGCAATATCGATGAGCTACGTGCCGACATCCTCAAGGCCAAATCGCTCATTCCCGGTTCACACCGTCTGAACCTGCACGAGATTTATGGCGATTTCCAGGGCAAGGTGGTTGACCGCGACCAAGTGGAACTCAAGCATTTCCAAAGCTGGATAGATTGGGCCAAGGAACACGACACCAAGCTCGACTTCAACTCCACTTCGTTCTCGCATCCCAAGAGTGGCAACCTGTCTTTGTCGAGTCCCGACAAGGCTATCCGCGATTTTTGGATTGAACACACCAAGCGTTGCCGCGCCATTGCCGAAGAAATGGGTAAGGCTCAGAACGACCCGTGTATCATGAACCTTTGGGTACACGACGGTTGCAAGGACAACTCCGTCAAGCATTATCTCTATCGTGAGAATCTGAAGAATTCTCTGGACGAAATTTTCGCTACGCCTTACAAGAATATGAAAGACTGTATCGAAGGCAAAGTTTTCGGTATCGGTTTGGAAAGCTTTACGGTGGGTTCGCACGATTTCTATACGGCCTATGCCGCCAAGAACAACAAGATGCTTACCATCGACACGGGTCATTATCATCCTACGGAAAGCCCTGCCGACAAGGTTTCTGCTGTGCTGCAATTTGTGCCTGAGCTGATGCTGCATGTCAGCCGTCCGGTGCGTTGGGATTCCGACCATGTTACCCTTATGGACGATGCCACGCTGGAACTCTTCTTCGAAATTGTCCGTGCCGGCGCTTTGGACCGCGTTCACTACGGCCTCGACTTCTTCGATGGCTCCATCAACCGCATCGGTGCTTATGTTATCGGTAGCCGTGCTGCCCAGAAGTGCATGTTGCGCGCCTTGCTGGAACCCGCCATTATCGGCCAGTATGAGCTGGCCGGCAAGGGCTATCAGGCCATGTCCGTACTGGAAGAGTGCAAGGCTTTGCCCTGGGCCGCTGTCTACGACATGTTCTGCCTGAAGAACAATGTGCCCGTGGCCGACGACTTCATTGCCTGCATCGACGCTTACGAAAAAGACGTCACCTCCAAGCGTTAACGCTTGCGTCACAGGCGTCTAAAACGTCTAAAACGAACCGGAGACCGAGTAAGAGCAATCTTTACTCGGTCTCTTTGCTTTTTTATGGTGAGGAAGCAAACAATCCGAATATTGCTATTTGAACAGGTCGTCGAGAATTACTTGCTGCTGAATGTAACCGCTATACATGTTTCGTTTGACCCCGAATGTGGTTATCATCGTTGGGACTAGGGTCTTTTTTTTGCCCGTTGCATTGCGGAACGCCTCCACCTTGTTACGGAGATTCATAGAATAATCCTTCTGTATCGTGAACTCTCCACCATAGAACTTTGCCTCACAGATGTTGATGAAGCGGTCTCTTCTGTCAATCAGAAGGTCTATCTGAGCCCCGTGAAGCTGTTCATCGGTGAGCTTTCTCTTCTCTATATGCCAACTTGATTGTTCTGACAAAACGGAGCCTATTCCCAATGCGTTCTTTACCTGTTCGATATGGCTCTTTATCAGTTGCTCAAAACTATATCCAAGCCATTGAGTCTTCTGGGGAGTGTCTATCTATGATGCTATCATCTATGCTCCCACTGAGATATGAATCCAATGCAGCGAAGGCTTCCATCCAATTTGTAGATTGAGGAAGTGCGGAGTTCCCGGAGTATTCTCGCAATGCCTAATCAAAATTCTTGAGCTGGATGCCCATCTTCTTATTGTGCAGTCCTGTGACTTTGAAAGTGAAGCGGCTCTCGCCGAAGGTCTGATTGACGAGATAGGTCTTCCCGACGCGATGGCGGCCATAAACGACAACCATTTCAGCCTCGTCAGACGAGTAAAGTCTGAGCAGTTCTTTCTGCTCCTGTTTACTTCCGATAATGACAGCCATACTTTTTATAAATCTTCGCTGCAAATGTGGTAAAAATATCTATAAATCAAACGATGTGGGTCGGAATCTCACTTTTTTATGGCGATTCCGACCACTATCGATTGCGAGTCTTCTCCCTTCGATTGTGTTCGGGCTAAACAATTCTCCCAATCGGTGAAATGCTTCGCATAGCGAATGCCATCATACTTGCGGACATGGTTTCAAGTCCGTTTTATTCGAAATAGTCTCTTAATCGACTGTGTTTCAACTATTTTTGGGATAATTGCGTTGTCTTGAACAAACGAATTGTCCTGTGAAGAACGGTGCTACTTGGCTTTCGAAGCGGCAGTTTTCTTCGCGGCAGTTTTCTTCGCGGCAGTTTTCTTCGCGGCAGTGGTTTTCTTGGCCTTGGGAGCTGCCTTGGTTTTGGTGGTTTTGGCGGTCGTGGTGGCCTTGGCTGCAGGCTTTTTGGCAGCGGCTGTTTTCCTAGAGGCTGCGCCTTTATTGGTGCCGGCTTGCGTGCTGATGATTTTCAGACAGTCTTCGTAGCTTAAGGCTTGGGCATCCAGCTTTTTGTCAATCTTGTAGTTGGTGCCGGCCTTGCAGATATAGGGGCCGAAACGGCCGTTCAGCACTTGTAACTCGGGGTCTTCGTCGAAAGTCTTCATCACCTTCTGGGCATCGGCTACGCGCTTGGCCTCGATAAGGGCGATGGCTTCGTCGAGCGAGATAGTCAGCGGGTCTTTGTCTTTAGGCAGCGAAACGAACTTGCTGTTGTGACGGATGTAGGGGCCGAAACGGCCGGTGCCAACCACCACGGCCTTGTCTTCGAAATCGCCCAACTGACGCGGCAGCTTAAAGAGGTCGAGCGCCTGTTCAAGCGTCAGCGTTTCCATGTGTTGGTCTTTGCGCAGCGAAGCGAACAAGGGCTTTTCGTTGTCGTCGGCGGTGCCAATCTGAGCGATGGGGCCGAAGCGACCGATGCGCACGGAAACCGGACGTCCCGTGGCAGGGTCTTGGCCCAACAGCCGCGTGCCCACCTTTTCTTTAGAGTAGGTGTTGGCCTCCTCCACGCAAGGGTGGAATGCCTGATAGAAACCGTTCATCAGCTCCGGCCACTGCTCCTTGCCTTCGGCCACTTCGTCGAACTGCTTTTCGATGTTGGCCGTGAAGTGGTAGTCCATGATGTTGGTGAAATGCTCGGTGAGAAAATCGTTCACCACCATGCCGATGTCGGTGGGGAAGAGTTTGGACTTCTCCTGTCCGTAGGTTTCGGTCTTGGTCTTTTCGCTGATTTGGTATTTCTTGTTCATCTCCAGCAGTTGATAGTCGCGCTTTTCGCCTTCGCGATTGGCTTTGACGATATATTCGCGCTGTTGTATGGTGGAGATGATAGGGGCGTAGGTCGATGGACGTCCGATACCCAGCTCTTCAAGCTTGTGTACCAGCGAAGCCTCGTTGTAGCGCGCGGGCTTCTGCGTGAAGCGTTGGGTGGCAGAGGCTTTTTGGAAACTCAGTTCCTGGCCCTTCTTGACTTTGGGCAGTATGGCCGTGTTGATGTCGTCGGCACTGTCGGTGTTGTCGTAAACCTTCAGAAAACCGTCGAAGGTGATGACTTCGCCCGCTGCCGTGAAGATTTCCTGGCCACCATCGTAACTGATATTGATGCTGGTTTTCTCCACAAGGGCATCGGCCATCTGCGAGGCGATGGTGCGTTTCCAGATAAGGTCGTACAGACGTTTTTCGGCAGTGCTGCCTTCAATTTGGCTGCGGTCGATATAAGCGGGGCGGATGGCTTCGTGCGCTTCTTGGGCACCCTTGCTCTTGGTTTGGTATTGGCGCGTTTTGCAATATTCCTCGCCGTGCAGTTGGCTGATGGTTTCGCGGCTGGCGGCCAAAGCCAGTTTCGACAGATGCACCGAGTCGGTACGGATGTAGGTGATTTTTCCCGATTCGTACAGACTTTGTGCCAATCTCATGGTCTGGCTGATGGAAAAGCCCAGCTTGCGGGCGGCCTCCTGTTGCAGAGTGGGCGTGGTGAACGGAGCGGCAGGCGAGCGTTTGCCCGTCTTGACGCTGACAGAATCAATTTTGAAATGAGCGTTCTTCAGCCTTTCCAACAAGGCCAGCGCCTCTTCTTTGCTCGACAGTTTCTCGGGATAGTCGGCTGTCAGTTCAACGGTTTGTCCGTCTTCGGCGGGAAGGCTGAAGCACAGTTGCAGACGATAAAAACTCTCCGATTGAAAACCCTGGATTTCGCGCTCTCTTTCCACGATAAGACGTACCGCTACCGATTGCACGCGGCCCGCCGACAGTGCCGGCTTGATGCGTTTCCATAGAATGGGCGATACTTCGAAACCAACCAGTCGGTCCAGCACCCGGCGGGCCTGCTGGGCATTCACCAGATTCTCGTCGATATTCCTGGGATGCTTAATGGCCTCGGTAATGGCATTCTTGGTGATTTCGTGAAAAACGATACGTTTGGTCTTGTCGGCCTTCAGACCGAGTACTTGGAACAAATGCCAAGCGATGGCTTCTCCTTCGCGGTCTTCATCGGAAGCGAGCCACACCGTCTGCGCCGCAGCGGCAGCCTTCTTCAAGTCACTCACCAATTTCGTCTTGTCAGACGCAATCTCGTACAGGGGCTGGAAACCATGGTCTATATCAATGCCCAGGCCCTTTTTCTGCAAATCGCGTATATGCCCGAAGCTCGATAAAACTTTATAGTCTTCTCCAAGAAATCCTTCTATGGTTTTGGCTTTTGCCGGTGACTCTACAATAACTAAATTCTTCTGCATGCGGTGTCTACTTAAGGTCGACTTTTCTCAAAAAACGGCGCAAAAGTAGTAATAAATTGGCAAACAACAAGAACTGGTTTTATTCTTGATACCAACTTGCGTAGAACTGATAGTTGTCAGAGATTCTTTTGTTGATGGTTTCCGTCTGTTCCGGCTCAACCTTCTTGACGAATTTGGCTGGTACGCCCGCGTAGATGCTGTATGGCTCCACTATCGTATTTTTCAGTACCACCGCACCCGCAGCAATAATGGCTCCCTTGCCGATAACAGCATCATCCATCACTACCGCGCCCATGCCTATAAGCGCCAAATCCTCAATCTTGGCTCCATGTATCGTTACATTATGTCCCACCGATACATTGTCACCTATTTCTATAGTTGATTTCTGATAAAGCGTATGCAGCACCGAACCATCCTGGATATTCACATTGTTTCCTATCCGTATCGAGTTCACATCTCCACGCAACACCGCGTTAAACCAAATCGTGCAACCGTCGCCCATCACTACATCTCCGATAATGCTGGCGTTTTCGGCCAGGAAGCAGTTTTTGCCTATTTGGGGGGTAAATCCCCTCACTTCTTTTATTAATGCCATAAATTTTTGGTATATATTTATTTTTTCATCGGTCGTGTACGCCCGGTACACTCCCTCTTCTAAAATCAATCTATCCTCAAAAATTTCTTTTCAAGGAATTATATTTTCTCATCGGTCGTGTACGCCCGGTACACTCCCTCTTCTAAAATCAATCTATCCTCAAAAATTTCTTTTCAAGGAATTATATTTTCTCATCGGTCGTGTACGCCCGGTACACTCCCTCTTCTAAAATCAATCTATCCTCAAAAATTTCTTTTCAAGGAATTATATTTTTTCATCGGTCGTGTACGCCCGGTACACTTCTTCTCATCGGTCGTGTACGCCCGGTACATTCCCTCTTCTAAAGTACGCCCGGTGCATGACATCTAAATGCTTTGAGTTTTGGTTTGGAGCCAGCGACATTCCTCCTCATTTAAATAAGGTGACAGCGTACGGTACACCATCGCGTGATAATCGTTGATGTAGTCCAGCTCCTCGCGTGTATAGTATTCCGCCTTGATAGACATAAGGTCCCAAGGACAGACGGTGAGCGTGCGAAAACGCAGGAAACTGCCGAAATCGCTTTCGAAGGCCTTCTCGACGGCAATCATGGTTTCCAGGCGGATGCCGTACTTTCCGGTTTTGTAGATGCCCGGTTCGTTGGAAATAATCATTGCCTCCTCTAGCGCCACGGGATTTTCTTCCATGCGGATGCTCTGCGGCCCTTCGTGCACATTCAAGAAATGGCCGATGCCGTGACCTGTGCCGTGACCATAGTTGCAACCGAGTTTCCACATAAACTGACGCGCCAGCACATCCAGTTGACAGCCGCGAGTGCCTTGTGGGAAAACGGCCTGCGCCAGCGCGATATTGCCTTTCAGCACGGCGGCGTAGTCTTGGAGGTAGTCTTCGGGCAATTCTTCGGGATGACGATAAAGAGCGATGGTGCGCGTCATGTCGGTGGTGCCGTCGGTGTTGTATTGCCCGCCGTGGTCGATGAGCAATATATTGCCGTAGTGGACTTTGCTCTGAGCCTGAGCCGTGGGCGTGTAATGCACGATGGCCGCGTTTTCGCCGTAAGCCACTATGGCATCGAAGCTTTCGCCCACGCAAGAGGCTTGTTGCAGCCTTTCTTGGGCCAGCAACTCGGCCAGGTCGTATTCACCGGGCTGGACCCCGCTGTCGAGCAGGTCTTCCATCTTTTTCCAGAAACGCACAAAGCAGATACCGTCCTTTATCATGGCCCGGTCGATACCGGCCAGTTCGGTGGCGTTCTTGACGGCCTTCATGCGGTTGATGATAGAACTGATGGGCAGGTGCAGGCAGGCTTGCGGGATGCTTTCGTATACCAGATAGTTGATTTTGTCGACATCGAAGCAGACTTTGGCTTCGGGATTCAGGGCGCGGATGTCTTGGGCGAATTGTCCGTAGGGGCGCAGGTAAATCTTAATCTGCTCCAGTGTGGCCACATCCTCGTTCGAGAGTTTGCCTTCCTGAATATAAAGGTGACAATCTTTACTGCCGATGATGGCGTAGGCCAGCGCGCAGGGGTTATAAGCGATGTCCTCGCCGCGCAGGTTCAGACACCAGGCTATTTCGTCGAGCGAAGCAAGCAGGTAGCAGTCGGCTCCGGCTTGTTGCATGGCTTGACGCACCCGTTCGAGTTTGTTTGGTGTACTCTCGCCGCTGACCTCTGTGCCGAGCAGGTAGGCTGGGGTGTCGGGCAGGGCAGGGCGTCCGTTCCAGACGGCATCGTACGATTTGAAGGCAGTGTCGAGCAGTATGCCGCGGCCGTTGATGGCGGCTTGCAGGTCTTGTACTTCGCGAACCGAAAACACTTCTGCATCGATGCCGATACGGTGGATGTCCTGGGCGGCTATCCATTCGAGCATTGTGGGATAGCCCTCGCAGCGAATCTTCATCAAATCGATGCTGCTGCCTTCGAGCTGTTGTGCGGCTTGCAGGAAATAACGCGAATCGGTCCAGAGCTTGGCTTGGGTGGCGGTTACGACCAAGGTGCCGGCACTGCCGCTGAACCCCGACAGGTAAGCGCGGTATTTGAAGTGTTCTGCCACATATTCGCTTTGGTGATAATCGGCCGTGGGCACGATGCACAGGTCGATGCTGTAGGTCTTCATGTAGAGCCGCAAGCGCGACAGTCTTTCCTTTATCTGTTCCATAAATGCTAGGCTTTGAGGCCTCAAAGTTAACAAGCTTTGTGCAAATCTGCATAATTTTTCCATCAATAGTTTTGTGGAATCGATTGGCTTTTCTATCTTTGCAGCCCGAATTGTGAACGATTACATTCAATTGCATTCAACGATTACATTTATCTATAAACCAAACATTAATTATGATTGTCGTACCCATCAAAGAAGGAGAAAACATCGAAAGAGCCTTGAAGAAATTCAAGCGCAAATTTGAAAAGACCGGCACTGTAAAGGAACTCAGAAACAGACAGGCTTTCACCAAGCCTTCAGTTCTCAAGCGCCAGCAGAAGATGAAGGCTGTATACGTACAGCAGCTCCAGAAGTCTGAAGAATAAGCCCTTGTTGAGAAGGCCTTTGTTTAACCCTGAAGTGCAGGAGGTGTAATTGTAATTAATTAAGGAAAATTTCCACCTTAAAAATTTGTTTTGAAAGATTTGCATCACTATATTCGTTGCCGATAACGGAAAACGACGAAGATGGTCGAGCAATTCATACAATATCTGCGGTATGAGAGGAATTATTCTTCTCATACCGTTCTTGCTTATCAGAAGGACCTCGCCGACTTCGCACGCTTCTTGTCGGAAGAATATGATATAACCGATCTTTCCTGTGCAGATGCCGATATGATGCGCATGTGGATGCTTCGTTTGATGGAGTCGGGGCTGAGTGCCCGCACAGTAAACCGCAAGCTCTCGTCGCTCAAGGCATATTGGCGTTTCCTTTTGTCGAGAAAGCTTGTCAAGGAGAATCCTTGTCGCAAGCTGATAGCTCCCAAGGTACACAAGCCTTTGCCGTCGTTCTTGAAAAAAGAGGAAATGGAAAACCTCTTGGAAGAAGAAGCCCAAGAAGCCCAAGAAGCCGGGTCATTTGTCGGGAAACGCAACCAGTTGGTCATTGAAATGTTTTTGCAGACGGGAATGCGACGCTCAGAGCTGATGGGACTGGCTCTGTCCGATGTTGATATGTCGTCATGTTTGCTGCGTGTACAGGGGAAGCGCAACAAACAGCGTCTGATTCCTTTTGGCAAAACCTTGCAGTCGATGTTGCAGGAATATCTGCAGCTGCGCGCCGAATGGCAGCAGCAATGCGAAGGGGCCTATGTCTTCTCCGATGCGCTGTTCATTCTCGAAAACGGCAAGCCGCTGTATCCGCAACTGGTATACCGCCTGGTGCACGACCGGTTATCGCAATGCAGCAGTTTGGCTAAGAAAAGCCCGCATGTCCTGCGCCACACTTTTGCCACCACCTTGCTTAACAACGGTGCGGAGCTGAATGCGGTGAAGGAACTCTTGGGTCACGCCAACCTGTCGGCAACGGAAGTGTATACCCATACCACTTTCGAAGAGTTAAAAAAAGTGTATAAACAAGCTCATCCCCGGGCAGATTATTGAGAACTACTATGGAAATCAGAATCCAAGACCTGCATTTCAATGCAACGGAAGCACTGAAGGCTTTTATCAACAAGAAAGTCTCCAAATTGGAACAGTATTATGACGGCATTATCGTTGCCGAAGTTTCGCTTAAGGTAATCAAGCCTGAAACGGCCGCCAACAAAGAGGCCCAGATACGTCTCTCGGTGGCAGGACAAGACCTTTTCGCCTCCAAGGTGAGCGACACTTTCGAAGAGGCTATAGACGGCGATGTAGATGCCCTTCAGAAGCAGCTTGTCAAGTTCAAGGAAAAAATCAGAACCAAATAAAATTTTTGATTAAAAGTTTTTGCAGATAAAAAAAACGCTCTATCTTTGCAGCCGTTTCGCCGAGATACAAACGCAGGCGGGACGGCTGCGATAGTGTTCGCGGAAAAGGGCAGTTACCAGAGTGGCCAAATGGGGCAGACTGTAAATCTGCTGGTTTTTACCTTCGGTGGTTCGAATCCATCACTGCCCACCAATAAATACGAGATTCGCAATAAAATTCGCGACGTAAAATTGCGGGAATAGCTCAGTTGATAGAGCATTAGCCTTCCAAGCTGAGGGTCGCGGGTTTGAGTCCCGTTTCCCGCTCTTATTTTTGCCTGTGTAGCTCAGTGGTAGAGCGCTTCCTTGGTAAGGAAGAGGTCCCGAGTTCAACTCTCGGCACCGGCTCTTTTTTTTCAATAACTTTTATAAAAGATTTCGATTATGGCAAAAGAACAATTTGTGAGAACGAAACCTCACGTTAACATTGGTACCATCGGCCACGTTGACCATGGTAAGACCACTTTGACCGCTGCTATCTCCTTGGTTCTTCACAAGAAGGGCTTCGGTAACGAAGATGTAAAGTCTTTCGATCAGATTGACAACGCTCCCGAAGAGAAGGAACGTGGTATTACGATTAACACCGCTCACATCGAGTATGAAACCGCCAATCGTCACTACGCTCACGTTGACTGCCCGGGCCACGCTGACTACGTTAAGAACATGGTTACCGGTGCTGCCCAGATGGACGGCGCTATCATCGTTGTAGCTGCTACCGACGGTCCTATGCCCCAGACTCGTGAACACATCCTTTTGGCTCGTCAGGTAAACGTTCCCAAGTTGGTTGTTTTCATGAACAAGTGCGATATGGTGGACGACCCCGAAATGCTCGACCTTGTTGAAATGGAAATGCGTGACCTGTTGGATTCTTACAACTTCGATGCTGACAATACTCCTTTCATCCGTGGTTCTGCTCTGGGCGCCTTGAATGGCGAAGCCAAGTGGGAAGACAAGATTATGGAACTTATGGATGCCGTTGATAGCTGGATTGACCTGCCTGTACGTGCTACCGACAAGCCTTTCTTGATGCCTATCGAAGACGTCTTCTCTATCACCGGTCGTGGTACTGTTGCTACCGGTCGTATTGAAACCGGTATCATCAAGACCGGCGATGAAGTTCAAATCATCGGTTTGGGCGCTGAAAAGCTGAAATCAGTAGTTACCGGTGTTGAAATGTTCCGCAAGATTCTTGACCAAGGTGAAGCTGGCGATAACGTAGGTTTGTTGCTCCGTGGTATTGATAAGGACCAAATCAAGCGTGGTATGGTTATCACCCACCCCGGACAGGTTACTCCTCACACCTCTTTCATGGCATCGGTTTATATCCTGACCCAGAAGGAAGGTGGCCGTCACACTCCTTTCCACAACAAGTATCGTCCTCAGTTCTACATCCGTACCTTGGATGTTACCGGTGAAATTTCTTTGCCAGAAGGTACTGAAATGGTAATGCCTGGTGATAACTTGGAAATCAAGGTTGAGTTGATTTACCCCGTAGCTTGCAGCGAAGGTTTGCGTTTCGCCATCCGTGAAGGCGGCCGTACTGTAGGTTCAGGTCAGATTACCAAATTGCTCGACTAATCCTTAGTTAACAATATGTATAGAAGAGCCCCTTATGGAGGCTCTTCTACTATACGGGAATAGCTCAGTTGGTAGAGCACTGGTCTCCAAAACCAGGTGTCGGGAGTTCGAGCCTCTCTTCCCGTGCTAACAAACCAAACCATAATGAAGAAGTTTTTTAAAAAAATCGGAACTTTTATTACCGAGTCTTACAACGAACTCGTGCACAAGGTTTCATGGCCTACTGCTTCCGAGTTGACCAATAGCGCAGTTGTCGTATTAACTGCTTCCTTGGTGATTGCGCTGATTGTGTTTGTCATTGATTTGGGTTTCGAAAATCTGATGACCTTCATTTACAAGGTTCTCTAAAATTTGATTTGCACCATGTCCGAAACATCTAAGAATTGGTACGTTTTGCGTGCCATTAGTGGTAAGGAGTCCAAGGTGAAGGAGTACATCGATCAAGCTATCGCCAATACTTCTCTTGGAAAGCATGTAAGTCAAGTTTTGATTCCCACCGAGAAGGTCTACCAGCAACGTGCCAACGGCAAGAAGGTGCTTAAAGAAAGGCCCTACCTGCCCGGTTATGTATTGGTAGAAGCCGAGTTGGTGGGTGAAGTGCCTCATGTGCTCCGCAACGTACCCAACGTCCTCGGATTTTTGGGCGGTACGGATGCGCCTCAGGTAGTTCACACTTCAGAAATGAACCGCATTCTGGGTCGTGTAGACGAACTCCAGGAGTCGGCCGAAGACATGAACATCGTTTACTATGTCGGCGAAAGCGTCAAGGTGAACTATGGTCCTTTCAGCGGCTTCAGCGGTGTAGTGGAAGAGGTGAATACTGAAAAGAAGAAACTGAAAGTTATGGTTAAAATTTTCGGGCGTAAGACTCCGCTCGAATTGGGTTTCATGCAAGTAGAGAAAGAGTAGTCTGCGGTTACGAGCGGGTTTTCTTTCCGACACACAATCCACAAATTTTTAAAATTAGAAAAAATGGCTAAAGAAATTGCCGGACAAATTAAATTGCAGATCAAGGGTGGGGCTGCAAACCCCGCTCCGCCAGTAGGCCCCGCTTTGGGTTCTAAGGGTGTGAACATCATGGACTTTTGCAAGCAATTCAATGCCAGAACTCAGGAAAAAGCCGGTAAGGTTTTACCTGTGGTTATTACGTACTACACAGACAAGTCTTTCGACTTCGTTGTCAAGACTCCTCCAGCTGCCGTACAGTTGCTGGAAGCAGCCAAGGTAAAGTCTGGTTCTGCAGAGCCTAACCGTAAGAAGGTGGCTACTGTTACTTGGGATCAGGTGAAAGCGATTGCCGAAGACAAGATGGCTGACCTTAACTGCTTCACGCTGGAATCTGCCATGAAATTGGTAGCCGGTACAGCTAGAAGTATGGGTATTACGGTACAAGGTGAATTTCCCACTAACAACTAAAAACTTCGACTGACATGAGCAAATTGACAAAAAATCAAAAGTTGGCTTTGGAGAAGATTGAGGTGGGTAAGACATATACGCTCAACGAGGCTTCTGCTTTGCTGAAAGAAATCACTTTCACCAAATTCGATGCTTCCGTCGACGTGGATGTTCGCCTTGGTGTTGACCCAAGAAAGGCTAACCAGATGGTACGTGGCGTTGTTTCGTTGCCTAACGGCACAGGCAAGCAGGTCCGCGTGTTGGCATTATGTACTCCGGATAAAGAAGCTGAAGCTAAAGAAGCCGGAGCTGATTATGTAGGTCTTGACGAGTATATCGAAAAGATCAAAGGCGGTTGGACGGATGTGGATGTAATCATCACTATGCCTTCCATCATGGGTAAAATTGGTGCTTTAGGACGTGTCTTGGGTCCCAGAGGCTTGATGCCTAACCCCAAGAGTGGTACTGTAACCATGGAAATTGGTAAAGCTATTCGCGAAGTAAAACAAGGTAAGATTGACTTCAAGGTTGATAAATCGGGTATTGTACATGCCTCTATCGGTAAGGTTTCCTTTACCCCCGAGCAGATTTACGGCAATGCCAAGGAATTCATCCAGACCTTGATTAAGCTCAAGCCTGCCGTTTCCAAAGGTACATATATCAAGAGCATTTATCTTTCTACTACAATGAGCCGCGGTATCAAAGTTGACCCAAAGAGCATTGATGAATAAAATTAAAGATTATGAAGAAGGAAGATAAAAGCGTTGTTATTGCGTCTATCGCATCTTTGGTACAGGAATACAGCCACTTCTATGTGACCGATATTACTGCATTGAATTCTGAAAAAACAAGCGCTCTGAGAAGACGTTGCTTCAGCGACGGCATTAAGTTGGTTGTCGTTAAGAACACCCTTCTTATCAAGGCTCTGGATAGCCTCGAGGCCGATTATTCCGCTTTGTATCCTGTTTTGAAGGGTAACACTGCCTTGATGTTTTGCAACACGGGCAACGTTCCTGCCAAACTGATTAAGGAAGTGGGCAAGGACTCCGGTATCCCCGCATTGAAGGCCGCTTGTGTAGAGGAATGCTTCTACATTGGTCCCGACCAGTTGGAAACTTTGGTGCATGTCAAGAGCAAGAACGATCTTATCGCAGACGTTATTGCCCTGTTGCAGTCACCGGCCAAAAACGTGGTTTCTGCACTCCAGAGCGGAGGTCAAACACTGCATGGTGTTTTGAAGACCCTCGGCGAAAGAGAATAGTAGCTTAGACCTACAAATCAACAAAACAAAATTTTTAAAAACTATTTAATACATTACGACAATGGCAGATTTGAAAGCTTTTGCTGAACAATTAGTAAATTTGACCGTTAAGGAAGTTAACGAACTTGCTGCAATCCTGAAAGAAGAATATGGTATTGAACCCGCCGCTGCTGCTGTTGCAGTTGCTGGTCCCGCTGCCGGTGGTGCTGCTGAAGCTGCTCCCGCTGAAAAGACTTCTTTCGACGTTGTTTTGAAGTCGGCTGGTGCTGCTAAGTTGGCAGTTGTAAAGGCTGTTAAGGAATCTTGTGGTCTCGGCTTGAAAGAAGCTAAGGATTTGGTAGATGCCGCTCCTTCAACCATCAAGGAAGGTGCCGGTAAGGAAGAAGCTGAAGCTTTGAAGAAAGCTTTGGAAGAAGCAGGCGCAGAAATCGAACTTAAATAAAAGTTACTCACCTGTAAATCAGGTGCATTGGCTTAGAATCCCCGTGGTGGGGATTCTATGCCTTTTTGTGTCTATATTCTATAGTATGATTCAAATCCCTCGATAAATGTCTTCAACTACCCAACAGCAAAGAGTAAATTTTGCATCCATTCAGAGTCCTATTGCTTATCCGGACTTCCTTGAAGTGCAATTGAAGTCGTTTCAAGACTTCTTACAATTAGATACACCCCCTGAAAAAAGAAAGAACGAAGGATTGTACAAGGTATTCGCCGAAAACTTCCCTATAACTGATACCCGAAACAATTTTGTACTCGAATTCCTGGACTATTATATAGATCCGCCGCGCTATTCGCTCGAAGAATGCATCGAACGCGGTCTGACCTATTGTGTGCCTTTGAAGGCCAAATTAAAACTATACTGCACCGACCCCGACCACGAAGACTTCGAAACCAAAGTGCAGGACGTCTATTTGGGTGCTATCCCTTATATGACTCCTAAAGGTACTTTCGTTATCAATGGTGCAGAACGTGTCATTGTGTCGCAGTTGCACCGTTCACCCGGTGTGTTCTTTGGTCAGAGCCTGCACGCTAACGGCACAAAACTCTATTCAGCGCGTATCATTCCTTTTAAGGGCTCTTGGATAGAATTCGCTACCGACATCAACAATGTGATGTATGCCTATATCGACCGTAAGAAGAAGTTGCCCGTAACCACTTTGTTGCGTGCCATCGGCTTCGAATCCGATAAGGACATCCTCGGAATTTTCGACTTGGCTGAAGAGGTAAAGGTTACCAAAACCGGTCTGAAACGTGTTGTCGGCCGAAAACTTGCCGCTCGTGTGCTGAAATCGTGGGTAGAAGATTTCACAGACGAGGATACCGGCGAAGTTACCACGCTCGAGCGTAACGATATTATTGTTGACCGTGAAGTTGTGCTGGAAAACAGCCATATCGATGCGATTCTTGAATCGGGTGCACAGACCATTCTGCTGCACAAGGAAGATGAAGGACGTTCCGACTACAGCGTTATCTTCAATACCTTGAACAAGGACCCCAACAACTCGGAAAAGGAAGCTATCTACTACATTTACCGTCAGTTGCGTAATGCCGATCCTTCCGATGACGCTTCGGCCCGTGAGGTTATCCAAAACCTGTTCTTCTCCGAAAAGCGTTACGACCTTGGCGAAGTGGGACGTTACCGCATCAACCGTAAGTTGGGCCAGAACATCAGTATGGATGTTAAGGTGCTGACCAAGGAAGACATTATCAATATCATCACCTACCTTGTTGAACTGCTCAACTCCAAGGCCGATGTCGACGATATCGACCACTTGAGCAACCGTCGTGTGCGTACGGTAGGCGAACAGCTGAACAGCCAGTTCGGTATCGGTCTGGCCCGTATGGCCCGCACCATCCGCGACCGCATGAACGTGCGCGACAACGAAGTGTTCTATCCCGTCGATCTGATTAACGCCAAGACCATTTCCTCGGTTATCAACTCATTCTTCGGTACCAATGCCCTGTCGCAGTTTATGGACCAGACCAACCCCTTGGCCGAAATGACGCACAAACGTCGTCTTTCTGCATTGGGCCCTGGCGGTCTGTCGCGCGATCGTGCCGGCTTCGAAGTGCGAGACGTACACTATACCCATTATGGCCGTCTGTGTCCTATCGAGACTCCTGAAGGTCCTAACATCGGTTTGATTTCATCTTTGTGCGTTTACGCCAAAATCAACGATTTGGGCTTTATCGAAACGCCTTACCGCAAGGTTGAAAACGGCAAGGTTGTGCTCGACCACGTGGAATACCTAACCGCCGAAGAAGAAGAAAACAAGGTGGTGGCTCAAGGCAACGCGCCGCTCAACCCAGACGGCACTTTTGTTAACAATCGTGTCAAGGCTCGTCTGGAGGCCGACTTCCCCGTGGTTGAACCCAGTCAGGTTGACCTGATGGACGTTGCTC
This sequence comes from bacterium, assembly GCA_963617485.1. Taxonomy (GTDB): domain Bacteria; phylum Bacteroidota; class Bacteroidia; order Bacteroidales; family UBA1402; genus UBA1757. Next base: position 77,478 of record CAVEPA010000001.1, on the reverse strand, counting down.
CTTCGCAGATTGCCTCTATCGCCGCTTCTCTGATTCCTTTCTTGGAACACGACGACGCCAACCGTGCCTTGATGGGTTCGAACATGATGCGTCAGGCCGTGCCTTTGCTCCGTCCCGAAGCTCCTATTGTCGGCACGGGCGTTGAGGGTCAGATTATTCGCGATTCACGTACTCAGATTACCGCCGAAGGCAGTGGCGAGGTTGTCTATGTAGACGCCGACTCCATCACGGTGCGTTATGACCGTACGGCTGATGAAGAATTCGTCAGCTTCGACGGCGCTGAGAAAACTTATCATATTACCAAATTCCAGAAGACCAACCAAAGCACCACCATCGACTTGCGTCCTATCGTACGCTCGGGCGAACGCGTGGTAGAAGGCCAGCTGCTCACCGAAGGTTTCGCTACCGAAAACGGCGAACTTGCCCTGGGCCGCAACTTGAAAGTGGCTTTCATGCCTTGGCAGGGTTACAACTACGAAGATGCCATCGTGCTGAACGAACGTATGGTTCGCGAAGACATCTTCACCTCTGTCCATGTTGACGAATATACCTTGGAAGTGCGCGAAACCAAGCGCGGTATGGAAGAGCTGACCTCCGACATCCCCAACGTGGGCGAAGACGCTACCAAGGATTTGGACGAAAACGGTATTATCCGTGTCGGTGCCCACGTGGTGCCCGGCGATATCCTTATCGGTAAGATTACGCCTAAGGGCGAGTCTGATCCTTCGCCCGAGGAAAAACTGCTGCGCGCCATCTTTGGCGACAAGGCCGGCGATGTCAAGGATGCATCTTTGAAGGCCAGTCCTTCGTTGCGTGGTGTGGTTATCGGCTCCAAGCTTTACTCTAGGGCTATGAAGACCCGCAAGAGCCAGGCTGCCGACAAGGCCCTGCTGCCTCAGTTGGACGAAAAGTTCGAGGCTCAGGTGGCCGAACTGCGCGAAGTGCTGCTCAGCAAGCTTTGGACCTTGCTTAACGGCAAGACCTCTCAAGGTGTCAAGGATAATCTGGATACCGAAATTATTCCCAAGGGTGTGAAGTTCAACCAGAAGACCTTGTCGGAAATCGACTACGAAACCGTACAGCTGAGCAAGTGGACCTCCGATGCCCGCCGCAGCGATATGGTTCGCGCTTTGATTATGAACTACCTTAGAAAGGTAAAGGAACTCGACGCCAAGTTCAAGCGCGAGAAGTTCAATCTGACCATCGGTGATGAACTGCCTTCGGGCATTATCCAAATGGCCAAGATTTACGTTGCCAAGAAGCGTAAAATCAGAGTCGGTGACAAGATGGCCGGCCGTCACGGTAACAAGGGTATCGTATCGCGCATTGTGCGTCAGGAGGATATGCCTTTCTTGGCCGATGGTACGCCTGTAGATATCGTTTTGAACCCGCTGGGTGTGCCTTCGCGTATGAACCTCGGACAGATTTTCGAAACCGTTCTTGGTTGGGCAGGCCGCAACCTTGGCTTGAAGTTCGCAACGCCTATCTTCGACGGTGCCAGTCTGGACGACTTGAACGAATGGTGCGACAAGGCCGGTGTTCCGCGTTACGGCAAGACTTACCTCTACGACGGCGGCACGGGCGAGCGCTTCGACCAGCCTGCCACGGTGGGTGTCATCTATATGTTGAAACTCGGCCACATGGTAGACGACAAGATGCACGCACGTTCTATCGGTCCTTATTCATTGATTACGCAACAGCCTTTGGGCGGTAAAGCCCAGTTCGGTGGCCAGCGTTTCGGAGAAATGGAAGTTTGGGCACTCGAAGCTTTCGGTGCCGCCCATGTACTCCAGGAAATCCTTACCATCAAGTCTGACGATGTTACGGGTAGAAGCAAGGCTTTCGAAGCCATCGTCAAGGGTGATCCTATGCCACCGGCCGGCGTGCCCGAATCGTTGAACGTTTTGATTCACGAATTGAAAGGTTTGGGATTGAGTATTCATTTGGATTAATTAACGACACATATTCTGAAACAATATGGCTTTTAAGAAAGATATCAAACAAAACGGTAATTTCCAGAAAATCACCATCGGACTGGCTTCCCCCGAGGAAATCAAGTCAATGTCCCACGGTGAAGTCCTGAAACCTGAAACGATCAACTACCGTACCTATAAGCCCGAACGCGATGGTTTGTTCTGCGAACGAATCTTCGGTCCGGTGAAAGATTACGAATGCCATTGCGGAAAGTACAAGCGTATCCGTTACAAGGGCATCGTCTGCGACCGTTGCGGTGTAGAAATTACCGAAAAGAAAGTCCGTCGTGAACGCATGGGCCACATCCAGTTGGTTGTCCCCGTGGCTCATATCTGGTATTTCCGCTCTTTGCCCAACAAGATGGGTTATCTGCTCGGATTGCCTACCAAGAAACTGAATGCAGTTATCTATTACGAAAGATACATCGTTATTCAACCGGGTATCATGGCAGAAGGCGAGAAGCCGGTAAAGGCCAACGACCTGCTGCTCGAAGAAGAATACCTGGATATCATGGACAAGCTGCCGCGCGAGAACCAAATGCTCGACGACAACGACCCCAACAAGTTCATTGCCAAAATGGGTGCTGAAGCTATCCTCGAGATGCTGAAGCGCGTCAATCTGGACGAACTTTCGTACGAACTGCGCGACCACGCCAATAAAGAAACGTCGGCCCAGCGTAAAAACGAGGCCCTGAAGCGTCTGCAGGTAGTGGAATCCTTCCGCGCCGCCAAAGACGTGAGCAAGCCCGAATGGATGATTATGACGGTTATCCCCGTTATTCCGCCCGAATTGCGTCCGCTGGTTCCGCTCGACGGCGGTCGTTTTGCCACCACCGACGTGAACGATTTGTACCGTCGTGTCATCATCCGCAACAACCGTCTGAAGAAACTTATCGAAATCAAGGCTCCTGAAGTGATTCTGCGCAACGAGAAGCGTATGTTGCAGGAAGCCGTCGATTCGCTCTTCGACAACTCGCGCAAGGCCAGTGCCGTCAAGACCGACTCCAACCGTCCGCTCAAGTCTTTGTCCGACTCGCTGAAGGGCAAGCAGGGCCGTTTCCGTCAGAACTTGCTCGGTAAACGTGTCGACTATTCAGCCCGTTCGGTTATCGTTGTAGGTCCTGAACTGAAAATGCACGAATGCGGTCTGCCCAAGGATATGGCTGCCGAACTTTACAAGCCGTTTATCATCCGCAAACTTATTGAACGCGGTATCGTCAAGACCGTCAAGTCGGCCAAGAAGATAGTAGACCGCAAGGATCCCGTGGTTTGGGATATCTTGGAATACGTTATGAAGGGTCACCCGGTATTGTTGAACCGTGCACCTACTTTGCACCGTTTGGGTATTCAGGCTTTCCAGCCCAAGATGATTGAAGGCAAGGCTATCCAACTGCACCCGCTGGCTTGTACCGCCTTCAACGCCGACTTCGACGGTGACCAGATGGCCGTGCATCTTCCTTTGGGCAACGAGGCTATTGCCGAAGCCCAGCTGCTGATGCTTGCCTCGCACAACATTCTGAACCCGAGTAACGGTTCGCCTATCACCGTTCCTTCGCAGGACATGGTTTTGGGTCTGTACTATATTACCAAAGAACGCGCCGGTGTAAAGGGCGAAGGTCTGGTGTTCTATTCTCCCGAAGAGGCCAAGATTGCCTTGAACGAGGGTCGTGCCGACATCCATGCCAAAGTGAAAGTGCGTATCAATGGTGAACTTATCGACACCACCATCGGCCGTATCGTTGCCAACGAGTTCGTGCCCGAAGAGGTCGGTTTCGTCAACAAATTGCTCTCCAAGAAGGAGTTGCGCAATATCATTTCGGACGTTATCGCCAAGTGCGGTGTGGCTCGTACCGCCCAGTTCCTCGATGACATCAAGAACTTGGGTTACAAGATGGCCTTCAAGGGAGGTCTGTCGTTCAACTTGTCCGATGTATTGGTTCCGGAAGAAAAGGCCGGTCTGGTACAGGAAGGTTACGATGCCGTCGAAGCCATCTCCGAAGAATATACCATGGGTCTTATCACCAACAACGAACGTTACAACAAAGTAATCGACGTTTGGACCGATGTCAACAAGAAATTGTCAGACATCCTTATCAAACAGTTGGAAGAAGACAATCAGGGCTTCAACTCCGTTCATATGATGATGGATTCCGGTGCTCGTGGTTCTAAGGAACAGATTCGTCAGCTTTGCGGTATGCGTGGTTTGATGAACAAGCCTCAGAAAGCAGGTTCGGAAGGCGCTCAGATTATCGAGAACCCTATCTTGGCCAACTTCAAGGAAGGTTTGTCTGTGCTTGAGTACTTCATCTCTACCCACGGTGCCCGTAAGTCTCTGTCCGATACCGCTCTGAAGACCGCTGATGCCGGTTATCTGACCCGTCGTCTGGTGGACGTTTCGCACGATGTTATCATCAACGAAGAAGACTGCGGTACCCTGCGTGGTTTGACGGCTGTGGGTATCAAGGGCGTTTGCACGCTGTACGAAAGAATTCTGGGCCGCGTGTCGGTTCACGATATCAACCATCCGGTTACCGACGAACGGATTGTCGCTGCCGGCGAACAAATTACCGAACCTATTGCCGAAGCCATCCAAAAGGCCGGTATCGAACGTGTGGAAATCCGTTCGGTACTTACCTGCGAATCGAAGAAGGGTGTCTGCGCCAAGTGCTATGGCCGTAACCTGGCTACCGGACGTATGGTTCAACTCGGTGAAGCTGTGGGCGTTATCGCTGCCCAGTCTATTGGTGAGCCCGGTACTCAGCTGACACTGCGTACCTTCCACGCCGGTGGTGTGGCCAAGAGCGATACTTTGGCTTCCGACTTGAAGGCTCCTTACGATTGCCGCATCGAGATTGAAGAGCTGCACGTTGTGCCTTCGCACGAAGATCCCAATGCACAAATCGTTGTCGGCCGTTATGGCGAAATCAAGATGATTGATACCAAGACCAGCCTGGTTACCACGCATCAGTTGTCTTACGGTTCCAAGTTGTATGTAAAGCCCGGTCAGGTAGTGCCCATGGGTACGCTTATCTGCGAATGGGACAACTACAACGCCGTTATCATCTGCGAGGAATCCGGTAAATTGGAATTCGAATCCATCATCGATGGCGTTACTTTCCAGACCTATGTCGACGAAACTACCAAGGTGAAGGACAAGATTATCATCGAACCTAAAGACCGTAACAAGGTGCCCGCCATCCACATTCTGGATGCCAACGGACAACGTATCCACTCCTATAACTTGCCTGCCGGTGCCCACCTGCTCAAGGAGGACGGCGAAAGCATCGATGCCGGTCAGATTCTGGTGAAGATTCCGCGTGCCGTAGCCAAGGCGGGCGATATCACCGGTGGTCTGCCCCGTGTTACCGAACTTTTCGAGGCTCGTAATCCTTCCAACCCCGCTGTGGTTTCCGAAATCGATGGCGATGTTATCGAATTCGGCCGTATCAAGCGTGGTAACCGTGAAATCGTTATCCAATCCAAGACGGGCGATATCAAGAAGTACCTTGTGCCGCTGTCCAAGCAAGTGCTGGTACAGGTAAACGACGTTGTACGCGCCGGTACGCCGCTGTCTGACGGTGTTATTACGCCTTCCGACATTCTGGCCATCAAGGGCCCGACGGCTGTTCAGGAATACATCGTGAACGAAGTGAAGAACGTTTACCGTTTGCAGGATGTTAAGATCAACGACAAGCACTTCGAAGTGATTGTACGTCAGATGATGCGCAAGGTTGAAATTGTGGACGCTGGCGATACCCGCTTCCTGGAGCAGCAAGAAGTTGACAAGAACGAATTCATGGAAGAAAACGACCGTATTTGGGGCAAGAAGGTGGTTGTAGATGCCGGTGATTCTCAGACGATGAAGCCCGGTATGATTGTTACCGCCCGCAAGTTACGCGACGAGAACTCCAGCCTGAAGCGCCGCGACCTTCGTCTTGTCGAAGTACGCGATGCCGTGCCTGCTACTTCTAACCAGATTCTGCAAGGTATCACCCGTGCTGCATTGCAGACCTCGAGCTTTATGTCGGCCGCTTCGTTCCAGGAAACCACCAAGGTACTCAACGAGGCTGCTATCCAAGGCAAGGTTGACTATTTGGAAGGTATGAAGGAGAACGTTATCACCGGTAACTTGATTCCTGCCGGTACCGGTCAACGTGCTTTCAACAAGTTGATTGTGGCTTCGATGGAAGAACACAATATGATGGAAGCCGCCCGTCAGAACGATCCCACTATTCTTACCGAAGAAGAACAGGAGGAAGTGCAAGAAAACAATTGATGCGAACGCTGAGCTAAGCTTGAGCTAAGTTTGGCTGCACGATATATAGCGGCAGGGCCCGTCCGGAGGACGGGCCCTGTTTTTTTTGTGCCGACAGAGCTTGGTGCGGTACGGCAAGCGCTGCGACACTGCCCAGCGAGCACAGCACGCGGCGAGCGCAGCACAAAAAAACAGGCCGCGCCCAACGGGCGCGGCCTGCCGCTATTCAAAAGGATTTTATTACATCACACCTTGAGCCATCATAGCTTTGGCAACCTTCATGAAACCGGCCACATTGGCACCCTTCACGTAGTTGACATAACCATCGGCTTCTGTACCATATTTAACGCAAGCAGCGTGGATATCACCCATAATGCCCTGCAGCTTCTTGTCAACTTCTTCGCTGCTCCAGCTGTAACGCATAGAGTTCTGCGACATTTCCAAACCGGAAACCGAAACACCGCCGGCGTTGGCAGCCTTACCGGGAGCATACAGAATCTTGGCCTTGAGGAAAGCTTCAACAGCTTCGGGAGTAGAAGGCATGTTAGCACCTTCGGAAACGGCAATTACACCATTGGCAAGCAGGGTCTTGGCATCATCGCCATTCAGTTCGTTCTGCGTGGCGCTGGGCAGTGCGATGGTGCACTTTTCGCCCCAAGGACGAGCACCGGCAACATACTTGCAACCATATTTTTCGGCATATTCGCGGATGCGGCCGCGCTGAACCTGCTTCAAATCGAAGATGAAATCGAGCTTTTCCTTATCGATGCCATCAGGATCGTAGATATAACCGTCGGAATCGGACATGGTGACAACCTTACCGCCGAGTTCGATAACTTTCTGGGCTGTGTAAGTGGCAACGTTGCCCGAGCCGCTGATGCAGCAAGTCTGACCCTTGAGGTCGGTATAGCCGTATTTGCGTTTGAGCATGTTCATCAAGAAATAGATATTGCCGTAACCGGTGGCTTCGGGACGAATCAGCGAACCGCCGAATTCCAAGCCTTTACCGGTGAAGGTGCCGCTGAACTCGTTGCGCAGTTTCTTGTACATACCGAACATATAGCCGACCTCACGGGCACCTACGCCGATATCACCGGCGGGAACGTCGGTATCAGGACCGATATGCTTGTTGAGTTCGAGCATGAAAGCTTGGCAGAAACGCATAACTTCGGCATTGGACTTGCCTCTGGGGCTGAAATCTGAACCACCTTTGCCGCCACCCATAGGCAGGGTAGTGAGTGAGTTCTTGAAAGTCTGTTCGAAAGCCAAAAATTTGAGAATACCCAAGTTTACAGAGGCGTGGAAACGGATACCGCCTTTGTACGGGCCGATAGCGTTGTTATGCTGTACACGGTAGCCCATATTGGTCTGCCATTTGCCTTGATCGTCCATCCAGGTAACGCGGAAGCTGTAGATACGGTCGGGAATGCACAGGCGTTCGATAAGGTTCACTTTATCAAACTCGGGATGCTTGTTGTATTCATCCTCGATGGTGTTCAAAACTTCTTCTACAGCCTGAAGATATTCAGGTTCGTTCGGAAATCTGCGGCGCAAGTTCGCCAAAACTTCACTTGTTTTCATAGGTTGAAATAAATAATAAAAGGATAACCTGTTTTCTTAGAAGCTCGTTCTCTAAAACCTCTTCTTGATAACGGGCGCAAAAATAGAAAAAGCCAAAAAAACTCGCAAGAAAAATAATGCATAATATTGAATTAATTTTATAATACGCTGATAATCAATCAGAATAAATCTCATATTGTCTTGTATAATTATTCAGTCATTCAGCTTTATTAACACGAAAAGCTTTTGAGGTTGCCCTTGGTGACGTATATTTGCAGTCGTCCTCACCAGTAAAAAAGGAATGAAACACGCTATATTTGCCCTTCTGACCCTTACGATGCTACTTATGTCGGCTTGCCAGCCCGTCAGTGATATGGATTTTGAAACACTCGACTTGCATCAGGCTCTGCAGAGCGCTCAAGCGCAGGACAAGGTCATCTTTCTATTCGTTTACCAAGATCCCACCAATCCTTATGTAAAAGCCTTCACCCGTGATATTTTCAATGACGAGGCCGTTGCGACATATTTCAACCGCCACTTTGTCAATGTATCGCTACAGGTTGATGCCCCCCTACGCGCAGGTTCTGAAGGTGTCAAACCGCTTGCCGCCAAAGGCTGGCCCGATCTCTGGCGGCGTTACGGCGTGTATCAGTATCCCACGCTCCTGCTGCTGACGCCGCAAGGCGATGTCATTACCGATATTGTCGATTTGGGCAATCTCGGTCGTGACGAGAAGGGCGAGCTTACTTGCCGCACGCAGCTTTTGCGCATTGCCTCGCTGGCACACCGCTTCCAACACCAGAACGATTCTGTCTTCTTCGATGAAAAAGGCTGGGCGCAGCTCAATCAGGTGCCCATGCGCCTCGATTCCAAACTTTTTGAGCGCGTGGCTTCCCGCCGCGATTTCCTGCGTTCGCGCTACGGGCATGACTGGGATGTCATGATAGACTACACCATGGCATCCGCCTCCGTTCGCCTGATGATACACGAGAAGAACCGGCCTTCGCGCTGCAACGATTTCCGCGTCAAGGCCTATTATCAAGCATTGGAAAAGTATAATTTCCCGCTCAACGAGCGCTACCGCCTCTATGCCGATGTCAATATCGCCTACGGCAAGAACGACCTGCTCAAGGCCCGCGAACTGGCCTATCATGCTTACAAACACGGCATTATCCAGGAAATGGAATACTTCCGCCTAAGCGAACAGCTCAAATAAAGTTCGATAAATTTTCGGAACATATTCCTAAAACTTGATGTTTTCTGTGAGTTTTCGGATTGAAATCCTAAAACTTCTGTGTTTTTGTGCCTGAAGGGTTGGCTTCTTTCAACCCACGACCGCAAGTAAGTCACTTGTAGCATGTTTTGTTTCTAAAAATCCTTATATTTTCGGTGTTTTGGAAATAGAAAGATGGCAAGTTATCTGGAGTTTAGAGAAAAACTATTGCCCGATGGCTGCTTTTCCATCCATCAGGCTCGGGCATTCTTCCCTTCGTTCGATAGGGATAACCTTACCCGTTGGACACGCAAGCATCTGTTGATAAAGCTGCGTCAGGGCTGGTACGCCTTTCCCGAAATGCTGCAACGGCCGGACTTTTCGCGTTATATCGCCTGTCGAATCTACCGGCCTTCATACATCAGTACGCAAATGGCACTGAGCATCTATGGTATGATTCCGGAGGCGGTTACGAGCATAACTTCGGTAACGACGCTCAAGACAGCTCGCTACGAGAACCTTTTCGGACAATACGCCTATCAGAATATCAAGCCATCGATGCTGTTCGGCTACAAGCCTGTCGCGTTGCTGCCGGCAACATCTGCCCCCACGGCTCCCCGGCAAACTTGGTTGCTGGCAGAACCGGAGAAAGCGCTGCTGGATTTCCTGTATCTGTATCCCTTTTACAACCATGAATCCGAACTGGAACAGCTTCGTCTGGACGAATCGTATATGGCCGAAGACCTCGACCTTGAAAAACTGGGCAAGTATCGGCAACGCATTGGGAGCAAAGCCCTGGATACCAGAATCAAAATCCCAAGCTGACGGCTTTCAGAAGAAATCTCTATTTTCCTGAATTCCTGTTCAATCTAGGGTTGACGGGTCACAAGGAAGAACGCTTTCTGCTTAAACTTGAAGCACAAGACCAAGGCGTGAACTATCCGCTAGAGATGCTAAGGCGGCCGTCAATCTGAAATTGCAGACCTTGGACCTGAATATCAAAAAACGCGATTTTGAGCAGCTGCTTTTCGATGTCCGCGCTGCCGACCGTATCCTGCATTTCCCGGAATACTTCAATGAGAATGTCCGATAGAAAATCCGGATAATTTTTACAGCATCGCCAGTGCGTAGATAGGAAGGATGCTGACATGCCTGACGGCAGACGATTTTCCCACCTGTCTTGCGCCTCTAAGCAAGATGGTTTTTCGCATAGGGTCTTCTTTCCATTGGGCGCGAAACTCCCATTTGGGAATGGTTCACACTGGTTGTTGGTGGCAAGGTGTTACAAGCCTTTGCCGTGGCAGTTCTTGTACTTTTTGCCGCTGCCGCAGGGGCAGGGGTCGTTACGGCCAATCTTCTGTTCTACGCGCACGGGAGAGAGCGGCTGGGCTTCCTGCTTGGGCTGACCATTGCCACCACGACGGAACTCGTCCTTTTGGGTGCGTAGCTGGCTGTAGTCGCTACGGCGCTGGGTCTGGGCCTGGCGCACATTCGAAGGTTCCTGCATGGGAATCTGTCCGCGCATCAGGATGGAGATGCTCTTCTTGTTCATGTTGTCAACCATCTTGCTAAAGAGGTTGTACGACTCAAGTTTGTAGATGAGCAGCGGGTCTTTCTGTTCGTAGCTGGCATTTTGTACCGACTGGCGCAGTTCGTCCATTTCGCGCAGGTTCTCCTTCCAAGCCTCGTCGAGCGTGTAGAGCAGGATGGCCTTTTCGAACGATTTCACCACTTCTTTGCTCTGACTTTCGGCGGCTGCCTTCAGGTTGCAGGGAATCTGGTAGGTGCGCTTGCCGTCGGTGATGGGCACCACGATGTTCTCGTAGCGGGCACCCTGATGTTCGTATACCTGTTGGATAATCGGATTGGCCGTCTGGGCCATCTTTTCGGTTTTGCGGCTGTAGTATTCCAGCGCGGCATCCGTCAGGGCATCGATGCTTTCTTCAAGCTTTTGACGGCCGAAAGTGGCGGCATCGAAAGGCATCTCGATGGCGAAATATTTGAGCATATTCAAGCGCAGACCTTCGAAGTCTTTCGTGTTGTCGGCTTCCTCAGCCAGGCTCTTGATGGTGTCGTAGGCGGTGTTGGCGATTTCCATGCCCAGACGTTCGCCCATAACGGCGTGGCGGCGCTTGGTGTAGATGACTTCGCGCTGGTTGTTCATCACATCGTCGTATTCCAGCAGACGCTTACGGATACCGAAGTTATTCTCTTCCACCTTCTTCTGGGCCCTTTCGATGGCCTTGGAAATCATGGAGTTCTCAATCATTTCACCTTCCTGCAAGCCCATGCGGTCCATGATGGCGGTAATACGTTCCGAACCGAAAAGACGCATCAGATCGTCTTCGAGCGACACGTAGAATACCGACGAACCCGGGTCGCCCTGACGTCCGGCACGGCCACGCAACTGACGGTCTACGCGGCGCGATTCGTGACGTTCGGTGCCGATGATGGCCAAACCGCCGGCGGCTTTCACCTCAGGACTTAGCTTGATGTCGGTACCACGGCCGGCCATGTTGGTGGCGATGGTAACCGTTCCCTTCTGGCCCGCGTTGGCCACGATTTCGGCTTCGCGCTGGTGCAGCTTGGCATTCAGTACGTTGTGCGGAATCTTGCGCTGGCTAAGCATACGGCTCAGCAACTCGGAAATTTCTACCGAGGTGGTGCCGACCAGCACGGGGCGTCCTTCCTGAACCAGACGCTGTATTTCGTCGATGACGGCTTTGTATTTCTCGCGCTTGGTCTTGTACAGACGGTCGTCCATATCGACACGGGCAATGGGCTTATTGGTGGGAATAACCACCACGTCCAGCTTGTAGATGTTCCAGAATTCGCCGGCTTCCGTTTCGGCCGTACCGGTCATACCGGCCAGCTTGTGGTACATACGGAAATAGTTCTGCAGGGTGATGGTGGCGAAGGTTTGCGTGGCAGCTTCCACCTTCACCCTTTCCTTGGCTTCGATGGCCTGGTGCAGACCATCGGAGTAGCGGCGGCCTTCCATGATACGGCCCGTCTGTTCGTCCACAATTTTCACTTGGTTGTCGATAACCACGTATTCATCGTCGCGGTCGAAGAGGCAGTAAGCCTTGAGCAACTGCGTGATGGTGTGGATACGTTCCGACTTGATGGCGTAGTTGTTGATGAGTTCGTCTTTCTTGGCCAGCTTCTCGTCGTCGGTGAGGGGCTCGTTCTCGAGTTCGGCCAGCTGGGCGGCAATGTCGGGCAGCACGAAGAACTGGCTGTCTTCGGTATCGCCGGTGATGCAGTCGATGCCCTTGTCGGTCAGCTCGATGGTGTTGTTCTTCTCGTCGATGACAAAGTAGAGCGGGTCGGTAACGATGTGCATCTCCTGGTTGTTGTTTTGCATGTAGAAGTCTTCGGTCTTCTGCATGCTGGCCTTGACACCCTGTTCGCTCAGGAACTTGATTAGGGCCTTGCTCTTGGGCATGGCCTTGTGGGCGCGGTAAAGCAACAACGAACCTTCTTCGTGTTCCTTGGGGTCTTCGCTGGCCATTTTCTTCTTGGCTTCGGCCAAGAGTTTGGTGGCCATATCGCGTTGGATGCCTACCAGACGTTCCACCTTGGGACGCAGTTCCTCAAAGAGCTGGTCTTCGCCCTTGGGCACGGGACCGGAGATAATCAGCGGCGTACGGGCATCATCGATAAGCACCGAGTCCACCTCGTCGACGATGGCGTAGTTATGCTTGCGCTGCACCAAGTCGAGCGGGCTGCTGGCCATGTTGTCGCGCAGGTAGTCGAAACCGAATTCGTTGTTGGTACCGAAGGTGATATCGGCCAGATAAGCCTGACGGCGCTCTTCGGAGTTGGGACGATGCTTGTCGATGCAGTCTACCGACAGCCCGTGGAACATATACAGCGGCCCCATCCACTCGGAGTCACGCTTGGACAGATAGTCGTTGACGGTAACCACGTGTACGCCACGACCCGAAAGGGCGTTGAGGAAAACGGGCAGGGTGGCCACCAAGGTCTTGCCTTCACCGGTGGCCATTTCGGCAATCTTGCCCTGATGCAGTACCACGCCGCCGAAGAGCTGAACATCGTAATGCACCATATCCCAGGTGATTTCGTTGCCGCCGGCCATCCAGTGATTCTGGTATACGGCCTTGTCGCCCTCGATGTGAACGAAGTCGTGCTTGGTGGCCAGGGTGCGGTCGAAATCGTTGGCGGTCACAACGACTGTTTCGTTCTCGGCAAAGCGTCTGGCCGTTTCCTTGACTATGGCGAAAACCTGTGGCAGCACGGCCGTGAGCTCTTTTTCCACGCGCTCGGCTATCTGCTTGTCTATCTTGTCGATTTCGGCGTAGACTTTTTCCCTTTCTATCAAGTCCAGCTCCTCGATGCCGGCTTTCAATTTGTCTATCTCGGCTTGCTGCTGGCTGGCGCAGTTCAGTACCTGTTGGCGGATTTCCTGGGTAAGGGCGCGAAGTGCGTCGTTGTCCAAAGCATGGATGGCCGGGTAGGCCGCCTTTATTTTTTCCACATAGGGGTTGATTTCTTTAAGGTCTCTTTGTGATTTGTTACCAAACAATTTGGTAAGGAAGTCGTTGAATCCCATAATGATATACTATAATGTTATTGACAAGAGATGATAATGGCCCTTGATAGAGCCGAAGTGCAAACATACGGAAAAAAGCCGTCAATGCCGCACAAAAATGGGTAAAATACGTCCCTTGTTGGCTGTGGGCGGACGAATGTAAAGACTATGGCAGACGGTGGGGGCCAAATCGAAAATGACGGGCTCGGTATAAAGCGTCTGGCAGAGCGTGTTGTGGCCGTAGAAAACCAGCAAGGTATGCTCTTTGTTGTAACGCAACTGCCTGTTGTACTGCGGATAATCTTTCCACTCGATATTGCGGCCCTGTTGCAGGCGTAGTGTCAAGTCGCCCGAACGGTTGGCATAATGGCTGTTCTGGAAATAATCGTCCAGATGGTTCTGCAGATTGAAATCCTGGGCCAGGAAAACTTGTTCCACACCCTCAACTTCGGTCAGGAAAAGCGCGGCATCGCGGCTGATGCTACCATAGTCGAGACCTTTGGCCTGAATAAGTGCGCGGTCGAGATAAATCTGCGTGTCGCTGTAGCCTTCTATCCAAGCTTCGCGACCATACTTGGCACCCAGATAAAGGTTGAGCAGGCTGGCACAGCGGTCGGGATAGAAACTGCCGGCATCCTCATCGACGGGAAAGCTGCTTTCGCCTGTGCCAACCAAGTAGACCAGCACGTTCTCCATGCCCACTTTTTTGTCGAGCTCTTGGAGCAAGGTGGCGATGGATTCGTCCAGCCGATAGTAGAAATCCTGAATTTCGATGCTGTTGACGGCTTGGTTGCCGTTTTTGGGATAAGCCAGCTGGAAGTGCAAGTTCAGCAGGTCCGGCACCTCATCCTGCCCCAGATGCTCAATGCCGATAAGCTCGATGGCCAGCCGGCAAAGATCTTCGTTGGCCAAAGGACTCTGCTTGTAGAGTTTCACCCTTTCGGTAAGGCCGGCAATATTGGCCAGCGAATACTGAAAGATGAGCGAAGCCTTCTGATGAGGCATGTTCTGGTACTTGCTCAGGGCATATTTCGGTTGCCATACCATCTTCTCGAAGGCTTGGTCGCGCAACTGGAAATCGTTGATGTTTTCTACCCAGCGCGGCATGGCCGGGTAATAGGTGCTGCTACACCACAGCCCGCTTTGATTGTCGCGCCAGTAGACACCGTCGGCATGATGCCCGGCCGAGATGATGCAGCTTTCGGCTTGTATACCGATGGAATAAACCTTGGCTCGGTTGTTGGTGGCCAGTTTCAGTTCATCGGCGATGTTGGTGGTCTGGACATGCAGGGGAGAATACCGTTCGTTGGTGTAGTTGCCCAGATAATTGGCATCGGCCACGATAGAGGCCAGATTATGTTGTTTGCGGTCGTAGTAGCGCTGTGCGATGATGCCGTGATAGCGTGGCGGGCAGGCGCAGACCATACTGGCAACGGTGGCGGCATCGTCCTTGGTGGCCAGTTGATAGGCCGTTTGCGGGAACACGCTGCCTTCGCGCAACAGCTTCTTGAAGCCGTCTTCGCAGAAAGCGTCCATGAACCAGTGCAGGTATTCGCTTTCCAGTTGGTCGATGTGAATGCCCACTACCAGCTTGGGATAGGGCAACTTGCTTTTCTCGGCAGCCGTCAAGCCACTAAGCCATGTCAGCGCGATAAGCAGGCTAAGCCAATGGGGAGTCTTGCGTGGAAACATGGTTATCGGGTTTTCAAAAGAAGTTGACGCAGTACGAAGACGGCTACCAGCGGCCAGATGGCCGGATGGATGGCTTGCGGTGCCGCGATGGCGCCAATGAGCATAACAAGGCAGAGCAGGCTGTTGATCTTGGGGTAGACGGCTGTCCATTTTTGACGGCGGACGGCGGGAATGCAAAGTGCCAGCGCATAAAGCAACTGTAGTGGATGCAACCACAGTATCAGCCAGTTGCAGTGAACGGCCGGGTGCTCGGAGAACAGGGCCAGATATACCAGAATGATACCGGCCAGACCTGCCAGTGCATAGAGCAGGATATCGGCCAGATAGCAGCGTTTGCGCCGGCGGCTTTCCCAGGCCGTCAAAACCAGATTGAGGGCCAGCACTGCGGCCGACAGCAACATCACGATGTCGAATACTTCGTTTTTAGGATAATTGTCATCAAGGCTGCTGGCTGTTTGTGAGCCTTGAAAATCGAGCACTTGGTGGCAGTCGGCTACCAAGGGACGGACGCTGTCGCCCTTTTGGATGACGGCTGTTTGAAAAGCTATCTGCATTTCGCCCGGCGCGTAGAGCAGCGTTTCGAAATTGGCGGGACGGTCGGCCTCGGAAGCTATCAGCAGCGAGATGCCGAAATCGGCCCAAGGGTGCATGGCGGTGTAGTGCTTGAGCGATGCGCGCAGGCTGGGGTAGAGGGCCACGCTGTCGTAGCGCACTTGCCCGTCGATGTTGTTTTCGATGATGCGGCGGGCGCGGGTGGCACAGTTGTCGTAGAAGAAATTGTAGCGGTAGGTGCGGTTTTCCTTCTTGGCATTTTCCTGCAGGGCTTGCCAAAGGGCTTGTCGCTCCTGTGGACTAAGATTGAGCGTCTGTTGGGTGATGCTGCGTTGCTCTTGGCGGTATTCCTCGATGAAAGAAGCCGAGCGGCAATAGCCCAGCATGTAGTCGGTCTGGCCGCTGATAAAACGCCCGATGAAGTTGGGCGTGTCGAAACGGAACAGTCCGTAGTTGAAACAAAGGTCGAGGTGCCGGTCGGGGTCTTCCACGCGGATGGCCGTGTGGCCGTAGTGTGTCCAGATTTCCTGGCCGCTGGCGCAGGTGAGCAGCGAAATCCGGGCCGACGGGCCGAGGGGCGCGTTGCTGCTGGCCGCCTGCAAGCAGGCGGCCAGCAGCAACGCCAGCACCGCCAACCTTCTCATTTGTACAGATAGAACATACGGTCCATCAGCTGCCACTTCTCGGCAGAAGAAAGGCCGGGTTGCGTATCTTGAAAATTGGCCATATAGTCTTCCCATTCAGCCTGACGGGGCAAAGTGGCCAGCTTGGCCATAGCACTATCCCAATCGAAGTCGAGCGGGGTTTCCACTATCATAAACAAGCGGTTGCCAAGGATGTAAATCTCCATCTCCAGAATGCCCACCTGACGGATGCCTTCGCGAATCTCGGGCCAGGCAAAAGCCTCGCTGTGGCGCTTGATGTATTCCTTAATCAGTTCGGGATCGTCTTTCAGATCCATCGTCTGGCAATATCTTTTTACCGGGCCGTGGTACTCTTGTACCCGATAGCCCATAGATGCAATTTCACTCATCGTTCAAAATTAAAAGAAGAAGAATATCAGTTGTACAAGTACATAGATAGGCAGCAATACTCTGAGCGAGAATTTCCAGATGTAACCGAAGAAGCTGGGCATACGGAAACCGCTTTCTTCAGCAATGGCCTTTACCATAAAGTTGGGGCCGTTGCCAATATAGGTCATGGCACCGAACATCACCGAACCCAAGGCGATGGCTTTGAGCAGAATTTCGGGAATACCGGCCACTTCGGCGGCTGCAGCACCGCTGGCCACCAGACCGCTTGCCACACCATGGAAGGCAAGGGCCGTCGGGGCGTTGTCGAGTACCGAGCTGAGCATACCGGCGGAATAGAAGAACTGCCAAGGCTCTGTCAATCCCAAACTTGCGGCATGTCCCTTGAGGTAAAGCATGGCGGGTGTCATGGTGATGAAAATGCCCAGGAAAACCACGGCCACCTCAATAATGGGATTCCAGGTAAAGTTGTTGTCGACACGCACTTGACGATGGGTAAACATCAGTGACAAGACAATGATGACGCAAAGGGCGATTTCACGCAGATATTTCACCAAAATAGGAGCGTCTTCTTCGCCCATGGCAGGGATATAACCCGCGTTGACAAAGGCAACCGTCAAGATGATAAGGAAGAGGAACAAAAAGTTGACATCTCCCTTGATACGGATAGGCTCTTGGCTTCTGGCATCCGACTTCAGACGGGTAAAGCTTTCGCGCTTGAACCAATAGCTGTCGAGAATGTAGTAGGTGGTAAGCAGCAGAACGCCCACCAGCAGCCATGCGGGGAAGAGTTTCAAAAACCAGGTGAAGCTTGCGCCGCGCAGGAACAGCAGGAAAAGTGGGGGATCGCCCAGCGGGGTAAGCAGACCGCCGCAGTTGGCTACGGCCGCGATAAAGAACAATACCGTGTGGGTGGTGTATTTTCTTTCTTTATTGGTGGTGAGCAGCGGACGGATAAGTAGCATGGCCGCACCCGTGGTACCGGTAAGCGAAGCCAGCACATAACCGATGGCCAGAATGGCCGTGTTGGTCGAAGGCCGTGCATAGAGGTTGCCTTGCATGTGAATGCCGCCCGTTACCACAAAAAGCGAGGCCAGCAAAATGATAAAAGGCAGGTAATCGTACAGTATCTGGTGTTCCAAATTCACGCCCAGACCCACACAAATAAGGTAAATGGCGGTGGGAATGCCCAAAATGAGCGATACGTAAAGCTTGTTGATGTTCTTGCCCCACCATGCATCGGCGAAAAGCGGTGCGATGGCGATGGTCAGCAGCATAAGCACAAAGGGAATCAGACTCCACAATGGCAAATCTACAATAGGTTCCATAGAAACGCGTTGATGTATTAGAAATAGTTTTAAGCCGCAAATTTCGTTTTTTATCTGCGGATAATCAAGTTTAAAAATTGCTAAAATGAGGCTCAGAATTCTTTAATTCGCTCTCGACCTTCGAGAAAAAGAGCCGCCCCTAAATGGAGTGGCTCTTTGTTATGACGGCCCCGTTATGATGACCTCGAGGCCCCAGAATCATTCGCTCAAAATTATTTGCTCAAGGCAGTGGCAACGTCTACGGCAACGGCTACCGAGCAACCTACCATGGGGTTGTTGCCGATACCCAGAAAGCCCATCATTTCAACATGGGCGGGAACCGAAGACGAACCTGCGAATTGGGCATCGGAGTGCATACGTCCCATAGTGTCGGTCATACCGTAAGAAGCAGGACCTGCGGCCATGTTGTCGGGATGCAGGGTACGGCCCGTACCACCACCGGAGGCTACCGAGAAATATTTCTTGCCGGCTTCCAGTCTTTCCTTTTTGTAAGTACCTGCAACAGGGTGCTGGAAACGGGTGGGGTTGGTAGAGTTACCCGTGATGGAAACATCAACGTTTTCCTTCCACATGATGGCAACACCTTCGCGAACATCGTCGGCACCATAGCAGTTCACCTTGGCACGAGGACCATCGCTGTAGGCAATACGTCTAACCTCTTTCAACTCGCCGGTGAAGTAGTCGAACTCGGTCTGAACATAGGTAAAACCGTTGATGCGGCTGATAATCTGGGCGGCATCCTTGCCCAAACCGTTCAGAATGACGCGCAGGGGCTGCTTGCGCACCTTGTCGGCCTTGGCGGCAATCTTGATGGCACCTTCGGCGGCAGCGAAAGATTCGTGACCGGCCAGGAAGGCGAAACACTCGGTTTCTTCGCGTAGCAGACGGGCGGCCAAATTGCCGTGGCCCAAGCCAACCTTGCGGTCGTCGGCAACAGAACCGGGAATGCAGAAGCTCTGCAAGCCTTCGCCGATGGCTTCGGCAGCGTCGGCGGCATTCTTGCAACCCTTCTTCAGGGCGATGGCGGCACCTACTACATAAGCCCACTTGGCGTTTTCGAAGCAGATGGGCTGGGTTTCTTCACAAGTTTTGTAAGGGTCGATACCGTAGGCATCGCAAATGGCGTTGGCCTCTTCGATGTCTTTGATGCCGTTGGCGTTCAAAGCAGCAAGAATCTGCTTCATACGACGGTCTTGGCTTTCGAATTTCACTTCTCTAATCATAGTTGTATCCTCCTTATTAAGCTTGACGTGGATCAATTTTCTTCACGGCACCGGCTTCGGGGGTAACGCGGCCGTAGGTACCGGTAACTTTCTTGAGGGCTTCGTTGGCATCGGTGCCCTTCTTTACTTCTTCCATGAACTTGCCCATGTGGACGAATTCATAACCGCAAATCTGGTCGTCCTTGTCGAGGAAGACGTTCTTGATATAGCCTTCGGCCATTTCCAGATAACGGGGACCCTTGGCCAAAGTGCCGTAGAGGGTACCAACCTGACTACGCAGGCCCTTGCCAAGGTCTTCCAGACCGGCACCGATAGCCAGACCGCCTTCGGAGAAAGCAGACTGCGTGCGGCCGTAAACGATTTGCAGGAACAGTTCGCGCATGGCAGTGTTGATGGCGTCGCATACAAGGTCGGTATTCAGGGCTTCGAGGATGGTTTTGCCGGGCAGGATTTCAGCGGCCATGGCAGCCGAGTGGGTCATACCCGAGCAACCGATGGTTTCCACCAAGGCTTCTTGGATAATACCGTCCTTCACGTTCAGGGTAAGCTTGCAGGCGCCCTGTTGGGGAGCGCACCAGCCGATACCGTGGGTAAGGCCGGAGATGTCTTTGATTTCTTTGGATCTTACCCATTTGCCCTCTTCGGGAATGGGCGCGGGACCGTGGTTAGGACCCTTTTGTACGCAACACATCTGTTGCACTTCATGTGTGTAAACCATTGTAGTCAAAATTTAATGGGAAATTTGCCACAAAAGTAGAAAACTGTTTTGAATCTGACAATGGAAAAATATCTCATCTTGCCCTTGTGGAAAAAGAAAAAAAAGCAGACTTTTGCAGGTCTTTATAGCTTAGGGAAAAATTGTTAATTATCAATATAAAACTATGAGTAAGAGTGCATTGCAAATTGCGCGTGCGGCCTACAAACCCAAGATGCCTACCGCATTGACCGGCCCCGTGCAAGTGAAAGAAGGAAAACCCACCCAGTCCGTAGCCGATCAGGAAGCCATCAAGGCGCTGTTCCCCAATACCTACGGCCAACCCTACATCACTTTCGAACCTTCTGACAAGCCGCAAAACCATGAAGCCATCAACGTGGGTGTCATCCTTTCGGGTGGTCAGGCCCCTGGCGGACACAATGTCATTGCCGGCCTTTTCGACGGAATCAAGAACATCAACCCGGCATCGCGTCTGTACGGATTCATTCTGGGCCCCGGCGGTCTGGTAGACCACAAGTATATGGAACTGACGGCCGACATCATCGATGAATACCGCAATACCGGCGGTTTCGACATTATCGGTTCGGGCCGTACCAAGCTCGAAGAAGTTGACCAGTTCGAAAAAGGTATCCAAATCTTGCGCGAACTCAATATCAAGGCCTTGGTCATCATCGGCGGCGACGACTCCAACACCAACGCTTGCGTGCTGGCCGAATACTACGCCGCCAAGAACTATGGCGTGCAGGTTATCGGTTGCCCCAAGACCATCGACGGCGACCTGAAGAACGAGCAGATTGAGACATCGTTCGGTTTCGATACGGCTTGCAAAACCTACTCGGAACTTATCGGCAATATCCAGCGCGACTGCAACTCCGCCCGCAAATACTGGCATTTCATCAAGCTGATGGGCCGCTCGGCCTCGCATATCGCCTTGGAATGCGCCTTGCAGTGCCAGCCCAATATCTGCCTTATCAGCGAGGAAGTGGAAGCCAAGGAAATGTCGCTCGACGATGTGGTGACTTACATCGCCCAGGCCGTTGCCGACCGTGCTGCCGAAGGCAACAACTTCGGTACGGTGCTTATCCCCGAAGGTCTTATCGAATTCATCCCAGCCATCAAGAAGCTTATCGCCCAACTCAACGATGTGCTGGCTACGCCCGAAGCCCAAAACCTTGGCCGCAGCGAACAAATCGACTTTGTCAAGAATCAGATATCCCCAGAGAACCTGGCCGTGTTCAACTCGCTGCCTACCAGCGTAGCACGTCAGTTGGCTCTCGACCGCGACCCCCACGGCAACGTGCAGGTTTCGCTTATCGAGACGGAAAAGCTGCTCTCCACCATGGTGGCTGCCAAGCTTGAACAGTGGAAAAAGGAAGGCAAGTACGTGGGCAAGTTCGGTACCCAACATCATTTCTTCGGTTACGAAGGTCGTTGTGCCGCTCCTTCCAACTACGATGCAGACTACTGTTATTCGCTCGGTTACAACGCTTCCTGCCTTATCGCCAATGGCAAGACCGGTTATATGTCGGTGGTAAAGAACACTACGGCTCCCGCTGCCGAGTGGATTGCAGGCGGTGTGCCCATCACCATGATGATGAACATGGAAAAGCGCAACGGAAAGATGAAACCCGTTATCCGCAAGGCTCTTGTAGAGCTCGACGGTGCTCCCTTCAAGTATTTTGCCGCCCGCCGCGACGAATGGGCCAAGCAGACGGATTACGTTTATCCCGGTCCTATCCAGTATTGGGGTCCCACCGAAGTTTGCGACCAGCCTACCAAGACCCTGCAACTCGAATCCAAGGCTAAATGAATTTGAGGCACAGGCCGTCATAACAAAGAGCCACTCCATTTAGGGGCGGCTCTTTTTCATTTACCAATAGTAGATAACGCCGAAGCTGAGGAATTCTTTTAGCTGGAGAAGGTGTTTGCCCTCGCCGCGCTTGAACTCGCGGTCGTTCAGCTTGGTGTGGATAAAGAGTTGGGTGGTCAGGTACTGGTTCACGCGGAAGTTGAGCGTGTTCTTCCATTCCGAATCGATGTAGCTGAAGTCGGAATAGTAGTAATAGTACGAGTTCCAAGAAATGTCTTCGCTGATTTTCCAGTCGTAGTTGGCCGTAAGTTTAAAACCGAATTCGTGACCCACGCGCTTGCCTTTTTCTATGCCGTACTTGGATGGGTTGAAATGCAGCGTGTCGCGCAGGAAGTTCATACGATAGGTGAAAGGTGTCATCAGCACGGAAATGCTGTGCTTCTTGTCTTTGCTTTTGGTTTTGAAGTCCATACCCAGCGAGACGAAGAGTTTGGCGGGCGAGAACAGGGCGCTGCTGGGCGAGGAGGCGTTGGTCTTGTAGTTGGTGAGTGTCTGGGTGATAAACTCAGCCTGCATGGAGTAGTACCAGTTGTTCACGGCTTTCACGCCCAGTTTCGACGACAGTTGCAGCTGGTCGTTGCTGATGCTGTAGCCGCGTATGGTATCGGCACTGTTGGTGTTGAGGCCTATTTTCCAGTCGATGAAGTTGTCGAACTGGATATTCTTCTTGTCGTTGTAGTTGGCCCTCCAGTAAAAGGAGTATAGGCCCGACATATTGCTCTGTCCGCCGCTCGACCAGTTTTCCGAGATGTAGGTTTGCGTCATTTGGGCGCTGATGCGGCCGCGAATGTCCCAATAGGTGTATTTGGGCTTGATGGACTTCACTTCGCCACGCATAGGCTGGAACTCCAGTTGGGGCGCATTGTCGATGTGCATGGGCCGTTTGGCTTCCAACATCACCTCGATGCGTTCGTAACGGGGGATGTCGGCGGTGCTGTAGCGGAAACAACTGAAATGCTCGCGTTCCACTTGATGTATTACATCGTGGCGCAGGTCCTGTATGTATTGTTCAGCATCGGAATGGGGCGCGTTGGCTTCTTGACCGTGACCGAACACAGCGGGCCTTTGCAGTTTCATATCGTCGCGATAGGCATCGAAAACGGGTGGCATAAACAGCGGGTTGGCGGCCGGATATTCACTGTCGATGTTCTTGGGCAAACTGGCCGCTGCGGGATGGACGCGATGTTTCATCAGGTTGTAGCGGGCATAGTAGCGCTGGATGTCGCTGGGCTCGCGCGGTCCGCGGTAAGAGGGCGCGTAATGCGACAGCACGTCCAGTATGGAATCGCCTTGGGCAACTTGGGCTTCCAGTTCGCGGCCAAGCGTATAAAGCGTGTCGGGAAAACGGTAACGGTTTTCTTCGAGCATAAGCGAATCGAGATGGCTAAGGGTGTCGGCAGGGGCTTCCGCAACGGAATGATGCTCCGGCGTGAGCCGGTGCGGAATGGCAGCTTCCAGAGCGGTAGGGTAGAAGAAAAGGTTTAAAAAACTTAGTATCAGCAGGTTCTTCAAATGCATGATTTCGCCTCAAAAATTCATGCAAATATAATGCATTTTCATAAGAAAATATTCCTACCTTTGCGGCTTAAAAGGATTTAACAATAATTATTAGAGGCTCTCCGCAGCACATTATCAATACACATTATCGTTACGCATGGACAAACAGACTGTCATTGGATTTATACTGATTATCATTATACTGATAGGCTCCTATTTTTTCAATAAACCTACCGCTGCACAAATCGAAGAAGCCCGCCGCCAGGATTCCATCGCTATGGTACAGGCCGAGACGGCCCGCCAGGAAGCCCTGATACGTCAGGCCGTGGAACAACAGGCCCAGCACCAGCTGAACCAGGAACAGCAAGCCGACCTCGATGTACAGCTGAGTAAGCAATACGGAGCCTACGCCCCGCTGGTAAAGGGCGAAAACCAACACTACACTTTCGAGAACGATTTGATGGAACTCACCATGGCAAGCAAGGGCGGCCGCATTGCGTCGGTGCGCTTGAAAGACTTTGTCACGGGCGATTCCCTGCCTTTGGTACTTTTCGATGAAGCCACTTCGGAATTCTCCATGACCTTGGTCACCAACGAGAGCCGCGTGGTCCGCACGGGCGATGTCTACTTTACCCGCATTGAAACGGGCAACCCGCTAGAATTCGTCTTCCGTCTGGCTTTGAACGAAGACAGCTATCTCGACTATATCTACACCTTGCAGCCCGACAACTACATGATGTCTTTCGATGTCAAGGGCCAAGGGCTGGAAAATATGATTTCGATGGGTACCAACAGCATTGACATCGATTGGAATGTGAAGATGCGCGCTCAGGAACGCGGCCGCAAGTTCGCCAACCGTTACGCCATGATGCAGTACAAGTACACCGAAGACGATGTGGAAAAGCTGCGCGAGAGCAAGAACGACCACAAGGAAATCAGCAGCCGTCTGTCGTGGGTGTCCTGCAAAGACCAGTTCTTTACGGCTGTGTTCATCAACAAGGACGGTTTTACCTCCAACGAACTTTCTTCGCAGATTGAGCCGGAAAGCTCGCCCTACATCAAAAGCTACACCATGCGCTCGCAGGCCGCCTTCAATATGCGTGGCATCCGCGAAGCGCATTTCAATTTCTATTTCGGTCCCAGCAAGTACGATATTCTGAAGTCTTACGACAAGGGTGTCGACAAGGCCGACCGTCTGCAACTCGACCGTCTGGTTCCGCTGGGCGGCAGCATTATCCGTTGGGTGAGCACTTGGCTTATTCTGCCTATGTTCCGCTTCTTCGGCAAATTTATTTCGAGCGCCGGCATCATTATCATGCTTATGACGCTCTGTATCAAGATTATCATCTTCCCGCTTACTTATAAGTCGCTCATGTCGTCTACCAAGACGCGCCTGCTCAAGCCACAGATCGATGCCATCAACGCCAAGTATCCCGGCGACAGCAAAGCGGCCGAACGTTCGCAGGCCACCATGGACCTTTACAAGAAGACGGGCATCAACCCCATGGGCGGCTGTCTGCCGATGTTGCTCCAGTTCCCCGTGCTGGTGGCCATGTTCTGGTTCTTCCCGGCATCCATTGAGCTGCGTCAGGAAAGCTTCCTCTGGTGCCAAGACCTCTCCACCTACGATGCCATCGTTTCGTGGAAGGCGCATATTCCCATTATCAGCGGCCTTATCGGTAACCATATCTCGCTGTTCTGTGTGCTGATGACCCTTACCAACATGCTCAGCACCAAAATCAGTTCGGCCGGCACCGACCAGAGTATGCCCGGCATGAAGGCGATGATGTATCTGATGCCGGTGATGTTCTTCTTTATGTTCAACCAGTACGCCGCCGGTCTTAGCTTCTACTATTTCTTCTCATCTTTGCTTACCATTGCCCAGACCTACCTGTTCCGCCTGTTTATCAACGAGGACAAGATAAGGGAGCAAATGGTGCTCAACCAAAACAAACCTGTCAAGAAGTCGTCTTTCCAACAACGTCTGGAAGAGGCCCAGAAGCTGCAGCGTCAGCAGGCCCGCGAACAGGCTAAAAAACGCAGATACTAAGCGTCTGGAACTATGGACAAAATCAGTCACATCGGAACGGTGGTCGAAATCGGCGACGAAGAGGTAGAGGTGCGCATACTTCAGGCCTCGGCCTGTGAGATGTGCCATGCCAAGACCATTTGCGCCTCGGCCGAAACCAAAGAAAAGCTTATTCGCGTCAGACGGCCCGCCCGCCCGCTGGCCATTGGCGACACGGTGACCGTCGAGGGCAGTGCCTCTATGGGCATGAAAGCCGTGGGGCTGGCCTATGTGTTGCCCATGTTGCTGGTAGTGGCTGTGCTGGTGCTTTGTCTCACTTGGATTGCGCCGGGCAACGAACCCATGGCGGCCATTGCTTCGCTGGCGGTGCTGTTGCCTTACGCGGCAGTGCTCTACGCGCTGCGCCATCGCCTGCGCACCCGTTTCCATTTCGAAATTCGTGATGACGATAAAGATTCCGACAATCTATTAACTGAATAAATAATATTATGAATGCGATTGTAATTGCATTGATTGTGCTAGGAAGCATAGGTTTGCTTCTCGCCTTGGTTCTTTTCTTGACTGCCAAGGCTTTTCATGTGGAAGAAGATCCTCGCATCGATCAAGTTCAGGAAGTGCTGCCCGGTGCCAACTGTGGCGGTTGCGGCTATCCCGGTTGTAGGGGTTTCGCCGAAGCCTGCGTCAAGAGCACCAGTTTGGACAACATGCTTTGCCCCGTGGGTGGAGCTCCGGTTATGACCAAAGTGGGCGCTATCCTGGGCATGGAAACGAAGGCCGCCGCTCCCCGGGTGGCTGTATTGCGATGCAACGGTTCTTGTGCCAACCGACCCAAACTGAACCATTACGACGGTGCCTCTACCTGCGCTGTGGCAGCTGCCTTGTATGGCGGTGAAACGGGTTGCAGCTACGGCTGTCTGGGTTTTGGAGACTGTGTCGGTGCTTGTCAGTTCGGCGCTTTGTCTATCAACCCCGAGACGCAGTTGCCCGAAATTGACGAAGACAAGTGTACGGCTTGCGGTGCTTGCGTCAAAGCCTGCCCCAAGCTTTTGCTTGAGTTGCGCAACAAGGGTCCCAAATCGAGAAGGCTCTATGTGGCTTGCCGCAACCACGATAAGGGTGCCGTGGCCAAGAAGGCCTGTGCCGCTGCCTGCATCGGTTGCTCCAAGTGTCAGAAGGTCTGCGAGTTCGAGGCCATCACTATGGACAACAATGTGGCCTACATCGACTACAACAAGTGCCGTCTGTGTCGCAAGTGCGAAGAGGCTTGCCCCACGGGTGCCATCCATGCGCTGAACTTCCCGCCCCGCAAGCCCAAGGCTGAGGCTCCTGCCGCTCCCAAGGCCGAAGCACCCAAGGTTGCCGCTGAACCCCAAACTCACTAAGCAGAATCATCAAAACCATTACCATAATGAAAACTTTTACAATAGGCGGTGTGCATCCGCCAGAGTGTAAGCTGACTGCCGGCAAGTCTATCGTTGACATGCCGCTCCCCAAGCAGGCGGTAGTATTGCTCGGCCAGCATATTGGTGCTCCTACCCAAGCTGTGGTAGAAAAAGGAATGTCGGTCAAGACGGGCCAACTGCTGGCCAAGGCCGGTGGATTCGTATCGGCCAATATACATTCGCCCGTATCGGGTAAGGTAAACAAGATAGGTGAAGTGGTAGATGCCAGCGGATATCCGCGTCCTGCCATCTTTATCGATGTGGAAGGTGACGAATGGGTAGAGGGTATAGACCGCTCCGACGATTTGCTGAGCGAATGCGCTCTCGAACCCGCCGATATTGTCAAGAAAATTAACGAAGCCGGTATCGTTGGTATGGGCGGTGCCTGTTTCCCCGCACACGTCAAGCTGACGCCGCCTCCCGGCAAGAAGGCCGAAGTGCTGGTGGTGAACGGCGTTGAGTGCGAACCCTACCTTACTGCCGACCATCGTCTGATGCTGGAAAAGGGTCCCGAAATTATCGTGGGTATCCGTATTCTGATGAAGGCCTTGAACGTGAACCGCGCCGTTATCGGCATAGAATGCAACAAGCCCAATGCCATCGAATTGTTGCAGCATCTTGCCCAGCCCTATGCCAACATAGAGGTAATGCCGCTGAAAATGCATTATCCGCAGGGTGGCGAAAAACAGCTGATTGAGGCCACTACCGGTCGTCAGGTGCCTTCGGGTGCGCTGCCCATCGAAGTGGGTGCCGTGGTGCAAAACGTGGGTACTGTGTTTGCCATTTACGAAGCCGTACAAAAGAACAAGCCGCTGATTGAACGCATCGTTACCGTTACGGGCAAGAGTCTGACCAATCCCGGCAACTTCCGTACACGCATCGGTACTTCTGTCAACGATATGATTGCTTTTGCGGGCGGACTGCCCGAAACGGCCGGCAAGGTTATCTCCGGCGGCCCTATGATGGGCAAGGCACTGGCCAGCCTCGACGCTCCCGTTGCCAAGGGCACTTCCGGTATTCTGGTGATGGACGAGCAGGAAAGCGTCCGTGGCGAAGCTTCCGACTGTATCCGTTGCGCCAAGTGCGTTGCCGCCTGCCCCATGGGGCTGGAACCCTATCTGTTGGGTTCTCTCTCCGAACACAAAGATTGGGAAGGCCTCGAAAAGCAGCATATCATGGATTGTATCGAATGTGGCTGCTGCACCTTTACCTGCCCCGCACACCGTCCTCTGCTCGACCATCTGCGCATAGGCAAGGCCAAGGTGGGTGCCATCATACGTTCACGTAAACAACAATAACGATTATGGGAAACAAATTATATGTGTCAATGTCGCCGCACATCCATAGTGGCGACAGCGTGTCCAAGAATATGTACAATGTGCTTATCGCGCTTGTACCGGCATTCATCGTGTCGTTGGTATTCTTTGGCTGGAACGCGCTTTGGGTAAGCCTGATTTCGGTAGCCTCCTGCGTACTGTTCGAGTGGCTCATCACCAAGTATGTGATGAAGCGCGACAAGCTTACCATTACCGACGGCTCGGCTATGCTGACCGGTCTGTTGCTGGCTTTCAACCTGCCTTCCAATATCGACTGGTGGATTGTGGTAATCGGTGCCTTGGTGGCCATCGGCGTTGCCAAAATGTCTTTCGGCGGATTGGGCAACAATGTCTTCAACCCCGCACTGGTGGGCCGTGTCTTCCTGCTGGTTTCCTTCCCGCAGCAAATGACCACCTGGCCCAAGACCCTGTTCCAACTGAAAGCTCAGGAAGCCGCCATGTCGGGCGCTACCGCTTCGGTGGTGGACGCTACCACGGGTGCTACGCCGCTGGGTCTTATCAAGGCCGGCCTGCTGGACAAACTGCCTTCGTACTGGGATATGTTCATCGGTAACGTGGGCGGCAGTCTTGGCGAAGTAGGCGCGCTGGCCATCCTTATCGGTCTTATCTATCTGTTGGCCACCAAGACCATCACTTGGCATATTCCGGTATCTATTCTGGGCGGTGTGTTCGTATTCGCCGGCATCCTGCACCTTTGCAATCCCCAGGAATTTGTCGATCCCATCACGCATCTGCTTTGCGGCGGTCTGTTGCTGGGCGCTTGCTTTATGGCTACCGACTATGTTACCTCTCCTATGTCGAAAATGGGGCAGATAATATATGGTTTGGGCATTGCCATCCTGACAGTGCTTATCCGTACTTTCGGCTCTTATCCCGAAGGCATGTCTTTCGCCATCCTTATCATGAACGGCGTTACTCCTCTTATCAATGTCTATTGTAAACCTAAACGTTTTGGGAGGCTGAAAAAATGAAAAAACTGCAATCGTCATTAATCAATATGGTCTTGGTGCTGGGCCTCATTTCCGTTGTGGCCGCAACACTGCTGGCTTGGGTAAACCAGGAAACCGCCGAACCCATCCGTCAGGCCGAACTGGCCAAGCAGCAGAATGCCATCAAGGTGGTGGTACCCGATTTTAACCGCCTCGACGAACCGGTGGTCTTCACCGACGAAGCCGGCCAGAAACTGAGCTGCTACAAGGCTTACAACAACGACCAGCCTGTGGGTGTGGCTGTGGAATCCTACTCCAGCAACGGTTTCAACGGTTTCATTCAGGTGATGGTTGGCTTTGATATGCAAGGCAATATCGTCAACTATTCGGTGCTGAAACAATCGGAAACCCCGGGTCTGGGTACCAAAATGGTAGACTGGTTCAAGACCGACAAGGAACATCAGAGCGTTGTGGGCCTGAATCCCGGCAATGCTGCGCTCAAAGTGAGCAAAGACGGCGGTCAGGTAGATGCCATCACGGCTGCCACCATTTCGTCGCGCGCCTTCCTCGATGCAGTGGACCGTGCCTATACCTATTATCAGAAATGCATTAACCAATAACAGGAGGTATTGTCATGAAGCAAAATAAATTTGGTATTATCCTGAACGGACTTATTACCGAAAACCCGACTTTCGTCTTGATGTTGGGTATGTGTCCTACTCTGGCCACCACTACCTCCGCCATCAACGGTTTCGGTATGGGTGCCGCCACCATGTTTGTGCTCATCGGCTCGAATCTGGTTATTTCCTTGCTGAAGAACCTTATTCCAGACAATGTGCGCATTCCGTCCTTTATCGTTATCATCGCCACTTTTGTGTCGGTGCTCGAAATGTTGATGAAGGCCTATGTGCCTGCTCTGTACGAGAGTCTGGGCCTGTACATTCCCCTGATTGTGGTGAACTGTATTGTGTTGGGCCGCGCTGAGGCTTACGCTTCCAAGAATTCGCCCCTGGATTCGCTTTTGGACGGTGTGGGCATTGGCTTGGGCTTCACTTTCGCCCTGACGCTACTTGGTCTGGTGCGCGAGTTCCTGGGCAGTGGCAAGGCTTTCGGCCTGAGCATCTTCCCCGAACAGTACGGTGCGCTGGTATTTATTCTGGCTCCCGGTGCTTTCATTACCTTGGCCTATCTGCTGGCAATTGTCAATAAAATAAGAAAACAGTCATGATCTATATTTTTATGTTCATCGCCGCGGTGTTCGTCAACAACATCGTGCTGTCCCAGTTCTTGGGTATCTGTCCTTTCCTGGGTGTTTCCAAAAAGATTAATACGGCAGTGGGTATGGCCGGTGCGGTAGCTTTCGTGCTGACGCTGTCTACCATCATCACTTGGCTGGTATATACCTATCTTTTGGATCCCTTCAACCTGCAATACCTGCAGACCATCGCCTTTATCCTGATTATCGCCGCTTTGGTGCAGCTGCTCGAGATTATCCTCAAGAAGATTTCGCCTGCGCTTTATCAGTCGCTGGGTGTGTTCCTTCCGCTGATTTCCACCAACTGCTGCGTGCTGGGTGTGGCCATTCTGGTTATCCAAAAAGACTACAACTTGCTGGAATCGGTTGTGTACGCCATCTCGACGGCCATTGGTTTCGGTCTGGCCTTGGTGCTCTTTGCCGGTATCCGCGAGCAATTGGCCCTGATGCGTATCCCCAAGGGCATGCAGGGTATGCCTATCGCCTTGCTGACGGCAGGTATGCTGGCGCTGGCCTTTATGGGCTTCTCGGGTATTGTAAAACTCTAAACCTTAAACGACTATGACCAAGAGAATTCTGGTAACTGGCGGCACGGGCTATATCGGTTCGCATACAACCGTTGAATTGCAGCAGGCCGGCTACGATGTGGTGGTTATCGACAACTTGTCCAATTCCAATATCGGGGTGCTGGACGGCATTGAAGCCATTACGGGCATACGCCCGGCCTTCGAGCAGGTAGACTGTACCGACCGTCCGGCTTTGAAAGCCGTGTTCGAGAAATATCCCGGCATCAAGGCAATTATCAACTTCGCCGCCAGCAAAGCGGTGGGTGAATCGGTGCAGAAGCCTTTGCTCTATTACCGCAACAACCTCAATACGCTCATCAATCTGCTGGAGCTGATGCCCGAGTACGGCGTGGAAGGTTTCGTGTTCTCTTCGTCATGCACGGTTTACGGGCAGCCCGATGTCTTGCCCGTGAGCGAGGATACGCCCATCAAACCGGCCACTTCGCCCTACGGCAACACCAAGAAGATTTGCGAAGATATCATTACCGATGCCGTTCATGCCAACAATGCCTACAAGGCCATACTGCTGCGTTACTTTAATCCTATCGGTGCGCATCCCTCGGCCAAGATAGGCGAGTTGCCTTTGGGCGTGCCGCAGAATCTGATTCCCTACGTCACGCAGACGGCGGCCGGCATACGTCAGCAGCTGAGCGTTTTCGGCAACGACTACAACACGCCCGATGGTTCCTGCATCCGCGACTACATCAATGTGGTAGACCTGGCCAAGGCTCACGTGGTGGCTGTGGAGCGTATGCTCGGCGGTAAGTCGCTGGAGTCTGTTGAGGTGTTCAATCTGGGTACGGGCCGTGGCTTGTCGGTGCTGGAAATTGTCGATACCTTCCAGAAAGTGACCGGTGTCAAGCTCAATTACAAGATAGTGGGCCGTCGCGAAGGCGATATCGAGCAAGTTTGGGCCGACCCTACCAAAGCCAATAAGGTGCTGGGCTGGAAGGCTCAGGCCACCGTGGAAGAGACTTTGCTCTCGGCCTGGCGTTGGCAGCAGGCCCTCGACCGGCAGTAAATCGCTTAGCGTCCCAACAGGAAGAGTATAGCTTCGATGGGGTGGTGCAACAGCATTCTAGGACCGCTGTAGCGCATCACCTCACGAATTTTTTCGCGCATATCTTTGCGGTAACAGTGTACGGGACATTTGTGGCACTTGGTTTTCTGCTCTCCGAATTTGCAGTGGTCGAGTCTGGCTCGAGCATAGCTGAGCAGCGACTGGCAGTCCTCGCACAGGCCCTTTCCTCCATGATGATGACGGCACCACAATACTATCATGTGTTCAACCGTCTTCTTTTCGCGTTCTATTCTGTTCATATCCCAAAAATCGCGCAAAGCTACTATTTTTCAGCAACATTTTTTATCTGATTGGGTTTTCTCCATTCTTGGGAAGGCAACGAAAACCAAATAGACCTTCTTATAGAGCGAGCCGACAGACTTATCAATCTTTGTGAGTGCAAGTTTTCCGCGCGTGAATTCATTATCGACAAAGAATACGACCGCAAGTTGCGTGAGCGTCAGGCGGCATTCATGGAGGAAACCAAGACCCGTTATGCTACCATTATGACCTTGATAACCCCTTTCGGATTGAAACAGAACGAGTATTCCGGACGCATACAAAGCCTTATTACTGCCGAAGACCTCTTCTTGCAGTGGGAGGTTAGAACGCGTAGCTGAGTGTGGTGGCATTAGACACTGGCATCTTGGAGAAAAGCTGAGAGCTTCGTAAAAACAAAGGAGGATGGCCCTTTTGGTCACCCTCCTCGTTGTTTAAAGCCAACCGAACTCCGTTAGAAGCTTATTTCATACTCGGCATCGCCAAAGGAGTAAGGACCCCAAAGAGTTTTGAAGTAGAAAATAATCTTCTCGTTGAGCGTGTCAATCTCGCCTTCGCAATATGTGACGGTGGCATCGTAGGTTCCAAGGGGTTCGTAGGAGTAATCTTTGCGGATAACCTGGTCCGGAATGATAAGTGTGTAGTCTAGCGTGTTGATCCACATCTTGAATACATCACCGCCGAAAAAGATATCGCCAGTCACCTGCAGACCGATAAGTTTGTCGGTGGGTACGCCGGTAGGAATCCATTCGGCATCTGGCAGTTCGTCTATTTCGGTAACGGTGACGGGTGTGTCGTAACCATCGTTGAGAACGCCCGTGCCGAGATAATGCTCCTTTACAAAAGGAGCGAAGGCTGTGTAGGAAATTCTGTAAGAAAACGATGAACCGTCTTCCATCATCCAGCCGGTGAAAGCCGTGTTGTTGAAGCTGTTAGAGAGGGCATTCCAACCACTGACTACCGTGCCGCTTTTCAGAACATAACTGGGCGTGAATTCCAGGCGGTCGCCTACTGTAAGATTGCCGCTGATACCAAGTTCGGTGCAGACATCACTAAGGTTAAGCTGAAGCGTGCAAGGGAACTGGGTAATGGACTGATTGTCCATGTCGATAACCGTTTTGTTGCCCTCGTGGGTATAAACGGCCGTCAGATAAGCCTTGTCGAGCATCGACCAATCGCCCTGCTGGCTGGGAATGTCGAGAATGATATCGAAAACGCTGCTCTTGTCGGGATTCATAGCTGCGGGCGAACCGGCGGGTTTATGGATGTTGATAACTACGCCCTTCTCGACCCCTTCGAGGTCGTAAGGCAACTCCTGTTTGCCGCATCCTGCCAAAAATACAAGAGTCAGAAGCGCCAAGATTAAGCTGTGACTTTTCATAATTGAATCATTTACTTGTTTCATAAAACATCGTTTATAAGACATCCCAAAACACAGTCTTCTCGCTGACTATCCTTGCGTTGTTGCTGATATTCGGATTGGTGGTGACTTCTCCGTTGGGATACCACATAATGCGCGGGAAGGCTAGAATGGTTTTGAGTTCGTAAGAGGTAAGTTCGGCTTCGGGTTCTACCGTCTGCTTGTAAGGAGTCCATGCCATGTTGTTTTCGTCACCGGTGAAGAGTTTGGGATAGCCCGTACGGCGGATGTCGTTGTAGGCCTCTACTGGGTTGAAGAAATTGGCAATCCACTTTTGAGTCATCAAGATTTCCATTTTCTTCTCATTGTCGGTGGCTGCCGTGAACTTGTCGCCAACCTTATTGGCAAAATCCTCGGCTTTGGCTGCGCTGATGGCCGGAGCATTGACATCGGCAGCCAGAGAAACCGCATTGACATGATAGATGGAAGCCAGGATGCCTTCCTTAAGCAGAGCGAGGGCATCGCCTGAGGTTTCGCCTGCCAGTACCAGTTCGGCTTTCATAAAAGGAACAGAATAGGCCTGCAGCATTTTGTCGGGAGCGATGCCAGTGCCCGATTTCGGTCCGATTTTGCCGCCATTGCCGTCGTCGTATTTGCCGCCTACAGGATAAATGCCCAAGGTGGTCATAGAGGCTTCCTGTGTGCCGGATGTCAAGCCCGAATTGCTGGCCATCATGATGGATACGAAAGCGCCGTCACGATAGTCGGTCTTGTTGGCGGCGGCATCGGTTGCCTTCAACTGGTTGAACCAATAGTAGTTGGTTCTAGGGTCTTCGATGCCTCTGAAGGGGTTCTCCTTGAAGTTGTAAGCCTTGCCGCTCATGGTTTCGTAGAACCAGGGGCTAATCCATACGCTCTTTTGACTGCCTTCGTATTCGTCTACAAAGCCGGTTTTGCGTTCGTCCGTCGGAGATGTTGCCGAAGAGTGAGGAAACTGCAAGTCTTCGCCGTTGCCGATGAAGTTGTTTTCTGCAAGCAGAGCCGTAAGTTCGCTGTTCCAGTTGTTGATTTTGTCCTTGGCCAAACGCGACTGTACGAGCAGTTTTAGCTTCAGGGTATTGGCGGCCTTTAGCCATTTGTCCACATCGCCGTTGTAGAACAAGTCGTTGTCGGCGGGAACCATGTCGTTTATGGCTTCCGTGTCCTTGAAGTTGGCGATGGCCGTGTTCAAGCTAACAAGCAGGTTGTTGTAGATGTCTTCGCTGGCATCGGTCTTGGGTGTCTCTATGCCGGCAACATTGGCTTCGCTGTAGGGAATGTCGCCCCATAGGTCGGTCATGGCCATGTAGATGTGGGCCCTGAGCACCCGGCCTATGCCCGCATAGATGGCATTGCCGTTGGCATCGCCGTTGGAGATTAGTTCGTCGCAGTTCTTGATGGCGTAACGGTAAGCTTGACTCCATGTGTTGCCAAGCGTCGAGTAACTCGAAACCAGCGAGTAGTTGTCAATTTCCCTACTGCAGGTGTGATGGATATAGGCCGAGAAGTTTGCATTCAGATAGTATCCTTCGGCAAATGTGGCTCCTACTTCGTATTCGGCCGCAGTCAGAAGCTGCTTCACATCCAGATTGGTGACGGCATACGGGTCTTTGTTGATGTCCAAGCTGCATCCGCTTGCCATGGGGACAAGTAATGCGGCCATAATCAGATAATATAATTTTTTCATACTTCAATATCCTTTTAGAATGTGAGTTTCAAGTTGAATGCCACCCTTCGGGTAGAAGGAGAAGAAGTGTAGTCGATACCTTGTACGTTGGTTTCGCCGTAAGAGTTAGCGGTAGGGTCGTAGTTCGAGTACTTGGGAACATTGGGAGCCCAGTACCAAAGATTTCTGCCTACAATGGAAGCTTCGGCACCGGCAATCTTCACTTTTTGGGTCCACTTTGTCGGGAATCTGTAGCCCAGTGAAACTTCTCTCAAGCGCAGGACGGTTGCATCGTATACCGCAACTTCATCGCAGGCGTTGATGGCAAACGTAGAGTAAGTGCCATCGCTGAACCAAAGGTCGGCTTCGGAAAGCGTTGTGGTGTTCTTAATCTTGTTGCCGTTTTCGTCGAGCAGAGGCTGCAAGGTGTTGGCATCGCCATAGACACCGGGCAGTATTCTGGCGCCAAGACGATCTTCCGTGTCTTTGGTGACACCGCGTCCGAGCAGGTCGGTCAGATAGGAACTGTAAACGCAGCCGCCCTTCTGGAAGTCGAACATAGCGCTCAAAGTGAAGCCATGGAACGAGAAGGTGTTGGTGACGGCCAACTTGTAGTCGGGGTTAGGATCTCCGATAATACCGGTTTCCGTGTCGTTGATGTACATGCCGGTAGAGGGGTCTACCAACGGATTGCCTTCTTCGTCGCGGGCAATCTTCTCGCCTTCCAATACACCATAAGGCTGTCCGACAATAAGAGCCGGCCTAGGAGTGGAAAAGTCGCCACCGATATAAATCTTTTCTACGCCGTCGGCCAGCGAGAGCACTTCAGACTTGTTCTGTGTGAAGGTGGTGTAGATACTCCAAGTGAAGTCTTTGGTGACAACAGGATAGATGTCAACACCAAGTTCCCAACCTTGGTTTCTGATAGAGCCGAAGTTGGTGACGAAGCTAGAATAGCCCGTTGAGGGTGCCGAGGTCTTGGCACCAATCTGGTTGTCGGAGATTCTGTTGTACCAGGTTCCATCAAGGCCGAAGCGGCTGTTAAAGAACTTGAGTTCAAAACCGGCTTCCACTTCACTGGTGAACTCGGGCTTGAGGTCGGGGTCGTACAATACGGTGGGCAATTCCATAATGCCCTGGCCCATATAGGGTGAACCGATAATATAGGTTCCGTTGACATAATAGGGCGAAGCATCATTACCTACTTTGGCCCAGCTGGCGCGTACCTTACCGAAATTGAACAAGTCGTTGGTCAGCCCCAGTGCTTCGCTGAATACTACTGAACCCGAAATAGCAGGATAGAAGAAACTTCTGTTGTTGACGGGCAGGGTAGACGAAGCGTCGTTTCTGGCCGAAAGGTTCAAGAAAGCCCATTCATCCCAATCGAATACCAAGTCGGCAAAAACACCAATCTTGCGTGAGCGCGAATAGCTTTCGTAGGCTGTTTGCGTCTGCGTGTTGTCTATGGCGAATATGCCCGAATTGACAATTTCATCGCCGCTGGCTCCGAAACTGTTGGATGTCGATTGGTTGAAGTTGTGACCCAAAGTTGCTTTGACACCAAATTTGTCGAAGGTATAGTCTCCAGTGAGCAAAAGTGTCGATTCCAATTGGTCGTTGGTGTAGTTGCTCTTGCTGATATAGCCCTTTCCGGCGTTGGCGCGTGAACCTTGGTTGACGATGGTTTTACGGTCTTGTCCGTAGGCATTGTAACCCAAGGTGTAGTCGATGGCCAGCCATTTGGTGAAGTTGTATCCGATGTTGAAGTTGGCTACTGTACGCTTTTGGGTGGTGAGGTACATATCGTTTTCCCATGCCCAATAGGGGTTGTTGGCCTGGCTGGAAAGCTGGAAAAGCAGGTTGCTACCGTCGGTGGTCTGGTAGGGGTAGCTTTGGATGTCCCAGCTACGGGGCATGATGAAAGCTCTGGCCAGAGATGAGGCGCCACCGAGCGTTTCTCCCGACTGGTTGTTGCCGTACATGGGGCTGGTTTGCTCGGTAAGCGAGTAGGCTATATTGCCGCCGAAGCGGACACCATTCTTGAGCTTTTGCGAGCCACCCACGCTGAACGAATACCTGTCGAAGTCCGAACCGGGAATGTAGCTGTCTTGAGCCAACCACGAACCGGTTACATTGAAAAATCCGCTTTCGGTTGTGCTGCGTACATTGAGCGACATATCCCAGATATTACCGGTGCGGAAAAGGTCTTTCACGTTGTTAGGGTAGGCTTTGTAAGGAATCTTACCGCCAAGTTCAGGATAAAGTTCCAGTGCCAGGTTGGGATACTCGGCTGCAATGGCGGCGTACATATCCATAGTAGCCCCTTCGGTAAAGGCGGGACCCCAAGAACCATTGCTGCCCTGGAAAAGGAAGTTACTGCCCTGACCGTAAGTGTTCTGGTATTCGGGCAGAGAGGCCACTTGTTCCATGGCGTACGAACCGTTGTAGGTGATGGCCAAATCTTTCGGACCAGAAATGTTCTTGGCACCCGATTTGGTGGTGATAAGGATAACACCATTGGCGGCACGCGAACCGTAAAGAACCGAAGCGGCTGCACCCTTAAGTACACTCATCGACTCGATGTCGTTGGGGTCGAGGGTGGAGATACCCGAACCGAAAGAACCGCCAAGACCGCTGGCGCGGCTGCTCGACGAAGTACCGACGTTGCTGTAGGGCACGCCGTCCACTACATAGAGAGGCTGGTTGTTGCCCAAGAACGATGAATTGCCTCGGATGGTGACCCTGGTGGCACCACCGGCATCGCCCGAAGGAGCGGAAATCTGCACACCGGCAATCTTTCCGTCCAAAGATCTCAGAAGGTCGGGTTCGGCCTTCTGTACCGCTTCGTCAGAGTTTACTTTCGTTACTGAATAACCCAAAGAACGCTCGGAACGCTGGATGCCGACTGCGGTAACCACCACATCTTCGAGGTCTTGTGAGTTTACTTGCATACGGACAGTCACTGTGGGACGGATGGCAACTTCCTGTGTCTCCATGCCTACATAAGTAACTACAAGAGTTTTGGCAGCGCTGGGCAGGTTCGTCAAGACGAACTTACCGTCAACATCGGTAATAACGCCGATGGTGGGCACTTCTTTAACTCCTACAGATGCTCCGATAACTGGCTGACCGTCTTCGGCGCTGAGTACAGTACCCTTCACCGACGATGTCTGTGCCATGGCCGTGCCTAATGTCAAAACCAAGCAAGCCATTAACATCACTAGTTTTTCTTTCATAAAAACAATCTTAAAAGTTAAAAAATAAAAATATGTTGACTATTGCACATATTTGCTTCTCGCAGGCCTTGCACTAAAAAACGGGCGTTTGTTGGTGCAACGGAAAAGCACACAACTGCGGTATGTCTAACAAGCAAAAAGAAAACTATGAGCATTTATGCCTATGTAAGGGTTAGCACACAGTTGCAACCATTTGAGAGTCAGGAATATGAAATAAGGAAGTGGTGCGAGGCAAGGTCGGTCAGCATCGATAAATGGACTTTGGAGTCGGTTTCGGGTACCAAATCGTGGGAGAAACGTATGCTGGGCAAGTTGATACGCCGGATGAAGCCCGGCGATATGCTGGTTTGTACTGAGATATCAAGGTTGGGGCGCAACATGCTTATGATTATGTCCATTCTGAACACCTGTTCGCAGAAACAGCTGAAAATTCACACGATAAAGGACAATTTCGACCTGTCGGACAATATCAATTCCAAGATTATCGCCTTTGCCTTTGCATTGGCCTCGGAAATAGAGCGCAATCTGATTTCACAACGCACGCGCGAGGCTTTGGCATCCAAGAAAGCATCGGGTGCGCGTTTGGGCAGGCCTCGCGGGTGCTCGGCCAAGGTGCAAC
Source organism: bacterium (assembly GCA_963617485.1). Classification (GTDB taxonomy): domain Bacteria; phylum Bacteroidota; class Bacteroidia; order Bacteroidales; family UBA1402; genus UBA1757. Next base: position 38,197 of record CAVEPA010000001.1, on the reverse strand, counting down.
GCATCTGCCGCGAGCGCGAAGAAATAGAGCGGCTGCTGCGGGCGGGTGTTCCTTTGTCGCTTATCGCTCGGCAGTACCAAGTGCATCGCAATACCTTGGCTCGCTGCCGCAAGCTTCACTATGCACTTTTCGAGACTTGAAACGGCATTTTTGTGCGGAAAACGGCTTGCTTCTGACTTAATAATGCATACGCGGGAGTTAATGCAGATTGTTTGCGAAAAGTGTTAAAACGCTTATTTGTATGGCGTTATTTTTCAGTGGAATAACAAGGCTGGAAATGTTAATATTTGGGGCTTTGCAAACGCATAATGCTTCATATTTATTCATTTTTCTTCAAAAAACCACGTTTTTACCTTCTAAAAAGTTGTTTTTCTTAAATGGAATTCTGAACTTTGCAAATCATACGCATAGGAAAACGCCCGTTTTTTAGTGCGATATGGCTTGAAGAGAAGACATACGATACAATAGTCAACATACTATTTATTTTTAACTTTTAAGATTGTTTTTATGAAAGAAAAACTAGTGATGTTAATGGCTTGCTTGGTTTTGACATTAGGCACGGCCATGGCACAGACATCGTCGGTGAAGGGTACTGTACTCAGCGCCGAAGACGGTCAGCCAGTTATCGGAGCATCTGTAGGAGTTAAAGAAGTGCCCACCATCGGCGTTATTACCGATGTTGACGGTAAGTTCGTCTTGACGAACCTGCCCAGCGCTGCCAAAACTCTTGTAGTTACTTATCTTGGTATGGAAACGCAGGAAGTTGCCGTTCAGTCAGTAATGACTATCAACATGCAACCCTCTTCCATGGACCTCGAGGAAGTGGTACACGTGGCTTACGGTGTTGTCAAGAAAACATCGTTCACGGGTTCTGCTGCCCAGGTAGATGCCGAGAAGCTCCAGAAAATGCAGGTATCAAGTATTTCCAAGGCTTTGGAAGGTTCTACCGCCGGTTTGCAGACTGCATCTTCGAGCGGTACTCCCGGTTCTAACGCCAGCATTATTGTACGTGGTATCGGTTCTATCTCCGCTTCACAGTCTCCTCTGATTGTATTGGACGGTGTGCCTTACGAAGGTTCGCTGAACTCTATTCCTACGCAGGACATTCAGTCGCTGACCGTTTTGAAGGATGCCGCCGCCAACTCAATGTACGGTGCCCGTGGTTCTAACGGTGTTATCATCGTTACCACCCGTCAGGCTGCCGCAGGAGAGGCCAAGGTTGCTTTCGAAGGCCGCTACGGTTACAACCAGCGCGGTGTTCCCACCTACGACGTTATTACCGACAGAGCCGACTATTATGAAATGATGTTCGAGTCTATCGCCAACTCATTGTATGAATCGGGCTACGACTATCAGGATGCCCGCGGTTATGCCGCCGAAAACCTGATTTCGGGCTACCTGAAGTACAATATATATAAAGGTGTAGCCGACAATCAGATTGTGAACCCTGTAACGGGTAAGGTTTACGACGGTGTCAGAAGCGCTGCTACCAAGTGGAGCGACTCTTGGTTGACCGATCCTTTCCGTGCAGGTGCACGTCAGGAATATAACCTCAACATCACCGGTGGTACCGAGAAGACCCGCGCTTATGGTTCTATCTCTTATTTGGACGACCAAGGTTATGTTGAAAATTCGGGCTTTACCCGTATTTCGGCCCGCGCAAAAGTTGACCAGCAGGTTAGCAAGCATGTAAGAGCCGGTGTGAACCTTTCATACTCCAACACCAACCAGCGTACTTTCGGTGATACCGACAGCAACTACTCGAACATCTTCTTGTTCTCGCAGCAGATTGCCCCCATTTATCCTATCTATCTGTACGATACAGAAGGTAATCTTATGATGAAGGACGGCAAGGCCCGTTACGACTTCGGTACCGAATACAACCGTCCCTATGCTCAGGAACAGAACCCGCTGGCCGTATTGATGGACAACACCAACAGCACCAAGCGCGACAACGTTTCTTCTCGTGGTTATGTAGACATCAACTTCACCGACAACTTGAAGTTCTCGACCAACTTGGCTTACGATGCCTTCAACACCATCAGCGACCAGTATATGACTCCCAATGCCGGTGATGCCGCTTCTGTAGGCGGTCGTGGTTACAAGCAGTATAGCAACTACACGGCTCTCAACGCCAACCAGTTGTTGACCTGGTCGCCCGAATTCGGCAAGAACTCCATCGTATGGTTGATTGGTCACGAAACCAAGAAAGACAACAGCTCTTATCTGTATGGCCACATGACCAACTTCCTTAACTCGAGCAATACCGAATTTGCCAACGCCACCCGCTACCAGAACTTGACTTCGGCTTCTTCGTCTTACGCTCTCGAAGGTTACTTCACTCGTTTGGAATATGATTTCGCCGACAAGTACTATGTATCGGCTTCTTATCGTCGTGATGCTTCTTCGCGCTTCCATCCGGATGTTCGCTGGGGCGATTTCTACTCTGTAGGTGCATCTTGGCGTGTAGACCAGGAAGCTTTCCTCAAGGATGTCGACATTATCGACAACTTGCGTCTGAAAGCCTCTTACGGTACTCAGGGTAACGACAATATCGGTTACGACATCGTTTACCTCGACCTGTACACGGTAGAAAGAGTAGACGGTGCTCCCGCCCTTACCAAGTACTTCCGCGGTAACCCCGACCTTACTTGGGAAAAGTCTACCAACTTCAACGCCGGTTTCGAACTGGGTATGTTCAACCGCTTGGATGTCAATGCCGACTTCTTCATCAAGGAAACCAACGACATGATTTACTGGCGTCCGCTGTCGCCTTCACTCGGTAGTCCTACCTCTATGCTGGTGAACGATATCGATATGAAGAATACCGGTATTGAACTGGAAGTTTCCGCCGATGTGGTAAAGACCCGCGAATTCAACTGGAACGTAGCGCTGAACCTGACCCACTACAAGAACGAACTTACCAGACTTCCTTCCGACAAGGATCCTGAAGGTTATCAGGCAGGCAGCTACTGGCGTAAGATTGGCGGCAGCCTCTACGACTACTACACTTACGAATATGCAGGTGTCGATCCCGTGGACGGCAAGCCCATGTACAACAAGTATCTCGAAGACGGTACCGTTACCCACGTCAATACCACTTCCGAGGCTACGCTGCGTGAAATCGGCAAATCGGCCATTCCCGACCTCTACGGCGGTTTGAACACCACCTTGTCGGCCTATGGTTTCGACCTTACCGTGGCTACAGCCTTCCAGCTTGGCGGTTATGTTTGGGATAGCTACTATCAGGCCTTGATGAATCCTGGCGATGCCGGTACCAATATGCACAAAGATATGTATCAGCGTTGGAACACATCCAACACCGAAACTTCAGTGCCCCGTCTTTGCTATTCGAATCAGGATGCCAATGGTTCTTCAGACCGCTGGTTGACCTCTGCCTCTTACTTCTCTCTGCGTAACGTAACGCTGGGTTACACCCTGCCGTTCCAGCTGAGCAAGAAGCTCTCTATCGAAAATGCCCGCGTTTACATTACCGGCGACAACATCTGGTTGAAGTCTGCCCGCAAGGGTCTTGACCCTCGTCAGTCGTTCAGCGGTGCAACGGGTTATGTATACTCAGCCCTGGCCACCTATTCCGTAGGTGTCAGCTTGACTTTCTAATTTAGGAGGATAAACGACTATGAAAAGTTTAAAATATATATTTAGCCTTTTGCTTGGTGCCGTTATGCTCAGTTCATGCGGCGAAGACTTCATGAAAGTTGAGGTAACCGAGTATCTTGACGGAGAAACCGCTACTGAGGTGTTTGCCAGCGATCCTACCGCTTTGTACAACCTGATAGACGGTATGTATTCCTGGTTGGTAACCTTTAATGTGTCCGGCAACGATGCGCACGATGACTTCAGCTTTATGTCGGTGCTGCATTCTACCGATTTGATGGGCGAAGACATTGCCTTGAATGCCGCTCACTGGTTTAACTACGACTACTTGCACGATAACGGTATGTTCAACTACCGTCGTACGATAGTCGATTGGTCTACTTTCTACACCTTGGTTTCCAAGTGTAACGAAGTTTTGGATATGTTCACCGAACTGCCCACCGATAATATCGACTCCAAGGGCATTGTAGGCCAGTCTTTCGCACTGCGTGCCTTCGCTTACTACTACCTGGTACAGCTTTATCAGCATCCCGTCAAGAAAGACGGTACGCCTAACCTTGATGCCCCCGGTGTTCCTATGTACTATTCGATACTCGACAAGAGCCTCGATGCCAGTCTTACCGACGAAGTTGTCGAAGCCTGCAAGGGTCGTAACACGGTTGGCAAGGTATATGCCCAAATTGAGAGCGATATCGATCATGCCATCGACTTGCTCGAAGGTTATGAAAGAAGCACCAAGAACTATGTAGACCAGTATGTTGCCTATGGTATCAAGGCCCGTTACTGCATGCTTTCACAGCAATGGCAGGCAGCTGCCGATGCAGCCAAGAAGGCCCAGGCCGGCGGTGAACTCATTTATGGTCTGAACGATGGTTTCTACGACCTTGCTTCTACTGAATGGATGTGGGGCTTCGACCACAACACCGAAACCCAGACGGCTTACGCTTCGTTCTTCAGCCATATTTCGAGCTTGGGTCCCGGTTATGCAGGTCTGGCTTATTCTACCCGTCTTATCGACAAGAAACTTTATGAATCTATCCCCGTTACCGATACCCGCAAGAAATGGTTCAACGGTCCCGAAGGCAATGATGCCGCCGCTACTGCCGGTGCCAAGTTGCCCTACGCCAACATTAAGTTCGGTTACATCTCGGGTTGGACGATGGACTATATGTATATGCGTGTAGCTGAAATGTACTTGATTGAAGCTGAAGCACTGGCCCACATGGGTAAGGAAGCCGAAGCCGCCACCGCCATCAAGCCTTTGATGCAGGCTCGTATCAGTGGTTGGGACAAGGCCGCCATGAGTGTTGAAGACGTTTACCAACAGCGTCGTATCGAACTCTGGGGCGAAGGTTTCTCATACTTCGACCTCAAACGTCTGAACAAGGGTATCAACAGAGCTTACGAAGGCAACAACCATTTGGTAGGCTTTCAGTTGGTTAAGGAACCTCTGGCAGCCAGCTGGAGATACCAGATACCTCGTCAGGAAATGCAGGAAAATACCTACATCACCGAGGAAGAGCAGAATAAATATTAATAAAACAAGATTCTATGAAAAAGATATTTAAACCTTTTATGGCATTGATGTCCTTGGCTCTGCTGATGGCATCTTGCGACAAAAGTCCTGTAAAGTCGGATTATGACGTTACTTTCGACGAGTCGCAAAAGGGCTATACTTTCGCCCTGTCCGAACAAGGCAATAGCTATCGTATCGGTTATGAAGAAACCACCTATTCGGTGCAGATTTTCCGTAACTACACCCAAGGCGAAGAAGTGCTGAACCTCGTTTACGCCGGTTCTGATGCTGAAAATTTCAATCTCCCCGAGTCTGTTACTTTCGAAAACGGCAAAAACGTAGCTAACCTTGATATTGACATTACCGGTATGCCTGCCGGTGCTGCCTACGAGTTCGCCATTGCTTTCGAGGGTCCTGTAATGCAGTATCGCGCACTCGACTCTGCTGCTCTGACAGTGCTCTACAAGAAAGACTCAGCTGAATATGCAGCCAACGAAAAAACCAAGCAAGCTGCTGCTATGGGCGAGAAGATTGCTGCCCTTACCTCAGCCGATACCGTTTACGTAACGGGTATAGGCCAAACAGTGGTGTCTTTCTCGGTTGAATACACTTGGATAAGCAAGGGTGTTGTTGAACTGAAGTCAGGATGGGAAGGCGCTAAGGCCGAGGTTGAAATTGAACAGGCCTTGGAGTACAGCGATGCTGAAGGTTATCACTACATGCGTCTGAACTCGCCCTACTATCATGTAGCTCCTAAATATTGCTCTCAGGCCGGCTTGCATGCCTATTTCTACCTCGACAAGGACTATAATGCCGACAACTCTTGCATTATTCCCGGTTTCCAGTGGGTAGAAGATGCGGCTGCTTGGTACTATCATTCCAACTATGCTTCTTACGCTGCTTTCATCAATCTGGAGAACGTATATATGTACCAAACACTTTGGACTGACGGTTCAGATCTCTATGGTCCTTCTCAGGAAATCTTCACCTGGACTAAGGAACACCGCGATGCCGCCATTGCCGATGCTACTTGGATATACGAATAAGTTTGAAGATTAGAAGATTCTAAGTCTTGATAAGGACGGGGCGGCCCAGCGGGCCGCCCCGTTTTTTGCTTTTTTGCGCGCCAAGGCTTACCTTTGCGGTGTTTTGCTTTTGCTGACATTCGATAACAAAAATAAACCATTTTGCAATGAAAAGACTTTACTCTCTATGGGTGCTGCTGGCGCTTTTGCCCGCGCTGGGCCTTGGCGCACAGGAAACGGCACCAGCCTTTCCCGGCGCCGAAGGTGCCGCCCGTTACACCACTTCCGGCGGTCGTGGCGGCGCGGTGTATCATGTAACCACTTTGGCCGACAGCGGCACGGGTTCGCTGCGCGAAGCTTTGGGTAAAAGCGGAGCGCGTACCATCGTCTTCGATGTTGCCGGCTATATCGACCTTAAGTCCGACTTGCGCATCAGCAACGGCAATGTGACCGTGGCCGGCCAGACGGCACCCGCGCCCGGCATTACGCTGCGCTACTACACCATCAACTGTACGGCCGACAATGTCATTATCCGTTTTATCCGTTTTCGCCGCAGTCAGGTAAAGAGTACCAGCGATGGTGGCGATGCCATTTGGGGACGTCAGAAAAAGAACATCATTCTCGACCATTGCTCCATGTCCTGGGGCTGCGACGAGGTGGCTTCGTTCTACGACAACCGCAGCTTTTCCATGCAATGGTGTACCATAGCCGAATCGCTCTGCAATGCCGGTCATAGCAAGGGCGCTCATGGCTACGGCGGTATTTGGGGCGGCAAGAATGCTTCTTTCCACCATTGCCTGCTGGCGCATCTCGACAACCGTGTGCCGCGTTTCAACGGTGCGCGCTACAACTGGTCGGGCTACGATACCAAAACCTATGCCAACACCGTGCAGGCCGAACGTGTGGACTACCGCAACTGCGTGGTTTACAACTGGGGTTCTGGCGGCTGCTATGGCGGCCCTGGCGGCGGTTATGTGAATATGGTGAACAATTACTACAAATACGGCCCCGGTACCAAGAACAAGACCCGCGTTACACAAATGTCGGCGGCTGCCTCGGGCAATTCTGAAGGTGCGCCCAATTATCTTATCGGCATGTATTCGCGCTACTTTATTCAGGGCAATTATGTGACGGCCGGTGGCGCATCGGCTGCCAACTACGACTGGAAAGGCGTGGTGAGCGATGGCGGCAAGGGCGAGAAGCAAACCTTCCTCGACCCCAACAATATGTATGGTTTGGGCGACAGCGCCACTGTTTCGGTGAAGCTTAGCGAGCCTATTGCTATGGAGGGTGCCGTTACCACGCATGCTGCCGTGGACGCTTACGAAAAGGTGTTGCTCTACGCGGGTGCCAGCTTGTATCGCGATGCTGTTGATGCACGCTATGTAGAAGAAGCGCGCACCGGTACGGCTACCTACAAGGGCACCGAAGAGAAAACGGGTCAGGGCAAGACCTCGGGCAACTACAACCGGCCCGGCATCATCGACCGAATCAACGACCCCGATGGGGAACAGAACGCTGCCTTGGCCTCCTTCCCCGAACTGGTAACGGCCAGCCGCGAAACGGGTTTCGATACCGATATGGACGGTATGCCCGATGCTTGGGAAACGCTGAACGGCCTGAATCCGCTTAATCCCAACGATGGCAAGCAAAAGACCCTCGATACGGAAAAAGGCTGGTATACCAACTTGGAAGTGTATCTGAACAGCCTAGTGGAAGATATTGTGAAGGCTGGCAACGAAGCCGCTCTGACGGCGGTGGAAGAATATTATCCTGCCTGCAAGCGTCAGGAAGCCGAAACGCCCGATGCCTTGGAACAGCCGCTTGGCAATCAGGAAGTGCTGTCGGTGCAGTATTTTTCTTTGGACGGCAAGGCTTTGGCCGAACCCGCCGAGGGCATCAACATACGTCGCACCACCTATGCCGACGGCAAGGTGTTCAGCGATTTGGTAATGAAGAGAAACTAGCGCCTGCGTGGTGTCAGGGGGTCGTCATTTTGGCCAAGGCCAAAATGACGACCTCTTCGTTTTCTACCCGGAACTTGACGTTGTGGCCGGCAAAACTCAGACCGTAGATGCGTTCGCAGTCGTTTTGGTAAGAGGGACGCGGATCTTGGGCCAGCACCTGCTTTAGCGCTTGCGCCTTGGCTGCGGGCAGGGTTGTGAGCAGCTGCTGTGGGTCGGCTACGCTGAGGGTCTTGCGTTCAATTTGGTCTACAAAGCCGCATTGGGCCTGTGGCACGCAGTCGGCATAGGCAATGTAGGGCTTGATGTCGTAAATGGGTGTGCCGTCCATCAGGTCGGCTCCCAGTACGTGAATGACGGGCCCTTGCGGGTTGTCCCATTCGATGCGCTCTAGCTTGACGCACGACAGACCCAATCCGTTGGGACGGAAGGGCGAACGGGTGGCGAATACGCCCATAGCGGTGTTGCCGCCAAGCCGCGGCGGTCGCACGGTGGCTTGCCACCGTGCGACCCCCTTGCTTGGCGGCAAGCCATCATCGCGCCGCTCATTGGCCGAGAAACCCCAGATAAGCCAAATATGACTGAAGCCTTCCAGCCCGCGCAGTGCGTCCGCCAGCCGGTAACCCTCCGTGAACACAATGCGAGCCTGCAAGTCTGGCACCAGACCACTCTGACGCGGCACGCCGAATTTGCTCGGAAAATCGCTGCGCAGATGCGCGACAGCTTCTATATAATGGCGTTCGACAGCCATATCAGAGCGATATCTTAACTCGGCTGATGCTACCGTCGCCAAAGATGTTCTCCTGAATATAAACCCCTTCGCGAGCTTTTTCCACGCGACGGCCCGTCAGGTCGTAGTGGCGGGTTTCCACCAGATCGCTGCGGCCTTGCAGCTGGGGTAGGGCAGCCTCAATTTTCTTCAGATATTCGATATAATCGGGCAGGTAGTAGCTCAAATGCGGCGGCTGGTTATAAGCGGCCGTCTGCCATACCGTCGCCATGCGGTAATGGTGGTCTTGCATCAAGCAAGGCACCATATATAGCGTGGAACTGGTGGTGGAGAATATCATCAACTTGCTCTTGGTGGCCTCGTCGTAGTAAATTTGCTCTTCGCGCCAGTCGCCGAAGATATCGGCCTGCAGACAAGGAGTGGCTTTGATAAGATTGGTGCCGGCTCCGTATTTCGATACGAAATTCACCAGTGTCCTGGAACTGAAACCGTCGTGCTTCACCGTCTCGCCTTTCTCGGTCACTTCTTCGTAAATGTCACCGTCCCAATAGGTACGGAAGTTGGTCGAGGGACGGTTGCTCGAAAGCAGCTTGCCATCGGCTGTATAGACATTGTAGTTGTAGCCCCAGAACTCGCATCCGCGATGGTCTTTGTTGATGTCGGCGCACAGTCCGCGGCCCACATCACTGCCGGCATAGGTGCCGCAGATAATTTCGCCCGTCAGGGCATCGTGCATTTCAATGCCATAAGCGGCATCGGTCTCTTCGTGAACCATCATCACTTCCAGACCCTTGCGGTCGGGGTTCAAGTCGCCCACATGCATGGCATCGCCATGGCCCAGCCCCGTGCGGTAAATCAGTGTACCATCGTGGTCGATGCAGCAGGCTCCGTAGACAATTTCATCGCAACCGTCGCCGTCAACATCGGCTGTAGAAATGGAGTGTGCACCTTCGCTGTAAGCTCCCACGCCAGCCTTGGTGGAACTGTGCAACCATCTGGTGCTAAGGTTCTTGCCATCGAAGTCGACGGCCCAAAGGAAGGCAGAGGTATAATAGCCACGGCACATCACCAAACTAGGAGTCTTGCCGTTCAGGTAAGCAACGCAGGCCAGGTAACGTTCACAGCGGTTGCCGTAGCTGTCGCCCCAGTTGGAAATGATATTGCGCGGCGGGTTGTAGGCCGTAGTGGCCAAGGCTTCGCCCGTCAAGCCGCTGAAAACGGTGAGATACTCCGGTCCGGTAATGACAATGCCCTGCTTGCCGCCATAAGTGGCTCGGTAATCGGCCTTGGGGTCGTCCGAACCCATCAGCACATAGTTGCCTTTGCCGTCGATGGTGCCGGGAGCAGTCTTGCAGGCCACTTCGGCCCGGCCGTCACCGTCCAGGTCGTACACCATCAGTTGCGTATAGTGCGCGCCGGCGCGGATGTTCACGCCCAAGTCGATGCGCCAGAGCTGCGTGCCGTCCATGCGGTAGGCATCGATGATGACGTTGCCCGCATAACCGGTCTGCGAATTGTCCTTCATGCCCGCATCGCTGTTGGAACTGGTGTTGGCAACGCCCGTCGAACCTACGGGGTCCCATTTCATCACAATCTCGTATTGACCATCGCCGTCAACATCGGCTGCCATGCAGTCGCCGGGCGTATAGGTGTAAGCGCCGCTGGGCGTGGTGCCGCCCTCCGGACGATTGAGCGGAATCTCCAAATGAGCGTTGGGTAGGAACAGGGCTTCGCTGCGCTCAATCACCTGACCATCGGAGAGTACTTCGATATAGAATTTGTTCACCGTGGCGCTGCGGTAGCTGATGTTGGTCTTGCGCAGCGGTGTGCTGTTCAGTTTGGTGTCGTCGGCATAAACGTTGAAGCAAACATCCTGCGGGTCGTCCACCAGCCAGCGCCAGTTAATCAGATAGGTGGAGGTGCTTATTTCGGTGGCAATGGCACCGCGGTTGAGTTTTTCTGGGTCGAGTACCCAAGGTCGGCCTTCGCAAGGCAGACTTAGTTCCACATCGATATCCTTCACCAGCACTTCCGAGTCGCTGTAGCCGCTTCCCATGCTGGCATAAGTACGCAGTTTGCAACGGCGGTCAACCACAAAAGCCCCTTCGTACACTTGAGCGTAATCCTTGACATTGCCGTTGGAAATAAGCGTGTAGTAGATTTTGGCACCCTTGGTGGGACAGCTCAGGCTCAGGCGCTTGTAACACTTGCTCATACCGTTCACCACCGTGTCTACATCGCAGACATCAACCACTACGGCTTCCACTTGCGGACGTTCGTCTATGCTCTGGGACGAAACCAGAATATCTTTGTACACCACGCCGGGGCTGTTGGTAAAGCTGACGCTGCCATCGGCCAGCACCTTGAAAGTATAGGTGTTGAGTGTCTGGGCTTTATAGGTATTTGTGCCACATTCGCCTTCGAGATTCTCTACCGAGGCAATGCCTTGACTGTCTTTCGACGAGGATTTCATGTTGATGACCAATTCCTGTCCGGCTTTCAAGTTGTCGATGCGGATGGCGGCACTGCGTTGCAGCTGCAGACCGTTGTTTTCGCCCATGGCATGACGCAGCAACAAGCTGCCTGCTTCCACATTGGCACTGATGAAAAGGCCTTTCAGTTCGGCAATGACAACGCCGTTGGCCTTCAATTCCAGTCCGTCGGTGGCGGTTTTGGTCAGATAACGGCCCTTGCTGTTGTATTCCCACAACGTTGCATGGCCCAAAGGAAGGCAGAGGTATAATAGCCACGGCACATCACCAAACTAGGAGTCTTGCCGTTCAGGTAAGCAACGCAGGCCAGGTAACGTTCACAGCGGTTGCCGTAGCTGTCGCCCCAGTTGGAAATGATATTGCGCGGCGGGTTGTAGGCCGTAGTGGCCAAGGCTTCGCCCGTCAAGCCGCTGAAAACGGTGAGATACTCCGGTCCGGTAATGACAATGCCCTGCTTGCCGCCATAAGTGGCTCGGTAATCGGCCTTGGGGTCGTCCGAACCCATCAGCACATAGTTGCCTTTGCCGTCGATGGTGCCGGGAGCAGTCTTGCAGGCCACTTCGGCCCGGCCGTCACCGTCCAGGTCGTACACCATCAGTTGCGTATAGTGCGCGCCGGCGCGGATGTTCACGCCCAAGTCGATGCGCCAGAGCTGCGTGCCGTCCATGCGGTAGGCATCGATGATGACGTTGCCCGCATAACCGGTCTGCGAATTGTCCTTCATGCCCGCATCGCTGTTGGAACTGGTGTTGGCAACGCCCGTCGAACCTACGGGGTCCCATTTCATCACAATCTCGTATTGACCATCGCCGTCAACATCGGCTGCCATGCAGTCGCCGGGCGTATAGGTGTAAGCGCCGCTGGGCGTGGTGCCGCCCTCCGGACGATTGAGCGGAATCTCCAAATGAGCGTTGGGTAGGAACAGGGCTTCGCTGCGCTCAATCACCTGACCATCGGAGAGTACTTCGATATAGAATTTGTTCACCGTGGCGCTGCGGTAGCTGATGTTGGTCTTGCGCAGCGGTGTGCTGTTCAGTTTGGTGTCGTCGGCATAAACGTTGAAGCAAACATCCTGCGGGTCGTCCACCAGCCAGCGCCAGTTAATCAGATAGGTGGAGGTGCTTATTTCGGTGGCAATGGCACCGCGGTTGAGTTTTTCTGGGTCGAGTACCCAAGGTCGGCCTTCGCAAGGCAGACTTAGTTCCACATCGATATCCTTCACCAGCACTTCCGAGTCGCTGTAGCCGCTTCCCATGCTGGCATAAGTACGCAGTTTGCAACGGCGGTCAACCACAAAAGCCCCTTCGTACACTTGAGCGTAATCCTTGACATTGCCGTTGGAAATAAGCGTGTAGTAGATTTTGGCACCCTTGGTGGGACAGCTCAGGCTCAGGCGCTTGTAACACTTGCTCATACCGTTCACCACCGTGTCTACATCGCAGACATCAACCACTACGGCTTCCACTTGCGGACGTTCGTCTATGCTCTGGGACGAAACCAGAATATCTTTGTACACCACGCCGGGGCTGTTGGTAAAGCTGACGCTGCCATCGGCCAGCACCTTGAAAGTATAGGTGTTGAGTGTCTGGGCTTTATAGGTATTTGTGCCACATTCGCCTTCGAGATTCTCTACCGAGGCAATGCCTTGACTGTCTTTCGACGAGGATTTCATGTTGATGACCAATTCCTGTCCGGCTTTCAAGTTGTCGATGCGGATGGCGGCACTGCGTTGCAGCTGCAGACCGTTGTTTTCGCCCATGGCATGACGCAGCAACAAGCTGCCTGCTTCCACATTGGCACTGATGAAAAGGCCTTTCAGTTCGGCAATGACAACGCCGTTGGCCTTCAATTCCAGTCCGTCGGTGGCGGTTTTGGTCAGATAACGGCCCTTGCTGTTGTATTCCCACAACGTTGCATCGGCGGCCAGATTGTCGATGGTACTCTGGCTATAGGATGTCAAATCCCAATAATGGATAGTGTCGGTTTTGGTGGTCTGAGCCATGCCGGGCAACAGTATTGCGCTTGCCAGTAGCATAAGGGAAAAAAGAAGATGTTTCTTAGCCATTTCTTAGAAGATATTTCTGATTATTTCATTGCAAGACTGCAAAATTAGTCTTTTTTTTACTCCTTGAAAAAGAGTTTTGAATACAGTGCTATTATGAATATGGAGAACGATTTGTTGAAGTCAGTGAGCTTGCTCTGTGAATCGGCCTTGGGTGTGCAGCCCTTTTCCTTGTACGAGATACCGGCCTGTGGCTCGTACCGACGTTATGTGCGCATTTTTCTGCCCGATGGCAGTACGCTGATAGGCACTTGGAATGCCGACAAAAAAGAGAACGCCGCCTTTGTGTCCTTTGCCCGCAGCTTCTATGACGCGGGTCTGGCCGTGCCGCGCATCTTTGCCGTTGACGAAGAAAACGAGCTCTACATTCAGGAAGACCTGGGTCAGGACAACCTATTTGCCTTGGTGGAACGCGACTGGTTGCCGCTGCTCGATGGGCCCCAGTCCGCCTCGCCCGTTTTTCCCGAACATCTCAAAGGTCTTTACCGACAGGCATTGACAGAACTCTCGCGCATGCAGGTGCTGGGCCGCGACTGCATCGATTTTTCCAAAGCCACGCCCTGTCCCGCCTTTCATCGCGATGCCATCCATTGGGACCTGAATTATTTCAAGTACATGTTCCTGCGCATTTGTCGTGTTTCCTTCGATGAGCAGGCGCTCGAAGACGATTTCCGCACATTCTCGGCCTTTTTGCTGCAAGCGCCCCACGATTATTTCCTCTATCGCGATTTCCAGTCGGCAAATATCATGATTCGCCCCCAAGGACAGGTGGCCTTTATCGATTTTCAAGGAGGTCGGCGAGGCGCTTTGCAATACGATGTGGCTTCCTTGCTCTACGATGCCAAAACCCGTTTGCCCAAGGCTTTGCGCGATGAACTTGCCGCCTTCTACCTGCAAGGGCTGCAAACGCTGATTCCCGTCGATGTGGCCACTTATCAGGCATATTACCAGGCTTATACGCTGGTTCGGCTGATGCAGGCACTGGGTGCTTTCGGCTTCCGTGGTCTGGTGGAACACAAGTCTGGTTTTGCCGAGAGTATTCCACCGGCTCTGGCTATGATAGGAGAGCTGCTCGACGAGTGGAGCCTGCCCATAGACATCCCTGAACTTCGTCGCGTACTGGCCTCTACGCAAACTTTGTCATTTTGTCATTAGTGTCAGTTCAATGTGTCAGCCAAATGACCCTACCGGACTTTGGCACAGTTTTGGATAAGTTATTGCGTCTTGCCTCTGGACGATGTCTGTGGCAAGTTATCCGACAATAATGTATAACTATAAAAATCTGAAACAATGACACTGAAACCTCTTTCAGACCGCGTTTTGGTAAAACCGGTTGCCGCTGAGCAGAAGACTGCCGGCGGTATCATCATCCCCGATTCCGCTAAGGAAAAACCTCTTAAGGGCGAAGTTATTGCCGTTGGTCCCGGTACCAAGGACGAAACCATGCAGCTTTCTGTTGGCGATGTAGTGCTCTACGGCAAATATGCAGGCACCGAAATCGAACTCGACGGCGACAAGTTGCTTATTATGCGTCAGTCGGATATTCTGGCAAAATTCTAAAAACGTAAAACCTTAAACATCAATCATTTAAATTTAAGTACTATGGCTAAAGAAATCAAATTCGATATCGAGGCCCGCGATCTGTTGAAAAGCGGTGTCGACAAACTGGCAAATGCGGTTAAGGTTACCCTTGGTCCTAAAGGCCGCAACGTTATTATCGACAAGAAGTTCGGTGCTCCCCACATCACCAAGGACGGTGTGACGGTTGCCAAGGAAATTGAGTTGGAGGACACTTTCGAAAACATGGGTGCCCAACTCGTCAAGGAAGTCGCTTCCAAGACCGGTGACGATGCCGGTGACGGTACCACTACGGCTACCGTTCTGGCTCAGGCTATCGTTAGCGAAGGTTTGAAGAATGTGGCCGCCGGTGCCAATCCTATGGATTTGAAACGTGGTATCGACAAGGCTGTCGCCGCTGTAGTTGCCAACATCAAGGCTCAGGCTCAGGAAGTGGGAGACAACTTCGACAAAATTGAACAAGTGGCTAAAATCTCTGCCAACAACGATGCCGAAATCGGTCATCTCATTGCAGAGGCTATGAAGAAGGTCAACAAGGAAGGTGTTATCACCATCGAAGAAGCCAAGGGTACCGATACGCACATCGATGTTGTGGAAGGTATGCAGTTCGACCGTGGTTATCTCTCGCCTTATTTCGTTACCAACACCGAGAAGATGGAAGTGCAGATGGATAGCCCTTACATCCTTATCCACGACAAGAAAATCTCCAATCTGAAGGAAATGCTGCCTATTTTGGAAGCTGCTGCCCAGTCGGGTCGTCCTTTGTTGATAATCGCCGAAGATATTGATGGTGAAGCGCTTACCACTTTGGTTGTGAACCGTCTGCGCGGTGGTCTGAAGATTTGCGCCGTGAAGGCTCCTGGTTTCGGCGACCGTCGTAAGGAAATGTTGCAGGATATCGCTACCCTGACCGGTGGTGTGGTTATCTCCGAAGAACAAGGTTTGCAGCTTGAATCGGCTACCATCGATATGCTGGGCCGTGCCGAAAAGATTACCGTCAACAAAGACAATACCACCATTGTCAACGGTCTTGGCAACAAGGAAGCTATTGCCGACCGTGTAGCTCAGATTAAGGCTCAGATTGCCGCTACCACTTCCGATTACGACCGTGAAAAACTTCAGGAACGTCTGGCCAAGCTGGCTGGCGGTGTGGCCGTACTCTATGTAGGTGCTCCTTCCGAAGTTGAAATGAAGGAAAAGAAAGACCGTGTAGACGATGCCTTGAGCGCAACCCGTGCTGCCATCGAAGAGGGTACGGTGCCTGGCGGTGGTGTGGCTTACATCCGTGCCATCTCGGACATCGAAGACCTTAAGGGCGACAACGAAGAGGAAACGCTGGGTATCAAGATTGTACGCCGTGCCATCGAAGAGCCTTTGCGTCAGATTGTACACAATGCCGGCAAGGAAGGTGCCGTGGTTGTACAACGCGTTAAGGAAGGCAAGGGCGATTTCGGCTACAATGCCCGTCACGATGTCTATGAAAACTTCTATGCCACCGGCGTTATCGATCCTGCCAAGGTTACCCGTGTAGCCCTCGAAAACGCTGCTTCTATTGCCGGTATGTTCCTCACCACTGAGTGTGTCATTGCCGACAAGAAGGAAGAAAACCCCGCAGCCGGTGCTGCTGCAGCCGGTATGGGCGGCGGTATGGGTGGCATGATGTAATAGCTTTCCCGTTATATGAAAAAGGCTGGCTCTCGTTTCAGAGCCAGCCTTTTTTTGTTTCTAAGAACATCATGCTTTGCGCGGGTACTTGCTGCGTTTCCAGCAGATGAACCAGACCAGTGCGACGAGCATGCAAACGCCACCCAGCACATAGCCGATGGTTCCCAAATGCAAAGCTTGGGGCGATACCAGAATGAAGGTGCTGCACACCAAGGTCATAAACAAGGCGGGCACCAGCGTGATGATATAGGGCTTGTGCTCTTGCGTCAGGTAAACGGTCAGTGTCCAAAGCGTGAAGACAGCCAGTGCCTGGTTGGCCCAGCCGAAATATTGCCAGATGACATTGAAGCCGTTGGGGTTGTTCACTTGCCAAAGCAGCAGACCAAGCGAGCAGAGGAAGACGGGAATGCAGACCATAATACGCTTGGGAATGGGCCGTTGCGAAATGTGCAGGAAATCGGCGATAATAAGGCGGGCGCTACGCAAGGCGGTGTCGCCTGTGGTGATGGGAGCGGCTACCACACCCAGCAGGGCCAGCAGGCCGCCCAATTTACCCAGCCAGCTTTCGCAAACTACTTTCACCACGGTGGGTGCGGAGGTGTTGAGTCCGTTCACGCCTGCCAGACCTGCGAATGCTTCCATACCGGGTTTCTCCTTGTCGTAGAAGAAATACATCGAGACGGTGGCCCAGATAAGGGCAACGATACCTTCGGTAATCATGGAACCATAGAAAATGGGACGTCCCTGCGTCTCGTTTTTCATACAACGGGCCATAAGCGGGCTTTGAGTGGCGTGGAAACCGCTGATGGCACCGCAGGCGATGGTGATGAACAGGCCGGGGAAGATGGCATCGCTCCAGCTGGGGTCGCGTTGGGCGCGCATATTGCCCAGACCATCCCAGATTTCGGGCAGCGAAGGCCATTTGATAAACAGCATCACCAGCAGGCCGATGGCCATAAAGAGAATGGCAAAGGCAAAAACGGGGTAGATGCGTCCGATAATTTTGTCGATAGGCAACATGGCGGCCAGCAGGTAATAGAGGAAGATGATGCAGAACCACATGGGCATAGCACCACCGAAGCCGGACAGGATAATGGCCGGACTATAGACGAATACGGAACCCACCAAAATCAGCAGTACCAAAGTGAACACCATCATGATGATGCGGGTGGTGTTGCCCAGGTAGCGTCCTACCAGCTGGGGCAGTCCTTCGCCGTTGTTGCGCAGCGAGAGCATGCCGCTCAGATAGTCGTGTACCGAGCCGGCGAAGATGCAGCCGAATACTATCCACAGATAGGCTGCCGGGCCGAATTGGGCACCCATAATGGCACCGAAGATGGGGCCTGTTCCGGCAATGTTCAGGAACTGAATCATGAAGACTTTCCATCCGGGCATAACAATGAAGTCGACACCATCGGGATGGGCTACGGCCGGGGTGGTGCGTTGCGGGTCGGGACCGAATACGCGCGTCACAAATTTGCCGTAAAACAGATAGCCGGCAACCAGTGCCAGCAATGCGATAAGAAAAGTAAACATAAGATGGTATAAATCAGTAAAGAAGACCGATAATCCAAAGCATCAGACGGCGGGGCAACAGCCGGGTGAGCAGGTTGATGGCCCGGTAGTCGAAGCGAGGCGTGTCGGTAATGGCCATGCGCTTGCGGCCTATTTGGCGCAGCACCGCGTGGGCAATCACCTTGGGCGACATGCCGTTTTGCTCGTCGTGTTCCATTTTAGTTAGCGAGGCCGTCATGCGGCGGTGGTAGGGCGATGTTTCGTCTTGGGCAGCCTTGGCATATTTGCGTGCACCCGTAAAGCCGGTTTTGGTGTCGCCGGGCAGGATGCTGCAAGTTTGAATATGAAAGGGCTTCAACTCCAAATGCAAGGATTCGGTCAGACTCAGCAGACCGGCTTTTACAGCCGAATACAAGGCTTGATAGGGTAGTGGAATAACCGCTGCCACCGAAGTGACGGTGATGATTTTGCCATAGCCTTGGCTGCGCATCAGCGGCAGGCAGGCCTGGATGCTCTTGATGGCACCGAACAGACAGGTCTCGAACTGGTATTTGCATTCTTCCTCGGAACAGTCTTCGAGGGCGCCGGCAATGCCATTGCCGGCGTTGCACACCAGCACGTCCAAGCGGCCTTCCTCTTGGCGGATGCGCTCAACAGCAACACGCAGGCTCTCGATGTCGTTGACATCGAGAGCGAGTGCATGTATGCACCCGCCTTGGCCTGCCTGAGGCAGGCCAGCCTGCTCCCAGCCTTCAGGCATCAGCCCACGGCGCGAACCGGCATACACCCGACAACCCTTTTGTGCCAACAAAATGGCAGTAGCAGCACCAATGCCACTACTGCCACCTGTAAGTAACACTACTTTATCCATAGATTAGATATCCTTGATATAGGCCCGGCGTCTCTTGTGCTGAATGTGCTCAAGATCGGCAAAATTGGCCTGGTTCTTATGGTTGGTTTCCAAAATGGAAGTCGTTTCGACCCTTTGGATTTCGTAATCGGCAAAGTGATAGCCCATTTCGGAGAAAATCATGGCATTGAGACCCTTGTCCTGATACTTGGGACGAATGCCGATAAGCAGCAGGTCGAAGTCTGTCATTTTCTTGGCCTTCAGCGCCTTGAGTGCATAAATCCAACCGATGGGGAACAAATGCCCGCCGCATTTGCGTAGCGCGTCCGAGAGCGAAGGCATACCTACGCCCACGCCCACCAGCTCGTCTTCTTCGTTGGCGATGGCCGTCACGAAATCGAAGTTGAGCAAAGGAATGTAGATGTTGGTATAGTATTTCTTCTGACGCTCGGTCAGGGGCGAATAATTGTACAGATGCATATAGGCTTCGTCGAAGACATCGAAGAAACTGTACCCATAGCGTTTCTTCAGTTCGCGGAACGATTTGAACTTGACCACGTGCACCTTGCTGCGGGCAGCCACAATGTCGGCCACACGACGCATACGCTCGGGAGCGCTCTTGGGGGCGATAATCTGAAACTCAATCCAGTCGGCCTCTTTCACCAAACCATACTGTTCGTAATGGGCAACGTAATAGGGATGCGTGTACAGGCTGCACATGGGCGCATTACGCTCGTAGCCTTCAATAAGCAAGCCTTCCTTGTCCATATCGGTAAAGCCGACCGGGCCGTTCAGTTTGTCCATGCCTTTGGATTTCCCCCAAGCGGCAACGGCCTCGAGCAGGGCAGTGAAAACTTCGTGATCGTCGATAAAATCGAACCAGCCGAAACGGCATTTGTTCACTTTCCAAGCTTCGTTGGCGCGGTGGTTAATGATGCCGGCAATGCGTCCTACTATTTTGCCGTCCCGATAAGCCAGATAAACAACGGCTTCGCTGAAATCGAACGCGGGATTCTTCTTGGGATTGAAGGAGTCCATTTCGTCGGAGAAGATAGGTGGGCAATAATAAGGGTTGCCTTTATACAAATCTATTCCGAACTGTACGAAACGGCGAAGGTCTCTTTTGCTTTTAACTTCTTTGATAACAACTGACATAATGAATCTCCTTAAGATTTGCCGCTAGGCTTATTTGAGAACTTCGAATTTCTTGAAGGCTTCTTCGATGGCCGTCAGGGCAGTGTCGACCTGTTCTTTGGTGTGGGTAGCCATCAGCGAGAAGCGGATAAGCGTATCGCTGGGAGCCACGGCAGGAGCCACTACGGGGTTGACGAAAACGCCATGGTCGAGCAGATAGCGGGTAATGGCGAAAGTCTTTTCGTTGTCGCGGATATACAAAGGAATGATAGGCGTAGAGGTGTGACCGATTTCACAGCCCATAGAGCGGAAACCGTCCAAAGCGTAATTGGTGATTTTCCACAGGTTGGCGATGCGCTCGGGTTCGTTGAGCATGATGTCCAGCGCTGCGTTGGCAGCACCGATGGCAGCCGGAGTGGCACTGGCGCTAAAGATGTAGGAACGTGCATGGTGACGCAGGAAGTTGGCTACCTCCTTGTCGCAGGCGATAAAGCCGCCCAGCGAAGCGAAAGATTTACTGAAGGTACCCATAATCAGGTCGATGTCCTTGGTAACGCCCAATGCGGTGCAGACACCTTCTCCGTGAGGGCCGAAAACGCCGATGCCGTGGGCTTCGTCAACCATGATGCTGGCATTGTACTTTTGGGCCAGTTCCACCATCTGGGGCAGGGGCGCAACATCGCCTTCCATCGAGAAAACGCCGTCAACAACCACCAGCTTGATTTTGTCGGGCTGGCAAGATTGCAGGGCCTTTTCCAAAGAATCCATGTCGTTGTGTCTGAACTTCAGGGTTTTGGAGAACGACAGACGACGGCCTTCAATGATGGATGCGTGGTCTGATTCGTCCAGGATGATGTAGTCTTCGCGGCCGGTGAGGCAGGAAACAACGCCAAGGTTCACCTGGAAACCGGTAGAAAAAATCAGTGCTTCGTCTTTGCCCACAAAGGCGGCAAGGCGTTTTTCAAGATTTTCGTGAATGTCGAGTGTTCCGTTCAGGAAGCGTGAACCGGCGCAACCGGTGCCGTATTTGCGGACGGCTTCAATGGCGGCTTCCTTGATTTTGGGATGGTTGGTAAGACCGAGATAGCTGTTGGAACCGAACATCAACACGCGTTTGCCGTTGATGATGACTTCGCAGTCTTGTTCGCTCGAAATAGCTCTAAAGTAAGGGTAGATACCCTGTTTGCTAAGTTCCTGAGGCAGCGTATACTGGCTCAATTTTTCTTTCAATAAACTCATGATGACTCTTTATTGTTTACTCTATATACTCTAGTCTGATTACGTGCTGACACTTCGGCGCGCAATTGGGGCAAAGGTAACCAATTATTTTCAAGAACAAAAAAATACTTTATTCAACCAGCTCTCCGTTGATATGCAATTGGCTGAAAACCACGTCTTTAGCGCCATTGACGCTATTGCCTTTCTCCACCCCGTCAAAGAAGCAGTTGCGCACCTGAATGTTGTAAACGTGGTCGTCGTCTTCCAAGCCGTTGATGAGTACGCCGTAGCGGCTCTTGTGGCAGCTGACGTTCTCGAGCATGACATTGCGTACCGTAGGCGGAAAGTCGCGGGCGCAGTCTTCTTTCGATTCGTAAAGCAAGTTGATTTTCAACACAGCCTCGCGGCACTGGCCCACTTCTACATTGCGCACATAGACACCTTCGATAAGGCCGCCGCGGCAAGTATTGGTCTTGATACGGATAACACGGTCCAGCTCAGGCGAATCCATCTGGCAGTTCTCGACGAACAGGTTGCGGTAGCCGCCGGAAATTTCGCTGCCGATTACCACACCGCCGTGTCCGTTAATCATCTGACAGTTGCGCACAATGATGTTTTCCGAAGGACGGTTCCACTTGCGGCCGTCGTTGTTGCGGCCCGATTTGATGGCAATGCAGTCGTCGCCCGTGTCGAAGCGGCAGTTTTGGATAATGACGTTGCGGCAAGATTCGGGGTCGCAGCCGTCACCGTTGGGCCCACGGTTGTACACATGCACACCGTCCACGATGAGGTCTTCGCACATCAGCGGATGTATCACCCAGAAGGGCGAATTCAGAATGCTCACACCTTGGATAAGCACCGTTTTGCAGGCGTAGAAATGCACTGTCTGCGGACGCATGGCATCCTCCTGCGTCATAATGCGTTCCTCGATGGGCAGCTTGTCTTCGGCGCTGCGCAGCAACTTGTTGCGTCCGCCCATATTCTGGCCGGGCAGACCTTCGGTCCAGCCGTAACGGCGTGCACCGCACATACTCCACCAGCCCTTTTGACCCTGGGTGTCGATAACGCCTTGGCCCGTCAGGGCGATGTTGGTCTGGCCGTAAGCGTAGATGAAGGGATGGTAATTGTAGCAGTCTACGCCCTCCCAGCGCGTCAGTACCTGAGGCAGGTACAGACGCTTGTCGGGCGAAAACTTCAGCGTGGCACCTTCTTCCAGATGCAGGTTGACATTGCTCAGCAGCGTCAGAGGTCCTGTGTAGTAGCAGCCTGCGGGAATCAGCACGCGGCCGCCGCCATCCAGACTGCAAGCGAGTATGGCCCGGTTGATGGCCTCATGGTTGAGGAAAAGGCTGTCATCGGCCTTGGCACCGAAATCGGTGATGACATAGTCGCGGTCGGGGAACGATGTCCGGGTCATGTTCTTCTCGATGGCGGCGGCCTGTTGCCAGGCCAGTTCCATCTCGCTCTTGGGGCTGCAAGACTGCAGGTTGTACATCGTCAGGCAAAGTGCGGCCAGACAAAGCAGGCCATAAAGTCGTTTAGTGGTCATATTGCTTGGTTTTAAAAATTAGGCTTTTTTCCAGAAGTTGCGCGATAGCAGCAAAAGTATGGTGAAGATTTCCAGACGTCCTACCAGCATTAGAAAGCACATCCACCATTTGCCCAAGCAGGGCATCAAGGCATAATGCTGTGTAAAGTCGCCCATGGCCGGGCCAACATTGCCCAGTGCCGACAGAGAAACGCTCAGTGCCTCTTCCATATCCAGCCCCATGGAATAATAGATACCCATGCTCAAGGCGGTTATCAGAATGTAGAATACCAAGAAGCCGTAAAGGTTCGATACGGTGGAGGAGGGCAGTGCCTTGCCGTTGTACATGATGGGCAGGATGGCGTTGGGATGCACGTCGCGTTGCAGTTCGTTGTAGGCTGCCTTAATATAAATAATGTGTCGTCCAATCTTGATGCCGCCCGAAGTGGAACCCGACATGGCACCCATGCACACCAAGAGCAGCAGCAGAAACTTGGCTACCGGATTCCACAGTCCCACATTGTCGGTGAAGTATCCCGAGGTGGTGATAATGGAAATGGCTTGGAAAAAGCCGTTGCAGAGCGCTTTGCCGGCGGGCATCTTGTCTATGGCGAACAGTAGGGCCGAGAGCGCCAGGCCTGAAATGCCGAACACGATGGCGTACCATTTGAACTCTTCGTTCTGCCGAACTTTGTCGAAATTGCGGGTGAGCAGGCGATATAGCACCACCACGCTCGTACCGGCCAAAAACATAAACACGATGCCCACAATATCGATGTAGACGGAGTTCCAATAGCCCAGACTGGCATTCTTGGTTGAGAAACCGCCCGTAGCCATGGTGGTGAAAGCGTGACAGAGAGCATCGAAGAAATCCATTTTGCCCAGCCAGAGCAACAGGGCTTCCAGTATGGTGAGGCCGCAATACACGAACCACATGATTTTGGCCGATTCGCTGAGCTTGGGCCGCAGTTTTTCATATACCGGGCCGGTGGTTTCTGCCGTGAAAAGCTGGAAACTGCCCAGTTTCAGTACCGGGAAAATGGCCAGTGAGAGCAAGATGATACCCATACCTCCCAGCCATTGGCTGATGCTGCGCCAGAACAACATACATTTAGGCAAGACTTCCACATCGGTCAAGATGGTGGCGCCGGTAGAGGAAAAGCCCGAGATGCTTTCGAAATAGGCATCGGTGAAATTCTGAAAATAAGGGCTTAACACATAAGGTATAGAGCCGAACAGCGGAAAAAGTATCCACACCAGCGTAACGATAACGAAGCCTTCGTGCTTGCCTACTACGGCAGAGCCTTTGCGTCCGAGCAGGGTCAAAATGAGGGCACTGACGCAGGTAATGGCGGCCGACTGCAGAAAAATATGCACATCGCTTTCGTCGTAAAGCCAGGCTATTCCGCTTGTCAACAGCATAAACAAGGCCTCTATCAGCAGCACAAAGCCGATGAATTTGAGAATGATACGCAGATTAAAGGGATTCTTGGGCATGGTGTACAGACAAAACAGACATCAACAGAAAAATTTCTCTACCTTTTGAATATTCGAGCTCAGACAGAAGATAACCACGCGGTCGCCCTTCTGGATAAGCGTATTACCATAGATGATGATACCCTTGCCATCGCGGATAAGGCCACCCAGGCTGACATTCTCGGGCAGGCGCAGGTCTTTGACGGGCTTCTTGGTAATCTTGGAGTCTTCCTTGACGATAAATTCGGCCACATCGGCATCGGCAAAGGTCAGGCACTTCATGTTGGTGACATCGGCATCGAGCATCATCTGGTAGATGTGTCCGGCTGCTATCAGCTTCTTGTTCACCACAATACCGATATCCAGATTGTCGGCCATGGGAATATAGTCGAGCTGTTCCACTTCGGCAACGGTACGCGGCACACCAAAACGCTTGGCGGCCAGACAGGAGAAGATATTGGTCTCGTCGCTGCCAGTGAGCGCCACATAAGCCTCCATACTGGAGATACTTTCGTCGTGCAGCAGGTCCATGTCGCGACCATCGCCCTGAATGACCATCACCTTGGAACCCAGCCGTTCCTTGACGTACTCGGAACGTTTGCGATTGCGTTCTATTATCTTGACATTGAGCGTCTTGGAAAGCTTTTCGGCTGCCAGAATGGCGATGCGGCTACCGCCCATAATCATCACGTCCTGCACTTTTTGCACAGGCTTGTCGGCCAGCTTGCGCACCTTTTCCATTTCTTCGGGCGTGGTGATAAAGTAAACCATGTCGTTGGCGATAATCTGGTCGTGGCCGCTGGGGATGATGGTGTTGTGACCCCGCTTGATGGCTGCGATACGGCAGACATCGTTGGGACCGAACAAATCCTTCAGCTCCTTGTCGATGATGCAGGCACCGCTACGCACCTTGACACCGATAAGCACCAGCTCGCCTTTGCCGAAGCTGTGGTATTGCCGCACCCAGGGTCGGTTTACCGTTTCGATAATTTCTTGGGCGGCCAAAAGTTCCGGGCAGATAACCGACTGTATGCCAAGCATCTGGAAATACTTGCGGTGCTCCTCTTTGGTGTATTCGGGGTTCTCTACGCGCACTACCACCTTCTTGCTGCCCAACTGGTGGGCAACGAAGCCACTCACAATATTGCGGCTTTCTTCGGGCATTACGCCGATGAAAAGATCGGCCGATTCGCAGCCGGCATCTTTCAGTACCGCAATGGAACTGGGATCGCCCGTCAGGGTCATCAGGTCGTAGTTGGCATTGAGGGTAGAGAGTACATCTTCCTTTTCACCGATAAGGGTGATGCTGTGGTTTTCCTTCGACAGCATCTTGGCCAGATGTATGCCGACCTCTCCTGCACCTGCAATGATTATCTTCATATCAATATCTTTTTAATTGTCAGTTGTTTGCAGATTGCTGAAATCCAGAATGCTACGGGCAATGGAGTCTTCGTCCAGACCGCAGGCCTGCTGCTGTTGCGCTACGGTGGCGTGCTCGATGAACTTGTCGGGCAAGCCCAGCGCCTTCCATGCCAGCGTGTGGCCTTTTTCTTGCAAGGCTTCCATTACGGCCGAGCCGAAACCGCCTTTGATGCAGCCGTTTTCTATAGTGACCAGCTTCTTGAAGCGCTGTCCGATTTCGTCGATAAAGTCTTCGTCCAAGGGTTTGACAAAGCGGAAGTGGTAGACGGCCATACCGGGCATGCCGGGCTGCTTCGCCCAGTCCTGTGCAATCTTAAGTGCCGTTTTCCCGACGGGCCCGATGCAGGCAATGGCAATGTCGCTGCCTTCGTGCAACTTGACACCCTTACCGATGGGAACTTCCTTCATGGGCTGTCGCCAGTTTTCCACATAGCCCTTGCCTCGTGGGTAGCGTATCACGAAAGGACGGTCGGTCTTCAGCTGGGCGGTGTACATCAAGTCGCGCAACTCCACTTCATCGATAGGGGCGGAGATGCAGAGGTTGGGAATGCAGCGCAGGGCGGCCAGGTCGAAGGCTCCCTGATGCGTCACACCATCTTCGCCCACCAGACCGGCGCGGTCCAGACAGAGTACCACCGGCAAGCGGGCAATGGCAATGTCGTGTATGATATTGTCGTAGGCGCGTTGGGCGAAAGAAGAGTATATGTTGCAGAAGGGTATGAGTCCCTCTTTGGCCAGACCGGCCGAGAAAGTGACGGCGTGTCCTTCGGCTATGCCCACATCGAATACGCGTTCGGGAAACTGCTCTTTAAGGATGTTCAGCCCGCAGCCGGTGGGCATGGCAGGCGTGATGGCCACTATTTTGTCGTTCTGTCGGCAGAGCTCCACGAGCGTGTGCCCGAAAACTTCCTGGAACTTGATGGCGGGGGTGCCGCTTGGGGTTTCCGGCCGGCGCTCGCCTGTATCGATGTCGAACTTGCCCGGTGCGTGAAAATCGGTGGCGTTCTTCTCGGCCGGTTCGTAGCCCTTGCCCTTGGTGGTACAAATGTGCAGCGCGCGCGGCCCAGTCATGTTCTTGATGGTGTTCAGCACGCGCACCAGGTTCTTGACATCATGCCCGTCCACCGGACCGAAATAGCGGATGTCCAGCCCATCGAAAATGGTGGCGTTGTGGCGGAAAATCCGCTTGATGGCCTTGCCTATGCGAAGAATCTGGTTCTTGCGCACATCGTTCATCAGGCCCATGCGTTTGAATAGGCGGTAAACGTACCAGCGCAGGTTGTTGTAATGCCGCGATGTGTTGATGCGTGCCATCGATTGGTGAAATCCGCCTATGCTTTTGTCGATGGCTATGTTGTTGTCGTTAAGGATGATAAGCAGGTCGTTGTCGTATTCTACCACGTTGTTCAACCCTTCGTAAGCCAGGCCGCCGCTCATGGCGCCGTCACCGATAACGGCCATCACCCGACGTTTCTCGCCTTTGGCTTTGGCAGCGATGGCCATGCCGAGCGCCGCCGAAATGGAGTTGGATGCGTGACCGGCCACAAAACTGTCGTAGGGACTTTCGTCGGGGTTTGGAAAACCGCTGAGGCCGCCCTGTTTGCGGTTGGTATGGAACTGCTCGCGGCGGCCGGTGAGTATCTTGTGACTGTAAGCCTGATGTCCCACATCCCAGACGATGCGGTCGTAGGGGGTGTCCATGGTGTAATGCAACGCCACTGTCAACTCGACAGTGCCAAGGCTGGAGGCCAAATGACCGGGATTTTCCGACAGCTCCTTGATGATGAATTCGCGCAGCTCCTGACAAAGCTCTGGCAACTGGTTGAGCGGGATTTTCTTCAGGTCTTCGGGGCTGTTTATGCTATCTAAAAGATGTCTTTCTTCCATATTATATGCGGCCATTCTTCTGGCCCTAAGGGACAAAAGTAGTGCTTTTCGGCTAAAAAAGAAAATAATGTATTCCATTTGGAACAAAAGCCGTCAGATTGTGTACTTTTGCCCTCACGATGGAGAGTTTCAGAACCATAGTCCCGATTAAGCCAGGCATCAGCCTGAACCACAGCGACCGCATTCTTGCCCTAGGCTCCTGCTTTGCCGACAATATGTCCGCACTGCTGGCGCAGAGCGGTTTCCGTGTGGAACAAAATCCTTTCGGCGTGCTGTATAACCCCATGTCGGTGGTGAAGGCCCTGGAAATCCTTTGGTACAAGATTCCCTTCCGCGAGGAAGACCTTTTCGAATACCAAGGCCTGTACGCCAGTTTCATGCATCACAGCAGTTTTTCCTCTCCCCACAGAGACGAAGTGCTGAACCATATCCGTCAAAACAACGAACGGGCCGCAGCGTTTCTGCAAGAATCCACCTGCCTGATGCTTACTTTTGGCACTTCTTGGGTTTATTCCTTGGCCGAGACGGGTAAGATTGTGGCCAACTGCCATAAACTGCCCGAAGACCTGTTCGTGCGTCGTCGTCTGGACGTGGCCGAAATTGTCGATTATTACAGCGCTTTTCTGGAAACACTATTCCAAGCCAAGCCCGATTTGAAAGTGATTATGACCGTCAGTCCGATACGGCATTTCAAGGACGGTGCGCACGAGAATACGCTCAGCAAGGCGGTGCTGCATCTGGCCATCGAAGAGCTGATGCTGCATTTCCCGCAAGTACAGTACTTCCCGGCTTACGAGCTGCTTTGTGATGATTTGCGAGACTACCGTTTTTATGCCGAAGACATGCTGCATCCTTCCGAAACGGCCGTCAAATATATATGGGAAGCATTTTCGCAATTTGCCTTCGACAAGTCAACGCGCGAGCTGATGCATCAAGTGCAGCAGTTGCACAAGGCCATGCAACATCGTCCACAACGGCCCGACGATGAAGCCTACAAGCGTTTCGCCCAAAAGAATCTGGCATCTGTCGCGGTGCTGGAAGCTTCGCATCCCGGGCTGGACCTGTCCCGCGAACGCGCCTTTTTTCAATCTGTCCTTTTATGAAAGCATTGAAGATATCCGATTTGCATGATATCCTGCAGTCGGCCGGCCTTTTGCGCTCGGCCCGCGTGCAGCACCCTTCGCGCCTGGTGCGCCATTGCCTTATCGACAGCCGTAACCTGCATAGTGCCGATGATACGCTGTTTTTTGCCTTCCGCACTCAGTCCAACGACGGCCACAAATATATCGAAGGGCTTTACCGGCGCGGTCTGCGCTCTTTTGTACTGAGCCAATTGCCTGCCGATACGGAAGCTTATCCCGAGGCCGATTTTCTGTTGGTGGACGATGCAGTAAAGGCTTTGCAGGCATTGGCCCTGCATGTGCGCCTGGAGTGCAAAGCTCCGGTTTTGGCTATAGCGGGCAGTTACGGCAAGACCATCGTCAAAGAATGGATTTGGCAGCTTTTGCGCAAACGTCTCGATGTGACGCGCTCGCCGGGCAGCTACAACTCGCAAATCGGCGTGCCGCTCTCGCTGCTCGAACTCGATGAGGATACACAGGTGGGCATTATCGAGGCCGGTATCTCGCGCAAAGGCGAAATGTCCCGGCTCGAAAGCCTTATCCTGCCCACATACGGCCTATTGACCAATATCGGGCTGCCGCATGGCGAGAATTTCGTTTCGATAGATGAAAAGTTGCGTGAGAAATGTCAGCTTTTCGTGCATTGCGAAAAAATTGTCTATTGTGCCGATGATACCCTGATAGACGCTACCATGCGCTCGCTTTTCGAACCTGAGCGCCTGCAAGCTTGGTCTATGCACGACTTTCCCGAGGGGCTGTTCTCGAAATTTCCTTACGATGACGAGGCCTCCCTGCAGAATATCGCTCATGCGCTGAGCTGTTGCCGTCTGTTGCTGCCTCAGGTGTCTTGGGATGAATGGCGCGAAGCCTTGGCCACCATAGAACCGGCCCCCATGCGTCTGGAACTCAAGCAGGCCAAGCAGTCTTGCGTGCTCATCAACGATGCTTATAATTCCGACGTGCAGGCGCTCGAACTGGCGCTCGATTTCCAGTCGCGCCGCGAAGTGGCGCGACAGATGCCTTGCTCGCTCATCCTTTCAGACATCTACCGTTGTGGCAAAGACGCTGCTTGCCTTTACGCCGAAGTGGCGCAGTTGCTTTCACATTACCAGCTGCAGCGTATTGTGGGCATCGGTCCCGATTTGTGTCGCTATGCTTCGCTGTTTCCCGCATCATCGCGCTTTTTCCAGACCACCGAAGATTTCCTGGCCTCCGATTTGCTGAATTGTTTCAATCATGAACTGATTCTGCTCAAGGGTTCGCGCCGTTTCGGCTTCGAACGTATAGCCCAGGCACTTAGTCTCAAGAGCCACCAGTCGCGCTTGGAAGTGAATTTGGACGCCATCGTGCACAACTATCAGTATTTCCGTTCTCTTATCAAGCCCAGTACTAAACTGATAGCCATGGTCAAGGCCGATGCCTACGGACTGGGAGCGGTGGAAATAAGCAAGACCTTGCAGGCCCAAGGCTGCGATGCGCTGGCTGTTGCCGTGGTGGACGAAGGTATTGCGTTGCGTCAGGCGGGCATTACCATCCCCGTACTGGTGATGAATCCCGACCCCAGCGTCCTGCCTTTGTGTTACGAATATCATCTCGAACCCGAAATATACAGCTTCACGCTTTTGCAAGATTTTCTCGAAGAGGGGCAACGAGCCGGCGTGACGCAGTATCCTATCCACTTGAAACTCGACACGGGTATGCATCGTTTGGGCTTCACGAGCGAGGATATGCCCGCATTGGTCAAGCTGCTTCAAGCGCAAAAGACACTCAGTGTCAGTTCGGTGTTCACACATTTGGCCGGCAGCGACGAAGCCTGCTTCGACGATTATACGAATAAGCAGTGGCAAATATTCGACAACCTTTCTTCGCAGATTCGCGACAGCTTTCCTTATCCCATCGACAGGCATATTCTCAACTCGGCCGGCATAGAACGCTTCCCGCAGTGGCAATGCGAAAGAGTGCGTCTGGGTATAGGCCTTTACGGCATCTCCTTTGTGCATCCCGAGGCCTTGATGCCGGTGGCTGCCTTCAAGACTCAGATTCTGCAACTGCACCATTACGCCAAGGGCGAGAGTGTGGGTTACAGCCGGCGTGGCATGCTCGACCGCGACAGCGTGGTGGCAACCATTCCTGTGGGCTATGCAGATGGCTTTCTACGCAGCAACAGAGGCGGCTATGTACTGATAAACGGACAACCCGCACCCATTTTGGGCAATATTTGCATGGATGCCTGCATGGTGGATGTTACCGATATTCCCGCCCACGAAGGCGATGTGGTGGAGATTTTCGGCCCCGGTCTCAGTATCTCCGAAATGGCCCGGCGCAACAATACCATCCCTTACGAGATTCTCACCTCGGTTTCGCAACGTGTCAAAAGGGTCTATTATCACGAATAAGGCGAAAGCCCCAAATATCCCTAAAAATCCTCCGCTTTATCATTGGAATAAGGTGGGGGATTTTCTATATTTGCGGCTCAAAACAGCTTTTCTATAAACCAAAACTTACAACTTTTTATAACATCCGACTTATGAATGCAAATCATCCCAAAGTGGGTATCAGACCCATTATTGACGGCCGTGAAAGAGGTGTCCGCGAAAGTCTCGAACAGCAGACCATGAACATGGCCAAGAGTGTAGAAGCCCTGTTGAGCTCAACTTTGAAATATTCCGATGGAACTCCCGTACAATGCGTTATTGCCGATGGTACCATCGGTCGTGTGGCCGAAGCCGCTGCCTGCGCTGAAAAATTCGAACGCGAAGGTGTTGGCCTGACCATCAGTGTTACGCCTTGCTGGTGCTATGGCGCCGAAACTATCGACATGAATCCCTATTATCCCAAGGCTGTTTGGGGTTTCAACGGAACTGAACGTCCCGGTGCCGTTTATTTGGCTGCCGCTTTGGCCGGTTATGCCCAAAAGGGTCTGCCTACTTTCGGTATCTATGGCAAGCATGTACAAGATGCCGGTGACACCGAAATTCCCGAAGATGTCAAGGAAAAACTGATACGCTTCACCCGCGCCGGTATTGCCGTGGCTCAGATGCGTGGCAAGTCTTATCTGTCTATCGGAGGCCCCTGCATGGGTATTGCCGGTTCCATTATCGACCCCGACTTCTTCCAGGATTATCTGGGTATGCGCAACGAATACATCGATATGGTGGAAGTGCTGCGCCGCATCGACAACAAGATTTACGATGAAGAGGAATACAAGAAGGCTTATCAGTGGACGCTCGAACACTGCAAGGTGAACGAAGGTCACGACTACAATACCCTTTGGCAGCATACTCGCGAAGAAAAGGATTCCGATTGGGAGTTCGTTGTGAAGATGTACCTCATTATCCGCGACTTGATGCAGGGTAATCCCGAACTGAAGAAAAAAGGCTTCAACGAAGAGTCTTTGGGCCACAACGCCATTGCTGCCGGTTTCCAGGGCCAGCGCCAGTGGACCGACTACAAGCCCAACTGCGACTTCCCCGAAGCTTTGCTCAATACCACTTTCGACTGGAACGGTCCGCGCGAAACCAAAGTGCTGGCCACCGAAAACGACTCGCTCAACGGTATCAGCATGCTGTTTGGCAAACTCTTGACCAACCGTGCCGTGATGTTCTCGGATATCCGTACTTATTGGAGTCCCGAATCGGTTGAACGTGTCAGCGGCCACAAACTCGAAGGCAAGGCTGCCAACGGCATTATCCATCTTATCAACTCGGGTGCCACCGCTTTGGATGCTTCCGGCCAGTCTGTAGAAAACGGCGAAGCTGTCATGAAGCCTTTCTGGGAAATGACCGAGGCCGATATGGACAACTGTCTGAAAGCCACTACCTGGTATCCGGCCGATTGCGGCTATTTCCGTGGCGGCGGTTTCTCTTCGCAGTTCTTGAGCAAAGGCGGCATGCCTGTTACCATGTTCCGTCTGAACATCATCAAGGGCCTTGGCCCCGTGCTGCAACTGGCCGAAGGCTGGACGGTGGACGTTCATCCCGAAACTTTCGAAATCATCAACAACCGTACCGACAAAACTTGGCCCACCACTTGGTTCGCTCCGCGTCTTTGCAACAAAGACCAGTTCAAGGATGTTTACAGCGTCATGAACAACTGGGGTGCCAACCACGGCGCTATCGCTTATGGCCATATCGGTGCAGACCTTATCACTATGGCTTCTATCCTCCGTATTCCTGTCTGCATGCACAACGTAGAAGACAAGGATATCTTCCGTCCCGCCGCTTGGAATGCTTTCGGTATGGATAAGGAGGGTGCCGATTACCGCGCTTGTCAGAATTTCGGTCCGATTTATAAATAGTCGGTCATGACGCAGACGAACAAAACCTCTTCGGTGGTTACCAGGCAATATTTGGTTCCATTTATCCTGGTAACCTCTCTTTTCTCTTTGTGGGGCTTTGCCAACGATATCACCAACCCTATGGTGAGAGCTTTCACCAAGGTGTTGTTGATGACCAACTTCGAAGGTGCGTTGGTGCAGTTCGCCTTTTACGGCGGTTATTTTGCCATGGCTTTCGTGGCTGCCTATTTCATCAAGAAATACTCTTACAAGACGGGTATTTTGGTGGGGTTGGCTCTATATGCCATTGGTTCCCTGATGTTCTATCCTTCGAGTCTGACCGAAATGTTCTGGCCCTTCCTGGTGTCGTATTTCGTGATGACTTGCGGCTTGTCTTTCCTTGAAACCAGCGCCAACCCGTATATTCTGTCCATGGGCGACGAGGCCACGGCTACGCGGCGTTTGAACTTGGCGCAGGCCTTCAACCCGATGGGTTCGCTCTTGGGTATGTTCACGGCCCAGAACTTCATCCTTGCCCGTATGAACAGCGCTTCGTACGAGGAACGCGAGGCTTTGCGCGCCGTCGATCCGGAGGCCTTCGAGCTTTTGCGTCAGGCCGATTTGGTGGTGATTCGCAACCCTTATGTCATTTTGGGAATTGTGGTGGCCGCCTTCTTCGTGATGTTCCTGCTGTGCAAGATGCCTAAGGCTCAGAGTGCCGGCGAGTTCAACATTCGCGATACTTTCCGCCGTCTGCTTAGGAACAAGCGTTATTACGAAGGAGTCATCGCCCAGTTCTTCTATGTGGGTGTGCAGATTATGTGCTGGACTTTCATTATCCACTATGCCGAGATGGAATTGGGTATTCCTAACGATACCGCTCAGCTGTACAATATCGCAGCCATGGCCATCTTCTGCGTGAGCCGTTTTATCTGTACCTACCTGCTCAAGTACATGCGTCCGGGCGTGTTGCTCAAATATCTGGCCTTTGGCGGCGGTTTGCTGGTGCTGGGTGTCATCTTTATAAAAGGTATGCTGGGCCTGTATTGCCTTATCGGTGTATCGGCCTGCATGTCGCTGATGTTCCCTACCATCTACGGTATTGCCCTCGAAGGTATCGGTCAGGATGCTGAGTTCGGTGCTGCCGGTCTTATTATGGCTATTTTGGGCGGTTCGGTGATGCCGCCGCTGCAGGCTAAGTTTATCGACCAGGATGTTATTCTTGGCCTGTCGGGTGTAAGGTTCTCCTTTATCCTGCCCTTTATCTGTTTTGTCATTATTGCCATCTACGGCCATCGCAATCGCAATTTGGCCCGATAAGCAACTATTTATCAACAAATAATACTTACAATGGAAAATATTCTTCCTGTTGATCCCAATCTGGTGCCCAAGGTCCGTCTGTCGAGCGGTGACGAAATTCCTGCCGTTGGTCTGGGTACTTTCGGTTCCGACAACTATACGGCCGATGTCATTGCCGAGGCTGTCAAGCAGGCTGTGCGTCTGGGCTACCGTCATATTGACTGTGCCGCCGTCTACGGCAACGAAAAAGAAATCGGTGCTGCCCTGAAAGAGCTTTTTGACGAAGGTGTGGTAAAACGCGAAGAGCTTTGGATTACTTCCAAGGTCTGGAACGACA
This sequence comes from bacterium, assembly GCA_963617485.1. Classification (GTDB taxonomy): domain Bacteria; phylum Bacteroidota; class Bacteroidia; order Bacteroidales; family UBA1402; genus UBA1757. The sequence continues at coordinate 3,484 of CAVEPA010000001.1, read as the reverse complement.
AGCATGACGATGTTCAAGGTGCCTGCCAAGAGTCTTTGGATAAGCTCGGCCTCGATTACCTCGATCTTTATCTGGTGCACTGGCCTTTCCCCAACTACCACGCTCCGAAAGTCAGCGTCGAATCGCGCGACCCCAATGCCAAACCCTATATCCACGAAGATTTCATGAAGGTTTGGCGCGCTATGGAAGACTTGAAGCGTGCCGGCAAGGTGCGCAATATCGGTACTTCCAACATGACCCGTGCCAAGATGGAACTCCTGCTGCGCGACTGCAGCATCAAGCCTGTCTGCAATGAAATGGAGCTGCATCCGCATTTCCAGCAGCCCGAACTCAAGAAGTATATGGAAGACAACGGTATTGCCGTTATCGGTTTCTGTCCTATCGGTTCGCCTAACCGTCCTGAGCGCGATAAAACGCCTGAAGACACGGTGCCCATTGAGGATCCGGTTATGGTAGAAATCGCCAAACGTCATCAGGTACATCCTGCCGTTATCTGCATCAAGTGGGCCGTGCAGAACGGACAGATACCCATTCCCTTCTCGGTGAAACCCTATAAGTTTATGAGCAATCTGCGGGCTGCCGTGGAAGATCCGCTCACTGCCGAAGAAATGGAGGCTATCCGCAAAATCGACCGCAACTGCCGTTTCATCAAAGGACAGGTCTTCACCTGGCCGGGCTCTACTTGGCACGACCTTTGGGACGAAGACGGCATTATCCGTCAATAACGATTAGGTACTTATTATAAGGTGTTTTTTCAATTGAATTGAAATGAGTAAAACAATGAAAGCGGCATTTTTGCCCGGAAACAGCACGGTGGTGCTGAAAGATGTTGAAATTCCTGAACCTGGTTACGGAGAAGTCCTCATCAAGATGAAGTCGTCTACCATCTGCGGTAGCGATATCCGTGCCATTTATCGCGAACATACGGGTAAGGGTCCCGAAGGCTATCAGGATAAGATTTGTGGTCACGAACCCAGCGGACAGATTGTCAAGTGTGGTCCTGGCCTGCGTCGTTTCAAGCAAGGCGATAGGGTAGTGGTTTACCATATTTCGGGTTGTGGCGTCTGCAACGATTGCCGTCGTGGTTATATGATTAGCTGCACCAGCTCTTTCCGTCGTGCCTATGGTTGGCAACGCGATGGCGGTATGGCCGAATACCTGCTGGCTGAAGAAAAAGACTTGGTTTTGCTGCCCGATTCGCTGACCTATACCGATGGCGCCCAGATTGCCTGCGGCTTCGGTACGGTGTACGAAGGCCTTGAAAAAATCGGTGTTTGCGGTAACGATGCCGTCTTGGTCGTAGGCCTTGGCCCTGTGGGTCTTGCTACTTTGATGCTGGCCCGTGCTATGGGTGCCAACAAACTGATTGGTGTCGATACGGTGCAAGAGCGTCTGAATATCGCCAAAGAAAAAGGTCTGGCCGATGTCGTGATGCTCTCCGATGCCAATGCTTTGGAAAAAATCAAGGAACTCACCGGCGGTATGGGCGTTGAACGTGCCGTAGACTGCTCTGGCAATACCTATGGCCGTCAGCTGGCTGTACGCGCTACCCGCAAATGGGGCCGTATTGCCTTTATCGGCGAAGGTGGCTCTGTAGAACTTAACCCCAGTCCCGACCTTATTCACGAACAGAAAACCATCTATGGTTCTTGGGTAACCAATATCTGGCGCATGGAAGAACTGGTGGAACGCATTGTCCGCTGGGGTATCCATCCCGAAGACTTGGTAACCAACCGTTTCACGCTCGACCGCGCTTCAGAGGCCTATGCCTTGATGAACGAAGGCAAGTGTGGCAAGGTGGCTATTGTCTTCGACGAGGAAATCAAGTAAATATGCAGCGCCAGACCTTTCGTAAAGCACTGTTGACGCTTGCCATAGCCTGTGCGGGCTGGTTTCAGGTCTTGCCCCAGAATCCCTATCTGCCTATGTGGGAATACATTCCCGACGGCGAACCTTATGTTTTCGACGATCCCGACCAGCCCGGCCGACAGCGTGTGTACATCTATGGTTCGCACGATATGCTGATAACGGGCTATTGCGGCCGCGATCTGGTAGCTTGGTCGGCTCCTGTGGACGATTTGCATGAATGGCGTTACGAAGGTGTCATCTTCGATACCGAAGGTCTTGGCGATGTGCTTTATGCTCCCGATGTGGCCGAGTGTGTCGATGCTTCCGGCAAAAAATGGTACTACCTGTATCCCAACAACCAGGTGCACAAGCATCAGACGATGGTTGCCAGAAGCAATCGGCCCACGGGCCCATTCCGGGTGATTAACTGGAAAGATTCTCTCAAACGCGAAACGGTCGGCATTTTGGGTTTCGACCCTGCCGTTTTTGTCGATGACGACGGTCGCGTGTATGCCTATTGGGGCTTCCGCGAAGCTTGTATGGCCGAATTGGACCCCACGACGATGGCTACCGTCAAGCCTGGCACCGAAATTATCAGGTGTCATGTCAATGATGATAAGGCTAAGGGCATCTACCGTTTCTTTGAGGCGTCTTCCATGCGTAAGATTAAAGACAAGTACGTCTTTATTTACAGTCGCAATACCGGCGAGGGTGAGTTCGGTCTTGGTGTTGCCAATTCCACGCTGGCCTATGCCTATGGCAATTCTCCTCTGGGCCCCTTTATTTATGGTGGCACCATTATTGACATCCGAGGCCGCGATTTGGACGACTTCGGCCGTCCTATGTATACGGCGGTGCCGAATGGCAATACACATGGCAGCATTTGCGAAATTAACGGCCAATGGTGGGTGTTCTATCACCGTCAGACGGGTCTGGACGAGTATTCGCGCCAAGCGATGGTGGCTCCCATCGAGGTAGAAGTCTGTGAGGGTCCCGACGGCTATGTACGCATCAGTGAGGGTGAATATAACTCCGAGGGCTTCTGTATAGAAGGTCTTGACCCTTTCCATCGTTATTCGGCGGGTATTGCATGTTACTTTACCGGCCCCAAGCCTGCCATACATAAATGGCCGCGCAAGATTTATTCGGGTTCTTATGTGACACCAGTCCGTTTGGACAGCATTCCCATTCAGCAACCCTATGCCTTGGCGGTGAACCATAATCCTGTTGTCAACAATACCGATAGTTCTGTTGTCGGCTACAAATACTTCAATTTCTCCCAAACTTACCATTGTCAAGGTTTGCAGCTTTCCATGAATATCGTTCCCAAAGGCTACGATGCTACCATAGATATTTATGTGAACAGCCCCTATGCCAGTCGTGGCGCGCGAAAAATCGGCCAGCTGCTTATCGACAAGAATATGCCGCAGGTCAAGACGGAACTCTTGGCAGATGTGGCTTCCTTGGCGGAAATGTCGGGTAAAAAAGCCCTTTTCTTCATCATTCGCTCCGATGTCAAGGAGCAATCTCTTTGCGATATACTCGATTTTGCCTTTATTTCTTCCAACCGCTGATTTTTCTGCCATTTTCCAACTCGTTGAAAGATAATCAGATGCGGAGACGGGGTAAATTTTTT